>JAIELF010000025.1 GCA_019753235.1 bacterium
GGCAACTCCACCCACAATGACAATTTTGCGGCTCATGGATCGGGAACCTTTCCTTCAAGAGTGTTTCGCGAACGACGTGGGATCGCTTTAGCTTGCCGAATGCTTTCAATGAATTCGAGGGACATGCCCGCTTGTTCGCGCGCGGTCCGCTGAAAAACCTTTCCCTTGGAAGCATAAGGCGTCAGCGGCCAGCGAAGATGAGCGACGTATGCTTCCCAATCGGAAAGATGATCGGGCTTGAAGACGCGAAACCAGCGCAGACCGAAAGCAACGTGCTCGATCTCATCTGCGTGAATCACCTTCATCACGTCTCTACTCTTGGCATCGCCTGCTTGGTCGAAGAGCCGAGCAAATTGCAAACTGTGATCGAGATTACCCCCTTCGAAAGTCAATGGTAAACAAGCCAAGTAGTCCAGAAGCGACTCTGACGCTTGGGTTCGAAGCCAAACATGACCGTTCACGGGGATCGATCCAAACGGCACGCCGTGCGACTGGGCTCGGCGAAGGTGCATGCGCGTGTGGCGTTGTTCGTCGAGCATGATCGGAACGAGTTGTTGCCTGAAATCAGTCGGGGCATCGGGAAACGCCAGGAGTGTCCATGCCATGATCTCGAGTGCTTGCAACTCGTGATTGGCCATGATGTGATGGGCGACGCCCCGCGTGCGAACCTGACCGAACTCGGTCGTCTTGGGCATCTTCGCTCCCGAATGTGATCCAACAAAGCGAAGAGCATCTTCTCTTTCCGGAGACGAGACCCGTGTCGGTAACCCGGGTCGCTGATCCGTAAGGACACCGGCGGGAGGCGCAAGCTTGCTCTCAAGATCCGGAGAGAACAAGATTCGCTCGGCAAACTCTCTGACTTCCATGGTTCTGAAACCGAAACGCTCCCCGCGAATCTCTCGCCGGCCGACGGCGGAACTGCTGCCCGTGAAAGACCCTCACCGATCCCCCTCGAAGAGTGAGTCTATCGATCGAGGAAGTCGCCTGCGAATAGGGATTGCCGACGAGGCGATCTGTCGCACCCAACGATCGATAGGCAACGCAAGAAACAGGATCGGCCGACTCCCCTGCGATAGGGAGGCCGGCCGATGACATCTTTTGTTCCGCTGGCCTTGAATCTGATCAAATCAGCGGGATGGTATTAGCCTTCGATGGAGCGACGACGGGTTCGGTAACCGCCGGCGACCAACGTCAACAGACCCATACCAGCCAGGACCATCGAGGAAGCCTCGGGAATCACTTGGACGATATAGTCTTGCTGCGTCGGGCTGGTTAAAGCCACCAGATTGGCCAAAGGACCATCGTAGCTCAGCGACAGGTTGGCGATGTAGATTTGTGCAATGGCTGGAACGTTGAAGTTGATGAACGCGATATCACCCGGAGTCAGGAAGCCAGCCCCTTCGATCGTGAAGTTGCCACTACTGATGTCGAGCGACGACAAGCTCACACCATCAAAGTCCGAAAGAATCTCATAAAGCGTGCCTGAGAAGGCAATGCAAGCAGCGATCTGGAGATCGCTATACGGACCCGCACTCTCCCAGGTCGGATCGTAAAAGAGCGACCAAAGCTGACGAACCAAGTTCGCCTTGGCAACCGTCACCGCCCCAATCGCCGGAATCACCGGATCATTCGCCGTCGTCAAATCCCCAACGTTGTACGTCGAAAAGATGCCCGAGAAGTTCTGCGTCAACTCGATGCAGAATCCAAATTCAGGATTCGTTAGTACTGACGCCAGAGCGCCCACCGGGTTCTGCGTACCGAGCCGAAACAGGCCCGACGTTCCACTTTCCACTTCGCTTCCAAGGAACGTGTACGCCAGAACACCCGAAGCTTGAAAATCTTGAACGGCAACTTCAATCGTCGCCGCCGAAACCGAAGTCACCGAGAGGGCCAGAACCAAGCCTGGCAGGAAATATCGAAACATGGACTTACTCCATCCCAGTTGGGAAAAGACGGTTGGATGCTGGACGGAATTAAACACACACCGTGGGGAGAGAACGTCGCAGGTGGTGATCGTGCCCGCAATCACCCAAGCTGCACGCTACGCCCGTCGTGGGAATAGCACGTCCTCGAAATCGGCGGCTCTCAGCATTGCCAAACCACTCGGACCATTTCAGTCTAAATGAAGTCTGACGCATAGCGAGAGATCAGCATTATGCGAAGGATATGACGGGTATGCAACTGCTATTGTCGAAAGCCTTCAGATTGAGACGGATCGCAACGCCCTCGGGCACCGAGCGTCACCCTATCCCTCAAGAGCCCTATTAAACCGACGCCGCATCCAGGATCTCGACGGCATTGCCTGCGCAGTCGGGGACATAGGTCGACCGCGTTCCATCCCGATGCGTTTTGAGCGGGCCGAACTTTTCGGCTTGGGGGTGTGTGAACCCCAGGTGAGGAGGATGCTGCTCAGGCAAGACCAGCGCCAGATGAATGTTCGAAAAGGTCAGCATCGCCCAAGTGGCGTCCTGGTACGTGACTTCGCAACGGAAAGTCTTCGTGTACCAATCGACCGCTTCGCCGATATCCTTCACGGAAATCGCGACGTGGTGAATCGCATCCAAAGACCCGTTTGCTACCGACGCGTTCATCTCGCCCCCTTTCGACACCGAACATGACGACTCGTTTGATGACGTCCTATTCTATGGACCAGCGTCAAGGAGGGACGGAATGATGGAAAGAGGAATCTGTCGAACCGCATTCTAAACCGCCGACGTTGAAACCTCGCTCCATCGCTGAATCAGTTCGCGGATCCGTCCAAAGTCGGTCTACCGCGACGAGGAATCTTCGGAGCCGGGTGCATCGCCTGAGCAAGAGCAGCCACATGCTCCATGCGATCGGCGTAAGTCGTATACGACATCAATCGACGCTGTTGTTCACTCAGCCCCGGACCGTGCAGCACCACGCATACTCCCCGCGACATAGCTTCTCGACTGACTCGATTGAAGGAATCAATGGCCGAATCATCGACCAACGGTTTCGAGAAACTGAACCAAAGCAACCTCGGCCGAAGTTCCGCAAGTGCTGCCCCAAAAGATTCGAGCGGCGTATTCGGCCCGAGATTCACCGGATCCCAGCCGGCATCAAGCAAAACAAGCTGGATGAGAAGACTCTGAAGCGGATCATGATCACTCGGTCCCGCCCCACCGACGGCCAGCGGACACTGCTGAGTCGCTCGCAGCTCTAGAACGCTCTTCAATTCGTAAAGCGAACCTTTGCATTCCTGCAGCGCCTGTTGATACCGAAAACTCCGCTCCGGCGACCCGGGTACCACCAATCGTTGAATGGCCGGCAGGATGATGTCATCAAAGAGGCAATTGATCGCGAGGCCCGTTTGGTATGCACCCATCACCACCGAGCGAAGCGCATTCCCGTCCGCGTTATCGAGAGCTTTACACGCAAGCGTCTTAAGATCCTCTTGCTCTTTGGGGACATCCAAACCGCCGAGCACTTCGAGCCGACTGACATCCAAGTTCGGCAAGCGACCCGCTCGGCCAAGACGAACAACATCTGAAAGGAGTAACTTCCGATGGCCCCCCGCCGTCTTATGGGCCGGTAAGATGCCATCGTCCACCCAGCGCTTCACCGTGCTGACACTGACGCCTAAAGCCTTCGAGGCCTCCGCCGTGCTCAGATAACGTTGATCCATGACTTACTACTCGTTATGTGCCCACCGTGACCGCGCATCCATACTCACGGCAATCTCTCTCATCGAACTCTAGGCGGACCAGCCCCGTCTCGGGAGGATTCCGGGCCTCTTTTCCTTACAGTTTTGAAATAATCTGTTTTCAAAGTGAGCGACACCTGGCTTTTCGTATAGGCATTCTGATGGCAAAAAAGAAACAACCATTTCGGTCGGCCCTCCGCTTCGATTTTCTCACAGCGCATTACGATTCGATTCTTGACTGGACGATGCGAGACATTCGCTTCAAAACGGAACTCGTTCGCCGAGCCGACATACAAGCGGGGCACCGAGTTCTTGATTTTGGGTGTGGGACGGGAACGCTGTCGAGGCTCGTAAAAAAGACGCATCCGCAGGCGACGGTTTTGGGACTTGATGTTGACCCAGCGATTCTGCGCCAGGCCCGAGAAAAAGGGGATCAAGCGAATCTCGCCATCGATTGGCTTGAGGGAACGATCGAGGATCATCGCGATCGACTCGGGAATATCGACCGGATTGTTTCGAGCTTGGTTTTTCATCACTTATTGGATGATGAAAAGCGAATCATCAGTTCTCAAATGAGGTCGCTACTCGCTCCCGCGGGGGAGGTCCATCTTTGCGATTTCACCGCGCCCGCCAACCAACTCCAAGCCGCTCTTTTTCTGAGTGTCCGATTGCTTGATGGTTGGGACCGAACGTCGGCAAATGCTCGGGGCCGACTGGCAGAGATTTTTCGAGAGTCGGGTTTCGAGTTCGCTCAGACCGAATCGCCGCAATCGACATGGGCAGGAACGATCGCTTTCACCGTCGCGAGGATTTAAGGGGCCGAGATTCGACAGGCGAGGTAGGCCCCTTGGCCGAATCGTCGTCGGCATTCCCGGAGCGGAGATAAACTAGGCTCTGTCTGAAAAGTCCGATCTGGCGTCGGTCGGCTGCATCGTCCCATCTCATCGTCTGCCTCCATCGACGATTCACTTTCGAAATCGCCTGCTTCGGCCTCCTTGATCTGGGACGATTCGCTCGACCTTGGGCCGACGAGCGACTTTTCAGACAGAGCCTAACCCTTCGAGCGGTAGAAAGACCGCATGCGTATAAGACAGGGCGGCCTCGATGGAGCCCGTTGTTCAGGGTTGTCCCCGGCGCGAGGGAACAAGTATGTCTTTTGAATTGCCTCCTTGGAAAATCATCGAAGAAGCGCACGAGCGGATTCGACCCTACATTCACCGAACGCCGATCCTCACTTGCCAGGCGATCAACGACCGTGTCGGGAGCGAGGTCTTTTTCAAATGCGACAATCTTCAAAAGGTAGGAGCCTTCAAAATTCGAGGGGCGACCAACGCCGTGATGAAGCTTTCGCCGGAGATTGCCGCTCGTGGCGTGGTGACCCATTCGTCAGGCAACCACGCGCAAGCGCTCTCGCTTGCGGCACGATGGCGCGGGATCCCTGCCTACATCGTCATGCCCGAGGATGCCCCGCGGGTAAAGAAGGAAGCGGTGGCCGAGTACGGCGGCAAGATCACCTATTGCCGACCGACCGTGGCGGACCGACAAATCACGGCCGACCGAGTTCAAATGGAGACTGGCGCGACCTTCATCCACCCTTACGACAACGATGATGTCATTGCCGGCCAGGGAACCGCCGCCAAGGAGTTTCTCGAAGATCAGCCTGACTTAGATGTGCTTTTGGCGCCGGTGGGAGGAGGAGGACTTTTGGCCGGGACACTTCTGGCCGCCAAGGGAATGAAGCCATCCATCCAGGTCTTTGCCATGGAGCCGGCGCGCGTCGATGATGCAAAGCGAAGTTTAGCCGCTGGCCGAATCCTAGAAAACGAGTCGACCCAAACGATCGCCGATGGACTCAAAACCAATCTCGGCGAGAGGACGTTCCCCATCATCGCGAAACTGGTCGACGACGTGATCACCGTACCTGAAGAGGACATTCTCCCGGCCATGCGATTTGTCTTCGAGCGGATGAAAATCGTCATCGAGCCTTCGTCCGCGGTCCCCGTCGCGCCGCTTCTCACCGGCGAGCTTCGCTTCCCAGGGAAGAGGATCGGCGTTCACCTTTGTGGCGGGAACATCGACATCTCGGCCATCGATTGGGGAAGCATTCCGCCCATGCGATCCTGCTGATCTGTAGGTGGGAGCAAAACTCTAATAAACGGGCGAAGAAGCGGCGTCGATCAGCGTCAGACGCGGGAGTCGAGCAGTGGCGATCTCTCGATGATCCCTCATACCGATCGTCGAAAGCGTCGACGTATGAAGCCAATGAAAGCCGCCACTCTCGCGCGACGCGCGAAGCCCGAATGAAACCGTACCGTCAGAGTTGCCCTGACGGTCGATGACCTCGAACAGAAAAGGGGTTCGAGGAATCAAACGTACTTGCTCCGAATACTTCGGGCGAAGAAGTTTCAGCTCTCCCTCTTCTCCCCAGGTGACGAGAACTTCGTCGCCGCCCGAAACGCGATACCAACCCAGCTTCGGACCTAAGTGCTCGATGGAGACGGTTCGGTTGTCACGAACTCCCTGACCAGGCTCGGCCAAGCAACAGGATCGACAGGCAAAGTCTTCCGGGATGAACATGATTCCCATGCCAAAAACCGCGATGGCTATCAAGTGTCGAAAACAATCCATTCGCTTGACTCCTGCGTGAGCAGATCAAAAGAACGAGGGCACGTTCCTAGGTAGGGTTCGCGGCGGGCGGAACTATATTGGCAAAGCGGTGAACTCTCGGACATATCAAGACTAGTCGAAACAGGTCGGTTGAAGAGGAAGAGTTCGGGAAAATTCTGAGAAGACCGACTTTTCGGCTTGTTTCCGGACCAATAAAAAAGTCCTAAACAATTGCAATAAAATGTCTTAGGGAGAATGCGCTCTCATTGCTGAGCGTGGATCAGGCCTTTAACGTTTCATCGTGCCTGCTTGTCGACGGGGGAAGATCGCATGCTCGCAAGTAGCCCAGGGCTGCCCGAGCGCCGGCATGCTTCTCGGCATCGTTATCTTCCCACTCGATATTGATCGCGCCGGAGAATCCAGCCCGATTGAGTTCGACGAGGCACTCTTCGATGTCGACCGCATCACGTCGGCTGCCGGCGGTGACGAAGTTCCAGCCGTTCTCTTTGTGTCCCATGGGGCGATGTCCCCCGAGTCGGCCGGCTCGGCAATAGCCATCAATTACTTGAACTCCTTTGATGTGGGCCGAGTGAATGTACTCGCCGTACTCGCGGATGAACGCCACCGGATCGACGTTCTGCCATTCCATATGAGAAGGGTCGAAGTTGAAGCCGACAACATCCTTGCCGTAACCCGATTTCTCTAGGAACCGAATGTATTCGCCCGCGCTTTCCTGATCCCCCATCGCTCGCTCGGAAGGATGGCATTCGAGATCAAAGGTCACGCCGTACCTTCGGCATGCATCGAAGACCGGAGCGAACCGCTCGACGAGGAGTTCCAACGAAACGTCAAGCACTTCGGGAATGGGATGGCCGGCGATGCTCTTGGGACGAGGCGGAAACTCGAACCAATGGCTCCAGCAATGGGCCGGCGAACCTACAAAACCGGGGACCGCGACCACGCGGTTCTGATGCTTGCCCAGATAATGCGCCAGTCGAATCGATCGAATCAGATCGCGCGCTGCCTGCGCGTGAACCAGTTTGCCGACTTCGTCGGGAACGAAGTAGGGATTGGTGCGCGGCGGCTGATGGCCTGACTTTCGCCAAGCAGAATACGCTTCGACCGCTTCCCCACCAATGAACTGCAGAGTCTTTGCCGAAGGCTCGTCGCCGAGCGCTTGTCCTTGTAAGTGAGTCGCGACGGTGAAGATTTCTAAGCCTCGGCTCTTAGCCTTGGCGATGCGACTCTGGGCATATTTCTCGGCCCCCGCCTCGGTGTCACAGGCCGCCAAGTCGAGTTCCCAACTCGCTTCTTCCCAGCCATCGAATCCGGTCGCCGCGATGAAATCGAGCCAAGCATCTTCGGGGACATCGCCGAACTGACCCCGCACGAGGCCGATCTGATGAAAAGAACTCTTTCCCGCGCGATGTGTTGACGTCTGCTGGAAGCCCATGACTCCCCTCCCCTCGACCTAAAAACTTGAACGCTGGACGACCCTATGAACCCTCGCGAGAGCAAAGCGACTCCGTGCGAGAGAAGCGGAGCTTTTCCGTTACAGCCCGAACTGCAAGATCAAGCCGGTAAAGACGACGGCGACCATGCTCATCAGCTTGATCAAGATGTTCAGCGAAGGGCCGCTGGTGTCCTTGAACGGATCGCCGACCGTGTCGCCGACCACGCCCGCTTTATGAGCCGGCGAGCCTTTGCCTCCGTGCGCGCCTCCTTCGATGTACTTCTTCGCGTTGTCCCACGCGCCGCCGGCGTTGGCCATCATGATGGCAACCACAAAGCCGGTCGAAACCGATCCGGCGAGAATCCCCACCGTACCGGCCACGCCGAGACAGAGCCCCCCCACGACCGGGGCCGACAAGCCCAGGATCGACGGCATCAACATTTCATACTGAGCTGCCTGAGTGCTGATGCGAACGCAAGCCGCGTAGTCGGGCTCGGCAGTTCCAGCCATAATGCCTGGAATCTCTTTGAACTGCCGTCGGACCTCGGCCACCATCTGACCGGCGGACCGGCCGACAGCGTTCATCGTCATGGCCGAGAAAAGCAGCACCAGCATGGCCCCCACCATCACACCGACTAACATCTTGGGATTCATCGGGTTGATGTCGAGCAGGTCAACAAAGTCACGAATTGTCGCACGCCCAATCGGAGCAAACCGATAGCCGATCTCCGGTCGATTCGGATCCAGGCGGAAACGAAGGTACGTTTGCATCGCGGGCTCTTGTGCTGCCGGCGCGGCTTCTGGCGCCGCGGCGTTCTTGGTCGCCGGCTCGTCCTTCCCCTTGCCCGGGACGAACAGATTTTTGCCGATGACGACGTTCGAACCTGAACGAAGCGAGATCCCGTCTTTGACCGCCTCGGCCATCAGCTTTTTGTACTCATCGGGAGACTTTTCCTCGAGCTTGAGCACGCTGGCGATCTTGGTCTTGCCAAGCTGATCGTAGGTGATGCGAACCTGTTCGATGTAAGCAGCCAACAAGGCCAACGCCGTGAGCGCGGCCGATCCGATAGCGAAACCCTTCCCGATCGCCGCGGTCGTGTTGCCGAGCTTATCGAGCGCGTCGGTCTTCTCGCGAACGGAAGGATCTTGATGGGTCATCTCGGCATTGCCACCGGCGTTGTCGGCAATCGGGCCGTATGCATCGCTGGCCAGCGTGATTCCCAGCGTGCTGAGCATGCCGACCGCCGCCAACCCGATCCCGTAAAGACCCAGCGACATCAAACCCGGATCTGTAAAATCAAATCCAGTTGAGAATCCGTAAGCCATAATCGTCCCCAACCCCACAATCAAGGTTGGCATCCAAGTGCTCTGCATACCCTCGGCAATACCAGAGATAATGACCGTGGCGGGGCCGAACTCCGCTTGGTCGGCAATGCGCTGCGTGGGTCCGAAAGCATCGCTGGTCGCATAACCGGTCCACATCGCAATAAGTACACCCGAGAGAACGCCGATCCCCAGAGCAATCGCCACTCCCCAATAGGAAAAGCCGAGGATGATCACCGTGAGGAGCATTCCCGTGGCGGCGCCCAGAATGGCACTGAGGTTGATGCCACGCTCGAGTGCGTGAAGCAATTCTTTTTGCGATGCCCCTTCTTCCGTCTTGACGAAGTAGACGCCGAAGATCGAAACCAAGATACCGACGCCCGCGATGGCAAACGGAAGGATCACACCGCTCATCTGCAACTCACCCGAGCCTTCGCCGGACAAGCTGAAGGCGGAGACCGCCAGGGCTGCCGCCGCCAGGATCGAACCGCAGTACGATTCGAAGAGGTCGGCCCCCATACCCGCGACATCGCCTACATTGTCACCGACGTTGTCGGCAATGGTGGCAGGGTTACGAGGGTCGTCCTCGGGGATGCCCGATTCAACTTTGCCCACTAAGTCGGCCCCGACATCGGCCGCCTTGGTAAAAATGCCGCCGCCGACGCGAGCGAACAGGGCCTGTGTGCTGGCCCCTAAACCGGCTGAGAGAAGCGTCGATGTCAATTCGACGAGTGAGAGCGAGCCATAACCAAATGCGGGCATCACCACCCATAGAAAGAAGAACCAGAAACAGCAGTTGAACAGCCCGAAGCCGACCACGGAGAGCCCCATCACCGCGCCGCTGCGGAAGGCAACCTGGAGTGCCTTGTTGAGAGAGGTCCGAGCGGCCGCGGCCGTCCGGTTGCTTGCCGCCGTCGCGGTCATCATGCCGAAATAGCCGGCCAGCGTGCTGAAAAAGCCACCGGTGAGAAATGCGATGGGAATCCACATCGATTGCCCGGTCGAGTGAGAGAGGGCCGCCAGAATGGTTGCAATGATCACAAAGACGATCGTCACGACTCGATACTGTTGAGCGAGATAGGCCTTCGCTCCTTCGGTGACGAAACCCGCCACTCGAATCATGTCGGCGTCGCCCGGATCGGCTTGCTTCATTTCGCGGTAAAACTTGAGGGCAAAATAGAGGCCGGCCAAAGAAGACCCGAGGCTCACCAACCACCAAAGAAGCCAGCTTGATACAGGGATTTCGGGGTTTGCCGCTAAGAGCACGTTTTCCATGGAACGAAAACTCCGCTAGTCGATGATGTCATCCAAGTGTCACGGGTCAGCCAAGAGAAGCCCCGCAGAGGGGCTCGGCCAGAATTGCTGACGACCTCTCCTCGGTTGCGGAAAACCACCCGACCAAAGCTCTATTTTCCGCCCGCGGGATCGGTTCAAGCACCGGGGAGTTCTATGGAAAGGCTTCAAGAAAAGCGAACAGGGTACCGTTTGGGCAGCGCCGTTTTGATTGTCCTGGCCTGGCGAGACTTTAGGGGGCCGGGGTATCGGGCGACGGGGCCTTGGGAGGCTCGGCCCCTTCGAGTTGTCCCTTGACCAAGTCCTTGATTTCGTCGGCCGACTTCTGAACCTGGCTGGCCAGCGAATCACGCAAGGGAGGAACGAGGCCGTCGAATGGCCGTCGAACCGGGGTTGATCGGCCGACATGAGCGAGAAGCCTCAAGTAGTCGTCTTCCATCAATTGACAATCCTCTTTGAAGAGCATGTCTTCTCGGTATTCCTCGGTCTTCTCCATCACCCCCCGCCAAAGAGGGAGCCCTTTCTCAAAAAACTCAAGCGACTTAGCATAGGCGCCACTTTCGCGAGCCTTATTGGCTTGGAAGATCGCCTCGCGGGCCGACTGCAGTTCTGGAAGAGCTTCTGTTTGACAACGAATCTTCCAGTGGTCGTACTTCACCATGCGGTTGTAATGATACCGCCAATGCTTCTCTTCGGGGGTCAGCGCTTCCATCTCGCTGGGTGAGTACTCGAGCCTAAAGAGAAGATCCTTACTTCGGTCCTTCCCACCCAAAAGGCCGAACTGAACCCAATCGCGGTAGGCCAATTGCCAACCTTCCCCGATCCGCGGGCCGAAACTCCCTTCGTCAGCCAATGTCTCCGCGTAGTACGATCGCGACAGCGCGGGCCGACAAAGAAAAGGATGTGGCGCCATGCGTTTGGGGGGAATGTTCTGCGAGAGAACCGTTCCGTTGGCTCGTGTGAACCAATCGTACGCCACCAAATAGTTATCCTTGACGCCTGATTGGCTTTGCACGAAGTCCAAATCTTCATCGTTGCGAAAGAGTTCGCGGAGATATCTTTTCTCGTCACTCTGCCCGAATCGCGTGAAATACATGTAGCCGACGTACCATTCGAGATCGGATTTACTCCGATTGGTCTCGGTGGCGGCCTTCATGAAATCAATACCCTTCTCGATCCAATAATATTTATCCCGAACACCTTCCCACTCAGCGGCGATGTTAAAAGCAAAATTCCAGGATTGAAATTCCCAAGGACTATAGAAGTGGGGCTGCAATAGAGTGATGCTCTTGACGATCGGTTCAATCTCGAAGAAGCGACCTTGCTTCTGCAGGTCCTGGGCTTGATGCCACAACAGGGTGACCGCCACGCCACGAAACCCACCGAGCACCAGTTGGGCTGTCCCGCTGACCGGATTGACTCGGCCCAGGCTCTCTTGCGAGATCTGCAATCGGCGTTGCATGGTATCCAGCGAACGCCCAACCCAGATCATGAGCGTAAAAAGAACCACCATGCTGACGAGGTACTGAACCTTTCGTCGTCGAGCCTTGTTCATGCCGCGGTCTCCCGACCCCGAAACAGAAAGTATCCAACAATAATGACGGGAATGACATAACCGACCACTAAGAGTGCGTTCCGCATCATGAGCCACGAGGGAATATCAAAGCCACTCGCGACGTACTCGGCTGTTTCAATGGTGCTAAGATCGGGAACAACCGCGCCGACGGCGGCTAAGAAGCGGGTGAGGATCGGATCGAAGATATTGATGACCGATCGGATGAAGCCCTGCTCGATGTCGGCCTGTTGATTCATTTGTGTCACCAATCGGACGAGCGACTCGATCGGTCCGCCGCCGAGAATCTTACCGCCGGCAACTTCCATTAAGAAGTTGTGGACCAGTCCCACAACATACGCGCCAATAGTAAAGATCACCGTGACGAAGCCGTTGAGGACGGTACTTGCCGAGACCGCGACACTCGTCAGAAATAACATTTTCAGCCAAAGCGTGATGAGCCCTTTGATGAAGTTCCATTCGAATGATTGCTCGCGAGCCAACAAAAAGAGATCGTGCTTGGCCATCCCGATGTATTGATTGCGCGTAACGCACTGAGCGCGGACAAGAACCTGGCCGCTCGAGAGGACTGATGTCGGGATGGTGATTTCCGTGAGACGATTGTTGTTGACGCGGAAAGCTCGGTCGAATTTGTTCTGCGGATTCTGGAGATCAATAAAATCCAACGACGCCCAGACGCCGGAACTCTCGTCTTCGTCGCGGGTTGGATTCCCCTTCGTGGTCTTGAAGACATCAAAAGTCATACCGACTTTCGTCCGATCGACGCCCGCGAACTGTTTCGGATTGAAGGTGAAAAACCATCGAACCTCGTCCGGCGTATCCCCTTCGATGTGACTTCGATAATTCCATTCACGCCCGACGTTGGTCCCCGCGAGGCCGGCAACACCCTGTTTGATGAAATAGAAGGGACTTGAATTAGGATCTTCTACCTTCGCATAGACCGGCACCCGGGCCGTCCACTGATCACGAAGAACTTGATCGGAAACCTGGTAGTAGATGTAAGCGAGACTGACCCCTCCCATCACCAGAATAACGATGGTGAAGACAATCATGAATCCGAGAACTCGACCGACAATGAACTCGATTCGACGAATCGGTTTGGTCACGACCGTTTGAATGGTTCGAGACTTCAGATCGTTGGGAATGCTCATGCCGACGACAAACAGAACCATCGGCAACAGCAGCCAACCGATCGTCGTGTTGGTAAAGCCCACGAGGTACAGAAGCTGACCCTCCTCGGCTTTCGGGAGATACCAGCCTGCGAATAGGAAGGGAACCAGAAACAAGAGCAAGACATACAACACGCGCCGTCGAATTGACTCTTGAATGGCCAGGCGAGCGATCGCCCAGACTCGCCGAATCCCCAGTGGTAGAGCGACAATTTCGAGCAAACCGACGGCCAAACTCCGGACCGTTCCCAAGATCCCCCCCAGGATGGCGATCGGCAAGCCGACCATCGCTGCCATGAATCCCCGAGAGGAAAGCGTGTCTTGAAAACGGATGATGATGTCGCGAAAACTCGCCACTCCCAGGCCCAGCAGCACCAGAATCAGCAGCGTTTGACCCCAATAGGCCAGCGCGCCTTGCAGCACCGGCCATTGCGTTAAGTCGGGGAACTCTTGTTCGATCGTCATGGTCACTCACTTGTCGTCGCTTGTCAGTGAAGGCGAATCATCGGGAAAACGGAACTCGAACATCAGCGTTGATCCGAAACCGAAGCAGGGTCCGCCTTCTCGCTGGATCGCTCCGGAAGATATCGGCGACCCGGATGAGCCTGACTTTCGCGGACGATGCGAAGAAAGAGATCTTCCAGCGTCGTCGAAGGATGGCCCATCGATTCCAGCGTCGCGCCATCTCCGGCGATGATCTCTCGGATCCGTTCTTTGGCGGAATCCGACAGGCCTCGTGCTCGGACTTCCGTGAGATCCTGAATCTCCAGAAGATCGCTGACCCGACCGTATTCTTTGAGTTCGCCTTGATGGAGGATGGCCACCCGGTCGCAGACGTCTTGCACATCCGCCAGAAGGTGACTGCACATCACGATGGTTTTCCCCTTGGCCCGCAGATCGAGAATCAGATCCTTCATCTCGCGAGTTCCGATCGGATCCAAACCCGAGGTCGGCTCATCGAGAAAAACCACTTCGGGATCGTTGATGAGAGCCTGGGCCAACCCAATGCGTCGGGCCATCCCCTTCGAGTACTCTTTGACCAGACGCTTGCGAGCATGATTAAGACCGACCTGCTCGATGAGCGCGGCCGAGCGTCGCCGGCGTTCGGCTCGGCTCATGTTGAAGAGACGTCCGTAGAATTCGAGCGTCTCCTCGGCGGAGAGGAACTTGTAGAGGTACGACTCTTCGGGCAAGTAACCGATCTTCTCGAACTTGTTGACGTCGTCGGCCCCCTTCCCGAGGACGAGCGCGTCGCCACTGGTCGGAAAGAGCAGGCCGAGCAGAAGCTTGATGGTGGTGGTCTTGCCCGACCCGTTCGGCCCCAAAAGGCCGAAGATCTCGCCGCGCTCGACGGTCATGCTTAACGACCGGAGCGCTTCGACTTTCTTTCGGCCCCAGAAATCACGGTAGATTTTGGTGAGGTTTCGGGCCTCGACCACGACTTCGCCGGCACCCATGAAGAATTTTGCCTCACTTTTTCCAACGTGATGTAGGTGAACCCAATTGGGTGTATCGTTCTCTCGGTCGGCTGGTAAAGAACTCGCTCAAAAAGGAGCTTCGGGAAGGCCCCTGTAGCCTGCTCCCTCGTCGAACAGCGTCTCTCTCGGTCATGCCCCCATCGTGACGACCGATTGCTGTCCACCCCCACCGAAGGGGCGACCCCTGCAGATACGTCGCTGCCAGCCGATCTGTTCACGGCAAGGGGAGTCAATCAGGCACGAAGAGGTCGATTCAAAACGAAACGCCGACCTTTTTAGGCCGGCGCCGCGATTTCAAACTAAGAACGCCAGTCGTCCACTGGCCAGACTTGTTACCAGCTGCTCTTCTTCATGCCGGGAATCTTCCCTTCGTGGGCCAATTTCCGGAGCATGATTCGGGAGATGCCGAACTTTCGGTAAACGGCTCGGCTGCGGCCGGTCAGTCGGCACATCAGCCTCCATCGCGTGGGGCTCGAGTTACGAGGGAGCTTCGCCAAACCGAACCAATCGCCTGCCTTCTTCAGTTCCGCTCTCTTGGCGGCATACTTTTTGATGAGGCGCTTGATGTGATTCATTCGTTCAACGGTCGACTTACAGGCCATCCATCTCTCCCCGTACGCGAACCGATAGGCCGGCAAAAAGCCAGCCATCGGCCTATCAATCAAACTAATCGGAAACTAATCGAAACTATCTCGAACCGCCCGTCCTGCGACGATGCTGGGTTTCATCTCTATTCCCGAGCCTCTCGTTGTAGCGATCGGCAGACCGGGAGTCTAGTCCCGCCCGCGCTTGCCATCAGGAGGAAGGGAGTGTTTATTTCTGGGTCGAAACGACTTCAGAGGGGTAGCCCGCCGTTTTGAGCTCGGCCACGGTTTGGCCGGCATTGAACGCCCCCTCTTCGACCATCAAATGAGCCTCTTTCGCATCGAAGTCGACCTTAGCGCTCTTCACGCCCGGGGTGCTGGCGAGGATTTTCTCAACCTTCTTCGCACATCCCTCGGCACACATCATGTCGTTCACGGTCAGGACGACCGACTTTCCCTCGGAAAGGCTGGTTTGGGAGGTGGGAGTTTTCCCCTCTGATTTGCCCTTACTGGGGCATTCTTCGTTGCAGCCTACCATGGCAAACGCCGCCAACATGCACGCCCATCGTTTCATAACAGATTCTCCACTTCTCCAGACATTTCTTCGGCCCCTCTTATGGTAGCGGGCACCAGACGAACCGCCAACAGACCTTTCCGCTGGCTTGCGGGCAAAACAGGGCGGTTTTAGTCCGCAGGGGGTCCGATCGCGCGAGGTCCTGTCCGCGAAAGAAGATCCTCCTGCGGAAGCTGGGTCCGGACTGGCATCTCGATGGTAAAGCACGCCCCTTTGCCCGGCTCGCTGTCGACGCGAATCTGCCCGCCGTGCTCCTGGACGATTTTCTGGCTTACCGCCAATCCGAGCCCGGTCCCCTTGGAACCCTTCGTCGAATGGAAGATCTGAAAGATCCGGTCCTTGGCGTCGGGCGGGATGCCGGGCCCGTTGTCGCGAATGGAAATGTCGAGATATCGTCCGTTCGAGGCAAGCTCGGTCTTGATTTTGAGCGTGCGAGGCGGGTCGATCTCATCAAGGGCATCAATGGCATTGGAAATGACGTTCAGAAGGACGCGGTGAATACCATCACTATCCATCGCCATTCGATCAAGCGTCGAGTCGAGTTCTAAATCGACTCCGATGTGCGACTCGTCCATCCTTGCTTTGAGGAGTTCGAGAACGTCGGCAATGAGTTGGTTGATCTCGATCATGTCGAAGGTCGGCTCGCGCTCTTTCGAAAAGCTGAGCATGTCCATCACTAGGTTGTAGATCTTGTCCTGATTCTTTTGGACGACCTTCCATCCTTGTTCGATGAGAGGATGTTGATGGCCTTCGATTCCCATGTTGACGAGGTAGCTTCCGCTGCGAAGGCCCTGCAGGATGTTCTTAATGTGATGACTCAACGTGGCGATGGTTTGACCCACGGCCGCCAATCGCTCCGCTTGCAGGGATGCCTCGTAAAATCGAGTATCTTCGATGGCGACGCCCGCTTGATACGCGATCGCCACCATCAATCGAAGATGGTTGTCGTGCAGCTTCGTCGGCTTTTGGGTTCGCAAAACGTCTGTTCCATTGCTTTTCGTATCGATGTAGAGGACGCCGAGATTCTCGTGCCTTCCCGCAAGCGGAACGCAAATTGCCTCGCGAATGCCTAGCTCGGCAATACTCTCGGAGGCGTTAAACCTCGCGTCCTGCATGGCGTCGGCGACAATCACTCCTTCTTGCTTTTCCACGACAAAGTCGGCAATGGTTCGGCTAATGACGATGCGCTCGCTTTCGTCGGCCCCAGGGGCGTAGCGAACCGCTCGGGGCTGAAGAAATCCGGTCTCGACATCGTTGAGCATGATGCAAGCTCGGTCGGGTCCGACGGCGGCAAAAGCAAGGTCCAGGATTTTCTCGAGCAACTCATCAACATCGGTGACGCGCCGAATCGCCTCGCTGACTTCGTAAAGGGTGTTCAAATTGGAAAGCGAATCGCGAAGCCATTCCGAACCGGTATTCTCCGCTTTCGAAAATACATCCCCCCAATGGGATTGCTTCAAGCTCGACAGGATGGCCGACCCATCGGTGGAGCTCCCTGCCGAGGTCATTCGAATCTTGTCGGCCAAGTCGGGCTTGGGAGAGCTGGCATCGGAAGTAAAAATCATCTCCGTTTGGCCGCACCGGACTCGGTCCCCGGTCTTGACCAGTGCGTATTGGATTCGCTCGCCGTTGAGGTACGTGCCGTTGGAGCTTTGCAAATCGTAGACGATGAAGCCGTTGGTCGTTTTGCGGATCTCGGCATGGTGGCGGGATATCTCGCCGTCGTGCAGGCGAATGGTGCTGGTCGCGTCACGGCCAATCGTCGGACGGTCGACCGTCAAGTCGTACCGGCGTCCTTTATCAGGCCCTTTAATGACCGTCAGTGAGGCCAAACGCTCACTCCCTTGCTCAACAGATGAAAACGACCTGCCGGACGCGTCGATCGAACGACCAACCGACTCTGACGACACGGGACCATCTTTGTGGAACGAGAGGGTCCTGGCCAACCCGACTTGCTTGATTGTTGCCTGCCGTCGGCTCACCGGCCGGCGGCGGTCCCGTCTCTCCCTTTATCGTAGTTAACCATAATCCGCGAGTCGCTATCGGAGCAATCCCACGACCTCGCGTGGCGAGGATTCTTTTGGAGCGACGATTCCAACGGAACCTGGATCAAAATGCCAGCGAACCCGATCGCGGCGGGCAAAAGTAGCCGATCCGCCATGGTTCATTCGAAGCATCATTCGGAGAATGAACCGTCGACCACCCGAGATTCTGGTCGATTCCGTCCTCCAGGAGTTCACGCAGGAAACGTACGAGCCAACTCGTTTGTTGTCCGGCGAATCCTGGTCCATAGAGACAAGCCAACGGCAAAAAATGGAGCATGAAGGAGACTGAGTGCATGCTCAAAGGTATCGATCCGATTCTTTCGCCCGAACTGCTGTACATCATTGCTCGGATGGGGCACGGCGACGAACTGGTCCTAGCGGACGCCAACTTTCCCACCGAAGCGATCGGCAAACGCGTCGTTCGGGCCGACGGCCATTCGGTTGCCGACCTGTTGGTCCCCCTGTTGAAACTCTTCCCGCTCGATAGTTTTGTTGAAAAACCTGCCGTCGTGATGCAACGGGTCGATCAACCCGACCAACCCGCTCCCGTCTGGGCCGACTTTCAGCGAATCCTCGATCAGGCCGACGGCAACCACATCACCATCGAACGGATCGACCGCTTCGCCTTCTACGAACGAGCCAAAATCGCCTTCGCCGTCGTCGCCACCACCGAGCGAGCCCTTTACGGCAACCTCATCATTAAAAAGGGGGTCATCACGTAGCCTTGCCCTGAACTCGGAAGAACGGCACACCCCATCATGGATGGAGGCCAAGCTCGCGTTCACTCTCCGCAAAGAGCCTTCCCCTTTCCGTCTACTTTCCGCAGGCGAGCGACCATCAGCAACGAGTCGGCTCTCTCAAACGGAAGCTGTCAACGAAACAAGAAGTTGGAATACGGACACGATGGTCGATAGCCTTGAACAAGTCGGCCATTACGGAACTGTCGGGAAAACGCCTACTTCTATTCATGGGTCGCTCTGATGCTTCCAATCGAACTAAAGGATTCGCGCATGTGGAGATGTGCGGCGACACGACGAAACCCTGCTTATCTATCGTCCTTGGTCACCTTGGGTATGATCGCCTTAACGTGGTCGATGGAGCAAACTCGCGCGAGCGGACCGACAGCATGGCTCGCAAAAGAGGATTCCTGGTTCCAATCCGCGGAGGCAAAGACCATCCGCGACCACATCTTGTCTTATCAGACACGCCTGGGGGGTTGGCCCAAAAACACCGACACGACGAAAACGATCTTCGCGGGCGATATCGAAGAACTGCGAGCGAATTTCGATAACGGCGCGACGACTGATGAATTGAGATTTCTCGCAAGGCATGCCCAGGCCACCGGCGATGCACAAAGCAAAGAAGCATTTACCAAAGGTCTCGATTACATCGTGAGGGCTCAATACCCCCATGGGGGCTGGCCCCAGTATTTTCCACCTGGCACCGGTTACGCTCGGCACATCACCTTTAGCGACGATGCGATGGTCAGGCTTCTTCTCTTCGTTCGTGAAGTGGCGAAAAAACCTCTTTATTCCTTCGTCGAAAAACAGAAGCGAGACTCGCTCCAAGAGGTCTTCGATCGGGGAATTGATTGCATCTTGAAGTGTCAAATCAACGTTGACGGCATCAAGACGGCATGGTGTGCCCAGCATGACGAGATCGATTTCGAACCAAGGCCGGCGAGGGTTTATGAACTGGTCTCGCTGAGCGGTAGCGAGTCTGTTGGAATCGTGAAGCTATTAATGAGTTTGGAAACACCGACACCCGAAGTCATTTCAGCGGTCGATTATGCTGTCGATTGGCTCCGCGCGGTGAAGATCACCGGCATTCGCGTCGACGTGGTCACAGGTCCAGAGTACCCGATGGGACGCGATAAGATTGTCACCGCAGATCCCCAAGCGGCACCGATCTGGGCTCGCTTCTATGCCATCGGGACCAACAAACCGATCTTCTCTGATCAGCGGGGCCTCGCCTTCGATCGCTTGGCCGACATCAGCCACGAACGACGCGTCGGCTACGCATGGTACACCGATCGGCCAGCGGCACTCCTCGAAAAAGACTACCCGGCATGGCAAAGGAAACTTGGCCGATCCATCAACAGCGATTCCCCTTAAACCGCAATGCAGTGCGCTTCCGCTCGGACGGTCACGCACGGTCGCTGGGCCGAGGGGCGATGGTTAGACACATTGCAGCCAAGCTTGCAAGGATGGGCGAGAGCGGGGCGCGCATGCGCATGTCGCTCCAGTAGAAGGCATGCACGGCCGAGAAAATCATCACGACGCCGACAAGAACATACGCCTCTCTCGATCGGCCCCTCATCAGCCCCACGACCGCCAGAAAATAAAGAACCAAATAGAAGCCGGCCACACCACGCTGTACCCAGACCGAGCCACGTGCCGGGGCCAAGGACCAGAACCGAGCGAGGTGATGCCGAGCAGAAGAAACCGCGTCGGCCGGTTGAGATTTCATCCACTTGACCGCCTCTTGAGAGTAGAACGCATCCTGCTCGATTTCCGACATGCCGGCGGTCTTTTGTCGATTCTCACCAACCCACGCGTCGAAAGAGTCGGCGGGCCAAACAATTCTTCCTGGGCGGACCACGGAGTCGAAGTACGATGGATTCTGTCCCAGCCAAAGCGTGTACCCACCGTGCGTCGTGGTGAGGATCGGCCGACCAAGGGCGATTTCATTCCGGATCACCCAGAAGGATGCCGGCACCAGAGCCAACAATATCACCCCCAAGGCTCTCTGCCGAGACTGCCCGAGCACGCCCGCCAGCGTCATCCAGCCCAAGACCGGCCAGGCGATGGGTCGTGTCAGCCCCGCCAGCCCCCAACAGAGCCCAGTCCAAAAAGTGATTCGGGCCCCGCTCGACTTGCTGATCGAGCCCACGAGTCCTGCCGTGAGAAAGAACGTGAAAACGGTTTCGCTCATGATCAGGGCCGACTGCCCCACCAGCAGCGGGTCGATCGCCACCACAACCCCTGCGAGCCAACTTCGCCCCTCCGCGCCAAGGGATCGCGACAGCCTCATCGCCAGCAGACTTGTTCCGATGCCCGCGAATAAATGGATCGCCGTCAGACCGACTACCTGCCAACGGGAGTCAGCCACCAGCGGTACCAGGAACATCACCAAGCCTGGCGGACGAAGTGCCGTCGGCGATTCCCCATCGCGCGAGTAAATCCCCGTCGTCCACCAGTGCCGAGCGATCGCCACGTATCCATCCGGATCTTGTTCGGGATGGTTCGCAAACGACTCGTCCCAAAAAAGTATCGCCCCGAGCCGAACCAACCCCGCCAACAGCATGATGGCAACGTCGATCCGAACCGAACCTAGACAAGCTTTGTGCCGTAGAGTACAAAACGTAGGCATTTCCTCCCCATCTCGGGGTTGTGTCGACAACCGATTCGATTGGCTCGATGTCGACCTGTTCGACCAGCATCGTGAAGAGGGCTGACATCTCGCACCATGATGAAGCCCATCGAATCGAGCGACTTGTTGGCAACCCAAGGGAGAATGGATCGCGTTGCGTCGTGGCTTATCGCCTGGCGTTATCCTCTTTTATGGATAGGCATTGTCGCGACGCTGGCGCTGCTTCCCTTTTCGCTTCAGGCCAAGTACGACCGATCGATCAATTCTTTCTTCGACAAAAACGATCCTCGCTTCCTCACGTACAACGAGGTGCAACGAGAGTTCGACGGGGACACGCTTTGCCTGGCGGTTTACCCCGATCCCGAACTACTGACTCCTGCGGGGATGGCTCGGCTAGAGGCGTTCGCCCTAAAGTTGTCGGCGGTGCCAGGCGTGATCAAAGTACAGACGATTGCGTCGATGCCCAGACCGGGTGGACGGCCTGGGATGATCGGCAAACTCTTTTCGATTCCCACCCAAGATCATGACAAGCTTCGGCAAGAGATCCTAGCGACCGATCTCTTTCGCGATCAATTCATCAGTGCCGACGGTCAAACGGCGGTCTGCCTTTTATTGATTGAAGAGCCCGCCATTGCCAGCGGTCTGTTTACGCAATCGCTGAAAGAACTTCGTCGACTCTGCGAAGCCCGATCGGGCCACATCGTCGGCGCGCCGGTCATGATCAACGACGTGTACGACTATCTCGAGCAAGATTCGTGGATCCTCACGAACGTTTCGACCTGGGCGATGATCCTGGTGATTGTGGCTTTGTTTCGTCGCATTCGTTGGCTGGTGGTCCCGATTGCCGTCGTGCAGACATCGATGATCTGGATGCGGGCGATGATGTACTTTCTGCAAATCCAGCTCAGCCTGACCGGCGCGATGACGACGGCGATGATCACCGTGATCGGCATCACGTCCGCGATCCATGTCGCGGTCCGCTTTCGAGAGGTCGCCTTCACTCAGCCGGATGTCGTGCAAGCGCTTCGCGACACGCTGTCGCACAGCCTACCGCCGATCTTCTGGGCCTGTGCCACGACGGCGGTCGGTTTCGGCTCGTTGGCGATCAGCCAGGTTGCTCCGGTCCGAAGTTTCGGCCTGGTGATGGCGGCGGCGAGCATGATGGTCTTTCTCGCGATCATTCTGTTGATGCCCGGAGCGATCCTGATTGCTCGTCATCTCTTCAATGTCATCCCACGTCCGACGCTCGGCGAGACCCATTTGGCCGACGGTCTGCACTGGGCGGTTTCGTTCGTCGGTCGACATGCTTGGCTGACCACTTTTATGACGCTGGCCGTGCTCGCCGTCGCGGGGGCGGGGCTGTTTCGGCTCGATGTTGAAACTGATTTCACCAAGAACTTCAAGGAGTCCAGCAGCATCCTGCAGGATTACCGCTTTGTCGAGGATCGGCTCGGCGGGGCGGGTTTGGTCGATATCGTTCTCGACGCGCCGACCGATTGGAACAGTGGTTTCTTCGATCAACTTCGAAGCTGTCAGAACCGCCTTCGCGAGATTCCAGGCGTCGTCAAGGTGACCAGTCTGGTAGATATGCTCGACCTGGTGCGGGCATCGAAAATGATGATCAGCGTCGTGAAGTCGGCACCGCCCCCCGAGGTTCGCCAATTCTGGAACCCCAAGACCAAGCGTCTTCGCATTGTTCTTCGAGTCAAAGAACAGCAAACCACCGACGGGAAAGCGAAGCTTCTCTCGTCGATCGAGACGATCGCGAAAGACTCTTTCGGCCCCACCACCAAGGTAACGGGCCTTTACCTGCTATTGGTGTACCTCATCGATAGTCTCCTTTCGGATCAGTATGCCGCCCTGTTTCTCTCGTGTGTCGGCAACCTCGCGATGATGACCATCGCGTTCGGCGGGCCGCGCGCGGGGCTGATCGCTTTTTTACCCAACATCATTCCGCTGGTCTTTACGCTGGGGTTGATGGGCTGGGTCGGGCTCAAGGTCAATGTCGCGACCGCGATGATTCAAAGCATCTCGATGGGAATCGCCGTCGACTTCAGCATCCACTACCTCTACCGGTATTGGCACGAACGAAAGCGGGGGATCGACTTCTACGATTCTCTCGCGCTCAGCCATCACCACGCCGGCAAGGCCATGGTCTTTGCGGATATCGCGCTCACCCTCGGATTCGGCATCCTGACGCTGTCGCATTTTTTGCCGACCATACAGTTCGGCTTGCTGGTCAGCCTGGCCATGCTCGGCGGCTTGGTGGGGAATCTGGTCATGTTGCCCGTCCTCTTGCGGGTCTTTTACGGCATCGGCCCGCCTCGGATCGAGGGGGAAGTATCGCTGGATCCACGCACCCAGGCAACCCATTCCGTTTCCTAACCCCGCAGGTCATTCACGCGCCCATGGATCATTTTTAAGAGGTTTTTCTCTCCGCAATCTCCGCGAATCGGCCTCCTCGAAAAGTCGCTTGGGAAGTAGGCTCGGGCAAGATGGGGAGTTTTTCAATTGGAAGGAACCAATTCATGCGACATACCTTTGTCATCGCGATCCTGATGCTGTTCTCGGCCCCCGTGCTTTGGGCGCAGCAGATCGAAACCGAAATCATCAACGCGGCAGCCGACATCATCAAGGAACTGACGGCAACGCCCGATCGCGGCATACCGACCCATATGTTGCAGCAGGCCAAGGCGATTGCGATTTTCCCTGGTGTCATCAAGGCGGGATTCATCGTCGGCGCCCGGCACGGAAGAGGGATCATCAGTGTCAGGCAAGAGGACGGAAGCTGGAGCAATCCTCTTCCCGTTTCGATCACCGGCGGGAGTGTCGGTTTTCAGGCGGGCGCGCAGTCCATCGACCTGGTCCTGGTCTTCAGGACGAATCGAGGGATCGAGCCGATCTTGCAGGGTCGCGGGCGACTGAAACTCGGCGGAGATGTTTCGGTGGCGGCCGGCCCCGTCGGAAGAGAGGCGGGGACGGCAACCGATGCCACCCTGTCCTCGGAGATCTTCACGTACTCGCGGACGCGCGGCCTGTTCGCGGGGGTCTCTTTGTCGGGCGCGGTGATCCGACCGGATCTGACCGCGATCGAGCACTACTACGCGTCGGATGAGTTGACGCCGAAAGAGGTCGTCACTCGCCGGGATATCCCGGTGCGCGAATCGACGCAGAGACTTCTCCAGGTGCTGGCGGAAGTGACGGCCGAGAAGAAGTAGCGTTCGTCTGCACGCGAAAAGAGTTGGTCAAGAAAACGATCTGGGCTCGCCTTGGCTTGTTGAAAGCCTTGGCGAGCCCAGTGTCGTCTTTTCACTCACACACCGAACCGAAGCCAGCCCCGTCCTCCTGACATCAGGCCAGCCCCTTTTGAATCTCATTAGCCACTCGGAATATCGCTCTCCGACAGTGGAATCTGACGATTACCGAGCGGGTATGTTGTAGGATCAGTAAACCCACTGGGAGCAACTTCAAAATTCTGACGCGCCTGGGCCGGATTCTGGCCCTGAACCAGTGCCCCGCCGTTGGGAGTCACGATCCGAGCCCAGACCTCGCCCGCGATGTTCTCCGGGATGAACCGAACGCCACCATCGCACATGACGACATGCACGCCGCCGGGATGACCGCTGGTCGGGTAAGGGAATTGCCCTTCGTTGATACCGGTGATGTCGCCGTTGATACCACCTTGGTCTGCCGTCGCAACCAGAATGGCGGGCGGAGCGAGCGAACCCTTGTTTGCGCTACGGCCATAGGTGTAAAGTCCAGTCTCACCCTGCACGGCCGTCGATAAGGCCGGGTCAATCGTTCCGCCACCGAATGTCGAGACCGGATTCACAAAGAAGGACGTATTCATCGGGAAAGGGCATGCCCAATTGGTAGTGAGCTGTGTACCACCTGATAGGAACGTGGAACCTGGTCCCACGTTGATGTTCTCTGACAACATGACGGTGAAAGAAACACCATCGCGTACCGACTCAATCGTATGGCGACGATGCGCATCTGTTCCACCTTGAGTCGTGTCGAGAAACATCATCCCCATGTTGCGGAGATTTTGGGCATGCCAACCACCTCCCTGAGGCGGAGTCGTTCCAGTGTCATATCGAAGACCCGCACCACCGGATTGTGACATTTCCATTCGAACTAACCAGTGAGGTGCAAAACCTCCATTAGCAACGTAACTAATTGAACCGGTCGACTGAGTCGATGTCACGTCTTCGGGGCAGACGAGGAGTTCCAAGTAGGTATTTGCTAAATCACGATTACCTCTTTTCGCCGTACCAGGCGTGTTATCCAGATAGGCACCTCGATTTCCGCCTACACCTGCTGCGTTGCTGTCGGAGAAATCCCATGCATCATAAATGCTTTGCTGACCTATGAACGGCAAAAGCTCGACTACCCACGAGTACTTCAAACCGACTGTGGGTCCTGCCGCGTCCGTGTAGTTCGTTGTCGTCGCTGAGTTTAACGCTTGCTGCCAGTCCCAGTTCCCCTTTGTCGCACTTGGCGATTGAACCAACAGGAGATTCGGATGCGGAATTGCCTTTGTTTTCACATCAGGTTCTTGGCTTTCATTCGCCAAAGCACTCACATTCCAGTAACCGCTGGCGGGGAAGGTTCCCTTTTGCGTCACGTACTGAAACATGCCGGTGCCGACGTTTCGAAGATTGTTCAAGCACTGCACCCGGCGAGCTTGCCGACGGGCGTTGACGATCGCGGGCAAAATCAGCGATGCCAAAATGCCGATGATGCTGATCACGACGAGAAGCTCGATGAGCGTGAAGCCACGCCGAGCCTTTCGCTTTCCACTGGCTTGTCGACCTAACATGCGAGGGTCTCTCCCTTTCACCTTCCGTGACGCTTCCAACTGATTCGGGTTCGTTCTACCCTTTTCTACGCAATACCAGTGCCAAGAATGGATCTCGCCCGCCAACGAAAGTCGCAAGTCATTATTGCAAATAGCTTTGCAATAATATTGAAAAGAACGATGAACACAGAACGGTGTCGACGGGAACACCGCGGCAGGAAAATATCCTGTGCGTTCGAAGGGAAAGAGGGGGACCGCGAACTTCCTCGACGGAGAGGAGAATTCTCTCCAAAAGAGAGGTCAGGGGAGCCGGGCGAATTTTCGTTTGGCTTCGTCAACGCGGTGATTGACCCGGTAGACGTACGCCATCACCTCGGCGACCGCCAGAAAGAGTTTCTCCGGGATGTACTGATCGACTTGCAGCTTGCCGAGAAGTTCGATGAGGTCGGGATCCTCATGAACGTCGATGCCATGTTCCTTCGCCACCGCGAGGATGCGCTCGGCAACTCGGCCCTGACCGCTGGCGACCACGCGCGGGACGGCATCCTGTTGTTGGTCATAGCGAAGGGCAACCGCCTTCTTCAATCGTGTAAGCTTGTCAGGCCCCGGCGCTGTTCCCTCCATGGACCTACGCCTCCCGATTCAAACGTGAGCCGGCCGTGCTGGCCAGGGGAGCTTCCATGCGGAAATCGTCCCACAGACTCTCCGCTTGCTCACCGGCGGAGGTTGGTTCGCTGGCCAATGGGCGTGGCCGAACCGTGATCATTGCCCCGGTTTGGCCGACCTCGGCCAGGCCGCCGCGAAGTTCGTCGATCGACCGGGCGAGCCGATCGCTTGCTTCCGGGGTCTCGGCAATCAATGAAACACTGACGGTCCCTTCGACGCCGGTCACCGTCGCCATTACGTCGCCCAATTGCGTCAGTTGCAAAAAGAGCACGACCGTAAAGCGAGACGTATCGTCCAAGGTCGGGACGCCGCCATTGGAACTTCGGCGATAGAACGCCTGCAACTGTGCCTGGCTCACGCCGGTGGCCGGATCGATCGGCAGCGCGACCGAAAAGTATTGATTCAGTCCATCGACATTGCGGAGCTGCTGAGAGGTGAGCTGATCGATCAATCGATCGGTCCGGACAATCGATGCCGTCACCGCGGGCGACGGCGTTTGTACCGCAACCGTTTCCAGCTTGCCGCGCAGCTCGAGAAGCTGACCCTTGAGATCCCCGTCAAGCACGCCTCGCACCGTCGTCGGCACAGACGAATCGGTTCGATTGGGTGACGCCTCGGTCGGAATGGAAGGATCCTGCACAGAAGCGCGAGGGGAAGCAGTCGGATCCGACGATCGCGAAGACAAAGCAACATCTTTCGAGGCAGCCAACGTCTCTTTTGGTGCGGCGGGGGGAAGGTCGGCACGAAGCGGCGTGGGCTTTTCTGAAATGTCGAGAGGGGAGGATTCGCTGGGCAGCGCCGACGACCGATCCGATTCGGCCAAGGCTGACAAGAGCAGCGACGCCGCCCGGTTGGCCGGCGCCGGCAGATTCTCGCTCGGTGGCTCGGTGGCCGAGTCGGTCAGAGGTCGCGTCTGGGACGCAGTGGGCGAAATCGTCGAGGCCGACTCGCTCGCGACGGGAAGACCGGACGAGGAAACAGAGTTTTCGCTGGATCGAGTGGGCAGATCCGCGGAAGCGAGCTTGGCTTCGAAACCGCGAGCCAACGAGACAAATTGTCGAAGGAGGTCGGCCGCCAACTGGGGCGGATCCGAGAGCGCGGACGAATTCACCAGTTGCTGGACTGTTCGACCTGCGATCGAAGTGAGCGCCTCCGGCAAAACCGTCGCCGACCGGGGCAAGCTGTTAGCCACTCGGCCGACATCCTGCTGGAGGCGGAGAATCCCATCCCCCAAACTGCCGGGGCGTTGATCGGTCAAGCGAAGCAACTCTTCGATCCGCGGCGCGAGTTCAGGCCGAGCCTGGGCAAGTTGATCAATCGCACCGCCAGGCCGAGCCGACGGCACCACGATGGCCCCGCGAAGGTCGGCACTATTGGCAATCGCGTTGTTGACGACAGGGCGAAGCGAAGAACCATCGGTCGGCAACGCCGTCGTCGAGTTTTGGCTGACAAGGCGGAATTGCGGCGCCCCGGCATTCTGCCCCGCCGCGGGCGCGTTGCGATTGATTTCGAGAAGGAGTTGATCGCCGGGTGACAAGGGTATGTCACTTTTGGCCTGGATGGTCCCCCCTGGGATGGAAAGCGTGAAAAGGTTTTCTGCGAGAATGCGAATGACCTCGGCCCGGATCACCTGCCCGGAAGGGAATCGATCGATGAGCTCCGCCGGGCTGGAACCGACCCCGACGGCCGGCGTGGTCGAGGCAACCGGGTCGATGGTCGCGATGGATGAACTGACCGAAATCTGCGACATCTCCCACCCTCCCTTCGCGTCGACAGGTGCGATGCACCCAAGGACGGCCGGCCACCGGAGCCCATCCCAGAGGGAAATCTACCTCAAAAAGAGGAACCGGGACGAGCCGAGTAGACGACGAACAGAGGATCCGAGTATTCCCGGTGGGAAAAAGCGTTACTTCGTTGCGGGTGCGTTCGTTGCGGGGGCGGGTGGATCTTCGACCAGGGTCATGATGACTTTCACCGGCGTCCCGCGGGGGGGAATCCGGTCGGTCCAGGCGTTAAAGAGGAGGGAAGCGTTGGCGTTGTCGCTGGCGATATTGATATCGACGACTGCGCCAGGAAAATTCGCCACACAGATGAGATCCCCTTCGTCTCCGAGCCAACGAGCCCGCGCTTCGCCCGGAATGCGCACGAATCGGCTGCCGGCAAAGACGAAATCGGCCTTCATCGCTTTGGGATCTTTTCCCTCGCCTTGGTCGGCACGAATCCAATCGCGAGCGGGGTGGCGATGGTGCTTGCCGTCCCAATCGTACTCGACATCGACAACAAGTTTCTGTCCGGTGGGGGGATGAAACTCGGGTTCGAACACGGCCGGCGAGCCAGGCTTGGCGCCGATCCCCAGGAGAGCGAGCTGAAAGCTTCGGGGGGGGATGTCTGCTGCCAGGATCGATTCGTGTTCTTTGGTCCGGACCGGGCAAAGGAGCAATTCGAGGGCTCCCTCGCGAAGAACGACTTGCGACTGAACGATCACTTCTTTTCGGGTTCGATCCATGGTTAACGACGGAGCCAGTTCGACGAGACCCTCGGCCTTGGGGGGATCGGTTGGCCGAGCCGGTTCGATGCCGATCGGTCCAAGGCAAAGAGCGAACCAAAGGGGGAGCATGAATCTCTTTCTCCGTCGTCGGTCCCAAGCGGGCCGAGGTGCCGACACTGGTCGGCCAATCTGGCACGCGCGAAGCCAACCTGTACGATTCTCTTGGCCCAGCAACATCTTGGCAAGGAGCTGCCCATGAGCGAGACCCTGACTCAAACCCGCAAACCGAAGCGCGAGGATCTTCCTAAGGATGCGAATCTTTGCGACCACTGCACCGCCAAATGTTGCAAGTACATCGCGCTGCCGATCGATACCCCCGAGGCAAAGGAGGATTTTGATAACCTCCGCTGGTACATCATGCACGGCTCGGGAACGATCAACGTTTTCGTCGAGGAAGATCAGTGGTATTTGATGATTCATCAGACTTGCGAGCACTTGCTTCCCGATAACCGGTGCGGCGTCTACCACACGCGGCCGCAAATCTGTCGCGAGTACCATACCGACAATTGCGAGTACAACGACGACTGGGTCTACGATCGGATTTTTGAGAGCCCTGACCAGGTATGGGAGTATGCCGAGGCCATCTTGGGTGTCGATCTGATCCCGCCCAAGGGTTTGCCGATCCTGGGATAAACGTGTTGGAACGAGATCGAAATCGGGACGTCGGCAAAAGTTTTGGTGGCGCGATCGAAAGCTCGCCTGAGCGTCGAATCGGCAATAATTTGAACGCCTGCTCTGGGTGACGCGGAAAGGATAGCGATGAAGATTGCCCCCCCAAAGTACACCCGCGACTTCTATCCGGAGGAGATGCGTCGGCGCGAGTGGATCGAAGGGGCTTGGCATGCCGCCAGCCGATCGGCCGGCTTTCTGCCCTGGGACGGGCCGATTCTCGAAACGTTGGAACTCTACAAGCGAAAGAGTGGCGAGGAGATCGTCGAACAGCTCTTCAACATCGCTTCTAAGGGAAGCCAGGAACTGGCGGTCCGCCCCGAGATGACCCCTTCGCTGGCACGGATGATCGTCACCAAACAATCCAGCCTTCCCCGCCCGATCAAGTGGTACACCATCGGGCGCATGTGTCGATACGAGCGGGGTCAACGAGGTCGGCTACGCGAGTTTTGGCAATGGAACGTCGATGTGCTGGGGGTCGAGGGGACAGTTGCCGACGCGGAAGTGATCAGTGTCGCCATCGATGGTCTGGAGAATCTCGGCCTGACGGATGCGGATGTCGGCGTCCACCTCAACTCTCGGCGAATGCTGTCGGCATTGTTGATCGGCGCGGGGATTGAGGAGGCATTGCACGGCGCAATTTACGCGGTGGCCGACAAAAGAAGCAAGTTGCCGACCGAGGAGATCGACAAGCTTTTTGCGAAGATCGGCCTCCCCGAGAGCGGTCTAGCGAAAGTGAAGGATCTCTTTCGCCTCACGAGCCTGGATGAGTTGCAGAGCTTGGCCCGCGAATGGGCGGATGAAGCGAGTCTGGTCGAGGTCGATCAGCTTCGCGACCTCTTTGATCTTTTGGCTCATCTGGGCAAGGAAAAGTATTGCCGATTCGATATCGGGATCGTGCGAGGTTTGGCGTACTACACCGGACCGGTTTTCGAGATCCTCGACGTCAAAGGAGAACTCCGCGCGATCGGCGGAGGAGGCCGATACGATCGGCTGATGGAGACTATGGGGGGCCAAGCGATGCCTGCCTGCGGCTTCGGCATGGGAGATGTGACGCTAGGAGAATTGCTGACCGAGCGGAATCTATCCCCTGCCAGCGAAGGATTGCTTGACGATTTCATCATTCCGGTTCGGGCCGAGCTGATCCCCGACATGTTGAAGCTCGTCGCCCGACGACGAAAAGAGGGCCGACGCGTCGACTACTTCCCCAAGCCTGGCAACCGCGACAAACTTCTTAAGCGAGCCATCGACACAGGCGCTCGACACGCCATCCTGATCGGCGGACCAGAATGGGACAGCGGTCGACAAGTGTTGATTCGCGATCTCCAAACCCGAACCGAAACCATTGTCCCATTCGATGGATCAATGGATTGAGGCATCGTTCCCTTGGAATCGGTCCACGTCGGGGTTACGATAAAAGAGGAAAAAGACGCCGATGCTGAGGGGCCCCTCGCTCGGGTAATAGTTGGCAGTCCATTGGGACGCATGTTCATGGCGGATCGATCAAACCATTACGAGCGAGCCTTCGAAGGCTATCTCCGCGTGCTTCGGATCGCATCGATCGGCGTCGATGAGTCGCGCCGCGCGTTCGGCGACAACGAGACGATTAAGAACCTCGACTTCATCGTGACGCATCCATCGGGGCAAGTTTTACTTGTCGATGTCAAGGGTCGCAGGATGTCGTGTCGCCGACGGACCCGGCAAAACTGGGCAACGCGCGATGATGTGCAAAGCCTTCGATTCTGGGAGCGTCGATTGGGTCCGCGGGCAGAGGCGCTCCTGGTTTTCGTGTATCAACTGGAAGCGGAGTCGATGGGCGAACAGTTCGAGGACCAGTTCTTTTTTGAAGACCGACATTATGGCTGTCTGGCGGTGTCAGCGAGCGGCTACGAGGAAAAGATGCGGGTTCGTTCGCCGCGATGGGGAACGGTGAGTCTTCGCAAGGCGGACTTCGACTCGCTGGCGCGGCCCATTTCTTCTTGGCTTCGTTAGTTTTTCCCCTTGGACATGCCTTGGTGTTCGGCCAACTCATTTTGGTCTAGATGGAATGAATCCTGTCGCGAAACGCGTCTAACGACCCACGAATCGACGATCCGATCAAATCGATTGTTCGCGTTATTCGCTGGATAAACCAGCTTCCGTTCGAAACAAACCGATCGATGGACGGGCCGAGATTGAATTCAGTGGCGTGCGAAAACCTTGCTCCCCAGAGTGATCGTGGATCGGGTCAAAAGCGAAAAAGAAACCTTTTTCGCTTTTCGTTTGACGTTTTCTTGTTAACTTCATGACTGTATTCGCGAGATGACTCCCATCGTCTCCTCCCAGCGAATGCACCACGAACGCTTTCCTAGGTGTGCTGTTATCAAGATTGGTTTGACTTGCCGAGCTCTGCCTATCGGAGCTCATGTGCTTCCACCGCTTTCTTCCGCTTGTCGACGTGGTCGGACGTCGAAGAGTGGAACTTGCCTTAAGAGGAGATCTCTATGTTCCATCCCACCGTTCGTTCCTGGGCCGCATTGGCCGGTCTTGCCTGCGGGTTGCTTGGCTCAACGGCCAAAGCCGCTCTGGTCACCTTACCCGTGGACACGGCGAATTCCGTCGTTTCCGTGGCTGTCCAAGTAACACTGGGCGGCGTGCCTCTTGCAAACGCCTCCCTTTCATCGCGATGGACGGGAAACATCGTCATCGACGTTCAGCGAGACGGCCTTTCGCAAATCACGTCGATTCAATTCGTGAATGCGTCGAACACGCATGGCACACTGATTCTCGAAGACATTTCGGGAATCAACGTCGACCTCTCCGCTCTCGGCAATGTGCCGGCAACCCTGGTCGGAGCCGAGTTCGGCTTGGCAGTTCGGAACCTTATCGGGAATCCCGCCACGGGACAAACCATTTCGGACGACGTTGCTATTGCGGTAAGCCCCTTCGGCGTCGGGCCCTTGGGCGACATCATTTACAGCGGTAACCCAGTCGGGCAGGATCTGACCTCGACCGACGGCATCGCCAAGCTCGGCCCAGCGACCGGCCCTATCGCTGCCCTCATCGGACCGGGCGGAATGGCCGACGCGAAACTGGTCGATCCGACCGGCTCGACCGGCACGTTGGCGGCGGGTCAATTAAAGCTGTTCGACGGCGTCTCGAAGCCCAATCGGCTCGAATTGCCAATCGACGTCAGTCTGCCCGGCGTCCTCTCGATCCCGGCTCAACTCTTGGCGGTCAACCTTCGTTTGCAGGGAACCCTGGTCGCCATCCCAGAGGCCAGCACCATCGCGATGATGGCAGTCGCGACCGGCCTGTTCAGCTTGGCCGGCTGGCGTCGCCTGGCTCGGCGATCTTAAAGAACCGGAGTTCAACGGGGAAAGATCAACGTCTCAAAGCGTCCCTTTCCCCGCCTCACTTTTTGCTGACCCGAACAGGTCCGCAGGAAGAGATCCAACGATTCCAGCTCGGAGAACGTCGGCCGACCCTTCGCCCACGGTCGGCCGGCTTTGTTTCTTGTGATGGAGTAGGTCGATCAGCGATTCTCATCGACGATAACGGTTCCGCCGATAGACCTGAGTGACGTGGACGCATTTGTCCCATCAGCATTTGTCCCATCAGGAGACGAACGCCATTTTTTCATTACCTCGGCTCGTGGGCCTTATGGTTCTAACGGTATGGGCAAGCATCTCGGCCCGGGCGGAAGGCCCGTCTGATTCCAGCGGTCAGGTCCCCAAGAAGCTCCGGGTGATCTCTTACAACGTGCAGTTTCTACCTGGGATCGCCCGACTGTTTAACGCCCGCGGCAATGATGACTACCGCCCTCGCCGACTGGGCCAGGTCTTGGCCGAGTACGACATCATCGGGCTCAATGAAGTCTTCGAACTGGCGCCTCGAAAGGTTCTGCTCGAGGAGATCCATCGGGCCTGGGGAGACACTTTTTTCCTCTATGAAACCCCAGAGCCTGGCCCGACCGTCGGACGGTACAACGCGGGGTTGGCCGTGGTGAGCCGATACCCGATGGTGGCTCGGCACCACAAAGCGTACTCGGCCGCCAGCAGCAAGAAAGAGTTCGGCGTCTTTGCCGACGAGTTCGCCGCCAAGGGATGCCTCCATGCCCGGATCGAAATTCCAGGCGCGAGTCGGCCGTTTCCCGTGGACATCCTGACCACGCACCTCGATTCAAAACTCGCTTCGGTGCGAGAGATTCAAAGGCAAGAGATGAGTGCGTTCGCCATCGAGCATTCCTCCCCCGAGAACCCACTTCTCTTCATGGGGGACTTCAACACTCGCGGACCGTACCGACCCGATGACAAGCCGGGCCCCGAGTATCAGGGGCTGCTCGATCACCTTCGCCAAGCACGAGGAAACCTAACCGATGCTTGGCTTCGGGCGGGTCAAGGACCTGCCGGCACCAGCGAGCAACTCGAAGCTGACGGTGGCACGCGGATCGATTACATCTTCTTCGCTCCCCCCGCGCAGGGCCCGGGCCCGATTTCGCTCCGATCGGTCAAAGTCGAGCGGTTCCTCGATCCGAAAGTGACCTCCCTATCCGATCACTCGGCCGTGGTCGCGGAGTTCGACATCCCGGCCCCTTGACAGGGCATCGTTGTCTATTGTTCCAGAGTGCGACCGAAACGACTCCCCGTTGTAGTGATGACGAGTGTTCGGTTTGATGATGAGGAAAAGTCGAAGCCTGTCGAGGACTTCCCTATTTTCGTTAGGCCTCCCAAAGCAATGGATCCCGCCCTTCCTTGCCGTCCTAAATCCCCCAATCCTGTCAGTCCAGTGAACCTTTTCCTTTCGTGCCGATTGTAGCGATCACAATTATTCAACCGACTGTGCCGATTGTGTCGAAGACAACGAGGACTCGTTCCGAGGCGCGGCGTGATTTGTCACGTTTCGCTCATGATGCCGACCCCATGCCACCGGTGGACAGGGTCGGTCAGAGAATGAACGAGGAAGGCAAGGATGCGACGCATGTTCCTTCGACTGTCGATGCTCGGCCTGGCAATCGCGTCGGTTGGATTGACCGGCTGTGCCGAGATCCAGGAACTGAAGATCAATACTCGCAATCGCTACCTTGCGAGCGAAGCGTGGGAAACCCTTCGCGAAACCAGCGAGTGCATGAACTATGAATCCGATTTTGGTCGAGGGTTTCGGGCGGGCTACTACGACGTTGCCAACGGCGGTAACGGTTGTCCTCCTCCCCTGCCACCCGAACGATACTGGTCGGTCCGATACATGAGCTTGGTAGGTCGGGAACGAACGGAAGCATGGTTCGCGGGGTTCCGTTACGGGGCGCTCGTCGCGCAACAAGACGGGATCGGCGTCTTCCTCGAGCTGCCCACCTCGGTTCCGCAAGAATCGACTCGACGAACACTGCCGTTGCCGACGCCCGAGCAGGTCGAAAACGCGCTTCCCAAAATTTCCAACTCCACCGACGGTTCTGCCCCGACAACCGAGCCCAGCACCGACGATCTAACGCCTGTGCCGTCGGAACCGAATCCCCCGGGCTCGACGGAGCAGTCGGGTAGCCCGACGCCGAGCACCCCATCGAACAATTCGCTGGAGGGCTCGACGGATCAGTCATTGCCACCGCTTGATTCGCCTCTTCTGCCGGACAAGACCACGATCCCCGGAGCCAAGGGAGAGACCCTTCCTCCGGGAGTTCCTTCGAAGTTGAACCCGATCAATCCGAGCAAGTAGTCCAAGGAGTCGACCGGAAATGCGTTGTATCATCCAACGGACGCTCGTTTGGACCCTCTTAGGTGGGTTGGCGGGCATGACAGGCTGCAACAACCTCAATCCGCTCACGCGAATCGAAGGGTTGAATGCACGTCGACTCCCCGACAGCGTGCTCGCAGGGCGTCGAGCCGACTTGGAACCGATCGACTACGTCCTCCTGCGACAAGATCCGCCAAAGGATTATCTCCTCGATGAGGATGATACGCTGGGCGTTTACATTGAAGGTTTCCTGGGTGAAGCCAATCAGCCTCCTCCTTACTTGGCCGACCCCATCGGCAATACGCCTCCAGCCGTCGGTTATCCGATCCCGCTGCAAGCGGGCGGAACGCTCACGCTACCGCTGCTTAAAGAACCACTTCAACTCAAGGGAAAAACGATCATCCAGGCTCAAGAGGCGATTCGCCAAGCCTATTCTGAACAAGGATTGATCCAGTCCGACGACGAGGCCGAGCGGAAGGGATACCGAATTCTGGTTTCGCTTTACCGGCCTCGAACGTATCAGGTTCTCGTCATCCGCGAAGATGGTGGTGGACAGCTCGGCCAATCACGAGGGAATGATCGATCGCAAGTCCGAGAGCAAACCTTTAGCACCGAGCGAGGAACGGGCTTTATCCTCGATATGCCCGCGTATGAAAACGACGTCCTCCGCGCGCTCATGGAAACGGGCGGCTTGCCCGGTAATGATGCGCGGGCCGAGGTCCGTGTTCTGAAGGGAACCTTCAAGTACGCGGCGGCCAAGGCTCAACTCCGTGCCGAGGCTCTCAAAAACCTTGAGGCTTGTGAACTCGCGCCGAAAGATTCGCGGGACCCGAATATCGTGGTCATCCCAACACGGTTGCGACCGACGGAAGCCCCCACGTTTACGCCCAATGACATTCTGTTGGGTGAAGGTGACGTCGTCGTCGTGGAAGAACGGCAGCGCGATATCTTCTACACCGGCGGACTTTTGGGTGGTGCCGAGGTCACGCTTCCTCGCGATTACGATCTCGATATCTTGGCAGCCGTCGCGATTGCCGGCGGTCAGATCGGCGGTGGAATTCGATTCGGACAGGGTGGTAACTTCTCGGGCTTCGGAAACGGAGCGAATCTTCGAGGAAGCACCGTCGCCGCTTCCGAAGTCACCGTCATCCGAGAGGCTCCTGGACAGAAGCAAATCTCCATCAAGATCAACCTTCGACGAGCTTTGGCCGACCCCAGCCAGCGTTTGCTCATCAAGCCGGGCGATGTCCTCGTCCTCGATTACACGCCGCTGGAAGTCTGGGAAAACCTGATCCTCAATACTTTCCCGTTCAATACCTTGTTCGATCGGCTGATCTTCAATCGATAGCCTGATCAATTCCCGCCTCGCGGGTGGGGTTCTTCGAGAACTCTCCTCGCGAAGCGGGTTTGGGAATATGAAGTTCGCCATGCCGATCGGTCGATGATGTGATTGATCGGCATGGGACCTGCGAATCCCTTCATGGCCGATCGAGGCAGAGGATCGAACATGTCGCCCGGATGGTGGGAAGACTGGCCCTGGCGTCGTCGCGATGCCCACCTGTTCCCCAATTCCCAAAGCCAAACCGCAAAAGCAACCCCGGTCCTCGTCATCATGCCCACCGACTGGGCTCATCTCTGGAGCGAGATTCGTCGGTGGCATGAAACTTCGCTTGCCCCGCGCATCCGGGTCACGATCGCCCCCCCTTTGGGACCGCTCCATTTTCTGCTCGACGCAGACGCGGAAGACTTTCATCTTGTGTTTGCCGTCACGCCGATCGTGGTGCAGGGAATCCCAATTGGTCAGGTCGAGATCGGCATCCCCCGCACCTCGGGGGACGTTTCGCTTGCCGTTCGCGAGGCCGACGACTGGGCGCAAGCGATTGCGGGGCTACTGTCGGGGCAATCCCCCCCCCAAATGCTCCGCCGAGCCGGCTAATTCATTTCTCCATCGGATTGATCTTCTTTCGAGCCGAAACTAACGTCGGGCCCAAAACAGGCCCTCCCGGCATCGCCAGACTCGCTGGGAGAAGTCTCCCGAAAGTCACGATATGGGACATCTCGTCTGGGCGCCTCGAAACCCTTGGCCTGACGAAGTAAACTGATCAAGCAAGACGCGCGGGAGCCCGGAGGCGTTCGCCTCGCAGGGACGGAGAGGTTTACTCCCATCAGGGCGTGTCGCCCTCTGCCCCGAAGTTTTTTTCCTCGAAGGTCTTTTCCTTTCGGGAAGTGCACGGAACTCGTTAGGAAACAGAAACGTCCTCCATGACCAGCGAATCACCATCATCCGAGGCACGGCGGGTTCTGTTTCTGAACCGATCCTATTGGCCCGATGCGGAAGCGACTGGCCAACTCCTTACGGAACTTTGCGAGGATCTAGCCGAGAACGCTTTCGATGTTGCCGTCGTCTGCGGCCAGCCGAACCAGAATCCCGGCAACGTCGATTTTCGTCGATCAGGAATGGAAAAACGGAACGGCGTCGAGATTCATCGCGTCTTCAACTTTCGGCTCGATAAAGCCAACATCTTTGGCCGAGCCATCAATCTGCTCAGCTACTTAGCGACGAGCACGGTTCGCTCGCTCATGGTTCGCGGACCCGATGTGGTCGTCGTCGAAACCGATCCTCCCCTGCTTTGCTACTTGGGGCTTCTGTTGTCGTGGTGGTTCAAAGCGAAACTGGTGGTCTATCTTCAGGACATCTACCCGGATGTCGCCCTCAAGCTGGGTAAACTGAAAGAGGGTTTGTTCTACCGCTTTCTTGCTTCCACCATGCACGGGGCCTATCGCCGAGCCGATCACGTTGTCGTTCTCAGCGAGGATATGCGCGAGCTTTTGCTCGAATTTGGCGTCCCTGCCGATCGCATCTCCATCATCCCCAATTGGATCGATACCCAACTCGTTTTCCCGGCGAAGAAGGGAAACGCCTTGCGGGGTCGGCAAGGATGGACGAATGATTTCGTGGTGATGTACTCGGGCAACCTGGGCCTGTCCCAGCGATTGGAACATCTTCTGGACGCGGCCGACCGATTGCGAAACGTCCCCGGAATTCGATTTGTCTTGATTGGCGACGGAGCTTCGAAAAAGGATCTGGTTGCCCTCGCCGAGGTCAAGAAACTGAGCAATATCGAGTTTCTTCCCTACCAGCCGAAGGGGGATCTCGCCGTCAGCCTATCGGCCGCGGATCTGCACTACGTTGTTTTGGATCCGATGATTGCCGGTTGTTTGATGCCGAGCAAGATTTACGGCATCCTCGCCTCGGGGTCGGCCATGTTGTTGGCCAGCAGCGACGGCTGCGAACTGGCGCGGACCGTACGCGAAAACGATGTCGGCTATGTCGTTGCCTTCGGTGATGGCGAAGCATTGGCCGAGCGGGTCGAATGGAGCCATCGTCACCGGGACGAACTCGTCGAAATGGGCGAACGCGCTCGCCGATTGGCGGTCGAACAATACGATCGATCGTATATCACCCGCACGTTCGGGGAACTGCTGCTGGCGATCGCCTGCGGCGAGGGGGCCACTCTCCGTAGGTCATAGCCCTAGCGAGGTTGCGTGGGGTTGGGGTACGCTGTTTGGGCCCGAAAACGACTCTTTTGGGACCAGAAATCAGCCCCATAAGTGGTTTTGGACAGTATGTTTTACTTTCGAAAGTTCTTCGGACGGCGGGCGGTCGGCCAGCAGGTACGCTCGTTGGCCAGGACAGATTTGTAAAACAGAGCGTCCGAATCAGAGTCCCGAAGAGTAACAGGAGCGTCGAGCATGGCGACCGGTGCGATTGGCGGACGTCGGATTCTTGTGACCGGTGGTGCTGGCTTTCTGGGCCGGCACGTCTGCCAAGCGCTCGAGTCTTACAAGCCAAGCGACATTTTCGTCCCTCGCAGCAAAGATCACGACCTTCGGCAGCCTGACGTCGTTCGAAAGGTCTTGGCAAACTATAAGCCACAAATCGTGATTCACTTGGCCGCCGTCGTCGGTGGGATCGGCGCGAATCGCGAGAATCCCGGAAAGTACTTTTACGACAACGCGGTCATGGGCATCCATCTCATGGAAGAGGCCCGTCTGATCGGCGTCGAAAAATATGTGCAGGCCGGCACCATCTGTGCCTATCCGAAGTTTACCCCCGTCCCCTTCAAAGAGGACGATCTTTGGAATGGTTACCCCGAGGAAACCAACGCCCCTTACGGCGTCGCGAAGAAGGCTCTGATCGTGCAGGCACAGTCGTACCGCCAACAGTACGGCATGCACGCGATCAGCTTGCTTCCCGTCAACTTGTATGGTCCCTGGGACAATTTCGATCTGCAATCAAGTCACGTCATTCCCGCGCTGATTCGAAAAGTCGTCGAGGCAAAAGAACGCAAGTCTCCATTCATCGAAGCCTGGGGAACCGGGAGCGCCTCGCGCGAGTTTCTTTTTGTGCGCGATGCCGCCCAGGGAATCGTGCTTGGAACCGACGGCTACGACAAACCCGATCCGGTCAATCTCGGCTCGGGTTACGAGATCACCATTCGCGATCTGACCAACCTCATCTGCGAGTTGGCCGGCTATCCGGGGGAAATCCGTTGGGACCCGACCAAGCCGGACGGTCAGCCGAGACGATGCCTCGACACGACCCGTGCCAAAGCGGAGTTCGGTTTTGTCGCGAAGACAAGCTTGCGTGATGGGATCTTGGAAACGATCGATTGGTATCAGAAGAATAAGGCAGCGATTGGAATAGCTTAAAAGCGAAACAACCGAGCCTTTCCCGTGAACCCCCTCGAAAAAAGGGCAAGAGTTTAGCTATGAGCAGCAAACGAGCACTCGTCACCGGTATCACCGGGCAAGATGGTTCCTACCTGGCCGAGCTTCTCCTCGAAAAGGGGTACGAAGTCCACGGGATGGTTCGCCGAGCCAGCAGCTTCAATACCGGCCGAATCGAACACCTCTATCAAGATCCTCACGCGCCGGGGACAAAGCTTTTTCTGCATTACGGCGACCTGACCGATAGCGGCGCTCTGACCGACATCATCCTGGGGGTCGAGCCGGACGAGGTTTACAACCTCGGCGCCCAAAGCCATGTCCGCGTTTCGTTCGACCAACCTCTTTACACGGTCGACTCCGGCGCCCTTGGGACGCTGCGAGTTTTGGAAGCGGTTCGCCATCTCAACAAGAAGAAAGAGGTTCGCCTTTACCAAGCCTCTTCCAGCGAAATGTACGGCAAGGTTCTTGAAGTTCCGCAGAGCGAGGAGACACCGTTCTATCCCCGAAGCCCCTACGCGTGCGGGAAAGTCTTTTCGTTCTTTCAAGTGCAGAACTACCGCGAGGCATACGGTCTTTACGCCTGCAACGGTATCCTCTTTAATCACGAGTCCCCAAGGCGAGGCGAAACGTTCGTCACTCGCAAGATCACCAGGGCCGCCACCCGCATCAAAGAAGGTCTGCAAAAGAATCTCTATCTGGGCAACATCGACGCCAAACGGGACTGGGGCTACGCCAAGGACTACGTCGAAGCGATGTGGTTGATGCTTCAGCAAAAGGAAGCCGACGACTACGTCATCGCGACTGGCGAGACACACAAGGTCTCCGAATTCCTGGACAAGACGTTCACGCTCCTGGGGCTCGATTGGAAAGAACTCGTCAAGACCGACGAACGCTACTTGCGGCCGACGGAAGTCGATCTGCTTCTCGGCGACCCTACCAAAGCCAAGGAAAAGCTTGGCTGGTCGCCTCGCACGTCGTTCGATGAGCTCGTCAAAATCATGGTCGAAGCCGACTGGGACATCGCGAAAGAAGAGAAAGCGATGCAAGCTCATCGAAAAGCTCGCTAGGTGGCCCATCGCGCGAGTTCCTTGCCGGTCGCGATCAATGCCCTGTAGGTGAAATCATGATCGGAGCCGATGCCGGCGGTTGGACGCTTGCCAGGCAGTCGGTCCGGTCGATGTCGCTATTCCTGGCGATCGCCGTCGTCTTTTGGCTTTTCTTTTGGCTCATTTGGACGGAGCTACCGTTCTTACGGAACGGAACCCGCGTCATCGTCGATGCCAAACGAGAGTTCATCGCGCACGGTCATCTCTTCGATTCGATTAAACCCGCGCCCAACCGCGTTGCGTTTTTCGGCCATAGCCGAGTCCTGTCGGGATTCATTCCCGATCTGTTCGATTCTCTCTCTCAGGGAAGGACCGAGTCCTACAACCTCGGCATGCCGGGCGAGGCGGCGTTTCTCCCCCGATTGGAAGAGGTGCTGGCCGCGGGTCATCGTCCCACTCATGTCTTTCTGATTCTTGCCTGGCCCGCTGATGAGTTCACGCCCAGCATCTGGCGATGGTTCGGAGGTGACCAGCCGCTGATCGAGAAGGCATTCCCCTTTCAACCGCTTGCCCGTGATGCGATCGCCTTTCTCGCCCGGGCTCCAAGCCAAGGTGGCATCCGGGCGTTCTATCGACACTCGCAAAAGTCCGCCGAGAAGACGATCGCGGATCGCGGCTACTACTTCATCGAATCGCAAAGCCTTTTTTCCGACCATCGCCTCCCAGAGAACTACAACCATCCCTCCGATCACCCCGACCGAATCGACCCGCGCGAAGTTCCCAGCAAAGGGGCCCCGATCGAGCGAATCGCCCGCTTGGCCCAAGAGCACCATTTTCGCGTGATTCTCGTTCCCAACTATCGACGAGAAAAGCAAGCCGGCCCGCCGCCGAGCGTGAACGAGAAGACGCTCGCCGCACTTCGCGATCGACCCCTCTTCGACATCGTGGGCCCCGACTATATTCGTTATCCCAACGCCCTCTTTTCCGACCGCGTTCATCTGAATCCCGACGGGGCCGATCGTTACACGCGTGATCTCTGGGAGGTAACCCAGCATCTTTTCTCCAACTCCACCGGCGAGCGAGATCCCTAAACGAAATGCTTTTCAACTCGCTGCAATTCGTGATTTTCTTTCCGATCCTCTGGGCGATCTATCTAGCGGTCCCCTTCCCTCGTCGGTACTTGGTTTTGCTGATCGGAAGTCTGTACTTCTATGCCGCCTATCGGCCCATCCATGTCTTGCTTTTGATGGTGACGCTCGTTGTGGATTACCTCGCGGGAAGAGCGCTCGAGCGATGGCGCGAACCGCGCGCCGGCTGGTTGATCGCGGCCACCAGTCTCACGGTCAATCTCGGCATCTTATTCACCTTCAAATACCTCGGCTTCGCGATCGATTCGTTGAATGCGTTCCTATCCTGGACTCATGGAAGCCCGCCATTTTCTTCCGTGCATCTGGATCTACCGGTCGGGATCTCTTTCTACACGTTTCAGAGTTTGAGCTACGTCCTTGATGCTCGGCGCGGGCAAGTCGCCATCGAACGAAACCCGCTTATGTACTTCACGTACGTTTCGTTCTTCCCGCAACTGGTCGCGGGCCCGATCGAACGGGCCGGGCACCTGTTGCCACAATTTCGTCGCCCGCGTCAACTCGATTTCAGCGCGGTTCGCTCTTCGATGCAGATCATTCTTTGGGGGCTATTCAAAAAGGTCGTCCTTGCCGACAACGCCCGGGTGGTCGTCGAAACGGTCTATGCCAACCCCGAGCAATTCACCGGTATCGGCTTGGCAACCGCGACACTGTTTTTTGCGTTCCAAATCTATGGCGATTTTTCAGGATACACAGACATCGCAATCGGGATCGCTCGGCTGCTCGGCTTCGAACTGATGGCGAACTTTCGGCAACCCTATCTCGCGCGAAGCATCCCCGAGTTCTGGCAGCGATGGCATATCTCCCTCACCACTTGGTTTCGCGACTACATCTACATTCCGCTGGGGGGCAATCGAAAAGGAGATCTCCTCTGGGCCAGAAACGTCATCATCGTCTTTTTGTTGAGCGGACTCTGGCACGGCGCCAATTGGACTTTCATCGCCTGGGGAGCCCTTCACGCTAGCTACTTCTTAATCGGTCGAGCCGTCGATACCGGTCGAGTCTTCCTAGAACGCCGATTCTCGTCGTTGCGAATCATCCTTCGCTGGCGGTTCCTTGAATGGGCAAGCACGATGGGGCTGGTGCTCATCGGCTGGGTTTTCTTTCGCGCAACCTCGATCGATCAAGCGGTCGATATCACTCGCCGATTGCTGCAGCCGGGCCCCGTGGGGGAACTGTTTCAACTGGGCCTATCGCGGATCGATTTCGCCTTGGCGACGCTTTGGATTCTGATCGTGATGCTTGTCGATCGACAACTCGATCGACCCGTTCCGTGGGTGACACGGCAATGGCAACGTCGCGTCGTTCGTCATGTCTGCTATCAGTTCCTCTTCTGGACGATTATCTTTTTCGGCGTCTTCGAGTCGGTGAAGTTTATTTACTTCACTTTTTGAAATGACTCCTACCACGGCCAAAGCGACGCGAGTACCGCGGCAGGCAACTTGCTCAACTCCAGAAGATATGTTCTCCATCGATGCGGATCGCGATACCACACCCCGCTCTCGACCGGAGCATCAAACGCCACGCGAGAGAGATCGCCACCCATCGCTTTGCCAAAAAGAAAGCGACATCGTCGAACATGATACGCCGACGTGATCACCACAACTCGCTCATCCGGATGTTGCTTCATGTACTGTGCGAGCGCCTTTGCCTCCTCTTTTGTGTTGGGGCAGTCGGCATCCATGACTTCGATTTTCTCCGCGGGAACATCAAGCGCCCGGAGCATTCCCACGACAATCTCATGTTCAGGGAGGATCTTAACCCCATCAATGTCGGCCAACCCAGGAGGCCGGGAGACGAGAACGCGTTGGATCCGACCCTCTTGAAGTCGTTGGGCGGCGAGGTCAACACGCGTGGACCGTCCACCCCCTAAAATGAAGCCGACATCGCCGCTCGCTTCTTCGTCGGCAGCACAAAGATACGTGCCGACCCATTCGTACGCGGTCGTTCGAAAGAGAATTGCTGGGATCAGGAAACTAACCGCCAAGATCGCCCAGCGGCGAACATGGTGACGGGATCGCGAAGTGACCTTGCCCGAGCCGGTGCTTTGCATGCCCAGGATTATGCCTTGCCGAACGAACCGCGTACAGGGGTTAACTCTCTGCGAAATCTCTGCGAAAGGCCGGCTCATCGGGGAAGGATCGAACGATGATCCCGAGCAAAGGCGAAGTCATTAGGGTAGTGACGATGGCCATGATCACCATCATCGCAAAGAGTTTGGGGCCGATGATCCCTAGATCAAGACCGATGTGGAGCACAATCAACTCCATCAGCCCGCGCGTATTCATGAGAACTCCGAGCGAAGCCGACAGACCCCAGCTTCCACCCGTCGCTCGGCAAGCGAGCGTCGCGCCGAGAAACTTGCCGGCTATCGCCACGATAACGATCGCGCAGGTGACAAGGATGTTCTCCCAACCGGAGACAAGTCCGAGCTCCGTCCGCAACCCCGTCGACGCAAAAAAGGCAGGCAGGAGAAGAAAAATCACTGGATCGCGAAGAGTCGCGTTCATGTCGCGGGCCAGACGACTATCGCTGGGGACGATCGCTCCGAGCAGGAACGCTCCGAAGACGGCATGAATTCCGATCGAGTGCGTCACCAGAGCCGACACCAACAGACCAACGAACGTCAACGAAACAACGCTCACCGGCAACGAACCAGGCCGATCCTCCCACCGGCGAATCCATCGCGCAAGATTCGGCTTCACGATCAAGAACATCACCGCGATAAATGCCATCGTGAGAACAAGCGTCCAGGCTGCACTAGCCACTTGCGAACGAACAACCCCCACGACGAGCGCCAATAAACACCATGCGGTCACATCGTCGGCCGCCGCACAGCCCAGCGCGATCTCACCCAACTCGGTCTTTTCCAGACGCCGATCCGTCAGAATCCGCGCGAGGATGGGGAATGCGGTGATCGACATCGCCGCCCCCAGAAACATGGCAAACCCGGTGAAAGAAACCATCGGGTCAGAAACAAGAGGATAGATCCAGAGAGCGAGAATCGCTCCGAGGATAAAGGGAAGAACGATGCTCGAATGAGAAATGGCGACCACGGATTGAACCTGCCGACGAAGCCTGGCTCCGTTGAGTTCAAGCCCGATAAGAAACATGTAAAGGACCAAACCGAGTGAGGCGACTCCTTGCACCGCCGAGGCAACTCGACCCTCGGGATCGGTGAGTCGGCCTGGAACGAGAAAGTCCATGCCGGCCGGCCAGATGGCCCCCAGCAGCGACGGCCCCAGAACAATGCCCGCCAGAACCTCGCCAATAACCGGCGGTTGCCCGATCCATCGCAGGGACCGCCCCAATACGAATCCCAAACCGATGACAACCGCCATTGTCGCGAGCAAATGGTGCGGAACGTCGACAACTTCTTTGGTCAACGGCGCCGAACTTGTCCCCGCGCCCACCGAGAGACGTTCACCTCGCTCGCACACCCACCAAAAGAGGAGCAACGCGACAACGAGGATCAGAACGTACCAGAGAGTTCCGCGCCAAGGGAGCTCGGCCCCTGGCGCTGCGGATTCGGTTGGGGCAGGGTTCATACGCTCGCCAGGGCGGGCATCGGATCTTCGCTAGGCCCCTCGGCTCGCATCTGATCCATCAAAGGCCAAAGCTCGTCGAGTTCGTCCTTGAAGAGGTTCCCGATCAGAACGTCCGTCACGAGACCTTTCTTTTCCGGATGCTTTCGAATGAATCGACCAAAACTGAAACCGTCGTAGAACTCGCACACCAGACGACGCATCCGGTCCATGGCCTTCAAATAGTCAGGCTCCCACGCGCGAAGAGCTTTCTCTGATGTGTCGCCGGCCGCCAGACCATCGGCGACGGCGTCTGCGGCACGAGCGCCCGAAACAAGGGCCAGCAAAACACCCGACGAGTACAGAGGATCGAGGAAACCGAAAGCGTCACCCACCAGCGTCCAGCCATCGCCCGCTGCCTGCTTCGCACGGTACGAATACTCTTTCTGAGCACGAAATACGTCGCAGCGCTCCGCATCCTTAATGCGCGGCTGCAACCCCGGGCAGCGGGCCACCTCTTCGAAATAGATGTCCTCGAGTTCCTTCGAATTTCGATTCTTAAAGAGGTAATCGAAGCCCGCCACGACGCCGACGCTGAGAATGTCATCGTGCAGAGGAATGTACCAGAACCACCCCTGCTTATTGTCGGTCTGCATGACGATGGTCGCCCCTTCGTCTTTGCCGGTATCGCGGTACGCCCCCTTCCAATAGGTCCAAACTGCCGCCTTCTTCAAAATCGGATCCCACTCGCGCAAACCGAGCCGATCGATGATCATGCTGCTTTGACCACTGGCATCAATGACGACCTTCGAGCGAACTTCCCGTTCGCTGCCATCCTCTTCCTTAATGCGAACACCGACTGCTCGCGTCCCTTCGAAGAGAACCTCCAACACGCGGACCCCCTCGTGAACGGTGACACCATGCTCGCGAGCATTGTCGAGCATCATGTGATCAAATTCGCTTCGGCGGACTTGCCAGGTCTGGCTGGATTCGTGAGGCTCATGATCAACAAAGTAGAAAGGTTCGGAGAGCCGACCCTTCTGGTTGACAAACTGGACGCTGTACTTGCGAATGAACTGACTCGACTTCATCTTCTTGAGAATGTTGAGTCGTTCGAGAACCCAGTACGTGTGCGGGATCAACGACTCGCCAATATGGAAGCGAGGAAAATGTTCTCGTTCAAATAGTTCGACGTTCCACCCCTTCTGCGCCAACAGGGTCGCCGCCGTCGTCCCCGAGGGGCCTCCACCAATCACGACAACATCGGGCTCGGCCTTCAACTTGGAAATCATCGAACCTCTCCTTGAACGCTTGATCGCCTTCCAGTTAGCGCCAACTACTCTCTGCCGACTCGTGTGGATCACGAACCAACCGAAGCAAGTGAATCAGTGATTCCAATTCCTCGGCCGACAGGTGGCCGAGCTGTCTCTCATGGCATTCCGCCAGCGGGTCTGCAATCTCATCTAAGAGCCCAAGCCCCTCCTCGGTGATTCCAATCAACACCGCCCGTCGATCGCTGGTCGAGCGAACGCGCGTGGTCAACCCACGCGCTTCGAGCTTGTCCAGCATCCGAGTGATGTCCGGGGCACGGGACACAAGCCGCCCCGCCAAGGACAACGTCGCGACACTTTCGGGATGAGCCCGCCGAAGCAAACGGAGCACGTTGTACTGTTGAGGGGTCAACTCGTACCGGGCAAAGCACTCGTCTTCGATCGCTCGGAGCCGATCGTACGATCTCCAAAGCGACAAATACGCTTCCTGTGCCTGCGAATCGAATCGCGGCGACACCTTCGCCCCGGCCATGGCGTCAGTCACTTTTTCGAGGTTTGTTCCCATGCTTTCATAATATCGGTCCGAACAATGGTCGTCCAGACAATTAATTTGTCCGACCGCTATACCTATGACACAAAGTGTTTTATGATAAATACTTAACAAGGATATCATGGACCGGAGGCCTCGTTGGAGAAGAGGGCAATCAGTTCGCGAACGACGAAGGCAGGCCCACCAGGCTTGTACCACCAGTTGCTTTCGTTGATCCCCGCCGTGGTGATCGGGAAGATTCGAACCAGGGCAGGCCGCTCGGTCAGAAGCCGATCGAAGAATCGTCTCGAACGCCGACTCCCCAATCGCTCGGCGACCACGATCACCTGCCGGGGAGGCTGTTCCGACGCCATTCTTTTGAGGGACGAAAAGATGCTCACTTCGGGCCTTCCCTCCGTTGGGAAGAGCACAATGGCCGAGGCGGGGACGCCGGCCTGCTCGAGTTTGGCCTGCATATGGAGATGGAATGGGGGGAGGACCTTCAACTCCATCGGGCGAGCAGGAATCTTCTCCATTAGAAGGATTCGACGACGGGGATCACGCCGATAGAGTTCGACCACGCGATCGAAATCGGGCCCCCAGAAGAGGGCGATATCGGACCCCCAGTCCGCAGTCGTCTCATCACAAACTAAAAGTGCCGATATCATCGCGACCAGGATTGCCGACAACAGAGCGACGATCAGAAGGGCCGTCATCGCTCGACGAACCCACCGGACCCACCATCGTTCTTTTTGCCGAGCGGACTCGATCAACGAGGTACTCCTGGGTTGGAAGTGAGTCCGCTTAGTCAAGTCGGACCGTCGATGGTGGAGCCCCGCCGTCGAGCAACCAACGATAGACGTCGATCATTTCCCGCGCGATGATCGGCCAAGAGTAACGCTCGGCCGTGAATTGCCGAGCTCTGACACCAACCTCATTAAGGTCGGTCGATGAACGGGCGAAGAGTTGCTCGAGCTGTTCCGCGAGCGAATCGGCTTGGGGCTTGGCCTCGTAGGCAACACCGGCGTCGAAGGCCTCGGGGAAGTGACACTCCCTTGTCATCAAAACAGGCAAGCGATGGGCCATCGCTTCGAGGACCGCCATGGGGAAGCCCTCGCTAAATGAGGGCAGGACAAACGCGTCCGCTCGGTTCAGCCATTGCTTTTTGCCGATCCCGTATTGCGGACCAACAAGTGTCGCTTCGTGACGCAGGCCGAGAGCATCGATCCGCAGGGCGATCTCGGCGTGATGCCCGACTTCGTCCGGGCCGGCGATGGCCAGCTTCCAATCTTGTTTGATGCTGCCAAGCTTTGCCCAACCTTCCAGTAGCGGCACAAGCCCCTTTTTCGGATGAACGCGTCCCAGAAAAAGCAAGACGCGCGAGCCATGCCACGCTGAGGGAAAATCGCTGGGCAAAGGCGTTTCGAGTTCGACTTCGGACGGAATGTCGATGCCATTGGGAATCACGGCGACGGGCCCGCGCAGACCAAATTGCCGAATGCCGACGTACTCAGATTCGGCCAGTGCATGAATGCAAGAAGCGGCGCGGAGATTGGCGTACTCGTAGAGAAACCCAACGATCTTCTTTCGCAACGCGGAATTCTTGACCGCCCAGGGATCGAGCATCCCTCGCGGCGAAATGACCGTCGGCTGACCTGAATGACGTCGCCAGCGGAGGACATCGGCCGAGGGAAACTGCCATATCCCATGCTGATGCAGAAGGGCGTTCTCGGAGGCAAACGAACGGATCAATTTCGATAAGCCAGGCGAGTACCCTAGCCGATGGGGCCCGACAACGTGAGCCAGTTCCGGTACGATCGGCAACCACGCGCCAATGTCGGCCGGCGTATCGTCGTCGGCGAGGCTGAAGACCGAAACGTCTTCGCCCAGATCGCGGGTCGTCTGCGACAGTCGGCGAACCGAATGAAAGAGCCCGCCGGCTCGCCGAGAAACACAACTTGTCACAACCCCTAGACGCACGTGGAAATCACCTTACTCTTGGGCGACAGGAAAAACTCGCGGGGCAATCCGCCTTCATTCCTGTTGTCGTATCGCCTGGGTCCTGCTTCGTCCGAAGGTTCTTTCGCACGATCGACGTCAGCCTTCCGGTCGTTGGTCGGAGCACAACAATTTGATGCGTTGTCATTCTCTTACGAGCCGATGCCCCAGCGTTCGAGCCATCCCCGGAGGTGTCCCTTCCATGATTCGGGGATCCATCTCCGGAAGGTTGGTTCGAAGCCTCGCGCGGGACGGAACGTATTCCAAGGGGCGGGCGCAGGCCGCGCGGGGCAATCTTCGCGGAGCTTCGTCAGGAGTTGAAGGTAATCCTCTCCTAAGCGATCGATACTAAATCGCCGGACGGCTTGCGTGTGGGCTTCTTGTCCCATGGAAGCCAGCAGCGAACGATCCTCTCCGAGCCGAGCAACGCGATGGGCGAACTCGGAGGCTTCCCCGATGGGGCAGACGAATCCGCTGACGCCGTCATCGACGATCCAATCGGTCACGCCCCTGATCCGCGAGACGATCGGCACGACTCCAGCCGACATTGCCTCGATGAGGGAGAAGCCGAAACCTTCGAATCGGCTAGGCATCAATAAAAGATCCATCTCGGCAAGGAACCCTGGGATCTTCTCGTTCGGCTGACTCCCCGTCCAGGTCACGTGGGGCCGATCTCCCATCCGGCGCGAGAGGCCCTCTCGATCGGGACCATCTCCGACGATGGTCAACGAGTGCTTGACGCGGGCACGTTCGAGATGATCAAGAATCGAAGGGAGCAGAAACACTCCCTTGGCACTTTCGAGCAACCGACCGACGTAACCGAGTCGCAACGGGCCGTCACTGGCGGCGCGAGAACGAAAGGCATGCTCGAAGAGCGACGTGTCGGTTCCATGTGGAATAAGCGAGAGCTGACGTTCGGGAATTCGGCGATAGCGGTGCAGATCGTCCCATTGTCGTTGACTCGTGGCGATGATTCGGGGGACATAAGCCAAGTGTTCGGTGACGATGTCGTAGGCGTGGCGAGTGATGTTGCTGCACCGGTAGAGCGGGATGATGGAATGAGGGAGATGCGGAATCGCCGCGACGGCCGCGGCCGTGCTCATGGGGAGAATCGCATCAATCCGATTGTTTTGCAGCCAATCGACCAGTTGCTGGGCTTGGGTGAGAGGGTCCTCAACATCGTGGGCAATACGAAAGCAGTCGGCATCAGCGTAGGCTTCGTCCCAAAGCTGATTCAGGTGTCGACCCACCGTTGGCGCAAGAACCTTCCAGCCACGCGGAGCCAACGCTTGGCGCAGATTGCGAAAATAGTTAAACGTGCCGCCGATCTTAGGAACCGTGCAGTACGCGATGCGCCCTCGATCTGGGACGGGGAGAGAATTCACTTCGCCGTCCCCCGTCGTGGCGTGGGGCGAACCAACGTCCCAAGGTCGTCTTGGGAGAGGGAGTTGACCCGCCGGCGTGCTATCGTTCGCGCGGGTGCTACACTTGATGCTGGGGCGATCAGGGGCAGCGGGTGGTCGTCGGCTACGTCGGATGCCAGGGCAATCGGATAGGATCGGCAGATGCGGTGTTCGTTCGCGATCGTGGCGACAGGCGAATCGCGATACTTGAAAGAGGCGCTGGCGAGCATTGATTGGCACCTCGCAAGAAAGCCGGGGCTGGAGTTCGTTCTCTTTGTCGACCAAGCGGCCGAGGAATTCACCACGCGGGCACGCGTCGAGCGGCTTGAACCCCTCACCACGTCGCTGCCGGCGATGGTGGTCGGTTGGTATCGCAAGACACAAGTCCTTCGGCAAATTCTCGAATCGAACCCGCACCCGGTTTGTTTACTCGACACGTATTCCCGCATCCTCCGTTTCGATCTCTTTGCCGAGGGCCTAACGCTGGCCGAGAAGTTCCATTTTTGCCTGGCGGCCGACCCTCGGCGAACGCTGGCGCGGGAACTCGAACTCGGTCGCGGCATCGGCCCGCAGGTCGCGAGGGATCTTTCTACGTTGCCGACCACGTTCCCTCTCTGGAATACTGGTGTCGTCTTGGCCTCTCCCCACCCGGTCAGTCGAACTCTCGTCCAAGCCTGGGAAGAGTCGAGTCGACACTATCTTGATCAAGGCGAATTCTTTCGCGAGCAGTTGACATTGATTCAAGCGGTCGATCGGACCGGAATCACGCCGTTGACACTGCCGGACTCGTTCAACGTTCGCCGACCGTGGGTCGATCCTGCCGTGGTGCTGCACACACGACGGTTCGGTCACGCTTACGGCGTCGCGGAAGTCGATCGCCCTGAGCAACGCTTCGAACAAGCTCGCCATCGAATCAAGATGTCGCTGGGACATTACCTGGGTCTTGACCGATGGTTCTATCCTTGATCGAGGACCTCGGCCGGTGCGGTCTGGGTCTCTGGAACGCCTCTTTTTTTGCCGAACATCGTCGAGGTAAAGAATTCGATATCCGCCGGCATGAGCAGGATCGCCCCCAGAATCCAAGCGATCCCCGCGACCGCCAAACCCAATCCCAAATGGACGATCGGCCAGAGGCCCGGCGCCAGCCAGATATTGACAGGGAACAAGGCCACACAAACCCCCAAATTGACCGCGAATGGGCGCCAGAACGCCCGGATCCAACCGCGAAGATCGAGCCCGGTTCTTTCCACGTTCGAGTACCAAAGCATCACCGCCTCGAAGATGCACGCCAGGGTGGAAGTGATGGTGATCCCCATCAAACCGTACCAAGCACCGAAAATCGTCAGTAAGATCGAGACGATTGCCGTCCGAATTTGATTCTTCGTCAGTACCGCCGACAGTCCTGACGCGATCAACCAATGTCGAAGCGTTTGCCGCATCATCAAGGCAGCCCCGCCCAGCGCTATCCACGGGGCAACCGAGGCAACGTCAGCCCACTGCGGGCCGTAAATCGATAGCACCAGCGGGTTGGCCAGCATCAAGATCACGACCGTGACGCCCAGGCCCGCAAGATAGATGACACTAGTCACCTTCACCAAGCCGTCGCGCATACGATCGACCTGGTGCTCGATCTTCGCAAATGAGGAGACCGCCATTCCCCCGCCCAGCACCGAACCGAGGAGTGAATCGGGCCACTTCCCCACGACATACGCGATCCGAAAGATGCCGACCTCTGAATTGGGAACGATCCTAGCCAGGACCGCCGTGCTAAAGCTTTCGGTAAACCATCCGAGAAACTGCGTCGCGGTAAGGTTCCCACCAAAATGAAGCAAATGGCCGACCCGGTCGCGATCCAGCATCACCGCCGGGCGCCACGAGACCAAAGGGAACAGAAAGACCGCTGCGGAAGCGGTCGTGGCCAACACATTCGCGATCAGCGCCCACGCCCCCCAACCGGCAAAGGCGGCCCACCAGCCAATCAACACGCCGAAGATAACACTGGCCACGCGAGTGAAAGCAACCTGCTTCATCCGAAAATCGCGCACGAGGAGCGCTTCTTGAATCGTCGGCAAGGCGTCGAGAATATACGCGGTCCCAAGGGTCATCAACATCGGGACCAGAATGTCTCGATTGAAAAACCAAGCGAACGGAATGGCAATGAAGCCGAGCACCGCGTAGAGAAAAACGCCGACCGAAAGTCGAACCCAAAAGCATGTGTTGATGAACGCAGGCGTAGCATCGCGCGATCGGATGATCGCCTCCTGAACGCCGAGATCTCGAAGCATACCAACGAGGCTGTACGCCACGTTGGCAATGGCAACTAGGCCGAAATCCCCTTTCGCCACCATGCGTGCCATGATCGCCAACGAGACGATATTCAGCAGCCGCTCCGCAATACTGCCGACGAGTTTCCATTTGACGCCAGAACCGGCTCGACGAAGGCCCCCCGACGGCGCCGCTGCTTCAGCCGTGGAAGCTTCCGTGGACAATGCCGATCAACTCCTCGACCCCGAGGCCCCCGCCCGTTGAATTCGTTCTCGGCCCCATGGGATTCGAAAAATCCCGCCGACGCCCCCCTGGGGCCAGATCCAAAATGGTCCCCAAACCTCTCGATATCTTACGTTTGAAACGGCCTGCCACGCGATTCAATATCCGGCGCTTACAGAATTCGCGCCGCTTGCCTGTAGAAAGTCAAGCCCCCGCTCGCCGATCCCCCGTTAAAACCGACTCCTGCTTAGGGGCGTCAACCGGAAACACAAGATCACCGGCCTGGACGGAAGATGATGAAGACGTTCGATGCCGCGAAGCGATTGTTCCAAGCAATGCGACCCTAGATCTCGGCAAGATCCGGATGAGCCAGAGGCGAAACATGGCCCCGCATCGTTCGTCCATCCTGGGTACAGGGTCTGAAGGGTCTTTCAGGAGTTCCGCGAAGACTTCGTCCGTTGCCGGATGGATAGGGGGGCTAGGATTGTCGGGCGACGGAAGAATTGGCCTATTCGTAGGCTTGGATCAGCCATGACTTTTCCCGCGCGAACTTTGCTAAGTTCCCTTGGTACGGGAGAGGCGAGCGTAGTCCCGATCGACCATCATTTCGATCAAGTCGCGAAACCCCACTTCGGGCTTCCAATTCAACACGGTCCGCGCTCGCGAGGCGTCGGCACACAGTACAGTTCCCGTTTCCACCCTCACGAGATCCTGGCGAACGCGAATCGAGCGGGAAGGATCGAGGCCCAAGCGAGAGAAGGCGATCTCCACCAATTCTTGCACCGTGTGCGTGATTCCTGTTCCAAAGACATAATCGAGCGGCTCGCTCGGCTGCAGAGCAAGCCACATTCCGCGGACGTAATCTCCCGCAAAACCCCAGTCGCGCGAGGAATCGAGATTCCCCAGTTCCAGCGATTCCAGCATCCCAAGCTTGATCCGGGCCGCGGCATCCGTTGTCTTTCGGGTCACAAACTCGATCCCGCGGTAGGGAGATTCGTGATTAAAAAGGATCCCCGTCACGCAATACATGCCGTAATGGCGACGATAGTTTTCCGTGATGCATTGAGCATAAACCTTCGCGCTGCCGTAAGGGTTCAGCGGAGAGAACGGCGTCTGTTCGTTTTGCGGCGACGTCTTGGAACCAGCGAAAACTTCACTGGAAGATGCCTGGAAGTAACGGGTTTTTTTCACCAAGCCCGCGGTCCGAATCGCTTCAAGAATTCCGATGACCGCCGCCGCGGTGTACTCCATGGTCAAGACCGGGTGGGTCCAACTTGCCGGGATAAAACTCTGGGCGGCAAGATTGTAGATTTCGTCAGGCTCTACCTGTTGGACGGCCGAGAAAATCGAGTGATGATCGAGAACGTCCGCCTGATGAAAGGTCAAGGCGTGCCTCATGGACGCGAATCGCTCCGACGATTCGACCCGCGGCCGGCGTACCACGCCGTGAACCTCGTATCCTTTCCGAAGAAGGAGCTCGGCAAGATAAGGGCCATCCTGACCCGTCATCCCAAAGATCATTGCTCGTCGGGACATCTCGTCATGCCCTAGCATTTTTAGATTGATATCGGCTTCCGAGGCGTCGGAAGTTTCACCTCGAAAGGCATCACCAAGTCTGAAAACGACCGCCGAGACTGGTTCGAAGTAAGGCTTCGAATCCGACCACTCGCGAAACGGCCCCTCTCTTCCTGGCTGCCGACCTAGGGGGAGATTATATCATCCTCTCGCGGGGAATAAACAAACCCGAATGCAGCCGACTGGGTTGGTCGGCCTGGGCAACAATTGGAATCCCCTCGGCCAAGGTCTGCATGTCGGCAAACCCTTTCTCGCGAATCCTGGTCGCTCAGATGGGTGCCCGGCGCCACTATGCGATCCCGCGGATCTTTCATCAGGCCGGCATACTCGGGGCATTGCACACCGATATCTGTGCCGTCAAGGGATGGCCTTGGCTACTCGATCGATTGATTCCCCATCGACTTCGAACCACAGGAATGCGCCGCCTGTTCGGGCGCGTTCCGGCCGGCATCCCAACTTCGCTGATCCGAACCGAGTCGGCCATCGGATGGAACTACGCGATGGATCGAAGAAGATGCAGGAGCCGAACGGAAGTAACTGCATGCCACCTGTCGGCGGTTCAGGCCTGGGGAAAGCGAATCGTCGAGCGAGGGATGAAACCCTTCACCAGCGTTTACGCTTTCAACACCGACGGCAAGGAGGTTCTCGAAGCCGCCTTTCACTCGGGGTTGGTTGGATTTCTAGACCAGACCATTCCCGCCCGCGAAACCATTGTGCGGATGTTTCAATCCGAACGGGAGCGTTACCCTGATCTCGTCGGCCCTGAAACGCTTGACCAGCGGTGGCAAGATTTGGCCGCTCGCGAGAAAAGCGAATGGAGCCACGCCACGAAGATCTTCTGCGGATCCCCCTACGTTCGGCAAACGATTGGTGAAGTTGGCGGCCCGATCGAGAAAGCCGTCATCGTCCCTACGGGCGTCTCCTCTCCCCCTCAAGGCCGAGTTTCCGGTGGCGATAGAAAAAATGGGAAGACGAAGGTTCTGTTCGTGGGCGAGGTCGGCGTTCGCAAGGGGGCTCACTATCTGATCGAGGCGGCATCACATCTGGGGGACGATTTCGAGTTTCGCCTATGTGGCGGGATCAACTTGCCCGAGTCCTACATCAAAAACGTCCCGCCGCAGGTACAAGTGATGGGCGCGATTCCGCGATCGGAAATTGCCAAGCAATATGATTGGGCAGATGTCTTCTGCCTGCCATCTCTGCTGGAGGGCTCCGCGGCCGTGACCTACGAGGCAATGGCCGTCGGCTTGCCGATCGTCACGACGCCGAACTCAGGAAGCCTGGTCCGGGATGGTCAAGATGGGTTTCTTGTCGAGGCCCGAGACTGGAAGGCACTCGCCCATGGCCTGCGGCGCGTCCGACAGGGCGAACTTCCCATCGACGTCGCCATTCCCGTCGACCGCCCAGGGGGCCCCCCGTCTTTCACCCTCGAAGCGTACCAGGAACGACTCTTGAACCAGATTCAAGGGGTTTGAGGGGTAGGTCCAATCAAAGCGGAACCAGGCTGATCTGGGGCTGATCTGGTACGAAAGGATTGGATTTTTCGTGACTTCAAGGATACAAGGTAGTAACTTTGACGATTACAGAACGTTAATGTTCTGGCCCTTGAGAATCTTCATGTCGTGCAAAGACGATATTTGCGTCCGGAATAGGCGGCTGGGCGCAGCGGGGCTGGGTAAGAAAAGGAATCAGTGGAGAAGCCCGTTCTTCCTCTTTTTTTTGAGACGAGAAGTTCCCCTTCGTGGGGAAGTCGCCCTCAATGTCTTGTACCCCGATGGGACACGCCTTTGATCGTTCGCACAGTCGAGGAGATGCGACAGTGCTCGACACATCCACGGTCTCGTTCGTTGCCGACACGTCCGGCAAAGAACGAATCGCGTCTGGGAACAACTCGATGATGCTCGGCCGACATCCCAACAAAATGTTGGTGGCGCAGATTGGTGCTCGAATGCACTACGCGGTGCCGAGAATCCTGCACGAAGCGGGCATGCTCGGCGTGCTTCACACCGATGTGGTCGCGACGATGGGTTGGCCTGCATTGCTCGCGCGAATGATTCCAGGAAGCAAAAATCTCGGCGGCGTTCGCCGGCTCCTGGCTCGAGTGCCGCAGGGGATTCCCAACTCGAAGATCCGCACCCAAAACAAGCTTGGCGTCTCGTTTGCCATCCGAAATCAATACTGTCGAACGATCACCGAGGCCGAGGCCGTCCACCTGCAAGTAACGAAGAAGTTTGGCCGAACCATCGTGAAGTCTGGAATGGAAGACTTCGACGGCGTTTATGTCTTTTCTGGGGACGGGGTCGAGATTCTTGAAGAAGCGAAGCGTCTGGGTCAGAAACGAATTGTCGAACAGGTGATCGCTCCGATGGAGATCGTCTATTCGACGTACGCGGGCGAGCATGAACGCTACCCCGACATGGTCGGCAAAGAATACCTGAATCAACACTGGACGGAGATTCGAGATCGCGAATGCCGGGAGTGGGAGTTGGCCGACGTCGTGGTGTGTGGGTCGACCTTTGTTCAAGATTGCATTCAACAGGTAGGCGGCCCCGTCGAGAAAACGGTTGTCGTCAATTATGGCGTTGGTGGCCCCGTCCTTCCTTCTCGTACGGTCCCCAATCGCCCGGGCCGAAAAACGCGAGTGGTTTTCGTGGGAGAAGTAGGCTTCCGAAAAGGGGCCCATTACCTTCTCGAGGCAGCACGCGAATTGACCGAAGATTTCGAGTTCCGTTTCTGCGGCGGTGTTTCGCTTCCGGAGCGATTCCTTTCAAGGATTCCCTCCAATGTAAAACTCATGGGAATCGTTCCGCGATCCGAAGTGGGTCAACAATATGCATGGGCCGATATTTTTTGTCTCCCCTCGCTGGTCGAAGGGTCGGCCACGGTCACCTACGAAGCCATGGCCGCGGGCTTGCCGGTCGTCACCACGCCGCAATCGGGCAGCATTGTTCGCGATGGAATCGATGGCTTCCTCATTCCGCCCGGTCAAGTCGAGGCGATTACCGACGGACTGATGCGGTGTCGGCGTGGCGATCTTCCACTCCACTGGGAACCAATTCGCGACCGCGTCGATGGTCCCGCATCATTCACGCTCGACGCCTACCGAGAACGGTTGCTCCGATTGGTTCAGTCCGAAGTCTAACCCTTGCTCGACCATCTGTTCGACGGAGATACCTTCACCGGGGGAACAGGCAAACCGCCTGTCCCCTTTTCCATTGCGAAGGATCACGCGATCTTTCCAATGCGGTCGGGCGAGAGCGCCAGGTCGCTTGCGACGAGTGTTTTCCTACCAAAACTTCGATGGATCCAAGCAGGCGCTGGTGAGGTTGAATATGCTCTGGGTTTTTCCCTGTCGACAGATGCGAACGATTCGCGTTCGCAACCCAATCGACGGCCGAATTCAACCAAGCTACGTCGGCCTGCCCACTTCTCCCAAGGGCAGTAGTTCCGCTCGGCCGATGATCGTCTTCTTCCACAAATGGAGCTCTTCGTATCGCGAGTACGACATTGGTCTTGCCAAGGTCGCGCTGAAAGAGGGCTGGGTGTTCCTCTCGCCTCACTATCGTGGCCGAAACAATCGCCCCGATGCCGGCGCCTCGGCCATCGCCCAACAAGACGTTTGCGTTGCCATTGATGAATGCGTCCGGCGCTTTGACGTCGACCCGAACAGAATTCATCTGGCCGGCCTATCGGGGGGTGGGCACATGGCGCTCGTGATGGCGGGTCGATTCCCTTCGCTCTTCGCGAGCGCAACGGTCTGGTCCCCCATCGGCGATTTGGCCGACTGGCACCGCTTTCACGTTCAACAGAAAACGTTTTACCCTTACTGGAAGGATGTAGAAGCCGTCACCGGCGGCCCCCCGGGGAGTTCGCCCTCGGTCGACATGCAGTATGCCGAGCGATCCCCCGTTCAATTTTTCTCGGCCGCAGAAAGACTCCCCGTCGACATCAATCACGGCATCCATGACGGTCATCAAGGCCACACCATACCGATCAATCAAAGCATCCAGCTTTTCAATCGGATGGCCAAGCAAACGGGGACGCTGGAAGTTTCTCGCGACGAGATTCGCTACCTCCTCGACGCGGGCCAAAAGAGGACCATCGAACCGATCGACCACGTCGAGGATCCGTCGTACGGCACCAGGATCTATTTGCGACGACAGGCCGGCCGAACCCGTTTGACGATTTTCGAAGGGGCTCACGATATGATTGTCAGCGCGGCATACGCTTGGCTAAAGGATCGAGACCAGGACGTCGTGACGAGCTCGAACAATCTTCGCTAAAGGCAAGCCTGAACGACGATGGCTAATCAATCGAAAATATCGGTCACCGCGGACGACGTGCTGGCGATCTCCGCCTTCAACGATGCGGGGGCTACCCACCATGAGACCGCGTGCCGATACCTGGCGGGGCAAGGACTTCGTGTTCGCTGGATCTGCGTGAATCCCGTTCGCTGGCCGAGCAGCGTCTGGCCAAGCGAAACGTTCATGGCCGACCCCCGACCACGTTCCTCAACCACGCTCGGCAAATTGGCTTGGCAAACGAGTTTGACCGCGCACATTGCTCGGTTAGCCTGGAATCATCAGGGTGTGATTTACGTCTGCGGATCGTACGCGACACCGGCCATCTACCCTTTGCTTCCGTTTCTGTCGGGCAAAACGATCTTCTATCACACGCAAGATTACTTGGAGCCAAGTCATCATCCGGGCCGGTCACGTATTGAACGAGCGGTTTGCCGTCGCGCTCGGTTTGTCTTTGTCAACGAAACGAACCGGGGGAGATTTCTGCAATCAAATTATGGTCTAAGCGAGACGCCGATCACGATCCCGACGGCACTCCCCCTGGACTGGCCGGTCGCCCGACGATCGTCATCTCCTCGCCGATTCGGGCAAACCGTTATTGAAGAAGGGGCGATATCGCTGCTGCATCTGGGTGGGTATGCGACCAATCGTTGCACACCAACATTGCTAGAGGCACTCGGTCGATTGGGAGATCGATATCGCTTGATCTTCACCGGTAGCCCGCCCGGGAGTCCATCAGAGAAACAGATTACCGACCACGCGGGCCGACTGGGGATTCAGCGTCAAATCATTACTTTACCTTACTTGGCCTACGCGGATGTCTTTCAACTCATCGCTGATGCCGACCTAGGGATCTTGCTTTACCCCAACGACGGCGTTGGGAACTTCTACCAGTCACCAGGCCGATTGACCGAGTTTGCCGCCAGCGGCATCCCCATCGTCACCAGTCGTTTTCCGGGACTAGAAAATCTTCTGTTCAAGCACTCGATTGGGACTTGTGCTGATCCTACATCACCCGACGATCTCGCGACGGCGATTCGGGCAGCAATCGAAGCACATCCTCCTTCGCCTGCCACCCATGAAAGGATTCGTTCGATCTTTCGTAAGGAACTGGCCTACGAGGTTCACGGCGAAAGGCTTCTGGCCCCGTTCCGCCAAGCTCTTTCAGAGAACAATGATCGCTGAAGAGCAAGCGAGAATTCGCCCGTCTTACTCAAGCGTTCCAGCTCTTTTTGATGAACTCGATCCCAAGCCGAGAGAGATGCTCAGGGGAGTCGAAGATCTGTCTCCAGATGCGCGCTGCCGCCGCCAGGTCTGGCAAGAATTGCCCGAAAGCTTCGATGGTAAGCCAACCGTCGTAGCCAATCTCTTTAAGCCCCCCGAAAAAATCATCCCATGGAATGTTCTTGCTGGAACCGGGAACGCCGCGATTGTTCTCGGAAATGTGAACATGGATGCAATCCTTGCCCAGCGTCTTGATCGCTTGCCGCATGTCGGCCTCTTCGATGTTCATGTGAAACGAATCCGCCATGGTCTTGACGGCAGGATGATGAACATCGCGCAAAAGTGCCGACACCTGATCGGCCGTGTTGATGAAGTACTGCTCGAATCGATTCAGGTACTCGACGCTGAGCATGATCCCTGCTTGCTGTGCGTAGTCGCCGGCCTTCTTTAAGAATTCGACCGCGCGGTCGTGCTCTTCGCGGGTGGGACCTTGTCCCGAAAAAAGCCCCAGCGTTTGCGTCATCGGCCCGCAGAGCAACGTTCCACCGATCGCCTTTGTGCAGTCGATGTAGTGCCGAAGGCGGTCGTAAGCTGCTGTCCGATCGGCCTGATTTGCCGAGATCGGGTTCTGACCCTCGCCAAAAACTGCCACGGTGGTTGCTTCCAAGCCGATGTCGTGATTAAACTTCCCGATTGCCTTGGCCATCGGTAGCTCGCACGCCATCAACGGCCATTCCAGACCGTGATAGCCCATCCCCTTCAGCTTCTCGGCAATGGGGAACATCTTCTCATCGGGGGCCGTCGTGTACAGGAGCAGGTTCATACCGATCTTCATGCTGGTTCCCTTCGATTCACAGATTCGATGTGTGACAAAATCAAACTAATGAACGGAGCTCTCCGCCGCCACCGCTGGTCGCTGCTCGGCCAAAAGGAGCTTCTCCAGGGCCTCCTGACCCGTCATCCCCTCGATCATACCCATCTCGCGAGCCGCTTGCGAAACCTTCACCACCCTCGCCGACAACAAGTCTTCGGGCTCAACCAACGGCCGCTCGGGGGTTCCCTTCGCCAAGGCGAACGCGAAGTGAAACTCATCCGCACACGCCAGATCGTAGATCCCGCAACCGAGAAGTCCCTTTCGCGTGAGGATAGCGCAGTATTGACCCGCCTCCCAACGATGGCTAATGCCGATGGCCGAGCCGACCGGCGTTTTGATCAACCGTGACTCGGCCATCGGTAATTCATGGGGAGTCCCGTTCATCGCATTACCCTCTCGCGTCTCAGAAGAGACATTCATGAATACGTCGGCCTCAAGAACTCCTGAGGCAGACAATCATCAAACGGACTCGCCTCGGATCCATGATTCGATTTTGTCCTCAATCTCCGAAAACTCTTCTCGGCGGCCGACCAAGACGAACTTCATCGTCTCCATCGCGAGATAATCATTCGCGACGCGCGACACATCGCCCAGCGTCACGGCCGCGATGTGGTCGAGATAGTGAGCGTAGTAATCGATCGGCAATCCGTAGACGGCTGTGTGGGATAGTTGCGACAGAATCCCCGACTGCGTTTCAAATCGAGCGGGAAACCGCCTTGTGATGTAGGCCTTCGCCTCGGCCAATTCTTCGGAGGTCACCGGCTCTCGATCAATCGGCCCGCGAATGACTTCGATCATCGTCTGGAGGGCTTCGCGCGTGACCCGGCTATCGACATCGGTGCCTGCCAGGAACGAACCGGTTTGTTGCCGAAGTACGAACGAACTCTGCACGCCGTACGTGAGCCCCTTCTCTTCGCGAAGCTTCGCATTTAATCGGCTAGAGAAACTTCCCCCGAGAATCGTGTTGAGCAGGACCATCGCGTAATAATCGGGTGTATCTCGCCGGGTCGATAATCGGCCGATCCGAATCACCGACTGCGTCGCCTCCGGCCGATCGATCACGTGAAGCCGACCCTTCTCCGGTACGATTGCTTCATGAGGCATCCTCGGAGTCGCTTGATTCTGCTCGAGCCAATTCCCCATCGCCGAGCGAAGAAGAGGCTCGATCTCCTTACGATCGACGTCCCCAACCACCACCAAGTGGGCTCCCATCGGCACATAGTACCGATGATGATGCTCGAATAAGTCGTCGCGCGTGATCCTGGGAACGTCTTCCAGCGAGCCATCACAAGGCCGGCCGTAAGGATGCGTCGGCCCGAAGATGACTTCATCAATGAGATCGTCGGCCAAGGAGCGAGGCTGCTTTTGTCGATGGGCCAATTCTGCCAAAAGTCGATCTTTCTCTCGCGCCAAATCGGCTGCATCGAAGCGAGGATTCGTCAAAATATCCGACCATATCTGCACGGAATCGGCCAGCGTCGAGCGAAGCGAACGGAGCGAGAGAGAGACGGTCTCGATTCCACTATCGACCGAAATCGTCGAGCCAAGCCTTTCCAACTCGCGAGCCAACGCCAAAGGATCTCGCGAGAGCGTCCCCTCTTCAAGACAATCCGCGGTCAGTCGAGCCTGCCCCAAAAGCGAACTCGACTCTCGAAGAGAACCGGCATCAACGATCAACTGCATCGTGACTCGCGGCAACTTTCGGCTCGTGACATGTTGAACCGTGACGGGGCCCATGCGATACGATTCGATCGTCGGCATCGAAAAGCGTGGCGATGGAGTCGGGCCCGGCAACAAAGTTTCATCGATCGGCCCCCGATTCTTCTCGGACGTGCTCGAGGCGACCTTCCCAAGCGACGATCGTTGGGACGAAGGACTGGGGCGAACTTGAACGACGATCTTGTTTTCGCCGAGATATTGATGAGCAACCCGGACGAGATCGGCCGAGCGGACTCGCTGATAACGAGCCAACTCGTCCACCAGCATGTCCCCTTTGACTTCGCCGCGATGAAACGTGTATCGCTGTAACATTTCCGCTTTCGAGAGAGCCGTCTCGACTCGGGAGTACGCGCGGTTTGCCAGATGCCTTTGGGCTCGCTCAAGTTCCTCGTCGGTTGGTCCCTGCTGACAGAACCGAGCGATCTCCTCGACAATAATGGCTTCCACCCGGCTAGACTCGGTGCCGGGAAGGGCAAAAGCGACGATGCAGAATGCTCCTGCCAGCGCTAACGTATGGTGGTACGCATCCAGCGAATGGACGATCTTTTCTTCTCGCTCGAGTCGGCGACGAAGCAGGCTATCTTTGCTTTCCCCCAGAATCAACGAAAGGATATCCAGAGCTGCCTCGTCCTCCGCGAATCGGGGAACGGTCGGCCAAGCCAAATCGATCCGACCAAGGGCAACAGGCTCATCGATCGTTCGCCGATATTCGCCTGTCCAACGTGTTGGTGTCGGCACCAAGGGGAGCCGAGCCGATCCCCCGGCAATTCCCCCAAAATGCTTTTCGATCATGGACAGTGCTTTGTCGGAATCAAAATCTCCCGACAGCGTTAGCACGGCTCGGCGAGGAGTATAGTGCTGCTGAAAAAACTTCTGCACATCTGTCATCTCGATCATGTCGAGATGGTCCATCCAGCCGATGATGGGCCAGTGATAGGGATGGGGTTCGGGATAGAGAAGCGAGAAAAGTTCTTCGCCGACCCGGCCATAGGGTTGATTATCGACTCGCTGCATCCGTTCGTTCTTAACGACCGAACGCTGATTCTCCAGCTTCGCTGTCGACAGGGCCGGCAGCAGCCCCCCCATCCGGTCCGCCTCCAACCAGAGTGCTCGCTCGAGAAAGTTCGATGGGATCACTTCGTAGTACTGTGTTGTGTCGTGCCCGGTGCTGCCGTTGACCATGGCGCCTGCTTCACGCAGCGGGCGAAAGAAATCGTCGTCATATCGGACGGACCCTTCGAACATCAAATGCTCGAACAAGTGGGCAAGCCCGGTGAGTGTCGGCTGTTCATCCTTAGATCCAACGTGGTAACAAACATGGACCGCGACTAGAGGAAGAGAGCGATCCGGATGAAGCAAAACCCGTAGGCCATTGGCGAGATGGACTGTTTCAAGCGGAAGGCGAAAACAGTCCATCGAGTCGATCATCGAGAAGCATTCCTCGCGTGCCGAGTGGGAGCGGGTTCCGTTCACCAAGTCACTTCGACCCAGATGTCGTCCCCATCGACGGTGACGTTATAGCAGGCTACCTTGGTCCCCGCCTTGGGGGCATCGACCCAAATCCCGTCGGTCACGCGAAATCGCCAACCATGCCAGGGGCACATCACCACATCCCCCGTGAGATGTCCCGCGCCGAGCGGTCCCCCCGCATGTGGGCAATGTTCGTCGATGCCGCACACCTTGCCATCGACTTGGAAGAGTGCGATGACTCGACCTTCGACTTCCACCGACAGGCCCGTGTCGGCGCGAAGTTGATTGACGCTGGCCACTTTGACCCGTCGAGCCAATGCCCACCTCCCCCCATGTTCAGAAAAGCTCTTCGCCGAGACCGCCAGGGGTTTATGTTTCCCCCCGCCCCTTCGGCCGGCTGACTCCCCTTGCAACAAGTCAAAAGAGTGGTATAGGCCCGCCTCATCAAGGAATCTACTGACCCCAGAGCCGGCACCCCGTGAGGTGAACCGACGCGCCGACCAGCGAAAACGACCTGACAAGGACGATACTATGACCGAGAACGCTCTCTCGCCGACGGCGTCCGCGGCGCCCCTGGTTCTGTGCTTGGCAGGTTCGGGCTTTCGGGCAGTCGCGTTTCATTTGGGGGCAATTCGAAGGCTCAATGAGCTCGGCTTGCTCGCGACGCTTTCCAGCATGCACGCCGTCGCCGGCGGAAGTCTCCTTCAAGGAGTTCTCGCCGCTCACTGGAACGATCTCGACGAAGATCCGCAAGGTCGTCTCATCGCGCTCGAGCAGACGATTCTCGAACCGATCGCCCTATTCCTCCGGCGACGATTAAAACTGCATGCCGTCCTCGCGAGCCGGGTCCGCCCCAAAAACTGGACAAAACTTCTGCTGGACCAATTCACTCCGACCGATCGGTTGGTCGAGATCCTGGACCGGCGTCTGCTTCGACGACGCCTACTGGCAGACCTGGTCGAAACAGAGGTTCGTTTCTGTTGGCATGCGACGAACCTGCGCAGCGGTGGCCGATGGGATTTCGCTTGCGATGGCATGGGCGAGGCCATGCTCGGGACGCGGCCGCCGGGCAAGACGCTTCTTGCCGAGGCTGTCGTCGCCTCCATGCTTGATCCCACAGAGTTTCCGCCGCTGGTGATTCGATCTCGTGTCGATCAAATGGTCGGCGGCGAGCACGAACCCGTCACCGATAAGCTCCGTAAGTCGGCTCCTCTCACCGATGGAAGCTTGCAAGATCCCCTCGCGATCGATACCGCCATCGGCTTGCCCGGCACACTTGTGGTCTGCGACGGTGGTTCGATGATCTCCCCGACGCCGGGCTACTCCGATTGGATCGGCGAACGGATGATTCGAGCACTGACGATTCAGCGACAACGTTCGGTCGAAGTTCGTCGACGTTGGCTCGTGGAGGCGATTCGTTCCGGCCGACTCGAAGGAACGTACATTGGCTTGGCGGCGCATCACGCCGATTACGGTCTCCGCGATTCGATCGGCTTTTCCAACAAGACGGCCGAGCGACTTTGGAAGATGCACGCCGGCATCCTCCCTCTTTCGAAAGAAGAGACGGAGCTTCTCATGAATCATGGCTACACGATTGCCGACGCAGCCGTTCGCCGACTCTTGCCGGGACACATCCGCGTGGCAGCGCCGATCCGGATTCCTTACCCGGCCGGCGACATGGAACAGGCGATGATGCTGGGTCCAAGCGAGATTCCACCGGGGCAAGCCGCCTAAGCGATCCGAGAACCGATGATCGTTCTGTCAGCTTCGCTTTATCGATCTTGGCCGATGGATGTGGGGCTCCACTGGCCCGAGAACACCTCTTCGGCTGGGCCGGTCATGTAGACGACGTTCTCGTCGGAGGACCATTCGAGTTCGAGGTCGCCACCCAACAGATGAGCGACGATCCGTCGTTCGGTCAAACCCATCAACGAACAGGCGACGGCCACCGCGCAAGCGCCGGTCCCGCACGCTTGAGTCTCGCCTGAACCTCGCTCCCAGACGCGCATGCGGACTTCTGTCCGCGATAGGACCTGCACAAACTCGACGTTCACGCGACGAGGAAACGCTGGATGATGCTCGATTTTCGGACCGTAGCCGAGCACTAGCTCATCGGACAGTTCATCGACAATGATGATCGCATGAGGATTTCCCATGGAAACCGCCGTCACCTCGAACGTTCGTCCATCCACGTGAATGGGCGCTCGTAAGGGAGGATTACCGGCGAGCGTCGTTGGAATCTCGGACGCATTCAAGATCGGCGAGGCCATGTTGACACGGACCCTCTTGCAGACCTTGCCGTCGATCTCGAGAGCAAGCTTCATCGGCCCGCGCGGAGTATGAACAATCATCTCTCGCTTCGCGACCAGACCATGATCGAAGAGATACTTTCCGACGCATCGAATCGCGTTGCCACACATCTCGGCTTCAGAGCCATCGGCATTGAACATCCGCATGCGGGCGTCGGCCGCCTGAGTCTCGGGGGGACAGATCAGGACGATCCCGTCGCCGCCGATACCGCGGTGACGATCGCTGACTTGCACCGCAAGCGAAACAGGATCTGTCGGCAGCGGGGCGGTGAATCCGTCAAAATAAATGTAGTCGTTCCCTGCTCCGTGCATTTTGGTGAATCGCATCGGCCCCCCTTTTGTCTTGAGTTCGCCCCGCACTTCGTCGGCAAACCAGTATGACACCGGCAGACGACGTCGGGTTCATCTTATCGATGCGACCAAGCCATCAACGCTCGGGAACAATTCCAAGCAATTCGGCGAATCACGCGATGTACAATGATGTTAGATAGGACGCCGGGAAAGGAGGATCGTGGGTGGGTTGCTGGACCGGTGTGGTTTCCATTTACGTCATGATGGCCGCGGACTTGCCGATCCGGGTTCCTTCCGAGCGTTTGCCCAACCTGGTGCAAGTAACATCCGAGGTCTATTGCGGCGGGCTCCCCGAGGGGGCCCTTGCGTTTCGCGAACTGCGCGAGTTCGGGATCAAGACGATCATCAGCGTCGATGGCGCGACGCCGGACGTCGAGAATGCGAAGACGGCGGGCCTTCGCTATGTTCACTTGCCCCACGGTTACGACGGTGTGCCCTCACAACGAGGGCATGAATTGGCTCGTGGCGTTCGCGATCTCCCCAAGCCGATCTACATTCATTGTCATCTTGGCAAGCATCGCAGCCCAGCGGCGGCGGCGCTGGCCTGTGTGGAATCGGGATTGCTACCTGCTGATCAGTCGCTTCGCGTACTTCAAGTGGCTGGGACCGGTGACAACTACCGCGGTCTTTACCGCGATGTTCGCCTAGCTCGGCCGGCCAGCACCGAGGTTCTCAATCATGCCGATGCCACCTTCCCCGCGCGAGCATCGGTCCCGCCCATGGCCGAGATGATGGTCGCTCTTGAGAAGACGTTCGATCGCTTGATCGAAGCAGAAAAGGGGGGCTGGATGGTTCCTGCCGATTCCGCTCAGAGCCCCGCTCATCATGCGTTGCTTCTGGCCGAACATTACTCAGAACTGGGACGTTTGCAGGAATCCCGCGATCGATCAGCACCGTTCGGCGAGCTTTTGCGGGCGAGTGAAAAGGAGGCGTATCGACTTGAAGAGAGTCTCAAGCAGTCGCGGGTGAGTGATGCCGCCCGTCTATTGCAAACGATCAAACAAAACTGCGTGACATGCCATCAACACTTTCGAGACAACGTTTCGCCCGTCCCCTGACATCGATCTCTTGAAGCCGGCCTATTCTTCTGTTTCGCGCGGATGGCCGAGATGGTGATGCTCGACATCACTTGCCGGGATCGCATCATCAAAATCGTTCGCCCGCGAAAGTAGCCCTGGGGCATTCGTAAATGTCGCCGGCATCAGGGCGGATCCTTCGGAGGACCGTTGGCTAGGGAGAGACTCTCTCGATCTGCTCAAGCGTCAGGGCTTGGTTCCAAAGACTTATTTCTTCGAGATCGCCGGTGAAACTCCCTTCAACGTTTTCTGACTTGCTCGCCGCACCGATGAGAATCGGAGCGCTGCTGGGTTGCAAGGTACCGGCAGCCGGGATCGAGGCGACCTCCTCTCCATCGGTCCAAAGGGATAGCGTTTGCCCGTCGTAACGCGCGATCCAGTCGTGCATGGTCCCATCCACGCCAGCGTCCCCCTTCACGTGGAAGGAACCTTGGTCCGTACGAATGGAGAAGTTTAACTCGCGCTTTTGATCGACCTTGCTGGCAGTCCAGCAAAAATGAAGCTCATTGCCGACCCGGCCCTTGCTCCAAAGAATAACGTCGTTTGCCGACGAATCAATCGACCCGCGCAGATGCGTCGTCATGGACGATCCAGGGACGTTCCATTCCTTGGGGGTGTTCAGATCGACTTGGGCATGAAAGTGCGCCTGCTTCATGCGGGCGACCCGTTCGTTGTCCACTTGTGTCAACGTGATGTCACCAACAGGAGCCAGCGGAGGCTGATGGGCGTTGGACCGCTCGCCGAGATCCCAGTGGAGCGACGCAAAAGCGACAATCGCGTCGCGTGAATCGGCTGGCGCGACGCGGATCTGCTTCAAGCGAATGTTTTTGAACTGCGCTTTCATGGTCGGTCCAGTGTGAAGCTGCATCGCCAGGATACCGCGAGCTTCGAAACAATCTCCATCGCCATCGTGAGCGACGGCAATCACGCGTCCATTGACGCTCAGGGTCAGTTCGGGCCCGATGGCCGACAGATGATACTCGTGCCAATCATCAAGTCGAAATTTTGCAGGAGCCGCTTCGACGGTCCCGGTCTTTACCGATCGATCGCCCGTGGGAGAAAACCATGCCTCTTGTCCTTCGAGCGCCAAATCGTGCCGACCAAACTCGTCGTAGAGTCGAGCTCGCCAGGGCTGACCAAAATTGTTGTCGACCTGATAGCCGGCCACATCGCCGTTGGGAAGCCGACGACTTCGGTACTGAAAGCCGCCGTTGGTATCAGGGGTCGTCGAACCGGTATGGCGATAATCCAACTTGATTTCGAAATCCTCGACCAAACCACCTTGCCAGACGAGATACTGATTCATCGGCGGGCGATGGTCCGGCTTGATCGTGCCGGTGATCGCTTCATCCTCAATCGTCCAAAAAGAATCGTCCTGTCCCTGCCAACCCGCCAAGGATCGACCATCAAAAATGGAAACGAATCCTTCCTCGTCGGCAGAAGCCGAGCCGTTCGCGAGCAATGGCACCATGCAGAGCAGGAAAGCTTTCATCATTGAATCCCCAGTGTTTTTGATTGTCTACTCGGCCGATGACGGGCGGAGTCGATCAACATCGCGGAGTGTTTCGCTGATCACGACGGGAGAGACCTTCGCCAGCGCTATCGTGGGATACTGGCGAAGATCCAAACCCTCCCGGCGATCGAATTCTCCTTGGATGAAAGCGACGATTCCCAGGGGCACCCCCTCGGCCGATCCATAATCGCCCCCCAAGAATACGGGATCATGAAACAGGACCGCCGTCACATTCCAAACCTCGAAATGCTTGTGATGATAGACCGACATTCCTCCCTCGAATGCCGGCGCGGGAAGCCAACCCTTTCTTTTGAGCGTCCCCTTGAGGACTCGATGGTCCACGGAAGTGCCGATGTATCGACTGATTGTTGCTCCTGCGAGTTCGTTCGGATCGAGTCGATTAACTTCGCGAGCAAGCTGCATGAATGGTTGCTGGATGGCATAGTCAGAGAACAATTGTTTCCAGCCCGCGGACGTCTCTGTGTCTAAGTCGATGGGATGAGGAATCTCGACGCGTGAATCCGCCGGAAGAGATATCTCGCCATCCCCTTGATCGGCCAGTGAGTAATCCTCGGCCACGCGAAACATCGTTTTGTTGTTAGGCAGATCGCAGAACGCCCAGAGAAGACTCGGGGCGATGGTCCTCATGATCGGATGTGACAGAAAAAGGGATTGCCACGCCGCCGCGGGCCATTCACGTCGGGCGATCATCGCTCGTTCGAGTCGGCCGGCTTGATGCGTGTGGAGATCTTTCAGCCTCTTTTTCGCCTGCTTCAACCAATCACTGGGTGATATCTCGCCAGGGGATTCGCCGCTCGCTTTGGGAAGCGAGCGGACTACTTTGCCAGCCTCATTGCGAAGTTCGAACGATCCGCCCGGCTTCAATTGGGCTCGAACGGACCGGTTCCCCTCGGCAAAAGTCCGCGAGCCGTGGGAATCAAGCTCGAGCGTCGGGATGACTTGATCGGCCAAATCTTCGACCGTGATCCCTTTCGTTTGGGCTGCTTGGCAGAACGCCGATCGGGCCATTTCGACAAACGCGGGAGTCCCCTTCCCGTGAGCTATTTCGTCGAGATCATGCAGAGCGCTGGGACTGGCGACCTGCGACAGAAGATCGACAGCGAGCTGCGACTGGACCCGTTTCTTTTTCTTGACCCAGTCGCGAAGCCATTGGCCCACGAGAACCATGGTCGCGTCGTTGCCCCATTCTGCTAACGGAGGAATCACCCAGCGGTGCCTGGTCGGGGAACCTCCTTCCACCCACCATCGGGCGACACTCTCGGCAAGTGGACGCATGGAAGTCGGATCAAGTCGATCGCGAATCGCGCCGTAGATCGCGTCGTCTTGGGGCCGTGTCGACTTCCAGAGTGCGATGATGGGCCCGACGGGCGCCTCTGTCCCATCGCGAAAGGAAATCGGAGGAAACATCTGTGGATCGAGATACTTCTCCAAATTCTTTGTCGAAACAGATTCGATGAGCCAAGCAGCAAGGTCGGCCATCGCGTCGGGGATAGGTCGAGAACGCTTCGCCATCGGCTTCTATTTCTCCTCGACGGACCAAGGCTCATCAAGCCAAACCCGTTCTCGCGTGATGTCATGAATGACGAGCAGTCTACCAAACGGCCCCGTCCGGTCGGAAGGGGGGGCCGAGAGAAGAGCGTCCAATGATCGGGCCAGCTGGTCAAGCCCTGCCTCGCGCAGTCGGCTCTCATGACTCTTTCCCAGTGTGAGATGCTCGTGGGTCCAGCCTGTTAAACCGAGCGCGATGGATGCATCGATCCATGCCGAGAACTCATCGACTCGCCGACAGATTTCAGAAATCGGTTTGGCGTCGGACATGTGGCTTTCCATCCCAACGTTGCAAGTCAATCACCCAAAGACGAATCCCGGCGCTCTCGAAAAATAGCATGGCAATAGGCTCGGCCGTCCGCAATGACTCGATCGAGCGATATCTCGCCAGGACCGCCATCGGGGTCGACATTCGACTTACTTTCTCAAGCGACTCGATCATGTCGGCTCGCTCGGATCGGTAGTTGTATTCAAGGTCGATTCTTCTTCCCTGCCGATCATACATCGGCCAGATCAGCGTTTGACGACCGGAATCGAACCGAGCCAGGTCATGCCGAGCGGGGCAAAGCCATTGAATCTCAGGCCGGCCACCAGTCAGTATCGACGGGAATGTCTTCTTCGCCCGGTCCGCGAGCCGATCCCACCCATCAATGCCGAACTGTTGAGAGAGCATCAACCAGTCAACGCCATCGGGCTTCAACTCGACTTCATTCTCTTTGACACCACGAAATTTTCCGTCGTCAACGACGTTCTCGTGGTGACAATGAAACATGGTCCCGAGCAAATCGCGCGCGGTGAAAACTTCCCCCAGAATCGTCGAACGGGCCAAATCGCTGGGAGACAAATCGAGCTCGCGTGGTCGGGCCGTGCTCGCGGTCACCATGTCACCCGACTCGACATCCTGCAGAAGAAGATTCAAGCCCGTATGCTCGTCCGTCCACCATGCTTGTGCCCCCACGCCGACAAAGGTTCGTCTGCTGGGCTTCTCCCCGGCGTCGAGATCCACTTCTCTTTGATGGCTTCGATCGACGGAAATAGCGCTCGAGGCAAGTTCCCATTCAAGCCAAGCGGCAGCGAGATCGCGACGAACGAGCTCTGCTCGAAAGGGGCGATCGCCGGTCCGTTGATCACCGATCTGCCCGGCCAATCGCTCGAGTAACTTCGCTCCTTGCCGAATCCCTTGTTTCTCAAGTTCGAGCGCCGTCGTCTGAGCAGCCGAGCACCACGCCATCGATAATCCATCCCAACCACAAGTCATCAATTCGACAATCATCGCGTGGTATCGCCGCCAAGCCGAGCTTCGGTCGGGCGCGGGTTCTTTCTCCTTTTTCTCCTGCACAATCTGATCGACATCGCCCCGCAGCGCCACGATCGCGGGGACAACATGCGGGCAAGGCATCGTGCCCCGACAGGAACAAAGGGCTCCCTCCCAATGGCTCCCCGCCGGGAAAGAGATTGTGATCGCCATACCCCCGAACGATACTTGACGAGAGTGAGCCGAGTCCACCCGCGGCGGGTGTTCCTGCAGGAACCGAATCCCCTTGTTCCAGAGAGTTTTGCCGATCGTCTTTGCAAGCGCGACCCGGTCCATCGCGAGAAGCTCGTCCATGGCCGGCACGGCTTTCGCCCGTCCCTTCGTGGCGGGGACGACCGAAGCGATCTCGGCCCCAGGCAGAGGATTCGCTTGCAGCCAAAGGACCGATCGCAAGAGGTGTCGGCAAAGAGTCCCTGCCAGACAACTGCAATCTCCTTGCAGTGATCGTCCCGGCGGAAATCGACAAGTCACGCCATCGGACCATTGCACAATGATTGTCAGGTCTTCCCACCAAGCATGGGCAGAAAGGGACGCGTCCGCCAATTCCTTTTTCGCGCGCTGGACAAGTCCGACGCTGGAAGCGCGACGAAGTTCATCTTCGGTCAGGCCCGCGAGGTCCGGTCGGTTCATCGTCGGCGAATCCGCTCTGCAACCCATTCTGCCAACCGATCGGGTGTCATGGCCGCGATCGACATTCCTCGCTTCGCAAGTTTCTTCGCCAGATCTCTGTTATAAGCGGGTTCGGCCCGGTCATCGAGAGCTGCCAATCCCAACGCGGTGACACCATGCTGCACCAACCGAGCTATTCGATCGAGAAGCCTCTTTTCGTCCCCTCCCTCATAAAAATCAGTGATCAGGACCACCATCGTCTCTTTCGGTCGGGTCAACAATGGATCCACGTAGGCTAGCGCCTGACCGATGTCGGTTCCTCCACCCAGTTGGACCCGTAAGAGAAGCTCGACCGGGTCGCCAATCTGATCGCTGAAATCGACGACCGACGTATCAAACGCGATCAAACGCGTTCGAAGCATCCGCAGATTCTGAAAGATTCCCGCGAGCACCGCCGCGTGAATGAGGGAGTCGACCATGCTCCCCGACTGATCGACCAAAAGAAAAAGATCCCACGGGTTTTGCCGATGAATTCGAGAAAAAAAGTATGGTCTCTCTAGGACCAGCCGACTTTCCTTCGGCTGGAAATGCTTCAAGTTTCGGCGAATGGTCCGGACGACGTCAAAGTTGCGAGCCAGCTTGAGTGCATTCGGCGATCGGCGATCGGCCCCGCCGCTGAAGTGCTGACGAACTTTGATCTCCAACTTCTCGCGCAGCTCGGCAACCACCTTGCGGATGATGCGTCGAACCGCGTCGAGCAGCCGGCTGGGCACTATGCTCCGCACCGCCAGGATCGATCGCAATAGATCGATGTTAGGCTCGATCTTTTGGAGCGTCTCCTCGTCCGCCAAGATCGCGGTCAACTTGTATCGCTCGAGTGCTAGCTTGGTAAGGCTCTCGGCAGTCGAACGGGGAAAAAGATCCCGCACCATGACAAGCCATTGGGGAACATGCAGAGAGCTGGGATCCAGCGTACCAATTCGATCTCGACGATGCCCCCCGGATCCGTCATGCTCGCGATCGAAGAGATAACCAAGGACCTGGTCGATCTGAGCGTCCTGCTCGGTGAGGAAGGAGGGCTGATCGTTTCGCTGTGAGTCGGGGCCCAGAATCAATCGCCAGCGCCGCCGGCGTTCTTCGGGCGATAGCAAGACGCGTCCTCCCACCATGATTTTCGCGAACGAGTTCAGAGACCCACGAAAGGTGGCGACTTCTTGCCGAGCCCTTTCCGTTTCGTTACGTGATCCATGAAAAGATGTTGCCTGACTGTCCGCAAGATAAGTCTGCAAAATAGTTTCGTCATTTTATTCGCCACGCGCGGGGGCCAACGATGCTTTTGGTGATAGGCGGCGTCTCCGGGTCGGGAAAGTCGCGGGTCGGGAAAAGGATTGCCGAGCTGATCGGCGGTGTTTTTTTTGATGGTGATGATTTCCACCCCGCCGCCAACAAAGAAAAGATGAGTCGACGGGAACCTCTGACCGATGCGGACCGCGGGCCTTGGCTCGCAAAAATGGCCGAGCTGCTGCATGATCGACGCAACTTAACAGAATCGACGGTATTGGCCTGTTCGGCGCTGAAGTCGACCTATCGGGAAATTCTTCGCGTTGATCCACGGGTGCGAATCGCGATTCTCGATCTCCCCAAGGAGACCTTGATGGCTCGTCTTGCCGGTCGAAAGGGGCATTTCTTCCCGCCTGATTTACTGGAAAGTCAGCTTCGGACCTTAGAAGCACCCGCCGACGAACCCGGAACAGAAATGATCCATGGGGACCGCCCGGTGGATGAACTTGCTCGGGCCGTTATCGCCTGGGCAAGCGAGGGTTCCGTCTGAGGAGGCCCCTTGCCAAGGTGGGTGCCAGCCCCGTATCCTGCCACCGCCCCTGACATCTCTGGGGGGGATTGACAACACCGATCTTGTGTCGATCACGGACGGACAAGTGATGAGCCATCCTCGACTTGGGAACAACCGGATGCCAACACCCCTCGCGGGTGGTGGGTGACATTTGTGAACGTTTCTCTGTACGATGATGGCTTGCAAGGATCCGGCTCCGCGGGCCGAAAGGATCCCAGAAGCCGTTTACAGACAGGAGCGGTCGATGATCGATCGATCGAAAAGACTGAATGCCTAAATCGCTGGTGATCACAGAAAAGCCGAGCGTTGCTCGCGATATTGTCGCAGCACTGGGAGGTTTTCAGTCTCACGACGACGAGTATTTCGAGAACGACCAATTCATCTGTACGTTCGCGGTCGGCCACCTGCTGGAGCTCCTCGAACCCGAGGAGATCGACGCGGTCTACAAGCGATGGACGCTCGATACTCTTCCCATTCTCCCGGCCGAATTCAAATTGAAACCCAAACAAGGTCAAAGCGATCGAATTCGAATCATTAAGAAGCTGATTCAACGGCCCGACGTGGAAACGATTGTCAACGCTTGCGACGCCGGCCGGGAAGGCGAGCTGATTTTTCGAGAGGTCATTAAGTTCGTCGGCACGGACAAGCCGATTCGGAGGCTTTGGCTGCAGTCGATGACCGCGGATGCCATCCGGAGAGGATTCGGCAGTTTAGAGGATGGTAAGAAGTATGAGACCCTAGGCTCGGCAGCGGAATGTCGCTCGCTGTCGGACTGGCTGATCGGGATGAACGCGTCGCGAGCATTGACGATTCGCCTACGAAGCCGAGCCAACAAAGGCGCTTGGTCAGCGGGCCGAGTCCAGACGCCGACCTTAGCGCTCTTAGTCGATCGCGAGATCGAGATCTTGGCCCATCGTCCGGAGCCATACTGGCGAGTAGTGGCAACTTTCGACGCGCCGACGCATCGGTACGAGGCAACCTGGACCGATCCCAAGTTCGTATCCGACGAGAAGAAACCGCAGTTCAAAGCCGATCGGCTCTTCGACCAAAAACGAGCCGAGGCGATCGTCGCCGCCGCCCAGGGTCAGCCCGCCCAAGCCAGCGAAACGCGAAAACCTTCGCGAGAGACCGCGCCGCCGCTATTCGACTTGACCAGTCTGCAGCGTGAAGCGAATCGCCGATTTGGATGGTCCGCAGCCCGAACCCTACAAGCAGCGCAGCGATGCTATGAACAGCACAAGATCCTGACCTATCCTCGTACCGATTCACGATGCTTGCCCGAGGACTACCGACCGGAAGTGGACAAGGTCTTGCAGGCGTTCACCTCCGACAAAGCGATGGCCCCGCACGCCAAGTACTTGATTAAGAATGGTCGACAGAACGAAGGTCGCGTCTTCAACAACGCCGCGGTCCGGGATCACTTTGCCATCATCCCGACGGGTCAGAGTCGAAGCCTGTCAGGCGATGACATCAAACTTTACGATCTGGTTGCCCGGCGATTTCTGTCGGCTTTCTTTCCGCCGGCCGTGTGGGAACAAGTCGAACGAACGACGGTTGTCGCCAACGAGACGTTTCAATCGCGGGCTCGAAGTTTGCGAGAGCCCGGCTGGCGAAGTGTACTGGAACAAGATTCGGCCGACTCAAGCAATCTCCCGCCTCTGGTCGCCAATCAAGATAAGTCCGACGATGTCGTCGTGAAGACGGCCAGCATTGAAACGCAAGAGGAGGTCACCAAGCCCCCCGCTCCGATCACGGAAGCCAGGCTGCTGTCGCTGATGGAGAATGCCGGCAAGCAAATCGAAGACGAAGAGTTGGCGGCGGTGCTTCATGAAAAGGGGCTCGGAACGCCCGCCACGCGAGCGGACATCATCGAAAACCTCAAGAGCCGGGACTACATCGATCGGGGATTGCGCCCCACCGTCAAAGGGATGCGGCTGATCGATCTATTGCACCGCATTCGAGCGAGCCGAATCACCTCGGCCGAGCTGACCGGCGAACTCGAACTTCACCTGAACGAAGTCGAGAAGGGCGAGCGCAAGCCCGAACAGTTCATGAGCGAAATCGTCGACTACACCAAGGAACTGGTCGAAGCCACGCGAAGCTTCGATTACGACAAGATCTATCCAAACGTCGATCCGCTGGGGATCTGCCCATGTGGAAAGAACAAGCCGGTTTACGAACGGGCATGGTTCTATCGGTGCGAAGAGGCGGCCGACGAAGCGGAAGACTGCACCTTCCGCATCTGGAAAGATAAGAACGGCCGATACATCGATCGGGAGACCGTTCGAACGTTACTCAAGGATGGCCAAACCGGCGAACTCGACGGCTTCCGCGATCGTCGCGGCAGAACTTACAAGGGCGCGCTGAAGATCGATCAAATGCAACTGGTTCTCGTACCGATAGCAGGCAGCGAGTCGGGAGGGGGTGGCGACGAACCGGTCTTCGAGGTCAATCCCGAACCGCTGGGGCCCGATCCGCTTCATCCCGAGGCGATGGTTGTCGAAACGCCGACGCATTTCATCAGCACCGAGCGACAGCGCCAGGTTTTGGCCGGCGAACGTAAGCCGACCGGGTTAGTGATTCCTCGATTGGTCTGCAAACGAGAGATCACTCGTGCCGAGGCGATCGCGTATCTGAATGCGAAAGAGACCGATTTCATCAATGATTTCATTTCTCGATTCGGTCGGCCCTTCACCGCGAAACTGAAGATGAAGGAAGATGGTCGGCACTCGTTCGAGTTCCAACCTCGTGCCGAGGGAGCCGGCAAGGGGCGTCGCGGTCGATGGGGTAAGAAGAAGGGTCAAGCGGAAGAAGAGACGTCCAACGAAGAGACACCCGCTGCCAAAACGACGAAGAAGCAGCCCAAGGCAACAAAGAAGAAAACCAAAACCGTGAAGGTCAAAAAGAAGGCCAGCAAAAAGAAGACCAGCCCCGACGAATAAGCCGGGCTCCGGACAATCCTTCGATCAAACAAGATACTACGTAAACTGGCCGTAGCCTCGATCGGCGAGCATCTGTTGCATGGTCTTGACCGCTTGTTCATCATCGCGCCGAGCGACCAACGTCACGTCGGCCGTATGCACGATGATGAGATTCGAGACGCCAATCGTCGCCACCAAATGATCAGGGCCCCCGACCACCACGCAATCGCTGCTCGCCAAGCCCAGATGATGACCCAGAACGAAGTTTCCTTCCGGCGTTCGCTTCTGTGTCCGCTCGAGAGCGAGCCAACTCCCGACGTCGTCCCAACGAAATGGCGTTTCGACCATCGCGACCTTCGGGGCTTTCTCCATCACGGCATAGTCGATCGACCTCTTTTCCAAAGGACCATATTCCGCTTCAAACACCTCGTTCTGACGAGGAGTCCCCCAGGCATCGGCAATTCGGCTGGCCGCTTGACGAAGTTTAGGCACATGCTGCTCAAGCTGCGCCAAAATGGTCGAAGCAGTCCAAACGAAGATTCCTGAATTCCAGAAGTACTCGCCGCTCTCCAAGAATTTCTCGGCGACTTGCTGGGTCGGTTTCTCATGAAAGCTGCGCAAATGAAAGACACGAACGCCATCGATCTGGCCCGCTTGATCGGCCCGGCGAAGATAGCCGTACCCGGTGGCGGCGTAGGCCGGTGGAATTCCGAAAGTCACAAGTGCATCCGGTTCGCGATCGAGATGTGCTTCCGCCGCCCGGACGGCTGCATGAAATCGTTCCGTCGGTTCGATGAGATGGTCGGCCGCCAAGACCACCATCCGACCGTTCGAATCCTTTCTCGCCACCAACTCGGCGGCCAGCGCGATGCACGCGGCCGTGTCGCGACCCGCTGGTTCGCCAACGATGTTGTCCAGTGGCAGCGATGACAATTGTTCGGCCGTCCGATCGACATGTTGTTTGTTGGTGACGATGAGAACTTGATCGTTTCCAACCAGCCCAGCAATTCGGTCGAATGCCTGCTGCAATAGCGTTCGCTCGCCGTGCAGGTGGAGAAACTGTTTCGGCAACGCTTGTCGACTCAACGGCCAAAACCGAGTTCCACTTCCGCCAGCCATGATGATCGCGTGCAGCATCGGATCAATCCTTTTTTGAGGTCGCTTGTCCGCGGGAGCCCCGTGTTCTTCCCCATCGAACGTCGCCCGCGACGTTCGGCCACGCCGACCAAGTTTTGTCGCATGACCCTCGGCATCGCTTGCGGGGGAACTCCCTAATTCTTCAACATGTCCAGGATCTGGGCGACATTATCAAAAACAGCATCGGCCACTTGCAGTTCTTCGGCAGGGTGCGTCGTGGCGACGGCGAGAACTCTCATGCCGGCTCGCTGGCCCGCTTCGATGCCATGCAACGAGTCTTCAATGACCCACGCTCGAGCAGGCTCGACCCCTAAAAGTTCCGCCGCCGTCAGATAAATCTCGGGATGGGGTTTATGGTGCGTCACATCTTCCGAGGCCAAATACGTTCCGAAGTGATCGATCAGCCCCGACGAGCGAAGAATCTGCTCGACATTCGCCTTCGGTGCCGACGAGGCCACCGCTCGGCCAATTCCACGCGACCGCAGCCAATCGACCAGATCGGCAACACCTCGCATCAATTCGATCTGCCCATCGATCAACTGTCGGTAACGGGCTTCCTTCCAGTCGGCATGCTCTCGGATCTCGTCCTCGGGAAGTGGACGACCGAAAAGCTTGGGGATCAATTTGCGATTTTCCATACCGAACATGGTTTTGAACTGCTCGGCCGAGAGGTTGATATCGTGCCGACGGGCGAGTTCTTGAAACGCGAGTAGGTGCATGGGCTGTGTGTCGCAAAGGACACCGTCCATGTCGAAGAGGATCGCTGCCGGCATCTGGTCGAGTGGAAATCGTTTCATCCACCCGTTGTACGTCTGGGCCCCGACCTGGCTCGCTTAGATCGTTGCGCGGCAAAATATCGTGCAAGCTTCACAGTGAACCGGTCGGAAAGAGAGGCTGTCCAAACCGATCGCGCGCTGACGATTTCCCTGCGGATCGAAAGCCCGCTGTTTGATAGAAGAGGGCTCCGGGTCGTGTCGGCAGACGGGTCCAGAAGGTTGCTACGATCGACACAATCGTCATAACCATCAGAGCCAATGTAAGTTACCCAATCCAACAAATACTTAACTTCCTCGACTTCCGCAAAGGTGCGACGTACCATTTATCTGGAACAACCCGAACAAGAACGAGCATCAAGGAGTCCCGCGGTGAATTCTCAGCGAATGCTTTGGTCTGGTCTGTTGGCGTTAGTTTTGATGGGGGCCATGGCCGAGGGGGCTTCGGCCCAGGTCTTCGTCGCCCCAGCGCCGGTCACTTCTTTCTTCGTGCCGGCAGCGCCGGTCGTGGCGACTCCGGTCATGGTCGCCCCGGCGGTCTCCTATTACACGGTCCCCGCCTTCGCGCCGGCACCGGTGATGGCGGCTCCTGTTTCCTTTTTCACGCCGGCCGTGCCGGTCGCCCCGGTGGCGGCCCCCGTGCCCGCGATCTCGTCGGTTCCTGCAACGGTCGGCTTTTTCAATCCGGTCGCGGTCCCTTACAACTACCGCGTCAGCCGAGGTCTTTTCGGCCGAACCATCATTCGAACTCCGTTCTCCGTGACGCGATTCTAAACGGGCGGGCCGATCGACCGATCTTGTTCGGGTAGCTCCAACCGAATTGAACTCAGCCACTGGTATCCCGGTGGCTGATGTCGTTTTGGCATAGGGGCTCGCTACAACAAGGACGTCGAAACAAGAACGGACGAGGGGCCAAACGCAAGGGGCAAAGACACAATCGCTCGTTAAAGAGACCGTGCCCGCGCGGTTTTAAAAGAGGAGTGATCGAGTGAAGAGAGGGGGACTCATGAAAAGCTCACGTTGGCGCGTTGGAGCGGTCTCTTACCTCAACACCAAGCCGTTGATCCGACATCTGACCGATTTGGCCCCCGCAATCGACCTGATTCTCGAAGTCCCTAGCCGACTGGCCAGCGATCTTTCTGCAGGAAAGCTCGACGTTGGTTTGATCCCGTCGATTGAATTCTTTCGGGGTCAAAACTACACCATTCTCCCGGGGGCAAGCATCTCATCGTTCGGCCCAGTGATGAGCGTTAAGCTCTGTAGCCGAGTTCCCTTTGGAAAGATTCAATCGGTCGCCCTTGATGAAGGCTCGCGGACCAGCATCGCCCTGATGACGATTTTGCTTCGACATCTATTTCAAGTTCGTCCCGAGACGGTACCGTTCCCTCTTCGCCAAGGCGCGAAAGAGATGACGACCGATGCCTGTTTGATCATCGGCGACCGGGCGATGAAGGTTCCCGATGGGGAGTACCCTTTTACGCTTGATCTTGGCTACGAATGGTCGCGTTGGACGGGGCTTCCCTTTGTCTTTGCCTTCTGGAGTGTTCGGTCAGGTGTGGAACTCCCGGAGTCGGTGATGGAGGCATTTGTTCAAGCGAAAGAGGCCGGTCGACGCGAGATCGGGGCGATCGTCGCGATCGAGTCGCAACGCTTGGGTATCGACGAAGCTCGGTGCCGTCACTATCTCGAAAATGTGATTCGCCATGATTTTGGCCCCCCCGAGTTGGCGGGGCTGGAAAAGTTTTATGAGTTGGCTCGCGAAGAGGGCCTTGCCCCCGAAGGAGTGCAGTGTGTCTTCCACGGTTCGGGAAATCTTGCAGAGAGCCGCTGACGGCAATCGCATCAGCCCTGCGGAATGTCTCACTCTCTTCGAGCAAGGTCGCTTGTTGGAATTGGGCAAAGCGGCCCAAGCGATAACGCTACGCAAACACCCGGAAAACTATCGCACATTCAACATCGACCGCAACATCAACTACTCGAATGTTTGCGCTGCCGTCTGTGATTTCTGCGCTTTCTACCGGAAGAGAAACGATCCCGACGCGTACGTCCTCGATCGCGAGACGCTTTACCAAAAGATCGAAGAAACGATTGCGGTGGGTGGCGATCAAATACTGATGCAAGGAGGCCTGCACCCAGAGTTCAAGCTCGAGTGGTACGAAGAGTTGCTTCGCGATTTGAAACAACGATTTCCGCAGGTCAACCTGCACGCCTTCAGCCCGCCGGAAATCTGGTTCTTCCACAAGCTCAACAAGATTCCGCTGCAAGAAGTTCTCCTTCGATTGAAGACCGCGGGTTTAGGAAGTTTGCCCGGTGGCGGCGGAGAGATCCTGGCCGATCGGGTTCGCAAGGCGATGACGAAGAACAAATGTCTTTCCGACGAGTGGCTCGAAGTCATGAGAGTCGCTCATCAGATCGGCCTCCGTTCGAGTGCCACCATGATGTTTGGCCACATTGAAACTCTTGCCGAACGGGTCGAACATCTTGACAGACTCCGCCAACTCCAGGATGAGACCGGCGGTTTCACCGCATTCATTTGTTGGACGTTCCAATCCGAGAATACCGCGATGGCCGACGTCCCGACGGTCGGTTCGCACGAGTACCTTCGGACACAGGCGATCTGTCGAATCTATCTCGATAACTTCGACAATGTTCAGTCCTCTTGGGTGACCCAGGGAGCCAAGATCGGGCAGACCGCTCTCTTTTTCGGCGCCAACGACATGGGAAGCTTGATGCTCGAAGAAAACGTCGTCTCGCAAGCAGGGACCGTCCATCAACTCTCGTTGGATGAAATCAAAAGGAGCATTCGCGAGCTCGGCTACGAACCGAGGCAGCGCAACGTTCATTACCAACTGATTGATCCGCCGATCAAAGAACGCCCTGCTCCGCCGATCACGTCCCTGCCGATCGTCGGTTAACTTTGGATCATTTTGGTTCGCTTTTCGAGCAGAGTGAGATCCCGCGTCATTGGTAGGGTCGATCCTCCTTGGGTCTGCTAAGCTTTTACGTCGAAGGAACGGGCTCCGCAGAAAGCGACCCGCCTCGGCCACTCACGGAACGACGAATGATCGTTGTCGACAATCTCACGAAAGCATTCCGCGATGCTCGGGGCATTGAAACCCGAGCGGTCGACCGCGTCTCGTTTCAATGTTTCCCCGGTGAAATTTTCGGCCTACTGGGTCTGAACGGGGCCGGCAAAACAACCACCATGCGAATGATCAGCACCGTCTTACGGCCAACGTCTGGGACGGCGATCGTTGCCGGGCACGACGTTCGCCACGAACCGACGATGGTCCGAAAGAAGATCGGCTTTCTATCAGGAAGCACCGCTTTGTATGACCGGATGTCGGCATGGGAGCACGTCGAGTATTTCGGAAAGCTTTACGAGATCCCGACCGACGAGCTTAAGCAGCGGATGGAGAACCTCTTCGAATCGCTGCAGATGAATCACTTCCGTGACATCCTAGTGTCAAAGATGTCGACCGGAATGAAACAGAAAGTGTCGATCGCCCGGGCCCTTGTGCATGATCCCCCCGTGCTGGTCTTCGATGAACCGACCAGCGGACTCGACGTTCTGGTTCAAAGAGCGGTCCTCGAACAGATCGCAAAGCTGCGCGACGCGGGAAAATGCATCCTCTTCTCGACGCACATCATGCGCGAGGTAGAAAAGCTTTGCGATCGTATCGGCATCATCCATCAGGGGCGAATGCTATGCCTGGGTACTCTTCGCGAAATCCTCAATGATCATCCCGGTGAGGATCTGGAAGAGGCCTTCTTTCATCTGGTCTCGCCGACACTGGCCCACGAGCCCGATTCCCAATAGCAGCAACTCGGTTAAAGCGTTAACCCGATTCAGCGAGAGGGGCTTTTGATCTCCCTCTTTGCTTCAGCCATTTCAAAGGAAATCGGCCTTGCCCTGTTTGCCGCTCCTGGCCATACGATCGTTCAAACTCGGAGTCCCAACTCTTGATCGACCGATGAAGTTCCGATGCCAACGAGGGATGTTCGCGTAAAAACCGCAGGTAGCCCGATCGACGATGATGCGATTCCGATCTCCGCTCACGAGTCGCCGACCTTGGCCCCGCGGGGCGCGGCGGATCGTGATGGCCATTCTTTCTACCTGGGTCCTGATCGGCCCCTGGCCTCGCTCATGGGTTGAATGTCCTTTCTTCAATTCCGATCCAACAGCCATCAACGAAAGCCGTTGGCAGTCGATCGAGTCTGCCGGCCAGACAATTCCCTCCGAAGGTGAAATCGCCGTCGGTGTGGGAGTCGTCAATCTTTCCGATCGAATGCAACAGCGGTTCGGCAACACAACCTTTGTTCCGCTGGCAGGGCATGGGAGAAGGACTTGGACCCAGGGGAACATCGGCATGGCCGACCCGATTCAAGTGAAGTCGATCAGTATCACGGTCGGCCCACGAACACTCTTATGGGTGACTGCCGACCTGCTGCTCATCAACAGGCGACTGGTGAACGAGACACTCGTGGAACTCGATCGGCGCGGCTGGCGAATCCCACGAGAAAACATCCTTTTCGGCGCGACGCATACCCATAGTTCGTACGCGGGGTTCACCGACCGATGGATTGAAATGCCTTCGATGGGCTTTCATCGACCCCACATTGCCCAGACGATCGTGCAAGCTTTGGCCGATGCCTGCGAGAAATCGCTTCGCGAGCAAACCCGTGCTTGTATGGCCCATGTCGGTAAAGATCTATCGGCCGATGATTTGGTGATCCATCGGATTGATCGCAAGCTTCCTGCCAATGGCTGGCTGGATGTGATCGGTTTTCAAACCCGCGACACGCGACAGTGGATCGCCAGTGTCACGGTCTTCTCTCCGCACGCCACTTGTCGACCAAAACGGAACAGCCAAATCTCCGCCGACTATCCGGGCGTGTTAACTCGCCAAGTCGAGGAAGCGACGATGGCCCCTTCCCTTTTCTTCGCAGGAGCGGTCGGGAGCATGGGTCCGGTCGATTTAGGCTCGCCGCGCGAAGCTTGGGCAGAGAAGCTCGGCACGCATCTGGCGCATAGAGTACTTCAATCACTCAACTCGATGAATGACTTTGTGAGCCGAACGTCGGCGACGTCTGCCTTGATCGAGCTTGCCCTTCCGACGGGTCAAATCAAGATGGGTCAAGACTACCGCTGTTCCCCCCTGCTCAGTCGAAATCTCGTCCCAACCGCCTCAACACTGCACGGGCTTCGAATCGGCTCGGTGGCGTTTCTTTCCGTACCCGCTGATTTCAGCGGCGACCTAGCGGGCCAATTGCGTCAGAAAGAAAAAAGCCATACGCTCGTCTGCACCAGTTTCGGCGGCGACTATGTCGGCTACATCCTGCCAAACAGGTTCGCGGACCTTCCGACGTACGAGGCCCGGTCGGCCAGTTTATTGGGAAAAGAGGCTGGCTCGTTCTTCGTCAACCATCTCGAACGACTGAACCGGCTGCTCCTTGATCCGAGTCCCAGCACCCGCCCAAAGAACAACGTAAAATCCATCATTTCAAGCATTTATGCCAACTAGGCCGATTTACTCGACCTGCCTGGACTCGCCCGACTCGGTCCGTTGCGTAAGATGATCCACTAGACGGATATCACTCTCGGAGCGACCCCCGCCATGAAACATTTCGATGAGTTAATGGATCTGCGTGCGGAACGAATGACGCTGTTGTCTCAGCTCAATCTTTCGAGCAACGCAAAGAGACAGATCATCAACAAGAAGTTGATGAGGGTCAGCAAAAAGATCCAGAAGCTCGCGGGTGTCCATGTGGTGGTCAAGTCGGAGAACGCAGAGATCTAACGCTCTGGCTGGGGGCGGATCTCGTCTGCTCGGTTGGTCGAAGCCGATCTTGACCCTTCTATTTCCGGCGGTCTTTTCACGGCGACGACTGGAGCGGCCCATTTGACCGACGGTAGACCGACGAGAGGCGTCAACACTTCCATCTTGGATGTCCATCATCATGCCGATCCTTTCGGTCCACTTGACCCCTGCGTTGGTTGGCCCGGTTGACCTCGCTGATCGGCTCGTGGTGGTGATCGATATTCTTCGCGCCACGACGACGATGCTTTATGCCCTTGCCGAGGGAGCATCGGTGATCATCCCCGTCGCCGAGGTCGATGAAGCCAGCGACTTGGCCAGCCGACTTCCCGATACAACCGTTCTGTTGGCCGGCGAACGGAAGGGTTCCCCCATTGCCGGTTTCGATTTGGGCAACTCCCCCAAAGAATTCACCGCGAGTATTGTTGCCGACAAGGCGATCGTCTTCACCACAACCAACGGCACGCGCGCGATTCTGCACGCCGGGCTTGCTCGACGAGTCCTTCTGGGGGCGTTCGTTAATTTCTCGGCCGTGTGCCATGAACTTCTTGCCGACGGTGGTGATGTCTCTCTCTTATGTGCGGGAACAGACGGAGCGGTCGCTCTCGAGGATACCCTCTTTGCCGGGGCCGTCGTCGAGTTCTTGCAGAACCGAGGGGATTATCTTTTGGATGACGGGGCTCGGCTTGCCTGGGACACCTTTGAGGGGCATGGAAGCGTTCTTCTCTCAGCGTTCGAAGTCGCTGCCGGCGGGAAAAATCTCGCCGAGATCGGACTCAACGAAGACCTGAGTTGGGCGGCCAAGATCGATCGGTTCGGCATCCTGGCAGAAGTCAAGGGAACCCCACCCCGCATCAGTATTTGTTCGTACTCGGCAAGCCCTACCGTTTGGCGCACCTGCGGACCCTAGCCTGCCTCATCGTCCAAATGCCTGCTCGCGCCATTGCCTATTTGTTGATCCCGATCTCACGAAGCCGTCGCCAGAAATGTCACAAGCATCAGAATCCAAACGATATCGAGAAAGTGCCAGTACGCGGTACAGAGTTTAATGCCGCGATAGCATTCATGATCGTAGCGATGCTGAAACCCGCGAAGGGTGACTGTCGAGAGACAGAACATGCCGCCGAGAACATGGACCGCGTGGAGGGCCACGAGAAAGAAGACCACGCCGTAAAGGCTCATCCTTTTCTCCAGGCCAGCAAGATGGGCGTCCATGATCTCGAGAACGCTCCAACCCTGTACCGCAAGAAACGTGAAGCCGAGCACTGCCGACGCGAACAGCCATCGGCGCAGGGCGAGTTGTTTCTCTCGTCGAACCGCCGAGAGGGCTCGGCTCAGACAGAAGCTGGTCACCAGCAGGGCCGCGGTGCTCAGCCAAATCGAGGTCGGTAACCCGATCGGCACCGTCGAACTGACCCGATCCCCGGACAAGCGGATGATCACATAGGCGAGAAGGCTTGCGGCAAAGAAGACCGCGAGCGAAAGCATGAAGATGTACGTCGCCAACTCGACCGGATGAAATCGCGAGCGAGATAATCCGACCAGGTAGGGGGGCGAACGGCCGGGGAGCGGTTCGCTTGGCTCGAACGCAAACTCTCCCATGGGATACACCATTTACTCGATGACCAGAACCCTATGTCAGCCACGCTCGGGCCGAATGAGCATCGGAAAACATTGTACCACTGCCCGGTCGAGCGGAGACGATGGAAGATGACCATCTTCCTAAAGATAACCGCAACGACCAACCGCATCGCAACAGTAGAGATCGCTTTTATGCAGTGGGCGCCCGGTCAAGAGAACCCGGATACCAGCAAATCAGCCGCCCGCGAAGCGTTTATTTCTAGGACATAGCGGCGGCGATTACTTGGTAGCCTGTGAATCCGCAAACGAACTGATATCGCCTTGGTATTGGAGGGTGTCGATCAGCACAAACGCGATGAAGAGAAAGAAAAACGCAAAACAGAAGAAGAAAATCAAGTTGTTGAGAGCCTTATCATGCCGCAAGTGCATGAAAAAGAGAATCACCAACATCGCTTTAACGGTGGCAATCGCCATCGCGATAGGAACACCAAGCGATCGCATGGTCTCTGCCGGCAACGCCAGTGCCGCAAAGAGGGGTCTGAAAATAGAAATGTGGGTTCCGAAGATCGGCGCGCCGAGATACTCGGGCCGCGAGATCGAGTACGAAGCGTCGAACGTGAGGAGCGTCAGAACCACGAGGGCCAGAAATACGCTTATGAGCGTGGAAACAGGCATTTCGTGGGCAAGCTCGTCGCTATGGCCGTGCGCTGCAGCGTGATCTGACACTTTCTTCTAGCTCCCAGTAAAAACGATGTAGCAACTCGCGTTCAGCTCGTTCGCCTGCTCACTCGATCAGGTAGAGCATGGGGAAGAGATAGATCCAAACCAAGTCGACAAGGTGCCAATACAGTCCGACATAGTCAACCGGGCCGAAGTAGTCGGGGCCGAAATCACCCCGGACACTCCGGACCAAAATCCACGTGATGGCCGCGATCCCGGCGATCACGTGAATCGCATGGAGCCCCGTCATTCCAAAATAGATACTGAAGAAGACGCCTGCATTTTTGGGGGGCGGCCCTACCGGACCGTGAGCATGACCACCATGTCCCTCTGCCGATGCCGCGTGCGAGGCGTCGGCATGACCAGAATCATGAGAGGTCGTCCCCTCTGTCGCGGAATGGTCACCTGCGTGATCCTCCGTGTGGGGATTGAATCGGCCCGCCCAGAGGAAGCCATGTTCGAACTTGGCGCTGTACTCGACATACTTGACGCAGAGGAAAACCCCTGCACAGACGAGGGTGATGACGAGATTGACGATGAGACCCGTCCGCTGACCCTTCTGTGCACAACGAACGGCCCAAGCCATGGTCAAGCTGGAGAAGATAAGGACGATGGTGTTCACGAAACCATAAAAGGGATCGAGCGCCTGATGACCCCAGCGGAAAATCTCGGGATGGTTGACCCGGACGATCGCGTAAAAGACAAACAGCCCGCTGAAGAATAGGACTTCCTGTACGAGGAAGAGCCACATCCCAAACTTACCCGCATCAAACTGCTGTTTGGGCGTGTCGAAATGGTGAGCATGGAATGGATTGTGGCCTTGATGGCCATCATGACCGGTATGCGGATCAGCAACGGCATGCTCACTCATGGATAATTCCCAATCTCCAAGAACTCTTCCAGATCATGAATCAAACTCAATCACGTAAGTCCAGCCCCTTCGCGACTCCCTATTCCAACCAGAATAGATGAATCGATTGAAGGGAGACCGACTACTTCCGCATGAGATAGCCGCCGGTCTTTTCGTCCCAGACGAGCTTATCATAGTCGTAGCAATCTTCGACCGAAGGAGCCTTATCAAAGTTGTTGTGCGGCGGCGGCGATGAACAAGTCCATTCGAGCGACGCCCCCCCCCAAGGATTCATCGGTGCAGGCTTGCCACGAAAGATAGAGTGAATCACGGTGGCAAACGCCAAAAGAGCCCCCGCACCCAACACGTAGGCTCCGATGGTCGACCATTGATGGAATGGTTCGAACTCCGGAAGATAGTTGTAGTATCGGCGAGGCATCCCGCGGGTTCCCATCACGAACTGCGGTAAGAACGTCAGGTTGAAACCGAGGAACACCAGCAGTGCCGAGATTCTTGCCGGCGTCTCTGAGTACATTTTGCCGCTGATCTTGGGCCACCAATGGAACAGCCCACCCAGGAAGGATGTCAGCGCCCCACCCACCATCACGTAGTGGAAGTGGGCCACTACGAAATAAGTGTCGTGCAAGTGAACATCGACCGACAGCGTCGCCAGGAACAGTCCCGTCAGCCCGCCGATCGTGAATAAAAACATAAACGAGAGTGCGTAGAGGAACGGTGCGTTAAAGGTGATCGACCCTTTATACATGGTCGAAAGCCAATTGAAGATCTTGATGGCCGAGGGAATCGCCACGCTGAACGTGATGGCCGAGAACACTACGGAAGCGAGCTTCGATTGCCCGCTCGTGAACATGTGGTGCCCCCACACTAAGAAGCCCAGCAACGCGATCGCTACGGAGCTGTAGGCAATGAAGCGGTAACCGAAGATATGGCGTCGGCAGTTGACGCCGATCAACTCGCTGATCACGCCCATCGCCGGCAGAATCATGATGTAGACGGCCGGGTGCGAATAGAACCAGAAGAAGTGTTGAAAGAGAACCGGATCTCCACCCAACTGCGGGTCGAAAATGCCGAACCCCAGCGTCTTTTCCACCAACAGCAGAAGCAACGTGATGGCGAGAACCGGGGTGGCGAGAACCTGAATGATCGCGGTGGAATAGATGGCCCAAAGGAAAAGGGGCATCCGGAACCATGTCATGCCGGGCGGCCGCATCGTGTGGATCGTCACCAGAAAATTTAATCCCGTGAAGATCGAACTGAACCCGAGGATGAACACCCCCATGACCGCGGAAATGATGGCGTTATCTTTGCCGGTTCCAAAGTCGGTCGTGCTGTAGGGGGTATAGAACGTCCAACCAGTATCCAGGCCGGTGAACGAGAGAGCTGCCAGGAAGAACGTGGCGCCCATCATCCAGAGGTAGAAGCTCGCGAGGTTGAGGCGAGGAAATGCCACATCCTTTGCCCCGAGCATGATCGGAAGAATGAAGTTCCCCAGCGCTGCAGGAATGCCGGGAATGATGAAGAGAAACACCATCACCGCGCCGTGCAGGGTAAACATCTGGTTGTAAGTATCGTGATTCATGATTGTTCGGCCGGTGGTCCAGAGCTCTGTTCGGACCATCAGCGCGAAAAAGCCACCTAGCAGAAACGCTGCCGAGGTCGCGATCAAGTACATGACCCCGATCCTCTTATGGTCAAGCGTCAGCAACCAGGAGAGGAGACCCTTCGAGTGGGTCAAGTAATTGTCTGTCTCCGTGTGTCCCGCGGAGCCGGATCGAACGACATCAACCGTTGCCATGATGGGCCCCTTACTTCTTCGCTTTTTCGTTCAAGTCGCGAATGAACGCGATGATTCCTTCGAACTCCTCATCCTTCGAGAGGAGTCCAACCGACATGATTTTACCAAAACCCTTGCGGATTTTGGCCTGTGGATTGACGACTGATTCGCGGATGTAGTTCTCATCCATTTTGGCCGAGGTTCCATCTTCGAAAGAGACCTCCGTTCCCCACGCTCCTAAGAACGAGGGGCCGCCGTTGGCTTTCGGGGAGCCGTCGAGCGAATGACACTGCGAACAGCCGCGCGTATTGAAAAGGTATTCTCCACGCTTCACGGGATCGGGGAAAAGAATGACGAGATTCGTTACGCGATTGTAGAACTTGTCAAAATCCTCTTGAGTGTCGACCACGAGCTGAGCCAACATTTCGCTGTGCTTGTCGCCGCAGTATTCCGTGCAGAAAATATCGTACTGGCCCGTCCGATCGGCTCGGAACCAAAGCTTTGTGTATCGACCGGGAACAACATCCTGCTTGGTTCGAAAGACCGGAATGTAGAAGCTGTGCAGCACGTCTTTCGAGTTCATCGTCAACACAATGTCGGTGTTGACCGGAACGTGCATGGCCGGCAAATCACGGATGATGCTTTTCTTATCGTGCCAATCGACGTTCTCCAGCTTGCCGCCGACGATTCCTTTGCCGTTGCCGTACGAAAAGGTCCAGTTCCATTTCTGACCCGTCACGCCGATGTTGTAAGCACCATCGGGCATCGAGCGCATGTCCATAAAATCGGTGAAGCCCCAGTAGAACATCGGGACGACCAGAATCGACGGGATGATCGACCATGCCGCTTCGAGGAAGCTGCTGTGGGTCGGGGCGTTTTTATCGACCATTTCGCCCGGATGCTTTCGACGATAGCGAATACAAAAGTAGGTCATCGCCGCCATGATCGCGACGAAGAAGAAAACGCAGACGTAATAGATGAAGTAGTACGTCGCATCGACCCCTTTCGCAAAAGGGGACAATTGCTGCGGCGGCATCTGGTACCAAAACCAATTGAGCCAGGGATCAGTATTGGAATCACTGGCAAGTAAGATCGGCAGCATGTTCGCTCCAGAGTCAACTAGTATCCGCTCAGGCCCGGCCCATCTTGGCCCAGCCAGGCAATCTTGTTTCGATCCAGCGAGCTTTCCCATCGGCCGCCTTATCCCATGGCGGCAGGAAAATGCCCCCCTAATTCGACCGCATTCCGAAGACGGCGTTCACGCCACCAGAATAGGCCGACTCCACAACCAAGGACCGCCACCGTCGCAGCCGCCCCCAATCTCATGATGTTTCGAACCGCGGGCGTGTACTTACCGGTCGCTGTATCAAAGTGAAGACAGTACATAATCACCCGGTCAAGCGTGCTTCCGATCTTCCCTTCGGATGCCTCCACGAGCGATAGCTCGAGCGTTCGGGCTGGTTCGAATCGGACCCCGTAAAAGTACCGCATGATCCGGCCCTCGGGAGAAGCGAGGATAAAGACCGGCGGATGAACGTACTGCTTGATGTCGGCCAGGAACTTGTACTTGATACCGATCGCCGACGCGAGACGACGAATATCCTGGTCGGCCCCCGTGAGAAAATGCCAGCCGGTCTCGGCACCGGGTCGGCCATAAATCTCTGCATACTTCCGCTTTGTCGCCGCCGCCTCGCTGGAGGTCTCGTTCGGATTGAGGCTCACGCTGACAATGTCGAACTCCACCCCGGGGGTCCACTTCACATCGCGAAGAGTATTGATCAGGCCCGTCAGCTGGGTATTGCAGAGCATCGGACAGTTCGAGTAATTCATCGAAACAATGATCGGCCTGCCTTTGCCCAGATAATCACTGAGACGAACGATGTTCCCGCGATCGTCACGGAACCGGAGGTCGATCGGCAGGCTCGCGCCGAGATGCTCTTCGACATCGACACCATTGATCTCGGCAGGTTGAGCAATCGCAGGAGCGGAGCCGCCCTCATCAAAAGAAGGGGGCTGACCCCATGATTGCGGGGTGAGCAGCAAGCAAACAACGAACGAGCCCAGACCCATCAGGCCGGCCGAACGTCGCTTGCTTGAGAACCCACGCTTGAACACGGAACCCTCTTCCTTTTGCTGTCGCCCCACGCGAAAACGGACTACTTCCCGTTGATGAGATCCTGATTCACTAACTCCATGGCTTTCTCGATCGGAATGGCGATCCGGGTTTTGTCTTGAACCTGAAATCGCTTGTATTGAGAAAGATCTTTTCGCTGTCCGTCGAGGATCGCGACCGCCTTGGTCGGCTCTCGGCGAAGTTCCTTGGTCTCGTACTCGAAGCGATTGTAGGAGTAGAAAATCGCCTGAACGCCGAGGACGACCACCACAAAAATGATGACCGATAGAATTCCCGCCACGGTGATCGCGCCGGTATTCAGATCATCGTACCACTCTTTGTCTGACATCGTCTTTTCCTAACAGCGAGCAGAGTCTCCTTGCGGGCCCTTCCCACAAGAGGCTTCATTTGCTGGCCCCGGCGCCGAATCATCCCTGCGCCATCGTCCCCATCGGGGCAATTAATTCGGACAAGCCTATGCGACCTTATGGCGAAGCGAATCCTTGAGCCGAGGATCGCCGATCGCCACGATCGGATGCCGGCCAGCAATGAAAACCACCGATCCTAGCCAGATTCCGCCGATCCCAATCAGGCAAAGAACATCCACTAAACCGAACGTCGGGCCGAGCAACACGTCCGCTTTCGGTTGATAGTTCGGGCGAATGATCCAGTACATGTCGAGGTAGCGGGTCGCCAGGATGAATAGAGCCCAAAAGAAGACCATGTTCCGATTTCGGCGAATCCCCCGAGCCATCATTCCGACGAACGGGAGAATAAAACACCCGATGATGAGCGCCAACGAAACGTTCGGCCAGCCGGTTTGAAGCTCTTGTCCACCTTGGCGGAAGAGGAAGAACTTGGTCTCTTCAGGAATGTTCGCGTACCAGATTAGGAAGTATTGCGAGAAAGCTGTGTACGCCCAGAAGCATGTGAAGCCGAACATCAACTTGGCCAGATCGTGAAAGTGTTCGACCGTGATGTTCTTGAGCAAGCCTCGGCTCTGCAGCGTCATCGTGGCGACGATGAGAAAAGCATGGGCAGCAACAGCGCCACCGGCGAAATAGTTCACGCCGAAGATTGTACTGTACCATTCGGGATCAAGCGTCATCATCCAATCGACCGCCGCGAATGTGAGGGCGAACGCGAAAAGAAACGCTCCCCAAGTCGATGTCCGCTCCATCTGCAATGTGAGGGCCGGGTCGCCGGTCTTATCTTGCGCCAGCGACGTTCGGAAGAAGTAACGGGCCAATCCGCACAAGACAACAGCGTAGATCCCGTAACGGATCACAAAGAACTGCGCATTCAAGAAGGGAAGCTTCTTCGACAACAGTTCCGAACTCTGCATGTACTTAGCATCGTTCCAGCGGTAGAGATCGGAGTTACCCATGATGACGAGCAGCGCGATCGGCGCGAATAGGATCATCATCGGAAAGAGCCCCATCGCCACCATCTCGGCAACGCGACGAAGGCCGGCATTCCATCCCGAACGAGTGATGAACGAGACGAGCACGATGAACAAGCAGCCCAGCGATATGCTCAGAAAGAACATAAACGCAATCAAGTAGGCGTTGAGGAAATAGGCGATGCCGCGGTCGGCGGTCGCCAGCGACAATCCGCCCGCTGCTGCCAGGCAAACCAGACCCGCCGGCACTCCCAACGAACGAACCGCGAGGCTAATATCCCCGAGCGATTGTTGCCGATCGATTGTGATTTCTGCCGGTTGTGAATGCATGATCGTCTTCGTCTCTTCCTACTTTGTTGCTTGCAACTTCTCGAGTTCTGCCGCGGGAACGTCACTGGCCGACGCGTTTCGGCTTCGTTGCAGCGACTTCATGTACACGATGATCGCCCATCGGTCTTCCGGCATGATCTGCGACTCGTAGCCGGGCATCTTGCGGATGCCGTGAGAGATGGTCCGGAAGACTTTCCCTACGGGCTGCGGAACAACGCCGTCATCATGAATCGAAAGTGGTTTGACCCAGGTCGGCTGTTCGAGTTCGGTCGCGCGCCTAGCGACGAGCCCGTCGCCCGCCCCTTCTAGGCCATGACAGGCGGCACAATAAATGTTGAATCGCTCTTGGCCTCTCTTAACGAACTTGATGCCGTCTACTTTCAGCTTGTCGATCACCTGCGGAGGAAAATCCTTTGCATAAGGAGTGTTGTCGACAGGCGCCGCCGGGGCCGGGGCAGCCGGATTGGCTGGTGCCACCGGTGCCGCGTTCGGTGCGGGATCGAGGAACGATGCATTCTTGATCGCGGCCACGGTGGAAGCGCTGTCGAGTCCTTCGAAGTAGTGAACGTCGGTTTCGAGATCCCCTCGAGCGATGGTACCGGTCACGGGATTGCGAATCGTTCTTTTGTCAGCAAAGAACTCGTTGACCTTTTGCGGCTTAAATTTCGGTTGAAAGTCCATGTCTTGGACCGGATGAATTCGCGGAACATCGACGAACGTGTTTCGCTTGCGAATGATCAGGATGGGCGGAACGGTCGCGAAGAGCGCCAGTAAAATGGCGGCCAACGCGAACCCGCTCGGCAGCGCGGTCGGTTCCGGGACCGCCATCACCTCGTCGACTGACGACGGGTGCAGCGAGCGGAGGAAGTCGGCCGTCTTTGAACGGGAAAACTTGGCGTCGGTCGAGTCGATGGCGATCACAATCTTGTCGTCGGTGACCCCTTGCCGAAATCGCTCGTTTTGCAGCAGCGGGTTGTAAAGCCGAGGGAGCCCGCTCAACAGAATCACGCTGAAGAAACAGGTGAAAGCGGTGATCAGAACCGTCAGCTCAAAGTTGATCGGCATCGACGCAGGAAACGCGAAAGGTTCCTTTCCGCTGACGATGATCGGGTAATCAAAACCGTTGGTCGCCCATTGCAGAATGATTGCCGTCGCTAAGCCGACGCACGCCCCCACCGCACAGTTCCAAGGCAACACGGTCGGCCTTTGCATGATGTCGTCGATGCCATGCAGCGGGAACGGAGAGTAGACGTCCCATTTGGTGTAGCCCGCATCCTTGACTCGCTGGGCAGCGTGAAGGACATCGTGGGAGTTTTGAAACTCCGCAATGACGCCAACGCAAGCGGGGTCTGTGGAAACCGGTTTCGCCTTTGGATGATCATGTGCCATGGCTAAAGCTCGCGCACCCCTGTTTTGGCTTGGTTAGTGACCACTTTTGCCGGCCGAGTGCTCAGGGTGAGGGAGGACCCCTTTCACCTCCGCCATCGCGACCATCGGCAGGAATCGGCAGAACAAAAGGAACAGTGTCAGGAAGAAACCAAAGCTTCCGATCAGGATCATCACGTCGACCTGCGTCGGGCGGTAGTAACCCCAGCTCGATGGCAGGAAGTCTCGGCTCAACGAGGTGATCACGATCACGAAACGCTCGAACCACATACCGATGTTGACGAACGTGCAGACGATGAAGCTGATCAAAGGCGACGTTCGGGCCCATTTGAACCAGTAGATCTGCGGCGAGACGACGTTGCAGAAAATCATCGTCCAGTAGGCCCACGAGTAGGGACCAAACGCGCGGTTGACGAAGGTGAATCCTTCGTAGGGGTTGCCGCTATACCATGCGACGAAGAATTCCATCCCATACGCGTAACCGACAATCGAGCCGGTCGCGAGGATGATCTTATTCATGTTCTCGATATGGCGAAGCGTGACCAGGTCTTTGAGTCCGAAGAATGCCCTGGCGGGGACCAGCAGACAAACCACCATCGCAAATCCGCCGAAAATAGCACCGGCGACGAAGTACGGCGGGAAAATGGTCGTGTGCCAACCGGGCAACTGGGAAACGGCAAAGTCGAAACTCACGACGGTATGAACGGAAAGAACAAGCGGTGTCGAGATGGCCGCCAGGATCGTGTACGCCTTCTCGAACCGGTGCCAACTTGTGGCCGAACCGGTCCATCCCAAAGAAAGCAATCCATACGCGAACTGCTGAATCTTTCCCTGGGCTCGGTCGCGAAGAGTGGCCAAGTCTGGAACCATGCCGAGGTACCAGAACAACAATGAAACCGTGAAGTAAGTCGAGATCGCGAAAACGTCCCAGCAGAGCGGGCTCTTAAAGTTAGGCCACATCGCCATCTGATTGGGGTAGGGGAAAACCCAGTAGATGACCCAGATACGACCGACGTGAATAGCGGGGAAAACGCCCGCCGTCATGACGGCAAAAATCGTCATAGCTTCGGCCGCTCGGTTAATGCTGGTTCGCCAATTCTGGCGGAAGAGAAAAAGGATGGCCGAGATCAGCGTACCGGCGTGGCCGATACCAACCCAAAAGACGAAGTTGACGATTGGCCAGGCCCAAAAGACCGGGCTCATATTCCCCATCACACCGACACCGGTACAGATCATGTAGCTGATGGCGGCAAAAAACATCCCAGCGATGATGGCGCTAGGAATGAAGGCGATCCACCAGCCGATCGGAGTTCGCTTGTCGAGCGGGATGCGCGTAACCATTTCGGTGATGGCGGCATAATCATGCCCACCGGTCACCAGTGGCGCGCGAACGCCCGGCGTTTCGATCGTGACATCCAACGGATTAACGACTGCTGTTGCCATGATGCCCTAGCTATGCTTTGCCTCGGCGGGAGCGTGATCGACTCCCTCCGGATGCTCATGCCCGTGTTCGTGTCCGTCCTCTTGGTGATGCTCTTGGCCGTGCGGCTTTAGCCGAGCGACCGCCAGTGCCGGGTGCGGGTTGCGAATCCGCGCCAAGTACAGAGTTCTCGGCAAGGTGTTGATTTCGCCGAGCAACGCGTAGGAGCGATCCCCCTTCTGCAGCTTGGCGACTCGGCTGTTTTCGTCGGCCAGATTGCCAAACACGATCGCGTCGGCCGGGCAAACTTGTTGACAAGCCGACCGAACTTCGCCATCGACAATGGCTCGCTGAGCATTCTTCGCTTGGATCTTCGCGGAAGAGATTCGCTGAACGCAGTAGGTACACTTTTCCATCACGCCGCGAGTTCGAACCGTCACTTCTGGATTGAGAACCATTCGGCGAAGAATCTCGTTTCCTTCCTTCGCCTTGTCGAGGTAACCGGTGAAGTGGAAGTAGTTGAATCGGCGAACCTTGTAGGGGCAGTTGTTGGCACAATACCGCGTGCCGATACAGCGGTTGTAAACCATGTCGTTGAGCCCCTCGTCGCTGTGAACGGTTGCCGCCACCGGGCAAACTTGTTCGCAGGGGGCGTTTTCGCACTGTTGACACGTAAGAGGCTGACAAACAACTTCCGGGTTTTCTTTATCGCCTCGGAAGTATCGATCGATGCGAATCCAATGGAGTTCTCGGCTTCGCGTCACCTGTTCTTTTCCGACGATCGGAATGTTGTTCTCTGACTGACATGCCGTGATACAGGCGTTGCATCCGGTGCATTTCGCCAAGTCGATGGTCATCCCCCAGCGGTGCGGCTCGTTCGGATTGAGCGGGGACTTCCACAGCGATAAGAGCGGGGGATGATGAACCACGTGCTTAGCAAAGTCAGGATGCGACTTGTACTCGTCGAGGTTGGCCTCGCGGATCAGCTCGTGCGAGCGTCGCTGGATTTCCTCATCTCCGAGTGGATCGATAGAGAAATGGTCCTGGGTCGTCGCAAAGCGAATCTCTTTACCCAGCGGAACCACTTTTGCGCCCGAAGCGAACCCCATTCCAGGGGCGGAACGAAGAGGCGTGACATCGACCCCTACCGACTTGAGCTCGGCCGGGACATAGCCACCGACAACCCCCGCCATTCGGCGACCGAATCCAAGCTGGACCCCGATGGAACCATAGGCTTGGCCAGGCAACACATAAGCAGGCAACTCGATCTTTTGGCCCGCATGTTCGAGTGAGATAAGCGTTGCATCCTTAACGTTCAAATCCTCGGCCGTCTTGGGACTGAGGATGGCAACGTTTTCCCATGTCATCTTGGTGATGAAGTCGGGCGTCTCCATGAGCCAACCGTTGTTGGCAAATCGCCCATCGAAAGTGTGCGAGCTTTCGGAGAAGACGATTTCCAATTTGCCGTTGGTCGGCGACGCGCCGCCGAGCTGTTCTTCGCCCGGCTTGATCTCGGGCTTGACGGTCACGTTGACCGGAAGAAGAACGGAGTCGGCAAAAAAGCCGTCGTGAAGGGACTTCTTCCACTTCGCTTCATCACTGCCGACCCATGCGAGCGAAGTCCGTCGAACGATCCGTTCACCGAGCGACTTGGCCAGTTCGCTTGAAACCTCGGGAGCAGTATCCCCCAATAGCAACGCGATGGTCTCGATCGCGGATCGGCCACCATGAAGCGGCTCGATGAGAGGTTGAATCAGCGTCACGGTGCCGTCGTAGGTACGCGTGTCGCTCCATGACTCAAATGCGTGAGCCATCGGCAGCGCCCACTCGCACAGCACCGCGGTCTCGTCGTCGTATCCCCCCAAACGAATCGGGTGATCGACCGACTTGAGTGCGCCGACGAAATCGACGTCGGCGGGTGCGGTGTAGGCGGGGTTTCCACCGACGATGAAGAGCGTCCCAATCATTTTCGCTCGCATCGCTTCCACTAGCGACTTAAGCGATTCGACGTGGCTTGGCCGACCGCCGTTGGGCTCGTCGGTATAGATCACTGTCTTGCCGACGTTCTGCAGACGAGCGTTGAGCCGATGAACGCGAGCATGCAATGCCGGAGGTTGACCGGGTCCAATTGAAACAACCGACGTCCCTGGATGCGTGACCAGATCGTGTGCTGCGGCCAAAATCGTCTTGGTTCGAGGCTCACTCTCCTTGGCCAGCTTCGCCAGGATCGCCTCAGCGGAGCCGAGCCCCTCTTCGACAAGACTCTCGAGAGTCGCGAGCACCGCAGCGATCTCGGACGAACGGACCGGCACGCGGTGGTCGGCGTTTGCCCCCGTGATCGAAAACTGACTTTCGAAAGAGTAGAGCCGAATCATTCCGCTCGCGTGATCAGGGTCGCGGCGAGCGGCCCAATCCCGCGTATGAACCAAAGCATTCGGATGACTTCGCAGCAGATCACTATCGAGGGCCACCACCACATTGGCGTCAGCCAACTTCAAATGCGTGCGTGCCGGCTGGCCGAACGCTGCCATGGCCCCTGCCACGTCATGATCGCGAGAAATCGATTCATACTCGAACCACTTGGCGGCTGGGTACTTCGCGAGAAATCGTTTCTTCATGTCGGCAAAGCTGGGAGAAGAGCTCGCCTCGACGAGAAAGGCGATGCTCCCGCCGTCGCCCGAACGTTCGAGCAGCGGCATGACGCTCGCCTGGAAGTCCGCCCACGATTTAGGCTCTTCCTTGCCATCGACGCGGTGCTTGACGCTATCCAAGCGATCGGGATCGTAGAGTTCGAGAATCGACGCCTGCGCAAATTGCGTGGTCGCTCCCAGCGAAGCGGGATGTTCCGGATTCCCCTCGACCTTGGTCGGGCGACCGTCGTAGCTTCGGACCAGAAGCGCCTCACCGAAACCAGCATGCTCCCGCGCGGTGGCATACATCACCGGGACACCGGGAATGCGGTTGGGATCGCGAGACAACTCGGGCGCGATGACTTCTTTCTCCCATCGGCAGCCCGCCATGCCACCGAGAGCCAGCGAGGCCCCCATCAATTGCAGCCAGCGCCGCCGAGAAATCCCGTCGGGGTACTCTGCGGCCGCCTGCGGGAATTCCCGGTGGAGAATCTCCAGGAACTCCGGCTTGTCGTGCAGTTCGTTCAGACTTCGCCAATACGTCTTGTTCACGGCAATCTCGATCTAGCGGTGACAGGTGGAACAATTCGTCGAGGGATTGATCCCTCGCTGCTCGCGAATTTCACGTCCGACTTCCGCGGCCGTCTTCCCCTCGGGAGGGGCCCAATCGAGCTTGGTCACAAACTCGGCAGGACGAAGGTGCGGATCCGGATTCCGATGGCACGAAAGACACCAACTCATGCTCAGCTCTTTCGACTGATAAACCTTTTCCATTCGGTCGATGCGATCGTGGCACGAGACGCAGGAAACGCCACGCGTCACGTGGGCACTGTGGTTGAAGTAGGCGTAGTCGGGAAGATCATGAACCTTGATCCACTCGATCGGCTGTCCGGTCGCGGCACTCTCCCGGACCGGGGCGAGCTTGGGACTGTCTGAGTGAATTGCCGTGGCAACCACCTGACCGGCCGCATCTTTGCCGCTATGGCAATTAAGACAGGTCGACGTGGGAGGAATCGCCGCGAACGCCGCCTTTTCGACGGATGTATGACAATATCGGCAATCCATTTTGAGGTCGCCGGCATGCAATTTGTGGCTGAAAGGGATCGGTTGCGTGGGGGCGTATCCGACGTCGGTGGTGTTAGGGACAGCCCCGAACCAAAGGACCGCCACGACGTAGATCAAGCCCAGCGTCATGACCGGCCCGATCAAACCCAGCAGGGTGTTCGTCCAAGCCGGGAAGTAAAATCTATTCACCGTGTTAGTCTCTCTGAGCAACGCGAAAGGGGTTTTGTTGCTCCGTCTATCTGTCCCAATCCAGCCGCTTCAGCCGAGAAACACCGGCCCACAAGCGACGCCCCTTGGACGATCGAACGCGTCGGAAAGATGTCTCTCGAATCGCTGCCAGAAGAGTCGCGTAGGAAGTGACCTTGGCGACCCTCTCCTCGTCCGCCCGAACGGTCCGTTCTAGCACGCATCCGCGCGCTTTTAGTTACCCGAGAACGTACCGTACTGAAGTGCCCCTTCAAGGCGACAAATTGTCGCAATGATGTACCACATTTCATCCCAGGCGACCGAGTCGAGACTTACCCCCTCTTCGCTCACCGCTGATCTCTTATTCGATTAACGGTGCGGCAAAACGCCCGGCTTGCCTGAGCCGTCGAGGAAGCCCGACCCTACGAAGGGGTTAATCGTCAAAAAAACACCGACTCTTCGCAAGAGGGGATCGCGCCAAAGTGCCTTTTCAACAAGCGAGTGCAGGAATCTAAGGCGAATGTCTCAAGACCCCTTTTCCACAGAACCCGCAAAGAGTTCGCAGAGGAACGATTGCTAGCTTGATCGGTTTTCGGGGCAACTGATCGGTTAGGTTCCTCGCGTCATCGCCGGTTGACGAACATTGAACTCCAACTTCCATCGCTCGGTCGCGTCGCGTGTTTGGCACCAAATCTCGAGGGTGCCGACATCGGTGACCTGTCCCTGCAGAAACACGGGAACTGTTTGCCCCTTGGTTTGACCTGGCTTGGGTTCGAGGGTCGCTTCCAGCGGCGCGAGAGGTTCGATCTGGTCCTCCCAGTCATCCACGACGGTGCCGACACGGTCTTCCTTTCGTTGTGTCGAACTAAGGAAGCGAAACTCGACCGGCTCGCCCACCACCAATCCCAGGGGAAGCGACGACAGATCCCACGATGTCCCCTCCTCGGTCCCCTGCGGAACTAAGCAGACCGCGCGGATGGACCGAGCCATCCCAGGAACCGCCGGCATCGCGCTTTCAATCCCGATGTAATAGGATCTCGCCACGCCCCCTCGGACACGAACGCCGCGTCCTCGTCGTACCAGTCCGTAGTAAGCTCCGCCGAACGCCACCGCGCGGTCTAGACCTGCGGACGAAAGAAGTCTCGCTGGCTGGTCATTCCAGTCGGAAACCACCTCGCGAACTCGATTGCGGAGAGTCTCGGCCTGGAACACGCCACCGTTGAAGAGAATTGCCGACGGCGACGCAGGTCTACCCTCTTGCACGAACCTGCGCAGTTCCTCCTCATGTCGTGAAACAAACGCGGAAAGGTGACGAGTGATAGCGGGGTCGGTGACGTAGGGAAGCCCGATCTCTTGGAGGCCGACGCTTCGGCTCTGGGTCGGCTCTTCGCCTAAGGGAACCTTCGGGAAGAAACCCTCCATGAGAGTTTCCTCGACGACTTGTCGACTCAGCTCGGTTTTGAGTGCCCCCCCAATCACCTTTCGACCACGTCCGAGAACCGCCAGGCTGACACTGTCACCTTTCTTACTCGAGAAAACCTTCTCTTTCGCCTCGCGAGCGGCGTGCCAGAGCCCAAGCATTTGAATCCGATCGACCTTGGCGCCCGTCTGTCTCATTTGCTCGGCCGCGTGGCTGGCGAGCGTCAAATCCATGTTGTCCCCACCCAAAAGCAAATGATCGCCGACGGCAATCCGCTCGAGCGAGAGATCCCCTCCCTGCTCGGAAACGCCGACGAGCGTGAAGTCCGACGTTCCGCCACCCACATCGACGACTAAGACGACATCACCGGGCCGAACGTCGCTTCGCCAAGCATCGCCCGCCTGATGGAGCCAAGCATAAAAGGCCGCCAATGGCTCTTCGAAAAGAACAACATTTTCGAGGCACGCTTGCCGAGCTGCCTCGATCGTCAACTCGCGAGCGACCGCGTCGAACGACGCGGGCACCGTCAGGATGATCTCCTGATTTTCAAGCCGACTAGCTTTGTCCGCGGCCGTCTCGTTCCAAGCATCGCGAACATGTTCCAGCAATCGACGAGAGGCTTCCACCGGTGAAATCTTTGGGAATTCTGGCTCTGCCCCCCAAGGAAGCAGGGGAGCGCGACGATCGACGCCGCCATGCGTCAGCCAAGACTTGGCCGACGATACCAACCGAGTCGGCGTGGTCGCGCCGCGGTCGCGTCCCCACGATCCGACTGCGAAATCCCGCTTCTTCGCCCAAGGGAGCGCCAGCGACGCGGTGTCGATTTCTCCTTCGCCTGGCAGATAGAGAAAAGACGGGAGCAAATCCTCGGAACCGATCTCCCCCTCCTTGACCAATTGCGGAATCCGGAAGATCTCAATCGAGGGAGAGGCCCCGTCGATCAAGGAATCGGTATCGACGTAGGCAACAGCGACGTTGGTCGTCCCCAAATCGAGCCCGACCACGTATCGGCTCGACATCGTCACGCAATCTCCACTTCGGCAGGTGCAACGATCAAGGGATCGGCAGGTTCGGCTTGAACGGGCAAGTGAATCCCACTAGCTCGCCAACCTCGATGCGCCACTGTTCCTCGGTGCGGCGGCTGTCCTTTGACCTGACCGATCAATCGAATTCGAGCAGGGTCAACGCCCGCGGGAACAATGATCGAGGATTCCTCATTCTCCGCGAGGATCGGCTCTAATGTCACGTACTTCGCCAGGGCCGCCTTGCAATCGCGATGGATGTCGCGGACTGCCTGGCCGATCTGAGCGTCGCTGTATTCCGACAGATCCTCAGAAAAGAAATCAAGCAGCCGACCGTCCCGCTGCAAGATGGAAAGAAGGCGAAGTTGATCCCCCTGTTGCCGGCGAGTCTCCGCATGCGGATCGACGGGCGGCGTGGGGAGCGCGAGCGTGCGCACGCGATCGGCATACGCTCGATCGAAAAGCAGTTTGAAGAAAGTCTGAAACGCGAGTCCTATCGCCATTGCCTGCTTGGCCCTTGATCAGAGGATGAATCGATTGAAGACGTTTTCGAGCATTTCCTGTCGGCCGGAAACGTTGGGGGCGACTTCTCCCTTTTGAAGCATGTACGCTTCCAACTCTTCAAATTTTGCCTGTCCCGACTCGATCTTTTTGCCGATCCCCTCGTTCCAAGAGGCGTATCTCTTTTGAACGAATGTTGCCAGCGTTTTGTCCGCTCGGATCTTGGCTGCCAACTTCAATCCGACCGCGAAAGCATCCATCGATCCCACGTGTGCATGAAAGAGATCAATCGGTTCGAAGCTGTCGCGCCGTACCTTTGCATCGAAATTGAGCCCGCCGGGAGCGAGCCCGCCTTGTTCGAGAATCACCAGCATGCACTGCGTCGTGAGGTAATAATCCGTCGGAAATTGATCGGTGTCCCATCCGAGCAGCAGGTCGCCGAAATTCGCATCGACGGAGCCAAGCATTCCATGCCCGTGGGCATAGACCAACTCGTGCATCATGGTGTGACCGGCCAGCGTCGCGTGGTTAGTCTCGATGTTGAGCTTAAACTCTTTGTCGAGCCCGTAACTCTTTAGGAAGGCGATCACGGCCGCAGAATCGAAGTCGTACTGGTGCTTGGTCGGCTCTTTGGGTTTCGGCTCGATCAGGAACGTACCGGTGAAACCGATCTTCTTCTTGTACTCGACGGCCAGTTCAAAAAACCGGGCCAAATGATCGAGCTCCCGTTTCATGTCGGTGTTGAGCAGGCTGCCGTAACCTTCGCGCCCGCCCCAGAAGACATAGTTGAGGCCCCCTAGCCGATGCGTCACTTCCATTGCCTTTTTGACCTGCGCGGCCGAGTACGCGAAAACGTCCGCATTGGGGCTCGTCGAAGCCCCATGAACAAACCGGGGATTGCTAAAGAGGTTCGCCGTCCCCCAGAGGAGCTTGATTCCTGTCCTCGTCTGCTCGGCTTCGAGAAGGTCCACAATCTGATCGAGGATCTTATTGGACTCGGCCAGCGTCTTTCCCTCGGGAGCGACGTCCCGATCATGAAAGCAATAAAAATCGACGCCAAGCTTCTCCATGAATTCGAAGGCGACCTTCACCCGGATCCTGGCCATTTCGAGAGAATCGGTTCCGTCTTCCCAGGGTCGAACCGCACAGCCCGGCCCAAACGGATCCCCCCCCATGCCGCGCATCGTGTGCCAATAAGCAACGGCAAAGCGAAGATGCTCGCGCATCGACTTGCCTTCGATCTTCTCTTCCGCTTGGTAATGGCGAAAGGAGAGGGGATCCTTCGAGTCGGGTCCCTCATACTTAATTGATGATACTTCCGGAAAGTACGCCATCTTTGCCCCCCGATACTCATTAGCCGATGCTCGAAACACCCCGTGGCAACTGTTTCCATCAACGGGATGGTCGACGAACAATCTGAATCATTCCAATCGGGATCGTCTTACAAAGAGAGCCAGCGTCGGGCACCCGGCGACCGGTGCGACCCGCAAAACCCTCACAAACGGCAGATCTTGTCAGAACGTATTTGGAATCGTTCTAAGCAGCCCGATTATCTCGGCAGGTTTGACGGGATGACCTAAGTTACACGCAGACCCCAAAGCCATCCATGCGCGTTCGGCAGCGATCGGCCGACGATAGCGGAAAGGAAGGGGGTCAGGTGTTTGTCCTATTTGGATTTCAAGAACAAAACTCGTCCCCCGGGATTAGTTCAGCCAGACGCAAGGGACCGCCCACGCGAGCCTGCCGGTCTGGAAGGCGATCTTGCCGAGAACGACTCCCGTGAGAGTGGTGAATGGATGTCTGGCGTCACTCGAATTGCCATTGTCGACCCCCAGGACGACAGCCGAGAGAACCTGCGGAGCGGATTGCTCAGCATGGAATCGGTCTGGCTCGAGGCCGAATGCTCGCGCTACGAATTCTTCATTGATGTCATTCAACAGTCGACCCCCGATGTTGCCGTCGTCTCTGTCGATGGTGACCCCGAAACGGCGCTCGGCCTGATTCGCAAGATCGTGATCAGTCACCCTGGCGTCGATGTCATCGGCGTCAGCTCACGCTCGGACGGTCAATTCATCCTGCAAATGATGCGAGCCGGCGCGAAGGAATTTGTCAGCCTTCCGGTCCGCATCGAAGAAATGCTCGATGTTCTCGAAAGACTGCACGCGGGCCGGGCCGGCAAAGACGGGGACGTTCGAGTTGCCTCGCGGGTCTACTCGTTTTGCGGCTCACGCGGCGGGGCGGGCTGCACCAGTTTGGCGGTCAATTTCGCGACCATTCTGGCGCGAAACCCAAGCTACAGCGTCGCGCTTGTGGATCTCGACCTAGCGATGGGCGATGCCGACGTCTGTCTGGATATTGTTCCCGACTACACGTTGGCCGACGTCGCCATCAATATCGATCGAATCGACCTGCAGCTTTTGAAGCGATCCCTCTCTCGGCACGCCTCGGGGCTCTACCTGTTGCCTCACCCGGTGCAGATTGAAGACGCTTCTTTGATTCAGCCCGAACACATTACTCGCGTCATCAATCTGCTGAAGCTGACGTTCACACACATCATTGTGGATCTCTCGAAGGGGTATCGCCCCATCGATTTCGCGTCGATGAATTCGTCGGACGAGATCATGCTGGTCACGCAGTTGGATGTGTCGAGCCTTCGCAACGTCGTCCGCGTGATGCTGTCGCTCAACGAGCGAAGCGGCCTTGAATCGAAGGTTCGCGTGGTCGCCAACCGGGTCGGCTCCAGTGAAGCAGAGATCAGCACCCAGCGTGCCGAGGAAACAATCGGCCGACCCATTTTCGCGCGTGTTCCGAACGATTCGCGGACCATGCTTGCGTCACGCAATAGCGGCATTCCCCTGATCGAACATGCCCCGAAGAGCAAACTCTTCCATTCGATTCTCACGCTGACCGAGCAAGTGACCGGCGAAACCGCGATGGCCGGCCCCGCCGAGACCACGAAGAGCGGCGTCTGGTCGCTGTTTGGCTCGAAGAAGTAACTCGCCTACACCGTGAACCTTCCATTCAAAATGAATAAGCCTCCGCGGGATCGCTGTTGAGTAAGATCCTCCTCTTCGAGGATTTCTCTGCCCCACGATCGGCAACGCATCAAGTCGAAACTTCTCGATCAAAGAAAAACCTCTGAATCGCCCCTAGGAAGCCTCCTCGATCCGACTCGTGAAGCGATTTTGTGACCCATACTTTTGATGAGACCGCGCCCTTAGGCTGCGCCCTTTCTGTCCGCAGCCAGGGCAACAGTCGGCCAGTCTTGAAGCTCATGAAACGGCAAGTCCAACAAAGATAGGTAACCAGTCATGGCAACCCTCGGACGACTTCCCAATCCCCCTGGCAGACTTCATGGAGGAGCGCAGGGAAACAAAAGCTTCGACGAACTCAAGAAACTGATTCACGAAAAGCTCGTCGACAAACTCGATCTCTCGAAAGTCTCCGACCTCGAAGGGGAAACTCTTCGCCGGGAAATCCGGATGGTCGTCGAGCACTTGTGCGATACCGAAAACCCGCTGCTCAACCGAATGGAGCGAGAGCGGCTAATCGAGGAGGTTCTCAATGAAACCTTCGGCCTGGGGCCACTCGAACAGCTTCTTCGCGACGAATCGATCTCGGAAATCATGATCAACGGGCCGTGCAATATCTTCTGCGAACGGCGCGGCAAGATCGAGAAGACCGACGTCAAGTTCCGCGACAATCAACACCTGCTACAGATTATCGACCGCATCGTTTCCAAAGTCGGCAGACGCATCGATGAAACGAGCCCCATGTGCGATGCCCGATTGACGGATGGCTCCCGAGTGAACGCCATCATTCCACCTTTGGCGCTCGACGGGCCGGCGGTCTCGATTCGGCGGTTCGGCTCGAAGGCGCTTCGTCTGCAAGATCTGCTCGACTTCAAAGCCTTCACGCCGGAAATGGCGATGGTCTTCGAAGGAGCCATCAAAGCCAAGATGAACGTCATCATCTCCGGCGGTACCGGCTCGGGTAAAACGACGCTGCTCAACACTCTTTCGAGTTTCATCGGGCACGGCGAACGAGTCTTGACGATCGAGGATGCGGCCGAACTCCAATTGCAACAAGATCACGTTGTCCGATTGGAAACTCGGCCTCCCAACATCGAAGGCAAAGGGGCCATCCCCGCACGGTTGCTGGTCAAGAACGCACTCCGTATGCGTCCCGATCGAATCATCATCGGCGAATGCCGAGGTTCCGAAGCGCTCGACATGATTCAGGCGATGAACACCGGTCACGAAGGATCGATGACGACCGTCCATGCCAACACGCCGCGCGATGCGATTGCTCGTATCGAAACGCTGATCGCGATGGGTGGCGTGGAAATCCCCGTCAAAGCGATGCGACATCAAATCGCCAGCGCTGTCGACTTGATCATCCAGGTCAATCGATTGCAAGGGGGGCCACGAAAGGTAACCTCCTTCACCGAAGTCCTCAACATGGAACAAGAGACGATCATCATGCAGGAGATCTTCCGCTACAAGCAGCTCGGCATCGATCAGAACGGTCGAGCATTCGGGCAGTTTGAAGCGACCGGCGTTCGACCGGGCTTCATGGGGAGGCTCGAGTCGGCAGGGATTCGTCTGCCGCCGAACCTCTTTGCCGAGCGAGTCCTGCTTCGCGACTAGTCGCGTGCAAGGTGGCGCGAAGCCATCAGGAAAGAGAATCATCATCCCGCAAGTATGTCGCTTGCGGGATAAGTTCGCAGGGATCAGGCGTCGGTCACCGAGTTACGGGAACAGACCATGTCATTGCCGATCATCATCTCGATCGTCGCCGCACTGGGCGTGATGTGCCTGGTGGCGGCAGTTGCCAATTTCTGGCGCGATTACTCGGGGACCAAAAGCCTAGACGATCGGCTCGGCCGACTGGCGGGAACATCAGTTCAAGCGACCGATGCTCCGTCGCTGCTTCGCGATCCCATGAGGGAATCGACCGATAGTTTCATGGACGCGCTCCTCCCCCGGCTTCCGAGCTTAAAGAAACTTTTTCAGCAGGCCGACTTTCGAATGGATCCAGCAAAGTTCTGGCTGATCACCGCCGGCGTCGGCATCGGGGCTGCCCTCTTGCCCGCCCTGATCGGGCTCCCTTTTTATGTTCCCATCCTGACCGGCTTGATCGCTTCGACCTGTCCGATTCTTTATGTGATGCACTTGCGAAACAAGCGTCTGTCGAAATTCGGGACGCAGCTGGGCGAAGCGCTCGAACTCGTGGCACGAGCCCTTCGGGCCGGTCACAGCGTCGCGGCAGCCATGCAGAGTGTGGCAGACGAAATGCCCAGTCCGATTGCCAGCGAGTTCGGCCGAGTCTACGAAGAGCAGAACCTCGGTGTCAGTCTCGATCTGGCGCTGCGAAATCTCAGCGAACGTATTCCGAACCTCGACCTGAAGTTCTTCGTGACCGCAGTCTGCATTCAACGGCAAACGGGCGGCGACTTGGCCGAGATCTTGGACAAGATCGGGTACGTCATTCGCGAACGATTCAAAATCATGGGGATGGTGCAGGCGCTCACCGGTGAAGGTCGAATCAGCGGTGTCGTATTGATCGGCCTCCCGTTCTTTCTGCTGTTGATCATGATGTACTTGAGCCCGGCTTATGTATCGCTTTTGTGGACCGATCCGCGCGGACGAACGATGTCGGGCATGGGCTGCTTAAGCATGCTCATCGGCGCGATCGCGATTCGCAAGATCGTCAACATCAAGATTTAGGACCTGTGAACCAACACGATCGAAGGGTTCGATTGTAGGGAGATCGCAAGTGCAAGACCTCTCGCTTCTGATGGCCCAGAGTGCGGCATTGGGTCCACGCGAACTGGTTCCCGTCCTGGTAGCGGCTGCCATCGGGTTGGGGGTCTACGCGCTTTATTCCCTTTTTTCCGCGCGCGATGCCCGGGCCGAGAAAAGACTCGATCGCTTTAGCCGAATGACGGGTGGCTCCGACACCCATGAACAGTCCTCGAACTCCGAGCGATTGCAAGAACTGATTGAAAAGGCCGCTCCGGCGCTCGCCAAACCCCTCACGCCGCAAACCGAAGAGGAACAATCGGTACTAAAAATTCGATTGCTCAACGCCGGCTGGCGAAGCGAAGGTGCCGCCTCGATCTACCTGGGCATCAAGTTTGGCTTCCTTCTCATGGGAATGTTGATCGCGCTCTTGATTGTGGTCCCGACGTATGGATTGACCCAAAAAGGGATGATCTACGGCTTCCTCGTTGCCGGCGTAAGTTTTTATCTACCAGGGGTTTTCGTCTGGTGGCGTGTCAAAGGACGACAGGAGCAAATCTTCTATGGCTTGCCCGATGCGCTCGACCTGATGGTGGTTTGTGTCGAGGCGGGTTTGGGTTTGGATGCCGCGATGCGAAAAGTCGCCGAAGAAATGGCCCGCAGTTTTCCGATCATCAGTGAAGAGTTCTCCATTTGCAATTTCCAGTTGCAGATGGGTAGACCCCGACGAGAAGTCCTCCATGATTTGGGACTTCGAACCGGGGTCGACGATATGAAGTCGCTAGCGGCGATCCTGATTCAGGCAGACCGCTTTGGTTCGAGCGTCGCCAATGCTCTGCGTGTGCAGAGTGATGCGATGCGAACCAAACGGAAACAGCTGGCTGAGGAGCGGGCCGCGAAGACCGCGGTTCAATTGATTATCCCCTTGATTCTCTTCATCTTCCCCGCGATCTTCATCGTCCTAGTCGGACCGGCGGGTATTCAAATCGTCGATAACTACATGAGCATGGATGTCAGCGGCCCCAAGTAGCCCATCGCTCTAGGGCCAAGGAATCCAATAGCTCGGTTGAGGCGAACACGCCGTTGATGGAACCCAAGGCGAGGATGCCTGGGACGGGACATCGACCCTGGGGCCAATGGACCCTTGGGGGCCAAGGAAGGAAACACTGCTGTGAACCTTTTCATCTTCGCGCGGCGCCAATTTCTGTTGATGGCGACCTTGGGTCTGTCGGCTATCTCGGCCCCTGCTCAAGAAGTGGTAGAAACGACCGGCCAAAGCTGGGATGACCAGATGGTCGAATCTTGTTCCGGCCACACCTGCGGCAAATGCAAAAAGCCGGGCTTCGTTCAGAACATCAAAACCAAGATCCACAACTTCGACAAAGAACAACTTCATCCCGATCATTGCTGGCCGGAACAGTACAGTCGGGAATCCATTCGACGCGTTTACGCCCCGCTCGGCCAACAGCTTGTCAATGGTCAGCGTCTCGAATCGATGATCTGGGAACACTACTTCGTCGAGGAAAAGTCCGCCGAGCTCAGCGAAGCGGGTAAATCACGTCTGCGGTATCTTGCCCGCAAGCGGCCCTTCATCATGCCGCAACTCGAACTTCAGACCTCTTTCGATCAGGCGGCCGACCAACAGCGAATCGCCGCCCTCACTCAATATGCCAACGAAGTCTCGACACAGCCGATCTCTTGGAATGTCGTTCTCGTCAATCGCGGGACGCCGATCGGATTGTTCGGTGCCGAAGGGCCTAAGACGATCGACAAGATGATTGGTCTGCCCGGGGCCGCCCCGTTTTATGAGCCCCAGATCAAGCGGAACTTCATGGCCGGCGAAGACGACGAATAAGCCGACCCTCTCGTTTCGACAAAAATCGCGTCCAGGCGTTTCGATCCCCACGGGAGGAGACGCCTGGTCCCTTTTCTTGACGGATTTGAGATTCCACCTGAAAGAAATCAAAACTCATCTCGAATCAGCGTTTCTGGGACTTGCTCGACCAAATGCTTTTCAGCGCGAGCTATGTTTTCCTCGGATCATGTCATCCGTCAGGCGCCAGCCGTTCCTCCCGGCTTGAAAACGCCCGCCGGGATGCCGGTCTCGTTATTTGTCCACGAGGATCGGGAAGCGAATCCAATCAGGTGAGGATCAACTGTGCGCGTCGAACTCGGTGATGATGACATCATCAATGAAGTCTATACGCCCCCTGCGCCGACCGCGCCGAGGACTCTTTCGGAGACCGGCCTGTCTCTGGGCTTTATCACGGATCTGATTCTGAAGACGCTCTTTGTTCGCGGGACGATGCTGGGCATCGAGCTCTCGCGTCAAATGTCCCTGCCCTTTAAGATTCTCGAACAAGCATTGCAGTTCCTCAAAGAAGAGAAGTGCGTCGAGATCTCGGGCGGCGACTTGATTGGGACAGTCTCTTATCGATTCGGCCTGACCGAGTTTGGCCGACAGCGCGCTCGCGATGCGATGGAATCCTCTGCCTATGTCGGTCCCGCGCCCGTTCCCGTGGAAGAATACATCGATCAAGTCTATCGCCAATTGGTCACGGGAATTCCCCTTACGCGAGAGGGGATCAAAAACGCGTTCGCGCATCTGGTCATCACCGATGAGCTGGTCGATACGATCGGGCCCGCGGTTGTCAGTGGCCGAGCGGTTTTCATCTACGGCCCGCCAGGTACCGGCAAAACCAGCATCGCGCGAGCGATCGGCGAGTTCTTCAATCACTCGGGAGGGGAGATTTACATCCCCCATGCCATCATGGCTGACGAAGGGATCGTCACGATGTACGATCCGATCGTGCATCGCGCCGCCGAGGATCAAGCCGAGGAGGTCGGACCGACTTCGCAGGCCCTTGTTCGCCGGCTGCTCAACGAAGATACTCTCGACCCGCGATGGATCAAGATTCAGCGACCCGTGATCGTCACGGGGGGAGAATTGACGCTGGATATGCTCGACCTGCGTTACAGTTCGACCGCCAACGTTTATCAAGCGCCTCTTCACATCAAGGCCAACGGCGGGATCTTCCTCATCGACGACTTCGGAAGGCAGCTTTGCAGTCCCAAGGAACTCCTCAATCGATGGATTCTGCCGCTCGAAGATCGGCACGACTTCTTAACGCTGGCCAATGGAAAGAAGTTCCAAGTCCCATTCGAGCAGCTCATCATTTTCTCGACCAACCTTGACCCTGCTCAGCTTGTCGACGATGCCTTCCTTCGTCGAATTCGCCATAAGATCGGCATTGATGCCCCCTCCCGCGAGATCTACGAGCAGATCTTTAATCTTTATTGCCGAAAACTTCGGCTTAACACCAGTCCCGAGTCGATCCAGTTCCTTTTCGATCGGTACTACAGCAAAGGCCGAATCACTCGGCCTAGCGATTGTCGAGATTTGCTGGAGATCGTCGTCTCGCTGTGCCGATTTAGACGAGAAGAGCTCCATCTGGACACCGCTCTCATCGAGGAAGCAGCCCGTCAGTTCATCGCGGAGTTCTAGGACAGACTTTGTCCCTGAAACAGAGTCGCCCCGCCGGCTGCTGTCGACGCTTCACCTGGGTTGATCGTTTTCTGCTCGATCCATCGCGGGGCCGGCACCAAGGTGCTCGGCAGAGGACAGGTGATGCGAAACATTCTCGGAACAAAACTCACCCTCGTCGGGGCGATCGTTCTAGCCGCTGTCAGTACCCTGTCGCTGGGTTGCAAATCGGTTCCGAAACTGGTGTGGCGCGACCGAGACCAGTCCCCCACGATTTTGCCCGCTTCGAACAAAGACAAACCACAACCGGAAATCCGGCTGGTGGAAGGCAAAAAAGAAAAGCCAACCCCCAAGATGCTCATCGATTTCGGTTACGTG
>JAIELF010000015.1 GCA_019753235.1 bacterium
CTGCCCGATGCAGGCGGATTCGCTTTTTTTGGTCGGGAGCAGTATATACCATGATTTCCCAGTTTGCATTGCATATTCGAAAAGCAATGGATCGCATTTTTTCACCAAAGAAAGAATCGCGTATCGAACCGAAAAGCCGAGATCGGCGGGGTGATCCAGCGCCCCGCAAAGACGAGTCGGCTTGCATCCAGCGCGAGATGGTTCTCGGCCAACCAAGTCGCGAGTGCCGCTTCGGAGGCGGTTCGTTCGATTGGAGGGGTGTTATCTTGAATGGGCGTCGTCAACAGCAGGCCGGTCTCTTCCCACAATTCTCGCAGGGCCGCCGCGAACGTGGCGGGCGAGAGATCGGGCTCAAAATGAAGCAGATCATAGCGAGGAAAGCTCGCGTCGGTTCCGACGGTCGGCTTGCCGTGAAGCGGTAGGTCTTTGTCGGCCGGGCTGACGCCCCCCCCGGGAAAAGCTCGCCACCCGCCGAGGACGCCCATGGTGAGGTTTCTTCGGACCCAGAAGACTTCGGTACGTCTGTCGCCGCCAACTCGCCAAGGAACGATGCTTGCCGAGGCCCGTAGCTCCGATGGGGGCGGGGGCGTCGCAAGGCTCATCAGATGCGACAGGGCGTCTTGGTACAAGCTCGATGGGGACATCGCCGATTTCTCCTCGACGTTGTTCTATCGAGATCAACGGGAAAGGTTGAAGGGAACCTCGCTGCCGCGATCTTGCTACTTGATGAGTGAGAACTCGGCATCGGCGGGACTGGTGTTCAGCGCGACGTTTGAATAGCGAGCGTCGCGAAGAGTTTGGCCCCGCCGGGCGGAGACCGCCCGAGTCAGCAGTCGGCTTTGCTGATCAATCCAAACGCGGTGAATCTCTTCGTTGCTGCTGGCGGGTTGGACAGAGATGACCCAACATGGGGTGTGATCGTTTTTCTCGTCGGGCTCTCGTCGAAGCCAACCTGTCTTCGATGCCTGCTTTAAGTGTTCGAGTTCCGAGCCCCAGTCTGTCTGAAAGAAAGGTCGGCCCCGCCCATCGACCAGCCTGGCGTCGCGCGGATCGACTTCCACCGTCATGACGCTGAGGAGTCCTCCTGGTCGCGCGTGAACGGTTTGTCCGTTGTAGGTAAGGATCACGCCTCGGCTCACGCCATCGACGATCGCGTGCCGAAATAGGCCAGGCCTCTTGTAGACGACATCGAGAGTATTCGCTTCCAGTGTCCCGGAGCGTTTATTGGTCGACTGGATGGTGCAGCGGTAATCGTTGATTTCCTTCCAGCGTGCCATGGCCAGTTGAACGATCTGGTCGGCCGAGAGCTGTTCATTCGGAGCGGGAAGGGGATCCAAAGCTATCGAAAGATTGGTGGATGGACTTCCGACGGGGATGGTTCGCCAATGTCGATCCAGTCCCAAGAGCAGACCGAAAAGAATGAGCGACACCCCTACGAATCGGCTCGTCAGACGCGTCATGCGTTCGACTCCTTTCTCAGCCAAGGGTCCAGGCCGAAAGGATGAGCTCGGTGGAGAGAGAGCATCCCTTCCCGTCGAGCAGAGAGTCATGCGAGGGCAGCTTCCTGCTGCCGAACTCGCCGCTCAACTGACCTCCGTAATCGAACGATCGAATTAACGCAATGCCATCTGCTTTCTTTTCAAGGGCGACCGATAAAGAATGACCTTCGTCCAAGCGAGCCTGTGTCGACAGAATTCGATCTCGATCCTGCTTAATCAAACAGTTTCTGATGGAGATAGGTCATCTCCAGTGCTGTTCGCCGAGCCCGCTGTTTCAAGTTCGAGGCCGCTCCATGACCACCTTCGATGTTTTCGAAATAGAAGACTGGGTGTCCTTGCTCGATCATCCGAGCGACCATCTTTCTCGCATGGCCTGGATGAACACGATCATCCTTGGTGCTGGTTTGAAAAAAGACCTCGGGATACTTCACCCCGGCGCGAACGTGGTGATAGGGCGAGTAGCCCAGCAAGGCTTCTCGCTCCGCAGGATTGTCGGGGTCTCCGTACTCGCCGATCCAACTCGCGCCGGCGAGAAGCTTCGAGTATCGGAGCATGTCGAGCAGCGGGACGCCACACACCACGGCATGAAAGAGATCAGGCCGACGCGTGAAGGCGGCCCCGACGAGGAGACCGCCGTTGCTGGCCCCCGAGATCCCCAGCCGGCGGGGCGAAGTCCAGCCACGCTTGATGAGATCCTCGGCCACCGCGACGAAGTCTTCGTACGCGCGAGGCCGATTCGGCCCCAGCGCGGCCCGGTGCCATGCAGGACCGAACTCGCCTCCGCCCCGAATGCAGGCCAGCACAAAAGCCCCGCCGGGCTCCATCCAGACTTTGCCCGTTGCGCCACCGTAGCTCGGGAGCATCGGGACTTCGAAGCCGCCGTAACCGTAAAGAAGCGTCGGCAGACTTCCATCTTTCTTCGCGGCGCTCGGCCGAACCAGAAAATAAGGAATTTTAGTGCCGTCGGCACTGATCGCCTCTTCGCGATCGACGATCAGGCCGCTCGCATCAAACTTGGCGGAGAGCTGTTTGATCAAGCGAACCTCCGTCGGTCGATCCTCCGTCACTTCATAAAGCGTCGTCGGATTGAGAAAGCCGGTGTGCGTCACGAATAGGTCGTCGCTATCGGGCATGGCCGAGACGATGCCGACCGCGCCATTGGCGGGTAGATCAATCCGCTCTTTGTCGAAGCTCCCTTCACTCTCTTTGATTCGCCAGATTTGTCCTTCGACATTGTCCAGGATCGAGACGTTGAGAAAGGACTTGCTTGCCGAGACCGACTGAATCGATTGTCGATCGCTTGGCTCCCAGATGGTTTCGACGGCTGAGGGGCCCATATCAAGTCGCGTCGTGTTGAGCCGAACCAGACTTCCTTGCCGAATCGTCGGCAAGCCTGGCCTTTCCAAAGGATCTCGCAACAGGAAGTAGAGATGCTGGCCGTACGCCTCGGCAAGCTCGGCACTTCTCGGTAACTGAATCGGATGAATCTTTCCCTGATCATCGAGCAGGAAATTTTCCGTTTCAAAGAATGTGATGGCGCGGGAGAGAATTCGGATTCTTCCCATGGGACTGTGAGAGGTACTGATCGACGCGGAGACATGTTCGGGGGCACATTCGAAAATCGTCGGTGCGTCGGCCAGCGGTGTTCCTCGCTTCCACCTTTTAATCAAACGCGGATAGCCCGAGGTCGTCAGCGAACCTTCGCCGACGTCGGTGCCGATAAGTAGTTCGTCGTCGTCGGCCCAGGCAAGTCTCGTCTTCGCTTGCGGCACGACAAAACCATCCTTGGGGAAGGACTGCGTCTTCAAATCGAACTCTCGCCAGACGGTGGCATCCGAGCCGCCGCGCGAGGTCGCGATCATCGCTCGAGAGAAGTCACCGAAATCGCTGGACGGGATATCCCCTTGAAAGACCCAGTTTTCGCCCTCGCTTTTGGCGAGTTGATCGACATCGAGGACGATCTCCCAAGTCGGGGCTTTCTCGCGATAGCTTTCGCGCGTGGTCCTTCGCCAGATACCGCGGACGTGGTCGGCATCTTGCCAGAAGTTGTAGACCCAGGGACCGTGGAGTTCTCCCATGGGGATTCGCTCTTTGTCTTCGAGGATCGTTTGGATCTGCTCGAAAAACTTGGGGAACCGCGGGTCGGATTCGAGTCGTGCCAGCGATTGGGCATTCCGTTCGCGAACCCAAGCGAGGGCTTTTTCTCCCTCGATCTCCTCGAGCCACAAGTGAGGATCGTCCGTCGACAGAGAAGGATCTCCTGCGAGCAAAGTGCCAAAGAATAGCCACGCGATCATTCTATTTTCCTCCCGCAGCACATGGTTCGGCCTGTCCGCTCGACGGGGGCCGCTCGGCGGGGGATCGCATGCGGTCAACCCTCCGCGGTGGTTCTTGGTCCTTGTCAGAACCTGGGTCGTTTTCAATTGGGGCTCTTCCCCCGAGAGTTTTACGATATGTATCGAGGCTGAGGGAAACGCGTCACATCAGGAACTTCAAGCATGCGCGCTCTTGCGACCATTTTTGTTTTGCTCATCGGTGGGGCCGAGCTGGTTCAGGCTGGCGAAGGCAAGTCGACACTGTACCGGGATGTTTGGGGAGTGCCACACATCTACGCGAATACGCCGGCGGAGGGTGCGTATGGTCTGGGCTACGCGATGGCCGAGGATCGTCTGGATGATGTCTTTCAAGCGATCCGCACTGGTCTAGGTCGCATGGCCGAAATCGCGGGCGAGGATCTCGTCGATCAAGATTACATCATGCGGATTTGCCGAAACGAAGAGGTCTGCAAGAAGGCGTGGCCTGATACGCCCAAGCATCTGCAAGAGATCGCCATCGCGTTTCAAGCAGGGATCGAAGCCTACATGGCCGAGCATCCTGACAAAGTCCCCGCGTCGAAGATCGACAAACTCGAACCCTGGATGTTCAATACGGTCGGCAGGGCGATGATTCTTCGTTGGCCCCTGGGGACGATCCAGGATGACCTGGGGAATCGTCCGTCAGCGACGTCGGCGGCAGGTGAGACTTCGCCGGCCAAAGAGAAGGATTCCGTCCCCAAGCCCGCGGCGGAGCCTAAAGCTTCCGAGCAGAAAAAAGAAACCAACATCCCCATGCGAAGCAATGAATGGGCGGTGAGCAAAGCCCGCTCCGCCGCCAATGGACCGATCTTGCATGCCGATCCGCATCTAACATGGGAAGGCCTGGCCGTCTTGTACGAAGCGCGCATTCATGCGGGCGAGTGGAACGTATGTGGGTTCTTTCTGATCGGTTCGCCGATCATGGGATACGGGCACAACGCGCAGGTCGGTTGGGCCAACACCACTGGCGGGCCCGACACCGCCGACGTCTATCAAATGAAAATCAAGCCAGGCATCGTCCCGCAGTACGAATACGACGGAAAATGGCGAACTCCCAAGGTGGTCGGTCAGCGAATCATGGTCAAGGGGAAGGAGAAGCCGATCATCCGACCATCGGGCTTCAGTCACCTGGGCCCCGTGATTTCTCCCATCGAAGGGGACGTTGCGTTTGTCGGCGTGAGTCCTTACTTCGATAAGACAAAGCTCTTCGATCAGTTCTATTTGATGAACACCTCGAAAGATCTGCCTGCCTTTATCCAATCGCTCGGCATGCTCGAATACAACGAACAAAACGTCATGTTTGCCGACACCGCCGGCAGCATCGGCTACGTTCGCAATGGCGCGGTTCCGATTCGACCCGAAGGATACAACTGGAGCGCCCCGGTGCCGGGACATACGTCGGCAACCGCGCACCAAGGGGTCCATCCGGTCGAAGATCTGGTGCAGGTCGTCAATCCACCCTCGGGCTACATGCAGAACTGCAACATTAGCCCGGCCATGATGTGGAAGGGATCAACACTCACTCGCGATCGATTCAAGCCGTACATCTTCAACGTCAATGACTGGGAACGCAACCCTCGCGGCGACCGAAGCACCGAACTGCTTGATGCCGATGCATCGGTCACTTTGGAAGACGCTCAGAAGTTTGCAATGGATGTTTATGACTTGAAGGGGCCACTCTGGGTGAAGGCCCTCCAGGGAGCAGTCGATTCGGGAAAGGTTCCTCGAGGCAAAGATGCGGGATGGGATGCCGCCGTCAATGCGGTGCTCGCTTGGGATGGTCGTTGGTTGGCCGACGCGAAACAGACGGTTCTCATTCGACAATGGCGAGAACTCGGCGCGCATCAGCCTGACTTTGCGCCGATGGCGGCCGGCGAAAAGCTTTCACCCGAAGCGCAAGTCAAGCTGGTAGACATGCTCCGTCAGGCTTATGAACAAGTGACGAAGACCTACGGTCAATGGGATATTCCGTATGGAAAGGCATTTGTGATTGGCCGAGGCGGGAAGTATTTTCCCATGAACGGTGCCGACTTTGGCGACCGCAAGGATGAATACAACTACACCGAGACCCTTCTTTCGATCAGCTATCAACCCGACGCCAGTCAGCCGGGCCGAAACATCGCTTACAAGGGGTCGATGGCGATGATTCTGATGCTCTTTCATCCCGACGGGGTCGAATCGTACACCGCGACGGCCTGGGGACAAAGCGGCGACCCGGCGTCGCCTCACTATGTCGATCAGTCAGAAAAACTCTTCTCGCAGCGAAAGCTGAAACCGACATTCTGGAAGAAAGAGGATCTGCTCAAGAATCTGGAATCGACCAAAGAGCTTTCCGTCAACGTGTCGGCCGCTTCCGCGCCACCTTCTTCGCCGACCCAGAAGGACGAGTAGAAGCCCGAGTAGTTGGCTTCGCCTTTGTTGGGCGTGGAACGACGGGGCGGAGATCCTTGTAATAGACGCTGGTGTCGCCGACCCCACCCAGCGGTAATTGCGCGTATCCGGGAACTGTCCCCGCACAGGCGAAACCGAGGGAGCGATAAAGTCCCGACGCGGGACTCCCCTCGTGCGTATCGAGAACCAACAGAACGCGACCGCGCGATCGAGCACTCTTTTCGAGTTCTTGCATCAGCGCGCGACCGACGCCTTTCCCTCGCGCTTGGCGGTGGACCAGGAGTTTCACCACTTCGCCGCGATGCTGCTGATTGGCTGGGGTATCCAGACGAAGTTGAACCGTGCCGACCAGTTTTCCACGGAGAATGGCCCCGAGTAAAACGGCGGCATCGTCGTGGACCGCCGTGATGACTTTTCGCCAGAAAGCCCGTCCCATCTCGATGGTGAAGGGGAGAAGAAAGCTGACGCTGGCGCCGCTTTCGACCGCATCCTTGAGGACATAGGCCAATTCATCCAGGCGAGCTTCCGCTTCGTCGGCCGAGAGTTCTTTGATCTTTATGGATGCTCTGACCAACCGGCTTCTCCCGACCCGAGGGCCCTTGCCGAGCCATGATTCGCTCAGGCGGGCAGACTCCCTTATTGGTTGGGAAGTGTACGGTCCAAAGGGGAGAATGTCCCCCTCGGTATCCCCCTAGGGAAATCGGCGATCAAAAAACCAAGCAAAACCGCTCGGGGCGAATCCCCAAAGAGGACGATTTCTTACCCGAATACAGTCCAGACGGAACCCGCTATTCTATTTGCACATCGAACAAGCAGCGTGTCTGTTTCCCGGTGGATCGATCAACGGATTCTGGGTCTTTGTGTGACGACACCCTTTCGTGATCTCTTAACGGAAAACTCCTCAATGGAACTACCTGCAAAGTGTTGCAAGCTGGACAATGAGCGTGGCGATCGAGTGAAGCGCCGGCTAAAATAGACCTCCGGAAGGTTTACCTTCGAACCATCGTGGGTTCGGCATCTCGTATCGTCGATTCATTCATCTAGTGGGGCTCTTGGCCGGATCGGCCCAGAGGAGGAGATTCACATGGCTTCATTGACCACGGCCGTCGCGATCATCGGGTCGATGATTTGGGCCGCCGCTCCGGTCGAGTTCACACTCACCGACATCCACGGGCAAACAAAAACACTCACCGACCTGGCCGGACCGAAGGGGACCCTCCTTGCGTTTATCGGTGTCGAGTGTCCGCTGGTTAAACTCTCGGCCCCCAAGCTTGTTCGCTTGGCCGAGAAGTATCAAGCGGAAGGCATTCACTTCGTCGCCATTGATCCCAACGCTCAAGATAGCCTGCTTGAGATCAAGAAATTTCAGGAGGAGAATAAACTTCCGTTTGCGGTCCTGCTCGACAAGGGAGGCTCGACAGCCCAGCAACTCCAAATCGAGCGGGTGCCAACGGTGTTGCTGCTTGATGCGAACAAAGAGTTGGTCTACCGTGGCCGAGTCGACGATCAGTACGGTTTTCGGCCAGGCCTCGACGGTCGAAAGCTCAGCTATCAACTCCCCAAGCCGAAGCGGGAAGATCTGGCCCGCGCGATCGATGATCTCCTGGCGAGTAAGCCCATCCAATTGGCTCAGACCGAAGCGACGGGTTGTTTAATCGGTAAGGCCCGCACGCCCGATCCCAAGTCGAAAGTAACGTATTCCGATCAGATCGTTCGGCTCTTTAATGCTCATTGTGTTTCGTGTCATCGGCCCGGCCAAATCGGTCCGTTTGCACTGGGGAGCTACGAAGATGCGGCCGGCTGGGCAGAGATGATTCTCGAAGTCGTTAGCGATAGGCGAATGCCCCCTTGGCATGCCGACCCGGCGCATGGCACGTTTTCTAATGACGCGCGTCTTCGTGACGAACAGATTCAATTGGTGAAAGACTGGGTCGCCGCCGGCGTGCCCGAAGGGGATCGATCGCAAGTACCAACTCCCCCGAAGTTCCCCGAAGGTTGGCTGATGCCCGAACCGGATCAAGTGATCTACATGGCAGACAAGGCCTACTCGGTCCAGGCCGAGGGGACGGTCCCTTACATCAACTTCATCGTCGATCCGGGTTGGAAAGAGGACAAATGGGTGACGGCGATGGAGCCTCGGCCCGGCAACCCGAAGGTCGTTCATCACATTGTCATGTTCGTGATTCCGCCGCCCGGCAAAACAAAGTACTACACCAAAGGCTTGCCTTTGACGGTGCTCGATTGGTTTGCATCGTTCGCGCCAGGGCTTCGTCCGCCGGTTCTCCCCGAACATATGGGCCGATTCATCCCGGCCGGCTCGAAGCTTCTCTTTCAAATGCACTACACACCCTGTGGAACGCCCGAAGAGGACCGCAGCTTTATCGGCATCAAGTTTGCTGATCCGGCGAAAGTAAAACGGGAGGTTGCAGTGCAACATGCAGGCAACATGTTTTTCTCGATCCCGCCGCAGGTGAAGAATCATCAACTTGAGGCTTGGTACGATTTCTCTCGTGATTCCGTTTTGCTCACCGTTTCGCCGCACATGCACTGGCGCGGTAAGGATTTTAAGTACACACTTCACTTTCCCGATGGCCGAGAGCAAGTGGTTCTCTTCGTCCCTCAGTATGATTTCGGCTGGCAAACCACCTATACCCTTGCGGAGCCGATTCGGGTTCCGAAGGGGTCGCGTCTTCACTGCGTGGCTCACTACGATAACTCGGCCGACAACTTGAATAATCCCAATCCGATGGCTACCGTCCGTTTCGGCGAGCAGACATGGGATGAGATGATGTACGGCTGGTTCGAGATCGCTTTGGACGACAAAGATCTTGACCTGACGGCCGACGCTGCCTCTTCCGGGGGTGGCAAGTAGAGGCCGATTTTCGACGGGCAGAATGACTTTTTGGCTTGGGATGGAGATAGAGAAGGATGATGATCCGAAACTCCTCGAAGGTCTGGTCGGCAGGTCTCCTCTTCGTGATGTCGGTCCCCGTTTGGGCGGGGCTTCCTTCGTCGTTGGGGCAGAAGTTGGCCGACTTCACACTCGAAGACTATCGCGGCAAGAAGGTCAGCCTGCACGATGAACGACCCAAAGCAACGGTCCTTCTGATTCTGGGGACCGAGTGCCCTCTGGTGGGCGCGTATGCCGTTCGCATTAACAAGCTTGTGGCCGACTGGGATAAGGCCGGTGTTCGGGTGATCGGAATCAACGCCAATCAACAGGATTCATTAGCAGAGATTGCTCAGCATGCCGCCAAACTGGGCTTCCGCTTTCCGATCCTGAAAGATGCCGGCAACCTGATTGCCGATAAGCTTGGTGCCGAGCGGACGCCGGAGGTTTTCGTTCTCGATGAATCCGGGACGGTTGTCTACCGTGGCCGAATCGATGACCAGTTCGGCATCGGGTATCAACGGCCGGCTCCTACGCGAGAGGATCTCGTCCGCGCCGTCGATGATGTCCTTGCCGGCAAGGCTGTCGAAGTCGCCAGCACGCCTGTGATGGGTTGTCGCATTGGCCGGGTCCATCGTCCCGACCCCGCAGGCAAAATTACCTACGCCAAAGAAGTCTCGCGAATTCTGCAGAAGCGGTGCGTCGAATGCCATCATGAGGGAGACGTTGCGCCGTTTTCTCTCACCAACTACGACGAGGTGATCGGTTGGGCGGAGATGATTAAGGAAGTCGTGGCCGATCGCCGAATGCCCCCTTGGCTGGCTGGTCCCGAGCACCACGACTTTGTCAACAATCCTTCCCTCGACGAAGACGAGAAGAAGACTCTCTTTGCTTGGATCGATAGCGGATGCCCCAAGGGAGATGAGAAAGATCTTCCCGAGCCGATCGCACTCGCCAAGGGCTGGTGCATGTCGAAGCCGGACGATGTTTTCTACATGTCCGATAAGCCTTACACGGTGCCGGCCGAGGGGACGGTTCGTTATCAGTACTACGTCGTCGATCCCGGCTTCAAAGAAGATCACTGGATCAAAGAGGCCGAGGTCCGTGCCGGTACGCCTTCGGTGGTTCATCACGTGATCGTCTTCATTCAGAACGGGGGCGCCGATCGTGCGGTCGCACCGCAGATGGCGTATGCCCCGGGCATGCCGCCACGCAAGCTTCCTCCCGGCCGAGCCATCAAGCTCCCGGCCGGTTCTAAGCTGATCTTTCAAGTTCATTACACCCCCAACGGTGTGGAGCGAGAAGATCGAAGCTATGTCGGCTTCAAGTACGCCGATCCTTCAGAGGTGACACATGAAGTGGTCGGTGCGCAGGCCGGCGTGATGCTGTTTGCGATTCCGCCCAACGATGGCAACTTCAAGATGGTCGCTGAAGAACGGATGCGGCGGGATACCTGGCTGATCGGCATGAATCCCCATATGCACGTTCGCGGCAAGGACTTTAGGTACGAAGTGATCTATCCCGATGGAAAGCGAGAGGTCTTGCTCGATGTCCCTCGTTACGATTTCAATTGGCAGCTTTGGTACAACTATGCGACGCCCAAGCTGTTGCCCAAGGGGACGCGGATGATTTGCACCGCGCACTTCGATAACTCCGACCAGAATCCCTCCAATCCAGATCCCAACAAGACCGTTCGTTGGGGTGAACAGACGTGGGACGAAATGATGTTCGGCTTCTTCTCGGTCGAAAGACCGTTGGCCAAAGAGTCAGCGGCTGCCGACGCGCAAACGAAGAACGGCAACTAGAGGCCGACCTACTCGCGAAAGGAACAAGCAGTGCCCAACAATGGTTTGCGAACCTTTGACGGGGCTGTTGTTCTCATCACCGGAGGGGCCTCGGGCATCGGCCACGCTTTGGGAAAAGTTTTGGCCGGGCGTGGAGCCGAAGTTGTTCTGGCTGATCGCGACGGCGATGACGCCCAACGGCATGCCGATGAATTGTCTAAGAAAGGCCGACCCGCAACGGGATGTCATCTCGATGTCACCGACCCAGAAGCCGTGGAAGCGACGATCGGCCGACTGGCGAAGGACCGGGGCCGACTCGATTACATCTTCAACAATGCTGGTATCGGTGTCGGTGGAGAGGTCGCTCATTACGAGCTATCCGACTGGACCCGCGTCATTGACGTTAATCTGATGGGGGTGGTTTACGGCGTGCAATTCGCCTACCCCATCATGCGAAAACAGGGTTTCGGCCACATCGTCAATACGGCATCCATGGCGGGTCTGTTGCCTGCACCTAATGCGATCAGTTACACCACAACCAAGCATGCCGTCGTGGGGCTCTCAAGGGCCCTCCGGATCGAAGCCGAGCAGTACAACGTTCGAGTGAGTGTTCTTTGTCCAGGCGTGATTCGCACGCCGATTATCGAAGGGGGCAAGTACGGCCGAGTTGTTGGACCGATGCCGCAAGAGGCGATGAAGAAAGCCTTTGAACGGCTGAAGCCGATGGATGTCGACCAATTTGCCCAGGCGGCCCTCCACGACGTGGAGAAGAACCGCTCGATGATCATTCACCCAGCCAAGTGGCGATGGATCTATTGGTTGAGTCGCTTGAGTCCTCGTCTGGCCGAGGCCACGGGTCGGCAAGCACTCGCCCAGACCCGGCAGGCGTCATCCATCTCTTGACTCTCCCCGTTCGAAAATGTTCCTACCTTTTTCTTCCCATGTTCTCCCTAGCCGACGTTTGCGGAAGGCTTCCTGTTTGAGTACGCGCGCAAAGAACAACACTCAGCGGTCAGGAGGAATTCCGCTGAGTGTTGTTGGTTTTTGAGTTCGCCAAGAAGACTATTTTCGGCGACGGAAAGCCACGCGGCTTGCTGCCAGGAATCCCATCCCGATTCCCATCAGCGTCATCGTGGAGGCTTCCGGAATGACGGTCGGTGAAAGCCGAATCGTCGGATCGAGGCTGAACGCGAGATCCTGCGTGTAATTGGGAAGATAACCGCCATCTTCATAGCGGGCCGTCAAGGGGATCTGCGGCGGAATCTTCACCAACCCATCGAGCTCCAGAGCGAGCACGATTTGCGTGGGAGGCGTGGTGGTGAAAAAGCCGCTATCCGAAAAGGTGACATCAGCAATGGCTAAGAAGGTTGCCGAGCCTGACAGCGATAGCGGAACTTTGAAATCGAGATAGTTGAACGTCGCGTCGAGGATTTTTTGTCCTCCGGTCAATCCGCCGAACCCGGTCCCGGCCGTCACACTGGCATCTTTGGTCGGATCAAAAAAGAGGCTCAGGTGGTTTACTCCGGTTCCCAGCGTCATGTTCGCTCGTCCGGCGCTCAAGGAAGTAAACTCCATCGGCAAGGCCGCTTGAAGTGTGATTTCCTTCGTCGTCGACAGCAACGTGTCCACCGAGCCATCAGCAAAGGTCACCAGCGACACCACCGACTGGTAATACGATTGCAAGTCGGTTCCCAACGGGGGAAGGATCCCCGATAGAATGGGCCGGCCACCGACAATGACGGCATTTCCTTCGAGAACATCGATAATGCCGCTAGGCGTTAATGGTTTGAAGATCTTGGGGCCCGTAGGCCCGTCTAGATCGAATGCAACACTTTGAGCCATTACGGCCGAGCTCAAGGCCAACACTGCCCCTAGGGCGCAAATAAAACGAGACATGAAAAGTCACCGCCTCCTCTTTGTGGGGGCCATCTAAAAGACTGGCTTAGGTGGTTGTGCCCAGTATGAGCGACTGAGCGGTAACCTAGAATCGGCCCCGAATCGATTTGCAACACCTAGAGAGTAGCCGTTCGCTTTTCGGTCGTCGAGTCAATACTTGCCGGTTTTTCTGATTTTGGGAGATTTTCCAACAACCTGCTTTCGACGGCCGGTCAGTCCAGTGGCGTTGAAACCGTTTCCCCTTAGCCAGAAGGCCTCCCCACCAGTCCCGGCGGAGGCCAAAAGCACCATTGGACGAGTTTCCTGAACTTCGCCAATCCATCTCGACGCCAATTCAGAAATCCGCCAGTATTTGGCGGAACCGAGCCTGGGCGAGGCTTACGGAGGATGCGCACCTAGAGCAGCGAGGCCCCAAGCGGTGCTACAGCGAACGGATTGGAAGCTCGAACAAGAACGAGATTACTTCATCCACCAGCAAGAGCTGGCTCGGCAGGCGAAAGCCCGATGGGGTTACCGACTGGCGGTACCTTTACTGGCGGTCGTCGCCATTTCTGCTTTCCCCGGGGCTGCCCAGCGACTGGCGGCCGGTGTGGTCGCACTCTATTACCAGATCCTTGACCCCGTCCCATCCTCGGCGTCGGCCCCAACCGGGCCGCTCGCGGGGAATAGGAAAAAGCTTTTGCCGGACGGGCTACTCTCGGCCCTATCCAGTTCGTTCCCGAACTCGCAGATCCGCGTTGAAAACTCACCGCCGATGGTTCCAGACTCTCCTTTGCCGTTTGCCCATCAGCCAACATCCAGCCTCTTCCAGGACGCCTGGCAGGGGTCGCGTCCCGTCGGAACTCATGAAGAACCTTGGCGATGGTCCGAGGCGATTGGCCGGCTTGCTCCCGAAGAAACGATCGATGGACCGATCAATCATCATCCAATTGCCGCTCTGAAAGAGGCTCAAAGAGGTCGGCCGCTTCATCAAAGAGAACGTGCCCAGCTTTTCGTGGCGGCCTGTTTGGCCGAGGGGCACTCGGCTCGGCTCATCGAACTGAGCGGCGACGGACAAGTATGGACCAGAGTTGCATCGGAGGTTTTCGATCCCTCGGCAGGCCGATGGTTCCTCGTCGATCCGGAATTGAACGGGTTGTTTGAACAGCGAGGCGAGCGACTCTCGGCCAGCGATTTACAGGCAGCCTGGAACACCTGGAAACGAGAGGTCGGCTTGGCCGGCGCTGTTCAACGAGAGAAGCTTTCGCTCTTACAACAAGGTCAAGCCTTTGCTAGGACCGGGATTCGCTTTGTGCCGATCGGTCCCGCCCGACAGGTTGAAAGAGAGCGCTTGCTCTCGGCCAGCCTTACCGGCCTACTCCTGGAGCATTTCGAGTACGTCGCGATCCCCGCGCGAAACAATTTTGCGACGCAGGACTATCCCCCAGGTCACCCTGTCGACACCGCGCGTTTTGGCATCGTGCAGGATCCCGACACTCCTCGCCGGCCGACGGTGTGTCCCTACCTTGATGTCCACTCGGTTCGTGCTCTTTATCCAACGATAGGAGGTTCGCGTATCGATGTGCTTGATGCAGAAGTCGACGTTCGGCAGCCCCGTCTTCGGCTTTCGTTCGCGACGTACACACCCAACTTCGATCACTTTCAAGTCCGCGTAGGAGCGGCCCCGTGGCAGGATATCCAGGGAGATCTCTTTACTTGGACGTTGAACGAGCCGGCTCTTTCTCGATCGAATCGGAGAGAATTCTCGATTCAGGTTCGATCGGTGAATCGTTCGGGCATCATCGGTCCTCTCTCGCAGATGCGGCTGAGCGTCGAGCCGCTCCGTTTGCGATCCAGCCAACTCTGACGTGATGCGCTTGCGAGCGAAGACCTTCGCGTGGTCTCGGCTAAACAATCCAATCAAGCAATTCCGGGGCACGCTAGCACGACTCGCCCGCCAGCGATTATCATGGAACAGTCGGTCTCTTCGGAAAAGGGCGTCCTTTTGTAGCCGACGCGCGATCATGAGCGGGGGGGAATCGGGCGATGAATCGTCTTTGGACGTGGCTTCTTTTGGCGATGGGAACAGCAGCGATGAACGGCGGCGAGGTTACTGAAGAGTTCGACAATCAGTCCGGCTTTCGGATCTACACCCTCTCACAGGGTGACATCATCGCGAAGATCGTTCCCGATGCCGGCTTCAATGTTTCATCGATTCGATTTCAAGGAAGGGAGATGCTCAGGACGCCGCCGACATTCAACGAATTGCCTGGCTTCCTGTACGGCGTGCCGATTCTCTATCCGACCCCCAACCGCGTCCGCGACGGCAAGCTGCGCCTGGGGGAAGAAACCATCACCTACAAACCCAACAACGGGCCGAACTTTCTGCATGGACTGGTTCACAGTGTTCCCTTCACCATCGGCGACATTTTGAAAACCGCGGACAGTGTCAGCCTCTCGGCTTACTTGGTCTTCGACGCAGGGACCGCGTGGTATGCCGGTTTTCCTCGACGCCATACGCTTCAGGTGAAGGTCACCGTCACCGGCGACGCCGTTCGCTGGACGTATGAGGTTGACAACTCGGCCGGCAGTGAGCCGGTCCCTTTTGGCTTCGCCCTGCATCCTTGGTTTCTCGATCAGTCTCCCCGGCAACAGGTTCGTTTGACGGTGCCCGCAACGGCTTTGATGCAGTCGGAGAACCTTCTTCCGACCGGCAAGTTGGTCGATTTAAAGGGGACGAAGTACGATCTGCGCGATGGAAAAATTCTAGAGGGCGTGATGCTCGACGATGTCTACATCGGCATGAAGCCGGAGCATCCGGCGCGGATCGATTACCTGCAAGAGAAGATCTCCATCACACTCAAGGCATCTGCTGAATTCACGCACATGGTTGTCTTCACGGAGCAGCCAGGTCATTTCTGTGTCGAGAACCAGACTTGTTCCACCGATGCGCACAACCTCGACGCGGCCGGCGTCAAAGAACCCGCGCACTTGCTGGTCGCGAAGCCTCACACCACCGCGACAGGCTGGGTCGAGTTTCACTTTGGCAAGTCATCCCCGTGATCATAAGAGCGAATCTCGCGAGCCAATTCGTCCCGTAGGGCAGGGCTGATGATGTGTTCAAGTCGATGGGCGGCTTCGTGACGATGGTCGGCCGGCAACGACAAGTTGCCCCCGGCAAACTCTTGCCAAAGACGATGCGATTGCACGACCTCCTCGGCGCGAAGACGACCTGGTTGGGTAAGGACGGTTGATTCGCCTTGCTGGGCGATCCAACCTGCTTGCTTGGCGTAACGCCGAGCAAAGCGATCAATCAGCACGCCGGCCGTCGGCGCGGTTGGAACCGACTCGGCGGGCCTTTGCCCTTGTAGAACTTCCTCCTCGCGAAAGAGCCGACCGAGATAGTCCTCGGCCGCGATTCTGACCGAGAGGGAGAATTGTCGATACATCTTGCTGAGGATGCCGTGCCTGGGGCCCAGGATCACCGCCAGCGCAAACTCCATTCCACACACGACGGCAATCATCCCCGCGACGCTGGTATTGAAGATCGCAGCCAGGATGTAGCCCACGACGGCGGCCACGGCCGACACGACGATCGATAACGCCATCATCGTGCCGAGCCTATCGGTCAATAGGTGCGCCGTCGCTGGCGGAACGATGAATAGCGCGACGACCACGATCGAGCCCACCGCTTCAAAACAGGCGACTGCGACGATCGCGACGAGCGTCATGAGAAGATAATGAACAACCGACGCTGACAGACCCATGGCACTGGCCAGCGCCGCATCGAAGGAGACAATCTTGAATTCTTTCCAAAGGAGAAGAATCACCGCCGTCACTAGGATCGCCACCGCGCCGAGAGTTAACACCGCGCGAGGAATCTGCATGCCGGCCAAAGGGACTGTGTCCAGCGGAACCGCTTCGATGAGCCCGAAAAGAATGCAGTCCGCATCGATGTGCTTTCGGCGAGCTTCACGCGTGATGATGATCACTCCGAGCGAGAATAGACCGCTGAAGACGACTCCCATGCTGGAGTCCGCCGAGAGCCCACCTTGGCGATGAAGCAACTCAATGAGCAACGTGCAGAGTCCTCCCAACGCGAGCGCACCAACGAAGGAAGGCCAACCGCCGAACTCCCCTGACCAGAGGACCGCCACGGCGATACCGGGCAGCACCGAGTGGCTGATCGCGTCCCCCAACATGCTCATTCGACGCAGAACAAGGTAGCAACCGACCGAAGCACAGCAGGCGCCCGCGAGGATACCGACGACCATGGTCCAGATGGCCGATGTCGACAACAGGTCGCTCATGTGGGTTCTCCCATCGAGAGCGCCGGCCAGCGGCCTTGTTCTCGGACCAGCCGCTGCAGATGGGTCACTAACTCAACAGGGAGAATCCCGTCGATCGACTCCATTGAGAGGTCGGCCAGCGGACCTGCTTGATCGGGGTACTCTTCGAGATAGGCCTGCCAAAGCCGACTTCCCAAGACAACCTCTTGTCCGCGAACCAAGCCCGACGACGTGAGCCGGACGCGCCCCTCTTGCAGTTCAACCCAACCTGCCCGGACCAATCGTGAAAGAGCCCACGACTCGGTGGCCCGGTGGACGACGTCGGCCTTGGTGGGAGGCGACCCGCCGGCTCGTTCGGTCTCTTCGTAGATTTCCTGCAGCAGGCAGCGTTGTTCAATGGATCGAGCCCACCAAAAGTCGCGCCAGGATTTCGCCAAAAGTCCTCGCCTGGGCGAGGCCAGCATGGAGAAGAGAAGAAGCACCGTCCCTGAAAGGACAATGACGGGGCCCGCGGGGAGTCCCGAGACGTTGGCCGACAGAAGTGTCCCAACGATGCCTATCCCGCCGCCGAACATGGCCGATAGGAGAACCATATGCCCGAGCCGATCGGTCCAGAACCGAGCTGCCGATGCCGGCAAAATGAGGAGAGCCGCCACGAGCACCACGCCCACCGCCGGCAGACCGATCATCACGTTGACGGCCACCAGGGCCAGCAAACAGAAATCGAGCGGAACGGTTGGCCAACCTTGTGCCCGGGCGAATCCCTGATCGAACGTCACGACCTTAAACTCTTTGAACATCAGCAGCAACAACGCCAGCGTGAACCCTGCGACGACGGCGATGAAGAGAACATCCTGAGCGATGATGCCGGCGGTTTTCCCAAGCAGAAATGAATCCAGGCCCGCTTTGCTCCCCGCCGTGGTTCGGTTTTGAACAAATCGGCTTAGCACAATCCCTAAGCCGAAAAAGACGCTCAGCACGATGCCGATAGAGGCATCTTCTTTGATCCGCGTATAGCGAGAGAGAATCGCTACCACGGCAATGCCGATCAATCCCGAAACAAGAGCTCCGGCCAGAAGGATAAAGAGCTCTCGACGTTCAAAGAGCAGAAAAGCACCGACTAAACCAGGCAGCGACGCATGAGCCAGCGCATCGCCCGCGAGCGCCCTCTTTCGCAGCACCAGAAACGAACCGACCGAGCCAGCAGTGAGCCCGAGAATGCTGACGCCGGCCAAAACAATGGCGGTGTTATAGTCCATACCTTTACCGATCACTCCGGCTCATCATAAACACTCATTTCGTTGGCGCGGACGCGGCGACGATCTCAGCAGCCATTTCTAAAGCAGCCAGATTCCCGCCGTAGCACTTGCGAAGGTTCTCTCGCGTGAAGGTGCTCGCGACGGGCCCATGGGCGATCAAGCGACGATGGAGCAGGATCACGTCATCAAAATAGCTGGGGACGGTTCGCAGATCGTGATGAACGACGACGACCATTTTTCCCTGAGCACGCAGTTCGCGAAGCAAGCCGAAGATGACCCGTTCGGTGGCGGCATCGACGCCGGCCATCGGCTCATCCATGAAGTAGAGAGCGGCATCCTGGGCAAGCGCCCGCGCCAGAAACGTTCGCTGTTGTTGGCCACCCGAAAGCTGGCCGATCTGCTGATGGGCAAGATCCACGAGACCGACCCGTTCAAGCGATTGGATCGCGATTGCCCGTTCTTTGCTCCCCGGTCGGCGAAACCATCCAAGCCGACCGTACGTCCCCATCAAAACAACATCCAGAACGGTGACAGGAAACTCCCAATCGACACTCTCTCGCTGGGGAACATAACCGATCAATCGCCGCTGCTTCGCAAGAGGTTTGCCCCCGATTTCCACGGTCCCGCTGGCAATGGGGACCAGGCCCAAGATGGCTTTGAGAAGCGTGCTTTTGCCGGCCCCGTTGGGCCCTAGAACGCCGATAAGGCGAGGGTCGTCGAGGACCAAATCAACATTCCATAACACCGGCTTGCGGTGATAGGCGACGGTAACGTCGTGGACATGGACCATCGGCGATTTCAAGTCCTGTCCTCCACGAGAAGCATCATTGCAGCGAACCGACGATGACATCGATGTTATGGCGAATCATCCCGGCATAGGTTCCCTGCGGCGAACCTGTTTTGCCCAGCGCATCCGAGTAAAGCTCGCCGCCCACTTTCACCTCGTGATCTTTCGCTTTGCAACCCTCGACGAGCGAGCGAATGTTTCGATCATTGATGATGTTCTCCGCGAAGACGGCATTGATCTTTCGCTCGACCAGGAAGCGGACCAGTTCGTTGATCTCTTTGAGCCCCCCTTCCGAGTCCGTGCTGATCCCTTGAATCGATTTAACCTCAAGCCCGTAAGCTCGCGCGAAGTAACCAAAGGCATCATGGGCAGTGACGAGGACTCGCTTCGATTCGGGAATTCTCGCGATTGCTTTCTTCGCCTCGACGTCGAGCTCGGCCAGCTTGGCCGAGTACTTGGCGGCATTGGCTTCGTAGAACTCTTTGCCCGAGGGATCGTACGCCGTCAGCGCGCGGGCCACGCCGTGGACACCGGTACTCCAGAGAGCAACATCAAACCAAAGGTGTGGATCGACCGTGCCCCCCGCATCGCGCAGCAGCTTGGCCGAATCAACGCCGTCGGCCACTGCCCAGACCCGTTTTCGGTCTGCCATCCTCTCCAGGATCTCCGCAAGCTTTCCCTCTAAGTGCAGGCCCGAATAAACAATCACGTCGGCTTGTTCGAGCTTGCTGATGTCCCCGGGAGAGGCCTTGTAGAGATGCGGATCAACGCCCTCGCCCATGAGCTGCGACACCTGGACCTTTTCGCCGCCGATCGCGCGGACCATATCCGCCACCATGCCGGTGGTGCAGGTCACCTCGACCGGATACTTCCCATCAAATGTCGATGGCTCGGCTGGGCCGGCCGACCGACTGCAACCCATCAACGGCAAGAGTAGAACGGCCGATACCCAGCACCACCCGCGTAGACGATCCATCACGCCTCCTTGAGACCCAACGTCACCGGAAAAAACATCCCTCGGCGACGCTCCTCCTCACAGCCTGCTCCTCCCAGGGGTTTGCTTCTCCCAGAGGGTCCCTTCTCCCGATGGGTCGCATTCATCCAAGGTCGGCTGCCGAGACTCTGTCTCTATCTCTACCTGTGTTCATACGTATCTGTCGGCCGATCGAAAAGTTTGAACAGTCAAAAAATGATGTTTTAGTTACTGGTGTCCGCGTAAGAGGTCATCCATTAATCCCTTTGGACAAACGAGTTCGGCGTTGGGGTCACCGGGCTGAGCCACGTCTGGCTGAGCCACGTGACAGAGAGGTCTGGGAGGATTTAAGCGAGGATTTCCTGGATGACATAGGCCTCCTTGACACCCGTCAATTTGTGATCGAGTCCGCCGTAGAAATAGGTCAATTTCTCGTGGTCCAGGCCCATGAGGTGCAGGATGGTGGCGTGCAGATCCCGAATATGGTGGCGGTTCTCGGCGGCTTGCATGCCGAGCTCGTCGAGTTCGCCGTGCGAGAATCCTCCTTTGACGCCCCCGCCGGCCATCCAATAGAGGAAGCCCTTGGGATTGTGGTCGCGACCACCCATGTCGTTCTCGGTGGTCGGTTGTCGGCCAAACTCTCCGCCCCAGACGACGAGCGTTTCATCAAGCAGCCCGCGCTGTTTGAGATCGGTCAAGAGGGCGTGGATGGGGCGATCGATCTCTGGGGCATGAATGGTGAGATTCTCTTCGATGCCGTGATGGGCGTCCCAATTTTGCTGCTGGTGACCGCCGCCGGAATAAATCTGGACGAAGCGAACACCACGTTCCACCAGTCGCCGGGCGACAAGGCATTGGCGACCAAAGGTAGCGGGGCCTAGGGCCAACTTATGATGGGTCGGCTTCGGTTCGTTGATGCCGTACATCTCGATCGTGCGAGGGTCTTCGCCGGCAATGTCCATCACTTCGGGGGCGGAGACCTGTAACTGGAATGCAAGCTCGTACGACGCCAGGCGAGCTTCGAGTTCCGAATAGCCCGGGCGCTGCGCTAGATGCTCGTGATTGAGGCGAGCGAGTTCATCGAGTTGTTGCCGTTGCATGGGTCGAGTGACGGGTGATTTGGGGGAGAGATCGAGAATGGGATCTCCCTGGGGCCGAAGATGTGTTCCTTGATAGGCCGCGGGCATGTAGCCTGCTGTCCAATTGGCGGCGCCCGAAATTGGACCGCCGCGCGGGTCGAGCATCACGACGTAACCTGGCAGGTTGTCGTTCTCTGTTCCCAAGCCGTAGGTCATCCATGAACCGATCGATGGGTGCCCCTGAATGATTTGTCCCGAGTTCATTTGCAACATGGCCGACCCGTGCGCGAAGGTGTCGGCATAGAGACTCTTCACGAGACAGAGTTCGTCCATGTGTTTGGAGATCATGGGAAAGGCATCGCTGCACCAGAGTCCCGACTCGCCGTACTGCTGAAAGGATCGCTTGGAGGCAAGCAGCTTCTTCTTTTGAAAACTGTTTCGGCGGATCTCGATCTCGATTTCTTTGCCGTCGTTCTTCTGCAGTTCTGGCTTGTAGTCGAAGGTATCCATCGACGCCGGCCCGCCGTACATGAAGAGAAAGATGCACCGCTTGGCTTTGGCAGGAAGCATGGGGGGCTTGATCGCCATCGGCGATGCTGTCGTTCCAGCAACCGCGCGCGAAGCGAAGAAGCCGGTATTGTCCAACAGACTGGAAAGGGCCAATCCGCCGAAGCCCGCTCCCATCTGCCAGACGAATTCTCGACGAGTGCCCGTGCATGCCGAGCGACGTTGTTGCATCATCGGTTCTTTGCCTTCATGGACGGCCCCATTCCTAATCGCGTCGTCGTCGGGTCAGAAGCCACCTTCTTCTACCGACTCAATTTCAATCGACGTAGACGAACTCGTTTGTGTTGAAAATGATTCTTGCCAAGTCGCTCCACGCTCGGCGACGCGATTCGTTCTTCGACGTTGTTTCTGGTTCGGTCGTCTTTCGGGAGGTTGCCGGCAGCCAAGTCCCTTGCTCGCTGGTCACCTTTAATTCGCGGAAGGAAGCGGGCATCTGATAGGCCCGGAAACCGACCTGCCCCCCCTCGGCAATCGACGTCTCTTCGAGATCGAGAATGGGACTTTCCTCTTGATCAAGCCAAACGCGAACCCGCGAGCCCGCCAGCTCAATCCGCAAATGATGCCAGGCATCTTTACTGATCGGGCGGTCGATCGCTGTGAGCTGGGTGTAATCATCGAGATGCTTGCCGAGCGTGATCTGTGTGGTGGATAGACCCAGATAGAAACCGAATAGGCCGTTTACTCCGTCGGAAGGTCGCAGCACGCGGAAGATCAGGCCGGCATTCCCTTGGTCCCCTTGCAACATGACGTCGGCTTCGATCTGCCCGTTCGTGATGAGAGCTGTCGGCCAGAGTATCTTGGCGGCGTCGCTTGCTTGGACCGACAGTCCTTCATCATCTCGCTCGGCCCACTCGCCGCCGAAACGATTCCATTGGTCCAAGACCGAGTCCGAAGCAGAGTCGGTTTTAATCCCCGACCACGAAACTTCAGCCTGTTTCAGGAACAGGCCCAGCCGAGCTTTTTCGTCGTCGGTCGGCCTTCGCTGGAGAGCATCCTTAAACAATTGCTCCAAACGAGCGTCGTCGTCGAGGTCGAGCGCAAGAAGATGGTCTGCCATCGCGAGGGATTGCTTCTCCATAAAGTCGCTGTTCAGCCAAACCAGCGCCTGCGGAGCGATTGTTGTCACGCTGCGAGCGGCAATCGACTGGTCAGGCGTGGCGGCATCGAAGGTTTCAAGCATCGGTACCCGGAGTGTTCTTTTCACAAACATGTAAACGCTTCGACGATCGAGCTGCCGTGCGGGAGATTTTCCCCAGCCGTTGCCGGGAATCGATTGGGTCGCCAGGACTTCCTTGGGCAAGGTTGGAAAAAAGCCACGCCCGCCCATCTCGTCGTTGAGGCGACCGTGGGCCATCAACACGGAATCGCGAAGCGACTCCGCATCGAGTCGACGAAGCTGTTGACGCCAAAGAAGTTGATTGGCCGGGTCGATTCTCTCGCCCGCCATTGACGTTGTTGTTGATGCTTGTCGATAGGCGGCGGATTCAAGGATCAAACGGTGAAGCGGTTTGAGCCCCCATTGAAGATCCTGGGAAAAGATGACCGCCAACCAGTCGAGCAGTTCGGGATGGGTCGGAGGAGTCCCCGTTTTGCCGAAGTCACTCGGGGTCGCAACAATTCCTCGGCCAAAGTGATGTTGCCAAAGCCGATTCGCCATCACGCGAGCGGTGAGCGGATGCTCGGTCCGGGTGACCCACTCGGCCAGAACCCGCCGACGGCCGCTGCTTCGGGCGGCGGCGTCTCGGGTCGGAATCACTGCCCGCGAGGCCTCGGCTGACGAGGAGAGAACCTCGGCAAAGTGAGGCTCAACAGGACTCCCGGGTGTATGAGCATCGCCGCGAATCAGGAGACGCGTCTCGGCGGGCGTCGGGCCCGCTTCGCGCATCGCCAGCGTCCGCTCGCCGGTCGATAAGGCGGCCAGGTTAGGGGTATCTTTCCTTTTCGCGTCGGCGCGTTCGTTCTGGAGCACACCTCGAAAGAACGAGACAAATCCGTAGTAGTCGCGTTGGGGGATGGGATCGAACTTGTGATCGTGACAACGAGCGCAGCCAATCGTCAGGCCGAGCATCGACTGCCCGAATGTCGAGACAAGATCGTCGTAGTGCTCGAACTCTGCATTGGCTTTATCGTCGGGCTCATCATCCCACACACCGAGCCGACCGAAGCCGGTCGCGATGATCGTTTCATCGGAGACCTCATCGAGCTCGTCGCCGGCCAACTGCTCGCGAAGGAACTGATCATAAGGCTTATCTTCATTCAGCGAGCGAATGACATAGTCTCGATATCGCCAGGATTCCGGCTTCTCAGAGTCGCGTTCGTAACCGTCGGTCTGGGCATACCGAACAACATCAAGCCAATGCCTTCCCCACCGCTCGCCGTAATGGGGGCTGGCCAACCACTGATCGACGCGGCGTTCGTACGCGTCGGGACGAGAGTCTTCTTCAAAGGCCTGTACTTCGGACAGCGAAGGGGGAAGACCGACGAGATCGAACGTCAATCGTCGAAGGAGTTCTCGTTTGCCCGCGGCAGGGGACATGGTGAGCCCCGCTGCCTCTTGCTCGGCTTGTATGAACAGATCGATCGAGTTCCGGGCGACGGCGTGTTGGCCCGCGGCGGGGATGCTCGATCGGGCAGGGGGGGTAAAGGACCAGAGCTGTCGGTCGGCATCGGTCACTTCCATCTCGCGGGCTCGGCTCTCGCGGACCGGGGCCGCCCCGGGCCAAGTCGCCCCGCGACGAACCCATTCGACGAGAAGATTGATTTCCGATTCGGGGAGCTTGCCGGTCGGCGGCATCTCCAGCGATTCGTAACTGACGGCATTGACGATGAGACTTTCGTCCGGCTTGCCGGGAACAATCGCGGGCCCCGATTCGCCCCCGTCGAGCATTCCTTGCAGTGAATCAAGGCGAAGACTGCCGTTCGTCTTCTCCTGTCCGTGACACGAATAGCACCGTGCCGACAAGATCGGTCGAATCTTGTTTTCGAAGAACTGCTGGTCGTCTGTCGGGTTTGCCGGGGCAAGCGGGATCGCCTCGTCGGCCGTTACCAGCCCTACGAAGAGGAACACCCCCGCCAGGATCAGCAGATTCCGATCGTGAGTCGTTGCCGACCTTTGGGTCAACAATTCCATGCGAACGGGCCACCTTTCTCGCGCCGATTTATTCCCCTCTTTAGTTTCACAAAATCAACATGGATTCACAACCCCCTTTGTTCCAGGAGAGTCGTCGAAAAGGGGCAAGCCGATCGATCATGAGGGAGAGTGACAATAGTCAACCGAAGACGGAGGCAAGCTCCTCCCGAAGCGGGTTTTCCAGAGGGGTGGGATGGAGACAAACCCCACTTCGGCGGCTTTCGCCAATAGCTGCCGACGGCGGGCGCATCGAGCCCGCCGAGAGCCTGTGGAAGCTAGGCTCCCGCTTGAGTCGCGGGCACGCCGGTCGGAGCGGTCTCGGGGGCTTTCTTTTTCGTGATGCGGAATCGTTCGATCATGGCGCCGACTCGCTGTTCGAGAACAGTATTGCTCTCGTAATTCCAGACGTTGCGAACGAACTGGATGAATCGCCATGGTCTGAACATGTACGAGAGGGCAAAGAAGTACGCCATTCCGAAGAACCGCCAGAACGCGAGCTCTCGCCCGGAAAGATGCTTGCTGAAAGCCTCGGTCGACGTTGGATCCATGAAGTTGACCAGCGAATTGAAGTAGGCGTCGTCGAGCTTCTGAGGGATCATGCCGTCTTGCTGAAGCTCGCGGAAGAGCTGGCTTCCGGGATAGGGCGAAAAGAGGAAGACGCCGACGTCGTGGACGCCGACCCAAGCAAGCTTGCCACAGAACCACATCGTCCGCATGACGTTGATTCGCCGCTCGTGTGGGAAGCCGATGATGATGTTGCACTTGACGTTGATGCCCGCTTTGAGCGACGCCCGGATCGATGAGATCAAAGCCGGCAAGTGAACCCGCTTTTTGATCTTGTCGAGTGTTTCCGGATCGCCACTCTCGGGAGCGTACGTGATGTTTCGGCAACCAGTCTTAAAGAGCCAAGGGGCGACATCGTCGTCGACGACCTCAGAGCGAGTCCCCGTGGGCAATTGCCAAGTGAATGACATTCCTCGGCGTTCGATTTCCTTGCAGAATTCCAGCACCCACTGCTTCTTGAGGATCATCGTCAGGTCATAAAAGTCGATGTTCGTGGCATTGTACTTCTTCTGGTAGAACTCGATTTCGTCGAGCACATCCCCCGGCGAACGAGGGACATAGGCCTTGCCGTACATCGTTGGGTTCGAGCAGAAGGTGCATTTGTAGGGGCAGCCGCGCGTCGCGATGATGCCCATGGTTTTGCCACGATAGACGCCGTGCCCGTTGTGGGTATCGACAAAGTTATCCATCGGAAACAGATCCCAAGCTGGGTAGGGGATCTGATCGACATCTTTGATTCGTTCGCGCGGCGGAGCCTGCACGTAATTGCCCGCTTCGTCAAGGAACGCGACGCCTGGGGTTCGGCGAACAGCATCTTTGTCGCGGGCTCGGTTGACGACATCGACGATCGTTTCTTCCCCTTCCCCGAGAATGCAGACATCGATCGCAGGGCAATCGCGGAGCGAAAACTCCGGAAGGGCGGTGATATGCTCGCCACCCACGACAATCAGGGTTTTGGGAAATCGCTCTCGAGTCGCATGGAGCAAGTTGCGGAAGTAGATCCAATCCTGACTGAACATGCACGAGATGCCGATGACTTCGACGTTACTGGGGATTCGTTCGAGTATTTCGTCGATGGAGAGACCCTGGTAGACGTAGTTCCCCTCTTGAATGATCTGATCGACCTTCTCGCCGATGGCATCAATGCAGGTGACTTCTGCCCCTGCTTTCTGCAGCATGGCCGCGAGGTAAGCGATGCCCAAAGGGGGCGTCACAGGGGAACTCCAGGTTCCGACGCTCGAAACCATCGCCGGCCGAATCAGAACGACATGCCGGCCGACGCCGGTATTGTCGAACCGATCCTGATCGGTTTCCTTCATGGAAATCACACTCAACGAGTTGATTGTGGAACCCATGACCACTCCAAATGTCATTCGACGAAAGAAATGCGTGCGGGGAAATCGGACGAGCAGACTTTACTCGGAACCCCACTCCGTTGTCAACAATGTAGCCAACTGGAGTGCTCTTTGGGCAAAACTTCTCCCAAGTTCTCTCAATTCCGTCCCATCTTTCGCCGGGCCAGCCCTTGAATTCGGCGAGGTTGACCGGCGAGCCGTCTCGGCTAGAGAAGATATACCGGAAACCTCCCGACCGATTTTCCCGTGCAGGTCGAGCAGATCCGATGGAATGCAGGGTTTTTCAGAGGGCGGACCCCGAAGGATGCGGGGAACGAATGAAGAGTCTTCTCCGGTCGGCCAGATTTTCCTCATTTTATGCTTTTTGCAGAAGGGACAGATGGATGCACGTGACTTCTCCCGGAACCACGGGATGGTTGTCGGCAACGGCAACCATGTGGGCGTTGATATCGATCTATTCCTTGGCACCGGCGGCCGAGGGTTGGGTTCTTTTTGACGAAACCGCCCAACCCACGACCTTGGTGATCGGCCAAGTTCCGGGTGAGATTCGGTCGATGATAGTCGACCGCCAACCCGCTGGGGCCGCTGACGAGTGGCGGGTACGCCTCGAGAATTCCCTTTCAAACCTCAAAACGGGTCCCGCGAAAATCCGTTTTCGCGGACGGGCCGATCAGTCGGCCACCACCCGAATCGTCCTCAGCCAGAACCATCCCCCGTTTCAGGGGCTTGGACTGTATCAGGAACTCGGCCTGACGCCTGAATGGAAGAACTTCGAGTTTTCGTTTTCGGTCCTGGCCGATGACCCGTCGGCTCGTTTGCACATCAATCTCGGTGCTGTCACCACCAAAGTGGAGTTCGCGGACTTCGCCCTGACGCTGGAGGGAAAAGAAAAGTCTCTCGAAGCGCCGGCGATGAAGCCGGCCATCGAACCGGCGCCGGTCCAACCCGAGGTTTCCTATCCTTGGCGGCTGTCGACACAGTCGGGTGGGAAGGCGACCATGAATCTCGTCGGTGATCCCTCGCGCATTCGCGTCGTGATTGACGAGCCCGGTTCAGAGACCTGGGCCGTCAACGTGATCTTTCCAACCGAACCATTTCAAAAGGGAATTAAGTATAAGGTAGCGGCTCGGCTCCGAGGGGATAAGGCCCGGGTGATCACCTTGGCTGCGAGCAAGAACGGCCCTCCCTTCAGCTCCGTCGGTCTTTATCGCCAACTCGAATTGACGCCAAGCGCCAAGGATTTCGAGGTCGAGTTTGAAGGATCGAGCACGCAGGATCCTTCCCGCATCTATTTCGACCTCGGAGCGCATCACGGCAACGTGGAAGTCGAATCGTTGAGCATCGAGGCGAACGGAAAAAAGACGTCGCTCTTTCCTGCTCCCGGTGAGATCATCGCCGCGCGGCCAAGCAAGAGTTCCACCCCGCCGGTGCTCGCGACGGGTCCCCCCCAGCCGATCAGCTGGGAGTTTGCGACGACCGGGCTTGGATCGAGGTGTCAAATGGTTTCCGCCGCCCCGTGGTCGGTACAAGTTCGGGTGGATCAAGCGGGCAAGCCAGCCGATGTTGTGGTGAAGCGATCTCTTCAATTGGCTGGGATCGCTCCGACCATGGTGATTCAATCGAGCGTCGAAGGAATCGTCCCGTATCAGATTTGGCACGACGGCCAGATGCGCCTCGCCGAATTCGCGATCCCCTCGCCTGGCGAGCACCGAGCAGCCCTGGACTTGAAAGGCCTCCCGACCCATGGAGAGGTTGAGTTCCGTTTCCTTCTGGGTGGGCGCGAGGCGGAGTATAAGATCGGCGATTGATGCGATGCTCGCGATCGATGGAGGAAACGAGTGAGAGGGGTTCGCCTAGGCCAACCCCTCTCTGTGTTTATCATTGATTTTTTAAGCGAAAGTTACTTCCCGGCGGAGCAATCGTACGCGTAGAGTCGATCTTGTTCCCGGAGGAGAAGCTTGCCACCGGCAATCACGGGGTGAGGCCAGCTCGGGTCTTGTACATCGGGAATCATGAACGTTCCTTTCTCTCGATACTCGTCCGGCTTGGCTTCGATGAGGGCCACCTTTCCGTTCTGGTAGCGAAAATAAAGGTGACCATCCGCGAAGGAAACCGCGGCGGAGCCATCACCCGGGCCGCGTCTCTCCAGCCAGGAAACTTTGCCGGTCAGAAAATGGACGCAGATCGGTGCCCCTTCATTGTGGCCGTGCCCGCCGTAAAGATGCTCACCGATCAGCACCATTCCTCCATGATGGTTTTGCAGGTCTTTGTGCGGCAGGAAATAGACCTCTTTCGCTTCGACGCCGGTCGCTCCCTTCTTCGAGAGTTGCACCAGAACCGAGCCGGTCTGATAACCGGTCGAGGCGAAAACGTAGTCCCCTCGAACGATGGGGGTAGGAATGTTGGCCGTGCCGTTGGCGACTCTGTCGTATGTCCAGAGAAGCTTGCCATCGCGGGCGGCCACACTGACCAGTCCTCGTCCCATGAGAGTGACGTATTGCCGAACGCCGGCCCCTTCGGAAACGACCAGCGACGCGTAGCCTGCTCCTTTCGCCTTAGGGATCGCTGATCGCCAAACCTCTTTGCCGGTCTTCTTGTCGAGAGCCACGACGGCGGCTTCGTCGCTGCCTGGCGTGACGATGACATGGTCACCATCCACCAAAGGCGACTCGCTGAAGCCCCAGACCGACATCATTTTTCCACCGAATTCTTTTACCATGTCGACTTGCCAAACGATCTTGCCCGACGTCTGATCCAAACAAGCAATCGTTCCTGCGGTGGTGGTGGCGTAGAGTTTGCCTTCCTCCATCGTCGGTGTGCAGCGAGAACCTGGATAGCCGACGTCCCCTGCCGCGGAAATTTCTGTTTTCCACAGAGTCTTGGGTGGAGCACTCTCCGTCGAGGAGTCCTTCATTAACGCGACGACGAACTCTTTGCCGGCATCGGCGCCGGTGAGATAGATCGAATCACCGACGACGGCCGGCGCGGCGAAGCCTCGTCCCATGCCCGCGGTCTGCCAAACCAGCGGGGGAGGGCTGCTCGACCAATCCTTTCGAAGGCCGACGGCTTGGGAGATACCATCGCGGTGCGGGCCTCGCCATTGCGGCCAATCGGCCGGGCCTTCGCCTAGCAATAGGCCCGAGCCAGCCATCGTCCAAAGAACCGTGACTCGGATCGAACGAATCATGTCAAACCCTTCCCATCGCCAAGGGGATATTCGACCGAGGAGCCATCCCCTCGGCAAGAACGGGCTTGATCAACAAACCCGTCCTATTGTCCATGCGCATGACCTATCAAGAGATCTGGTCGTCGCCTGAATGAACAAGTGTTTTAGAGCGCTCCATGCGCGGGGGCGAAGTCGATCGTCTTGGTCGATCGGTTAAGAATTCGTGCTGGCACGGGTGACAGAGTCGTTCTCGTCCGCGTTGGAAGGGTTCGGGAACCGAGATTTGTAGATGATCCGTTCGAGCAGGGAGGCTCGGCGAAGACGGGGGTTGTTTGCAAGGACGGTGTGCCTTTTGCCTCGCCGAGTCTGCAAAACAATGGAACCATCTTGTTGAACGTCGGCAACCGTCCAGTACTTGTCCACTTCGTACTGGTACTGTTCGCCGTGAGGCTCGGGAGAGATCCGAGCAGCGCGCGGACCGGGATGGTTCGAGCACTTGATGATCCGAAAAACAACGGCATCACCCACCCTGTAAGTCATGCTCTCCTATCCCTGTTCTCTCAACGCTCGCTCGGGGACGAACGACCTAATCTCCGCTTCCCAAATCTACGCTCTTTTGCCCCGCTAGGGCAAGGCCCCTTACGGTGAAGCTTTCAACATCACGCCGATTCGATCCTTCAATATCTGAGAAACGACCTCGGTTCCTCGCGGCGAGAGATGCACCGGATCGAGAAAAAGTGTTTCCGTCGAACTGGTGATCGCGGGGTGATCGAGAAGAGACTCCCAAGCGATCCCTCGCTTCTGGGCCGTGGATGCCGCCTCGCGGGCGAGCCGAGCGTAGGCTTGTGGAAAACCTCGGTCGACATAGCCGTACGCTTTGTTCCAAGCCGTCAAGGAACGCTGCTCCGCTTCGTTTTGCCGGTTCTTCGCCGCGAGTTCGGGCTGCATGGCCCACAGAAAAAAGGCACCGCGACTGGTCGCGAAGCTCGCCATCCGCTCGACTTGGCTCCGGTAGTTCTGGGAAATCTGTTCCAGGGCTCGCTCGGGGCTCGGCAAGTTGGCCATGGGGGCAACCGACAAGGGAGACGACGTCTGCTGGCTTGCTGCCAACTGCGCGAGTCGATTTTCGATATCGAAAAACGCGTTGTTGAAACCAAGTCGGTTCGAAGGTCGAACGGCAAAGTGATACTGATCGAAAACCTCGTTCCAGCCATCGATCAGAATGTAGCCCACCGGTTGAAATTCATCGGCGTAATGGGCCATGAAACCCAACTCTTGCCCGGCAAGGTAACCGACGACGCCCGCGTTAACGAAAGAGTACGTCGGGCATCGTTGATCAAGTTGGGCAGACAGCGTCTGGTCATCCCTTTCGAGATCCTGGCCGAAGACCGCCGATCCCCCCAACAGAAAGACCTTCGGTCGATCACTTCTCATGCCAGCCCGAAAACCATGTTCATCAATGGTGAACGATTTCGTTTTTTGCGACGGAGCATTGCGGTAGACGACGAAGGGATCCAGCACCAGCTTCAACGTCCCCGGCTTGTCGGTGATGGGTCGGTCGTTTGCATCCACAAAAGTGAGAGTGTAGTCGTTGGGCCGAGCATCTTCGTGAGCGCTGGCGCGGACGATCTTGTAGACCCCCCCCGCTACGAGTCCCGACAGAGCGGCCGAGCATATCAGCGCGCTGAGCCTTGCCGATATCGTGGCCTGTCGAGGGGGTTTGTTCATGCCGAGTTCTCTCGCCTTGGTCAATCTACAGAGAGAACGATCTCTCCACGCGGAGGATAGGTCGGCAGGCAAAACGAGTAAAGCGTCGATGAAGCATCTTAACGACGTTCAAGAGATAATGGGTCGATCGACTTGGCCGCAAGTGGTGTCGATGGGCGACCAAATCGGCCTGATGGATCCCATCGAAATGGGCTCTTTCGGCGCGAAACTCCTTTGGCCTGCCATTAAGAAGAGACAGGTCGAAAGGGTTCGAAGTGGAGTTGAACATCGTCTCGCTTGGCGGTAATACGAGCGACAACTTCGCCCGAGAGAAGTTGCAACAAGAACTTGCCGGCCACCTGCTCACGCCATCCTTCCAAAAGAGGCGGAAGCTCCGTTTGTGCAGGTTCTCGTCGGTACCAATCTAGGACGTCGCGCAGGTCTTCATTGGTGCCGATCAAGCTGGTTGCCACTCCCACTTCGCCCGCACGCTGGATCATGGCCGCCGCCAGGATCTTGACGACCATCATCTCTTCGGTGGTATCACGTCTCCCGGTCGGGCGGGGCAACTCGCTTTCGGGAACTTCCAGCCCGCGGGCGATGGCGGCTAAAACTTCTTTGGCCCAATTGTTTTTGGAGTCGAGCCCCAGGCCTCGCGATGAACGAAGATCATCAATCGATTGAGGCTGCCTTTTGGCCAACTCGGTCAAGATGTCATCCCGCATGATCCAGCGTGGAGGTCGATTGAGCATTCGGGCTCGTTCTTCGCGCCATGTGATCAACTCTCGAAGGACCGCCAATCCTCGTGGCCTTAAACCCCCGGCGCCCGGAACCCGGCGGAACCGTGCGGCGGGGTCTTCCAACAGTGTTGCCGACGTTTGCCTTAACTCATCCTCGTACCATGCTCGTCGGCTCAATTGATCGAGCCGGCCGGCAATCTCGTCCCAACTGGCCAGCAAGTATCGCACATCATCCAGCGCGTACTCGATTTGTTGATGCGTGAGAGGTCGGCGTCGCCAATCGGTCCTTGTTTCGGTCGATTTGACGTCGACGTTGAGTGCGCGCTGGACAAGGTTGGTGTACGAGGTCGGGTAACCCAATCCGACGAAACCCGCCGCGAGCTGGACATCGACGATCCGTTTGGGGAGAGCTTGCGTCGCGGCAACGCAGAACTCCATCTCTTGCCGGCCCGCATGCACGACAATCTCGGCATCGGTTTCGACGAGCACGCTCCAGAACTCGTTCAAATGAGGGACGGCAATGGTGTCAATCGCCTGAACAAAATCCGGGGTCGCTACTTGAATAAGGCAGAGCTCGGGTGTGTATGTTCGCTCGGGGATAAACTCGGTATCGAAGGCAATCCGAGAGCTTTGGCGAAGCAATTGACAAAGCTCGGACAGTTCTCCTCGCGTGCGGATCAATGTTCGTTCCGAGGTCGCCATGACGTTTGCCGGCCTTCCCTTCCTTCGCAGCCCGTTCCATGGGCAACCGAGGGCAGGAAGCGTACCGGGTGATAATCTCCGTCCGACCGCAAGGTGCCAATCCCCCTGGTTCACCCAATACGGCGTCATTTTTACTTTATGTGTTCGCTTCTCTGGATCGACTCGGTTCACCTGTTTGTCTGGTCGAGAACGAGATTTCCGAGGGCGGGTCTGGATTTCAGGAGAAGTCGGGCTTGACCCAACCGGGGCCCCTCTTTATCCACCTTCGACTGCATCCTTGAATCATCACCGTGAAAAACACAGGCACCGCCGGCGTGCGAGGCACGGTTGTGATGCGAGATATGGTTCGTCAATTGATGTATGGCTTCGGTCTCACGGTGATGCTTCTGGCATTGTCGGGATGTGCCGGTTCATTCGCGCGATCGGCCCGTTCGCTGGCCAACGCCGAAGGGCTGGTGGATGTTGCTCGTCCGTCGAGTAGCCCGGCCGGCAAAGCACAGGCCAATTCGCCCGTCAAGTTAGGGGTTCCTGCCAGCCGACTTCAAACGCCTCCTGTTCCCAAGGGCGTAGTCTCGGATGCGACCTCCTCGTCTTCGAAGGCGACTGCTATTGCCAAGGAAAGAGTACCATCTCGCGATGCCGTCGACCCGCCGGCCCTGACCGCTTCCAAGGCCGTCGCCACGAACAACACCACCGACGGCGGGTTCTTATTGCCTGCAAAAATCAAGAGGTCTCGCTCATCAGTCCCTCGTGAGCCGGGCTCGGCGGTCGCCCGTCAATCCTCCTCTTTGCCGGCCGATATGCAATCGCTTCTCTCGCCCGATGTGATCGATCGCGGACCCTCGGCCAAGAAGGCTTCATCGTCCGAATTGGCTTCGGTCGAAAGCCCGCCTGGTCTTATTCCGACGACGCCCGCGCCCGCGGCAAGCGCGTCGGCCCGAGCCCCTGTCGACATCGCGCGAGCCGAGGGCGTTGCCGAGCATCTGGCCAACAAAATTCCACGGGCAATCCCGACCGGTGAAGCTCGGCCGGCGTCCGTCGCCGAGGGGGTCGCGCTGACGGAGCCGAGTCCGTTGGATTCGGTCGAGGGGATGAAGATGCTTGCCTCCGGGCAAGACCCTGTCCGAGATATCAGACAAGTTTCGCATGTAGCCGGGCCGACCGAGCCAGCCAGTCCTCCTCAAGCGGATGCCGACGATTCCAAGCCGCGGACCGTCGCGATCCGCGAAGTCCCCTCACTTCTGAAAGATAAAAGCGAGGGCGGAGTCAACCAGTCCATCCCGACACCGCCGCCGATCGGGCTGGCGACGCCTCCCGTGGCGGATGTTTCCGTGCCGCCGGTCGCGCCAACGCCGACTTCGGTCGATGCGAATGTGGTGCGAGCCTTGGCCGACGCGGCCTTGATGGAGAAATCCAAAGTAACGCTGGCCTCGGCAACAACAGAACGGTCCGAGGCAACAAGCGTGGGTAGCCCCACCATCGGAGAAGCCAAGTCGGAGTTGACGCTCGATCGTTTTCAGTTCTGCACCGAGGTCAATGGCTTTGCAAGTGTTGTCGCTCGAACACCGGGGCCGATGTACCCCAGCGAAAGACTCCTCGCCTATGTCGAGATTAAGAACTTTGATTCAATCGAGCGTGAGGGTCTCTTTGAGACCAAGCTCTCGTGTCAAATGAAGCTCGAAGACGCCAGTGGGAAGGTTTTCTTCTCGCAAGATTTCGGCGACATTGTCGATCGATGCGTCGATCGTCGGCAAGATTTCTTCTGTCACTTTCTGCTCACCGTGCCCGATACGCTTGTGCCCGGCAAATACCGTTGGCGTCTGACGATTACCGACCAGTCTTCCAAGCAGACGAAAGAACAGGTTTCGGAAGTTGAGATCGGCTCGGGAGAGCCCGGCGAAAGGAACGTTTCCTCATGAATACGCTTAGTTCGGTTCTCTCGTGGTTCCTGCTCATTTCCGGGCCGGGGCAGGCTCCCGCCGACGGAGACGGTTTCGTTTGCAGTCCACAATCGACTTTTAGAATCCCGATTGAACTGTCGGCCAGCGAACGGCAAGGCATCTCCGCCATTCGTCTATTTGTCTCCGAAGATCAAGGCGAAACCTGGGTTCGTCATAGTGACGGCGACCCCGCGATGGATGTCGTCACCTTCCGCGCCAGCAAAGATGGACCGTACTGGTTCGCGATCGCGCTGGTCGATAAAGCGGGTGTCCAAACGCCCGGCGACGTCCGAGGCATCGAGCCGGGCCTGAAGGTTCTCGTGGATACGCAAAAACCAGAAATGCAGTTGAAGGCGATCCGTAATCGTGCCGGCCGACGTGGCATTCGTTGGACCTTCGACGACTCCAACATCGACACGAACACCTATCGACTCGCGGTACGCGATGAATCAACCGGGCGCTGGCGCGAGTACGACATCCGCCACCCCGAAGAAAAGATGGTTTGGTTCGATCCAAACGAAGCTTTCTCGAAGTTGCAGGCCTGCGTCAAAGACCGTGCCGGCAATGAACGAGTCATCGAACTGGAAGTGATCGGCGAACAGTTTAGCCGAAAAGATATCAACCAGTTCGCCATTCAGTCACGCCCAGCATCGATGCAGCCCAGCGTGGTGCCGGTCTCAGCGGAAGAACCCGCCGCGGGCCCTGCCGCACCCTCACCGGTGAAGAATGCGGTCGCTCAACAACCGGTTATGTCTCGCGAGGCCGACCCTCGTTCGACCGGTTTCGATCGTCCCTCCGACCCGTCGCCGGCCGAGCCTGTCGCGCGTCCTCGTATGCCGATGATGAGCGAGCCCAAGACCCCTTTCGCGTCGTCGAATGGTCCAGAGCCGACGCTCTGCAGCTCCAATCACATTGTGGTCAACTACGTCGTCGAGGCATCTGCCTCGGGTGGTCGTCCCATGGCGGAACTCTGGGCCCAACAGCCTGGCGTCCAAGGGTGGCAACTTATTGGAGTCGACGAGGATGGTCGAACCCCGATTGAAGCCAAGCTCCCTTCTGAAGGGGCTTGGGGGCTGAAAATCGTTGTGCGTGAAGGAGTCGATCCGACGCCCGGACCTGCCGCAGGAAGTCCGCCGGAAATGGTCGTCGAGGTCGACGCAACGCCGCCGCAAGTCCGCGTCGCGCCGGCATCGCTGAACGACGGTCGTGTTCTGATCCGCTGGGAAGCGTCGGACGCGAACCTCGATGCTCAGCCGATCGATCTTCTGTACAGCGCTTCTCCCCGCGGCCCCTGGCGACCTTTGGCCACGGGACTGAAAAATGTCGGCGAATATGTCTGGGATATAGCGGGAACGGGTGTGCCGGCCGAGGTCTGCCTCCGCGTCGAGGCGCGTGACCGGGCTCGACACGTCGGTTTCGGTCTGGCTCCGGAGCCGATCCGCTTGTTGGCCGGACCGCGGTAGTCACGCCCGACGTCCTGCCACCATCATCTACCGTCGTGGGGCGCTGGAGACAGCGTCCCACTTCCTTTCCTACCCTGCTTGTTTTGTGCCGTCGTCCCCGCAGGCTGGTTCTCTATTCCTCCTGCTTTTCCTGTTCTGGGTTTTTGGCTTAGCCCGTGCGAATTGCGCATACCTTGTAATCGGTAGAACTGGAACTCTCTCAGAAGCAAATCGATATCAGATAACAATTTAAGCTCATGGATTGATTGACGCTCTGCGACGCCAATCTTATCCTTGGCCGAGGCGAATCGCGGCCGTTCCGGGCCCGCGTTGCCGAACCAGGGGCTCACACCACGATGTTAGAGCATGTACGGATCCTGCGAGAAGAAGGGGTCTACCGGAGTCAGCTTGATGAAGCCGGCCGGATGCCCATGTCTCTTTTTCTCCCACAGGCTTACGAGCCTCGGTATCCGTACCCCCTGATGGTTTTCCTCCACGGGCACGGCGAGCAAGAGCGTCAATGGATCGATGCCGTCCCCAATCTTTCACGACGGAACTACATCTGCATCGGCCTGCGGGGGGTCCGAACCGTTCAGCGGCCCGATGGCGAGACTGGTTATAGCTGGGGCGGCGTTCGCCGATGCGACGCGATGATCGAGGAATACGTCCTGGCGGCCGTCCAAGAGACGATGCGGGTTTGTCACGTCCATTCCGAGCGAATCTTCCTGGCGGGCTTCTGTGAGGGGGCTAGTGTCGCGTACCAGTTGGGGTTCTCGTTTCCTGATAAGTTCGCTGGGATTGTCGCTCTCAACGGCTGGGTTCCACCGGGCCCGCTCGGGCTCAAACAGGCTGCCCATGAAGACGGCCCAGGTGTCTTCATCGGTCACGGCATGCAAAACCCTCGGGTTCCGATCGAAAGGGCCCGAGAAGCGTATCAGCTCCTGATGGCCGCGGGCCTGAATGTCTCGCTTCGGCTCTACCCATCCGAGCACTCCCTCTGTCCCATGATGCTCCGCGATGTCGATCGCTGGGTCATCAATGAGTGCCATCGCCGATTCGAATCCTCGCCGTTCTAGTCCCGGGCGACTTCCGTCCAGGGATCGGTGCCGATTCTGCTCCTTTGTCGCTACCTTGCCAACTTGGCCCTCTCCGTGAGCCAGCCGGGGTTGACCTATCTTCGTCGGACTGTTTGAATTTGGCGAAGAGTGGAGAGTGCGGCAGGTCGTCTGTCGCCGACCTCCTTGGATAGACAGGGAGACGCACCCCGTGCCAGGTGACGAAGGGCTGCTGGATCAATCGGAGATTGAAGCCCTGTTCGGCGGTGCGCCCAGTTCGCCTCCTGCCAGCTCGTCGGCCTCCGGTCCCGCCAATGCCGCCGAGAGGATTGGAAAGGTCGAGGTCTCGGCTTTTAAGCTAGACGAGATCGGCACCGGACAGCGCAATCCAAATGAGCAAAGCGATGTGAGTCTGATCCTCGACGTGGATTTGAACGTCCGGATCGAGTTGGGCCGGACACGAATGTACATCGAGGACGTGTTGAGGCTTCGAGAGGGCTCGGTTGTTCCGCTGGAGAAACTGGCCGGCGACCCGGTCGATATCTTCGTCAATGGCCGGCTGATGGCCCGCGGCGAAGTCCTTGTTCTCAACGACAACTTCTGTGTTCGTGTTTCGGAAATTCTGGGAGATTCAAAGAGTTCTGGGCCCGATCTCGACTGACATTCGGTCGACCACGACTCCTTTCAAAGCAGGTTATTGTCGGTCACCAAGGATGGTCCGACTCCTCTTCGCACCGGCGAGATGCAAGGGAATGCAACATGATGAGCTCGGTGCTGGTTGTTTTGCTGCTCGCGCAGGGGGATCCTGCTTCGCCTCGCGAGACCGCCGATTCGTTCGCCACGGATGCCGACCAAGTTAATCAGGGTGTTGAAGCCAATCGACCGGCCGCGATCTCTGCCCGACTTCGGCCCGAATACCGCGATGACGACGCATCTCAACGCGCGACGGGTGATAATGTCTTGCCCGTGGCTGGGGATCGCCCCGCTTTGGCCAAGCCGCCTACGTTAGTCGAACCCTCTCCCGTGTCCGAGCGGCCTTCCTCGATCAAGCTCTCGCCCGCAACACGCCGACGGAACCCGGGGCAGGTCGGCCAAACGGAACCAGGGTCATCAACGACGGCCGACAGTCTGTCCGCGGGGCGAAATGTCGCCTGGTGGGTGACCACCGGTTTAGGGCTCGCGGTCGTGCTGGCGGCCATCTTTCTGGGGGGCCGGGTCGCCCGACGATTTGTGCCCGGGGTGATGGTTGGTGAATCGACCGGCCCGGTGCACCTGCTGCACCGAACTTTTCTCTCTCCCAAGCATACGGTTTGCCTCGTGAAGTGCGGCGACCGGATTCTGGTCATTGGATTGACCGGTGATCGGATGCAGACGCTTTCAGAAATCCACGACCCGCAGGAGATCGATTACCTCCGGGGTCAACTCATGCAGATCAGACCCCGATCGACAACACAGGCTTTCAAAGACGCCTTCTCTAGTCGAGCACAACTGGCCGAGGCCTCGACGCCCATGACCGATGCCGACGAAATCGATCGTCCCGAGGGCCGCGTAGCCGGCGAAGGTTCTTCACGCACTTTTGTCGATCAGCTTGCCACGCTCCGCGACCAGATTTCTCGTTGGAAGGCGAGGGCCGGGACATGAGCCGGGCAGGCGGTCGATTCAACGTCATGGCGGGCGGGCTTGCCCCAGCATTCATCGTTACGATTCTTTTGATGCCGAGCGCCGCGATCGCGCAAGACTTGCTTCAGCCCGTGGAACAACTGGACAACAATGCCCCTGCGGGTGACCTAGGTCAGCAACTGGCGCGCATCGAGCCTCCTCAGCTCGATCAATGGTTCGGCCCCGATCGCATTACCAACACCATGTCGCTCTTTCTGCTGTTGAGCGTTCTGACGTTGGCGCCAGCGATTGTCATCATGACAACATCGTTCGTGCGGATCGTGATTGTTCTGAGTATCACTCGCCAAGCGCTCGGCACGCAGACTTTGCCTCCCAACATGGTGTTGACGACGCTGGCACTCTTCATGACCTACTTCGTCATGAATCCGACGTTGACGGCGATGTATGAGAACGGAATCAAGCCTTACTCCGAGGGAAGAATCGATGCCAATGCCCTTGTGAAGCAGACGCTGCAACCAATCCGCGACTACATGGCCACGCAGATCGAAATGACCAAGAATGCGGACGACGTTTATCTCTTTGCGGAGTTCAGCAATGATGTCGACGTCGAAAAAATCACCTCTTACGATGATGTTCCGCTCAACGTCCTGTTGCCGGCGTACATCCTTAGCGAGCTTCGCACCGCGTTCATGATCGGCTTTCAGCTCTTCTTACCGTTCCTCGTGATCGACATGGCTATCTCATCGATTCTCGTCAGCATGGGGATGATGATGTTGCCGCCGGTCTTGATCAGTTTGCCTTTCAAGCTCCTCCTTTTTGTGTTGGTCGATGGTTGGACTCTCATCGCGCAGATGTTGTTGACGAGTTTTGATCCCGAGCTTCTCTCGCGGATGTCGGCGGGTTAGCTCCCCTTGATCTGAAGGAAGGTCATCGATGGATCTGGACACCGTCAGCGAGCTAGGTCGTCAGGCGCTCTACATCACCGTTCTGGTATCGATGCCTGCTATGGTGACAGGTATGGTGATTGGCTTGATCATCTCGGTCTTGCAGTCGATCACGAGCGTTCAAGAGCAAACGCTTTCTTTCGTGCCGAAGATCTTGGCGACGTTGGTCGTGACGATTGCCGCCCTCCCTTGGATGTTGGCATTGGTGATGGAGTACACCGAGCAGCTTTTTCTTTCGATTCCGATGCGGTTTTAAGGAGGCAATCCGATGACGGCCTCGGCACTTGAAGAATATCTCTCGCTGGAAGTTGTCTCCCTTTTTCTCGTCTTCATGAGGATCTACGGCTTGGTTTTGTTCATGCCGATCTTTTCTTCGCAGACACTTCCGGTGACGTTTCGGTTCTATCTGGTCTTTGCCATCTCGATTTTGTTGGTGCCGACGGTTTCGCCGCCTGTTGCGTTCGCATCGTCAACGATGGTGTCGATGGGTGTCACGATGATGGGTGAGTTGGCAGTGGGGGCAGTGATTGGCTCTCTGGTTCACTTTGTTTTCTCGGCGCTTCAGTTGGCCGGGCAAGTCGCGGGAACGCAGCTTGGTTTGGCGCTGGCCGGTATCAGTAATCCACAGTTCGACGATCAGGCCGCCACGACCTCGGTCGTTTACGCCACCATTGCCTCGTTGGCGTTCTTCATTACCGGGCTCGATCGCGAAGTCTTTCGGATTCTGCTCGACACGTTTCAAGTGATTCCGCTCGGTCAGGTGGCGGTGGAGGATTCGCTTCTTCCCTTCGTGCTGTCGGTGTTTGGACAGAGCATGATCTTGGCGGTTCGCATTGCGGCCCCGGTGACGATCGCGCTCTTTCTAGCAGAACTAGCGATGGCGTTCGTCGGCCGGACAGTGCCGCAATTGAACATTCTTTCCATCGGCTTTTCGGTACGCATCATGTTGGGGTTGATGTTGACGCTGGCGGGTCTTTCCGAGGTGGGGGACATTTTCTGTGATTATCTGGTCGATGCCATGGCGCAAGTGACCGACACGCTGGATCAGTGGCTAAGCATTCCTTCTTCGGTCGAGCCGGCAATCACCAATTTGGTTAGGTAGCAAAACAGATGGCTGAGGATGTTGGCGAAAAGACCGAGCCCGCCAGTCAGCGCCGCATGGAACAGGCGGTGCAGAAGGGACAGTTCGCCATCAGCCGGGATCTGGCGAGCACGCTGATCCTTTTTGTTGCCATTATCGGATTTCAGAATTTTGGGATGGGGATGGTCTCCTTCAGCGTGCAAATCATTCGCTACTGTCTTTCGGAACCTTGGAGTGATCTGGATATTCCGCGGGTTCGCATCGAGATGACCAAGCTGGCAATCGTCTCGGCGGAGGCTCTTTGGCCTTGGACGGCGCTCGTGATGCTTGCCGCACTGGCCGCCAATTACGCACAGACAGGCGGGATTCATTTCGCCTCGGATAAGTCTTACTTTGATTTGGAGCGTCTGAATCCACTCGCGGGGCTGCAGCGAATATTTTCCACGCGAGGATTGATCAAGACCGTCTTCGATGTCGCCAAGGTTAGCGTCATCGGCATCCTGGCGTACATGTTCCTGGCCGATCGGATTCCGCAACTGGCGATGTCGACCCGGCTTCCGTTTCCGGAATTGGCGGCGTTCGCATTCTCGGAATCTCTGTATTTCTCCTACTACATGGCTTCGGTGCTGCTTGCTTTGGCGGTGGCGGACTTTCTGTATCAGCGGTTTCAGTTTGGCGAAGACATGAAGATGACCAAGCAAGAGATCAAGGAAGAGGCCAAGGACTTCGAAGGGAGTCCCGAGATCAAAAGTCGACGACGAACGCTGCAACTTCAAATGGCTCGTCAGCGAATGATGAAGGATTTGCCCGAAGCCGAGGTTGTCATCACGAACCCGACGGAACTGGCGGTCGCTCTCAAGTACAAGGTCGGCCAGATGGATGCTCCGGTGGTGGTGGCGATGGGAGCAGGAGTGTTCGCTCGGCGGATTCGAGAATTGGCGGCAGAGTATCGCATCCCCATCATTGAGAATCGGCCGCTGGCGCAATTGCTTTTTCATCATGCCGAGGTCGGTCGCGTGATCCCCGAGAACACATTTCTCGCCGTCGCGGAGATCATGGCGTACGTCTATCAACTCACTCGCCGGGCGGTTCCCCCTCGACCTCGTTAGGCGCAAAAAAAGACGGGCGCCGTTCTCGGGTCGCCCGTCTCAAAAAAGATCCGCGAAGTTTGCGCTTCGCCTACTTCTTTTCAGGAGCAGGGGGCACGGCGTCGGCAGGCTTGGCTTCGTCAGCCGTCGCCTCGGCGGGCTTGGCTTCTTCCTTCGGGACCGGGAAGGGAGAATTCATCGCCTTGTCCCAAATCACGCGAATGTACTCGTCGAAGCGAGCATCAGTATCCACCGACGCCAAAAGCGTCGCGCCGAAGCCCAGGCCGATCATCAGGCCGCGAAACCGGTCGACGCGCTTCTTGCCTTCTTCGGTCCCGTCATCGACAGGAATCATCGCCAGTGCCGATCTTGCTTGTTCCAGTCCGCTTGTCCAATTGTCCTGCAGAATCCTCGGGATCCACTTTCCTTCGTGCTTCACGAATTCTGCTTCGATGGGGTCGCGTCCTTCGATTTCGATCTTGACCACCTGAGCACTGTCGTCGCCCGAGATCTTCGTCGCCTTGACATTCTTGAGCGATTGAATGAGCTCGATCGCCTCACCGAGTTCCGGCATCGGAAGAGCGCTCGCTAAGGTGGGGATTTGATCCATCACGCGCGGGCCGGTCTCGGCCAAGGCGCGGGGGAAGTCGATCTTTTGTAGCTCTTGAATGTCGTACATTTCGCTGTCGAGAAATGCTTCGCCGACCGCGACTGCAGGATCCCAAACCTTCTCCAGCGTGGCTCGGTCCAGAGGAAGATGGTCCATAATTGGATGACGAAAGAATTTATCCTTGTGCTTTCGCAGAGTAAAGACCATCAGTTGCACGTTTGACGTGAGTTGGTTGTAAACCTTGCCGTCGACCTTCGCGACGAAGTCCGTCATCAACGTCTTGATGTCGTTCTGGTACGGGGTGGGAAGCATTTCCCAAAGAACCTGATACTTCTTGTCGGCAACGGCTTGGCCGAACTGAACGACGAGCTGCTCGGGTTCGTTGGCTGAGAGAACAGTCTCGGCAGCGTGCCGCTCGGGGCGCGGCCGACGGTCCATCGCCTGCTTGAGTTCTTTCGCTTCGGGGCTGAGTTCCGGTTCGGGCGGCGGAGGAGGGAGCGGGGGAGGGGGCGCGACCGCCGCAGCCGGGATCGTTGGTTCTGGAGGAGGAGCGGGCGTATTCGCTCCGCATCCAACCAAGTAAAGGCTGCCAAGCACCAAGGCCGAACAACCGACGAACTTTCGCATGATCGAGGATCCCCTGCTTTCTTTGCGGGCTGGCCTGTCGAGGCGAAACCATCCTTGCCGGGTTCGCCCCGGGGCCTACCAACCAGGCAAGATCATCTGACAAAACAGCTACCCGCTTGCACCCTCATCGTAGTTGACCCGGCAGGGCAATTCCAACAAACCTCCCAGGTCCTTGTCCATCCTTTCGATCGGTCGGCGCCGCTCCAGCTTCCTTTTTCCCGGAAATCTTCATCGCACGAGGTGTAGGACGGACTTTTGATGATGACTCCTAGAATGTCTCACAGGACGCTGCTCCGACAGGTGTCGGCTGGCGATAGCAGACCGATCTTTTCTGCCGTGCCGGTTCGAGAACAAAGGGTCGATCTCTGTGGCTGACCGAATCAATGAACTCCTCGAACAGTTTGCCGACGTTCGAAAAAAGATGCTCGATGAGCTTTCGAAATCAATCATCGGCCAGCGCGAGGTGATCGATCAGATCCTTGCCGCCATCTTCACACGCGGGCACTGCTTGATGGTCGGTGTCCCGGGCCTGGCGAAAACCCTCATCGTTAGCAGCTTGAGCCGAATCCTCGATCTTCCCTATCGACGAATTCAGTTCACGCCCGACCTGATGCCGACCGACATTCTGGGGACTTATGTTCTCGATGAAACCGAGCCCGGCCGCCGCAACTTTCGATTCGTGAAAGGGCCGATCTTCGCCAGCTTGGTCTTGGCGGATGAAATCAATCGAACACCTCCCAAGACGCAGGCGGCCATGCTGCAAGCCATGCAAGAGCGAGAGATCTCCGCGGGTCAGACGACTTATCCCTTGCCCGATCCTTTCTTCGTGATCGCCACGCAGAACCCGATCGAGCAGGAGGGAACGTATCCTCTTCCGGAAGCCCAGCTTGATCGCTTCATGTTCAACGTGGTCGTCGACTATCCCTCTCTTAAAGAAGAGGAACAGATTCTCTCGGCGACCACCAAGGGGGATAAGCCGGAGCTTCAGGGGATCCTCTCGAGCAAGGCCATTTTGAATTTGCAGAAGTTGGTCGAAAGTGTTCCCGCCAGCGATCACATCATCAAGTACGTCGCGCGATTGGTGCGAGCGACCCGACCACAGGACCCGTCGGCCCCCGAAATCACCAAGCAGATGATCGATTGGGGAGCGGGCCCCCGCGCGGGTCAGAGTTTGATACTCGGTGGAAAAGCAATGGCGGCGATGGATGGACGATTCAGTGTGGCGATCGACGATATTCGCAAGGTTGCCGTCCCCGTTCTTCGGCATCGGCTGAGCACGAATTTTCAAGCGTCCGCGGAGGGTGTTTCCACCGATCAAATCATCCAAAAGCTTCTCGACAATGTCCCCGAGCCTGACCTGCCGAAGTACGAACGCCCGCGGAAAGCATAGTTTTCGTGTTTCGATTCGACGTCACTCGAAACGGATATCAACCGAGTGACTATGGGCTGTCAGTCCTTCTTTGGACGCGAGCATCCGCACGGAGTCGGCGACCTCGGCCAGCTTCTCCTTCGTGTAGCGGATGATGCTGGACCGCTTAAGAAAATCGTTGGCCGACAGTCCCGAGGCGAACCGAGCGGTCCCGCTGGTCGGGAGTGTATGCGAAGGGCCCGCGATGTAATCGCCGACCGCCACCGGGCTCCAACGACCGACGAAGATGGCCCCGGCATGCTGGATCCGCGCCAACGTCGCATCGGCATCGGCGGTCTGAATCGACAGATGCTCGGGGGCGAACTCGTCGCTGAAAGCGCACCCCTCTTTTTCATCGCCGACAAGCACCATGGCGCCGTAGTCTTCGAGACTCTCTCGGGCCAATTCGCTTCGCGCGACCCGCGCGAGTTGCCGAGCGAGAGCGTCGTTCATCCGCGATGCCCATTCGCTGGACCAAGTGATCAAGATGCTTGCTCCGGGAGCATGCTCCGCTTGGCTGATGAGGTCTGCCGCCACGAGGTCGACGTCGGCAGAGTCGTCGGCGAGAATGACGACTTCGGTGGGGCCGGCGAGCATGTCGATGCCAACACGGTCGCTGACAAGTTGCTTGGCCAGCGCCACGAAAAGATTGCCCGGGCCCACGATTTTGTCGACCGGCGGGATTCCTTCCACACCGTAAGCAAGCGCCGCCACTCCTTGGGCGCCGCCCATGCGATAGAGTTCGTGCACACCTAACTCAAAGCATGCCGCTTGCACATCTCGATTGTCGGCGCCGAAGTGGGTCGGCGGCGCCATGACCGCGATCTGGTCGACGCCTGCTGCCTGCGCGGGAACAACGGTCATCAGCAACGTGGATGGATAGGCGGCTGCTCCGCCTGGAATGCAGCATCCCACCCGCCGAAGGGGTCGATAAATCAGGCCAAGCGTGCTTGTGTCATCCTTTTGCCAGACATCGTGATGCAGGATCGCCTTTTGAAACTGCATGACATTGTCACGGACATGCCGAACCGCTTGCAAAAAAGCGGGGTCTGCCGACCGATGCGACTCTTCGAGTTGGGCCGGGTCGACGCGCAGATCGGCAAGATGAACGTCGGCTCGGTCAAGCTTTTGGCTGTATTCCCGTAACGCCGGCAGCCCACGCGATTCGACATCGCGACAGATTCGTTCGACGACCTGTTTCGGTGAAAGGGCTTCGCCGAAAACGTCCAAGGTTCGCTGCCGACCCTGTGCCGAGACGACATCCCCGCGTGGGCTCAGCTTTCGGCGAATCGCTTGAAATGCTTCTTTGCCGCCCGGTGATCGGCCATCAATGGTCGGCAGCAAAATCGGTTGGCTCATAGGCTGAGGGGTCCTGTTCGATTCGGTCGGTCACTTAGAAGGTAGACCGACACCAAGGGGAGACGGTTCACCCTTCCCACTGTTCCAAGATGCCGTTATGCGAATCGAGGACGGCGACTTTCGGCTTGTGGTGGGGGACTTCTTTCGGATCGAGCATCGCAAAAGCCAGGACGATCAAGCGGTCGCCCGTCGTTGCCAGCCGTGCCATCGCGCCGTTGAGTTCCATCTGCTTTTTGCCCCGCTCTCCCTTCAGCACGTAGGTCTCGCCGCGGGCGCCCGTCGAGACATTGGCGATCAGGACCGCTTCATAGGGGAGCAGGCCGGCGGCCTCCATCAGATCTTCGTCGATCGTGATGCTGCCATGGTAATGAAGATTGGTGCCGGTGCAGGCTCCCATGTGCAATTTCGATTTCAAGAGACGAAGTTGCATGAGTCCGTTCGTTCCTTTTTACTTTCCGACCGAGATTCAAGATCGCTCGCTGATTCCCGTTACATGGGGTTCAGCAGGGCGTTGTCGATCAACCGAGCTTTGCCAAAATGTACGGCCAGCGCCGCTACCGCCGACCTATCGACCCTGTCGATGCTGGCGAGACTCTGGGCATCTAGGATCTCGGCATAATCGAGTCTTCCCAACGGAGCCGAGGCTATCTCGTCGATCATCGCTTGCCTAAGTCTACCGGCGTCCCGCTCGCCTTGCTGCAATAGTCTTGTCGCTAAATCTAGCGACCGCTTCAAGATCACTGCCTGGCCCCGTTCCTCTGGATTGAGATAGCGGTTTCGGGAACTCATCGCCAGACCGTCGGGTTCTCTCACGATGGGACATTTTCGAATCTTTAGGGGAAAATCGAGATCTTCGACCATGCGCTCGATCACGAGGCACTGCTGATAGTCTTTCAAACCGAAGAATGCGATGTCGGCTGGGATGAGATGAAAGAGTTTCGAAAGAACCGTCGCCACTCCGATAAAGTGGCCTGGCCGGTGCCGACCGCACAGTGGCTTTTCGGTCTCGCTTACTTGAACTCGCGTGCACGAATCGGCGGGGTACATCGTTTCGACGTTGGGCGCGAAGATGAGATCCACTCCGGAACGGGCACACAGTTCGCGGTCTTCTTCGGGCGTGCGCGGGTAGGCGGCAAAATCTTCTTTGGGGCCGAACTGAATCGGATTGACAAAGATCGTGGCGATGACGAACGAAGTCTCCTCGGCCGCTTGCCGACAAAGGCTTGCGTGGCCTTCGTGAAGGTTTCCCATCGTGGGGACCAGCCTGATCGTGTGGTTCAGCAGACGTGCTGTCTGCACACGCTCGAAGATTTCCTTCTTGCCGGTGATCCAAAGAGCTGGCTTTCGTGGCGTCACGTTTCTGTCGGCTCCCATCGTTGGCCTGGCTTCAGTGAATCAAGAAAGTCCATCAAATGTTGCACAACACTCTTATGGGCGTCATGTCGAAGGTCGACAGCAGGAAGGGTTATCCCCTCGCGCGAGTGATGGCTTGCCGATTCCTTCATCTCCTCGTCGACGAGAACCCAGGTTGCTTCGCGAGCGGGAGGATAATCGAGCTTGATCCCGACTCGTGACACTCCTAGCCGGAAGAATGCTACCGCCTCGCTCGGATCGAGGCAATCGACGGGAGGAGAGTCAGGGAGACGCTGCTGGATTAACGACGCGATCCGATCGAGCGTTGCCCCTCTTTTGCCCAACCAGATAAAACGAGGGGCTCGTTGCGTGACCCGTTCCAGGAGATCCGCGATCGGCAACTTCAGTATCGGGTGGATCGCGCTCGCCATGAGATCGCATGCCGGCTTCAAAACGAACCAGCGGTAGTGCATCCGCGGGTGCGGCAAGATCAATGGCTGGGTGTCGATCACGGGGCCATCGCTCCAGACCAGGTCGAGATCGATCGAGCGCGGACTCCAAGTCGAGCGATCCTTCTCACCAAACTTTTGTTCGCTTCGTCTTATCGTCTGGAAGATCTCGATCGGGTCGACACTTGAGTCGACGAGATAAACCCCGTTGATGAACGGCCGGCCGAGAGATTGATTCTCGGTGCCAACGGGTGGGGTAAGATAAAGAGGGCTCGCCAGGACTCGCGCCGCTGGGATCTCGCCTGCCAAATGGTTGATCAGATCGTGAAAGGTCCGGGCGGCCGGCCCCAAGTTCGCCCCAAACGCAATGAGCGATCGCGTCATCGTGTTGTCTCGGCCAGGAGGAGTTCAAGGTAGCTCCTCCTTTCGGAAGATCGCAGACCAAGATGCTCGGCCAAACGGACGACCGATTGCCGGGCTTGATCCAGCGAATTCTGGTCGGCCATCTGTTCGATCTCAACGAAGTTGCCGACACCAGTCACTTGATCGACCGAAATGATCGTGTCAGACCCTTCCCACTCGAGGTGGAACTCGCGGCGGACCTTTTGAACGACGGCAACTTTGCGGAATCCTAGCTTTTCCAGCAGCCCTGAAAGTGCCGGCACATTCGATGTCGTCAAGCCCAGAGGAATCTCGATCTCTTCGCGGGTTTTCGTTGCCTTGTCGAGCTTGGGCCCCTTGTAGGTTATGTGGATAGAACCACCTTCGTCCCGCAGGCGAAGAGCCTCGTCGGTCTGTGCGAAATCGCGAGAGGGATGATTGAAATAGTAATCGCTTTGGGTTTTCGTTTCGGTGGGGCGAGCTTGAACGGGGACAAGCAAAGTATCGGGAGAGACCGTGGCCGGCAGGGCGAACTTCATTTCAACTTCAAAGGCCATCTCAAACCTCTGTCAAAATTCGGGCGGATCTCCCCGAGCCCCGTTCGTCCTTAGAATAGAAGAAGTCTTACTCAGAGGGAGAAGAGGTCCTCCGTTGTTCGTGTGAGATAAACCTTGGACGAATCGGCCGCCGGGGCCGACACTCCTCGATGCGCCCCGATTTGCCTCGATGTGCCGGCGAATCCTGGCATGTCGTTTCCGAGGCGGATGGCGCGGTGAATGACGATGGGTTTCTGAATATTGACCGGGGCCTCACGCCGCGAGGCGATTGATTCCCAGGAAAGGGAGAAGAAGCGATGATTCGCGAAGCAGCACGACCGTCGGATGCCCGCAATGTGCTGGGCGGGGCGTTGCAGCGGTGTTCGGTCGCGCCGATGACGGGCTTTTTTCGGACCGGCTGTTGTGAAACCAACGACGAAGATGTCGGCGTGCATACGGTCTGCGCCGTGATGTCGGCAGCGTTTCTGGCTTTCTCGCGTTCTCGGGGGAATGACCTTTCGACGCCCGCGCCTCAGTTTGGCTTTCCCGGATTGAAGCCCGGCGACCTTTGGTGTTTGTGCGCGGATCGTTGGAAGGAAGCTCTTGAGGCGGGCTGTCCGCCGGCGGTGGTTTTGTCAGCCACGCATGAGGCGACTCTTTCGCTGGTGTCGCTGGCGGATCTACAAGCCCATGCCGTGAAAACTGCCCCTTAAAAAAAATTCAGGCCAGCTTCTTATGGAGAAGACTGGCCTGCTTGTCTCGTTTGTTCGATCGGAACCCAAGTGATTCTGATGGGCACCGGTTCCACTTGGCTCGATGCGCCTGAGCGGTCGCCTCCTTGTTACCAGCGGTTTAGGATGAAGTATCCTCGATCTCGGGGAGGCAGAGAATAAAGCGTCTCTCTTTCTCCTTCGTTGCCTGGCAACGTCAACTGTTTGGGAAGCAGGCGAACGTCGTAGAGCCTTGGCTCGTATCGGTTCGGTCCATCATTGAATGGTTTGGCGAATCGGCTGGGGATGATTCGCCGAACGAAGGGCCCTTGCCGGACGCGCGACGGAGGGTTCTGAAAGATTCGGCGAGGCGGGCTTGTCGCTCCCTCTTGAAGAACTTCTCCCTCGTGAATCACGGTAGCGCCCGGGGGGACGTCCTCGATCACGACTGTTTCGTTCGAGACACTCGGGCCTGAACTGGCTCGAGAGGGGATCGCTTCATCTCCCCACGCGAGGCCGGCAAGGGCAGGCAGCGTCCAAAGGATCGGACGCGCGTGGTTTCTCATGTTGTTCTCCTTGGTGTTTGGGTCAGCCTACCGATCGGGCTCACCTCGTGGCGAGCGAGTTATCCCGATTCGATGGGCAGCTCCCCCTTTACTCTTTGTCCCAGCAGTCAAGGTGATGATCACCGATCGCCCGCTGTTCCAGAGAATGAAGGTGTGCTCCTTTTGATTCGGACGGTCATTTCGGAAGTGACAAAGGCTTCTTGCTTCTGGTTGGCTGAACCGTCGGCAGACTTTTGTCTCCTCCCCATGGAGTATGAAGTGCAAAGCCGCCGCTTTCCAAACGAGTTTTGTCTTGAGTCTTTTTTGTGGCTCTTTTAAGCAAACTCTTTCGCGAGCCCCTCCTTCTTGGAATCATTCCTTTAGTCGCCCCTAGTCGGTCTCCGCTGGGAAAGCTGGGTAAAGTCTCCTGCCGGATCGAGACGACTTTCGCCCGTACTTTGTTGGCCGACCGTCCCAAGAGAGTGTCGAGGTCTTTACGGATTAGTCGGAACGAAGCAGATGGGTAACGGGAGAGCCTAGAGCCAAGCGCTCGATGAGAGATGGAAAGCGATCGTTCGCGTGAGCGCGTCGGTTTCATCGGTGGGCCAAACCGAAGCGATCAGCCGCCGCTGACGGGTGGGATGCAGGCGATTCGGCTCTTTTCTTTCAGGCAGACGTTGTCGCTGGCGTAGGCCTCGTCGACCGCGATCATCGATTGGCAAATCAGGCTGGCCGACTTGGGAAGGCGTTCCATCAATGCTTTTCGAAGATCGCTTACCGTAGCATTCGTGGGTAAAGCGATCGGCAATGACTCTTGCCCCGCCTCTTCTCGGATTTGTGCAAAGAGAAGAACCCGATACTCCGTCATGAGAGTATGCCTCGCTCGATCGGGCGGAACATCAATTGTGGTTGTGGCACCAAGCCATGGGACAACGCTAGCAGCTTGACCGGATGAACGGTCGGCTTTCGCGAGCCTTGCTCCATCTGCATTCGGCAAGAGCCGCACTGCGTAGTGCCGGCCAGGATATCCCCTTGTGAGAGTCGTTCAAGCATGGCCCGGCCCGCGCGGAGCGAGGCATCAAAACCATCCGCTCTCATGCCGAAGGTGCCTGCCATGCCGCTACAACCCAGATCCATCTCTACGACCCGGAGCCCCGGAATCGCATGAAGCATTTCGACGGGCCAGGCCCGCTGTTCAAGGGCCCTTTGGTGGCAGGGCTCGTGGTAGCCAACACTGATGGGGACCGGCGTTTGGCCGGTCGGAATATCCCCTTGTGCGATCGCCCGCGCAAAGAACTCCGAGGCCTCGAATGTAGCCTGGGCGACGAATTCGATGTCGGTGTCGGCGATCAAATGACGAGCCTCATCACGAAGCATCAATGCCGCGCTCGGCTCGGTCATGACTAGAAAGAATCCTTCGCGGGCCAGTTCGACGGCGATCTCAAAGTTCCAGAGAACCAACGAGCGAGCGGTCTCGATATCGCCCTGCTGAAGCAGGGTCATGCCGCTGGCTCTTTGCCGGGCCGGCACGAAGACCTGATAACCAAAATGAATCAGCAGCCTCGCCACAGACTCGCCGAGTTCAGGGTCGTGATGATTGGTGTAGGTATCGACAAAGAGAGCGACCCGCTTCGGGTTTCGCTTGCTGCGCGGCTTGCGGGTCCAGCCTTCTCGTCGAGCCCGCTCAAGAAACGTTCGGTGATCGAAGCGATAAAGCCTTCGTTTGCGCGAGAGGCCGACAAGGTTCTCGAGCATCCATCGGCTCCAGTCTCCTGCAAAGAGTCGATTGGCGAAGTGAGCTTGCGAGCTTCCCCACCGGGCCCAACCGGGCCAATGAGCCATGAACCAATCGGTTCGCCCCAGGCCATGCTCGGCCACATGGGCAGCTTTGGTCTCCAGCATCAGCTTCGAAATATCCGTTCCCGTCGGGCATTCGAGCCGACACATCTTGCAGTAGACACAATGGTCGGCCAGTTCTCGCAGCTCGGGAGACGAAATGGATAAGCCGGCGATCTCTCCTTGAAGAGTTTGCCGAACAACGTTGGCCAGCGCTCGAGGGGAGCCCGCTTCGGTGGTGTCGGCTCGATAAGTCGGACACATCCGCATGGAAGGTTGAAGCGATTGGCATGAGCCGCACCCGTTGCAACGCTGCGCTGTTTCGATGACCGACAATTTCGGCCAACGGAGAAACTCCGCGCGTTCGGTGGGGGAAGCGCTGATCTCTGAAGCGGGGGTCGGACGAAGCGTTGCTGGCCGAAGAAGCTTCGTTGGGAAGGACTGATCGGCCCCGGTGACGCGCCCGGGATTGAGGACACCTCCCGGATCGAAGATCGACTTTATTCGAAGAAATGCCGGGTAAAGGCCTGGATATTGGCGGGGCAACCAAGCCGAGCGGAGCAACCCCGCGCCATGTTCACCATTAAACGTTCCGCCGCACGCCATCACCGCTTCGAACATGGCCTCGGCGAGGTCGACCATCTTCTCTCGGTCGTGGATGCGGTGCAGATCGAGCAATGGTCGCGAATGCAAAATGCCCACGGCCGCATGGGCCGAGTATGTCGCGGTCACTCCAAACTTCTTCATGATGTTTTGCACCCGAGCCAGAAACTCGGGGAATCGGCTCGGCGGGACGGCAGTGTTCTCGACGAACGGCGTCGGCAAGACATTGTCCGCGGGCCGAGTCATGCGAGGCATCGCCCGGTCGCGCACCTTCCAGCAGAGCGACAAGTACGGCTCGCCGTAGACCTCTCGCGTTTGCAGCGTCAACTTCTTGATTCGGTCGAGCCGATTCTGATTGAGAAGAACTCGCTCGACAACATTGTCGGCACTGTTTCCCTCATGTTCGATGATGAGAATCGCCTCGGCTGCATCCGATACCCATTCGCGATACCAAGGCTCGACTTCGCGAACGACGCTCAGCAGCCGACGATCCAGGAGTTCGCAAGCGGTCGGTTGATACTCGATAGTCTCGGCGACCGCATCGACGGCGGCGGCCAACGAGGCAAACGTCGCCAAAAGCATGCCGCGGAAGGGGGGTGTCGGAACGGTGGCGAGCTTGATCTCGGTCGCGACGGCCAGTGTTCCCTCGGCACCCGCGAAGAGTCGCGCCAGATCCACGCTTCGCCCGTCATAAAGGCCGCGCAGTTCGTATCCGCCATGCTTGAGGAGTTCCGGCGGTTGTTCTTCGGAAATGGATCGCGCGTTGGCGGCCAGGACGCGCATCAATTGCCGGGCAATCTGCGCGAGTGTGCCGACTTCCTGCGGGTCGCGGGTATCTCCGGCCCAGCGATCAAAAGTCAGCGTTTCTCCGGTCGCGAGAATCCCCTTCACGGAAAGGACATGGTCGCGGGTGGTGCCGTACCGAATGGAATGGGGGCCGGCGGCATTGGTCCCGACCATTCCTCCCACAGTACATCGATCGCCGCTGACCGGGTCGACGGCAATCATTCGGCCCTGGGGGGCCAAAGCCCGCTGCACGTCGGCCAGTCGAACGCCTGGTTCCACCAGAACATCGCTCGAGCCCACGTGCAGGATTCTGTTCAAGTGACGCGTCAGATCTAAAACAATGCCCGGCCCCAGCGATTCCCCTGCCAGACCGGTTCCTGAGCCACGCGGATGGACCGAAATGTTCTGTTCGGCAGCATACTTGATGATGGCGGCAAGCTCGTCCGGCTGCCGAGGTGCAACAACGGCTTGGGGAATCACTTCTAAGATGCTGGCATCGTTGCTATACATCGATCGGGTCAGATCATCGAGATGAACCGAACCGCTCGTCAAGGCGCGAAGATCGTCCTGAAGTCGAACCTCGTGTTCTTCAAAAGGACGTTCCAAGGAATCGGCCCGCGTGTCAGAATAGGTTGTCGTGGCCCAAGACCGGTCCTCGGCCACGTTGCGTCCTTCAGATTATCGGTCGAGCAAGTACTTGAGTCTACTGACAGTCTCTTTCAGGGGATCCCCGTGCCAGGAGCAACGCCATGACCGACAGTCCCCCAGAGAGTCCATTGAATCTCTGCCGAGTCGGGATCGGGCACGATCGGCATCGGTTGGTTGCCGGCACCGGCCCGCTGGTGATCGGGGGGATCGAAATACCCTTTGATGGCCACTTGCTGGGCCACAGCGATGCGGATGTCCTTTTGCATGCTCTCACGGATGCCATTCTAGGAGCGCTCGGACGCGGCGATATCGGCGAGTGGTTTCCTGATACCGCGGCCGAGAACAAGGGACGCGATTCCAAGGAAATGCTCCGGGTGGTACTCGAAAAAACGCGCGACACGCCGTTTCGGATCATCAATGTCGACGCGACCCTTTTTGCGGAGGCGCCCAAGTTCTCTCCCTATAAACAGCCGATCCGCGATTCGATCGCGTCTCTTTTGGGAATCGCCCCGACCAGGGTGAATGTGAAAGCAAAGACCGGCGAAAAGGTGGGCCCGATCGGCCGTCGAGAGGCCATCGACAGCGAAGTGGTCGTCCTGCTGGAGCTCCTTTCATCATGAGCAAGCCGATCGTGATTGGGTTTGATCCGGGATTACACCTGACCGGTTACGGTGTCCTCTCGGCAGGGACTCGCAAGGCAAGACTCATCGAGGCGGGCGTCTTTCGTATTCCGAGGGCACTCCCTTTGGCGGATCGCTTGAAGCAGCTTTACGCGTCCGCATGCGAGCTCCTAGCCGAGCATGATCCCCGGTCGGTGGCTGTCGAGGAGATCTTCAGCCACTACGAAAGGCCGAAGACCGCGATCTTGATGGGACATGCTCGCGGGGTTTTGCTGCTGGCGGCAGCCAATCAGGGTGTTCCTGTCGCTCATTACTTGCCGACGCGGGTGAAGCGATTTCTCACTGGGAACGGCCACGCCAGTAAGGAGCAGATTCAGCAGGCGATCCAACTGGAGTTCGGCCTCAAAGAGAAGTCGGGGCCTCCCGACGTGGCCGACGCCGTTGCCATTGCCCTTTGCCATTGGAACATGATGAGGGTGGAATCGGCCGAGACTCGGCCGGCATCGTGAGGATCGATGGTTGAATCAACCCTGCAGGGCGGCCCATTCCAAATACATCAGGAATGTCGCGATGATCATTGCCACAAAAGTCAGAATCATGATCGCCAAGTAAACATCCGCCTTGGGTTCTTCGACATACGTGGCAACGTCGACTTTTTTCTTTGCCATTGGCCCATTCACCTTTGAGTCGCGGCCCCCTCGAGAGGGGCGTATCCTGGCGGAATCGATGTTTAGATTCTAGTTGCCCGCGGCGGCGTTGGGCATGATTTCTGGTCCGACGCGGTCGTTTTGCTGGATCAGGCCAGTCAGGGTGATCGGCGAAACTACCGCAGTCGTCGGCTCCGTTGCCGTCACCTTCACGGTCCCAAGATACTTCGGTTCTGGCTTTTGTCGCCAGACTTGAAGCTGCTGGCCCGGACGAAGACCATCGTCCTCACCCAAGCTGATCTGGAAGAATTTTCCTTCCTTGTCGACTCGCGTGACGATCCCCTCGACATCGGGCGGCGGCGGAGGAGCCTGGGCGCCGACCGCGGTCAGGATCTCTTCAGGGCCCGGAACTTTGTAGCTCTGTCGAACAGCAGCGATGTAGCGTTCCAACTCGCTGACCTGATTGACGACATCTTCATTGCGGACCTGCGTCAGCTTCAAATCGTTGGTTGCCTGCTGTAGTTTGTCCTTCAGTTCGGTGTTCTCTTTCAGCATGGCCGACTTCTGAGCGATCAGTTCTTCGCGGAACTTCCGAAGCTGCGTGATCTCGTCATCGCGAACGGTCTGATTGTCGGTTGCCTTGCTGGCCACTGATTCATCTTTTGCGACGCGGGTCCGAAAATCAGCGAGTTCCTTTTTGAGCGTGTTGGTGGAGTTGGTGAGGTTCGCGATCTCTTGCTGATACTTTTCTGCCTCTTGCTGCTTTTCGGTCTGCAGCTTTGCTTGTTCTTCGGTCGAGGCGGCCAAGAGGGTGCGAGACTGAGTCAGATCGCTACTGGTCTTATTGAGGGTGTTGTTCATCAACGCCATCTCTTGGCGCAAGCCAGCGCGGGTTTCGTAAACGATCATCGCGAAACCCATGAAGAAGATACCCATCATCATGTTGAGGACGACGAGGATCTTTCCCGTCAAAGTCATCGAGGCATCTCCTTCTTGGAAAACACAGCCGCCGTCGGATCTATTGTACGCGACCCCGAGCGAGCGGATGCCTCACACCCATCCATTACCCGTGGGTCAGATAGCCGACCCCCGCCAAGTGCGTCAAGGGCAAACCGTCGCGCGGTTTTCGCCTCCCCAAGAATTCAATAACGCGCGAGCGGCGGATTCATCAGTCCGATCGTGAACCTCTCGATCCGAGATATCGCCGTTGGCCCAGATCGCGCCGTCCGGCGATTTCGCTCGAAAAAAGGGGACGGTTCCGGCGGAAACCTCCCTGGGAAGGCCAGGCTGGTAGATTATTCATACTGGGCGAGTTGGTGACAAGAGAAGGTTTGTTTTATGAAGAAAACACCCTGCCTGAATGGCTTGGAGATCAGTTCATCGGGCGCTGGCAGTCGATTTAGCCACGCCGCTGACGATCTCCTTTTGCCGACGAGTCGCTTCCTGGAGATCGTTGGTGGTCTTCGCGAGTTGGTCTTCGAGATAGGTTCGCTCGTCTACGAAGGCCTCTTTCTCGCCGAGCGTCGTCTCCAGCGTTTCACGCAACTCCTGGATCTCCTGGATCAGCGCGATCTGATTCTTTTGGAGACCGTCTGACTCGTCGCTGAGGTTTCCCTGATCCTTACGGGCTGCCTCGATCAGTTGGCGGGCCTGAGCCATCGAGGCTTCAATCGTCCCAAGTTCTTTTTGGCCATCCTCGCCCACGGTCTTCAGTTGCAGTTCCTCAGCCTTCAGTTCCTGATCGAGACCATCCACAATCGCTTGTCGATCGGTCTTGAGCTGGTTCAATTCACGCGTGGTCTGTTCGAGTTGGCTTTTGCGCTCGCGGATTTCGAGTTTCTGCGAGTGGAAGAAGACCGCGACCGCCACAAAGAGAAGTGAAATGACGAAATTGGCCAGCGTCACCCCTTTGCCCACCGACGTCGCCAAAGAACGCTTCGGCTTGGCCGAGACTTCTGGTTCGACTTCGACGACGACATCGACCGGCGCGTCGAGATTCTCCTCAGCCGGGGCGGGCATTTCTTCTTTGGGTGCTTTCGATTTGGCCATGGATTCCGCCTTTAAATGTCAGCGTTCGTTTCTAGGTGGCGACCCTGTCTATCGGTCGAGGGCGACCGGTCGATCCGTCGAGTTCACCGGTGAATTCTTCTCAAGCTTGTCATACTGGCTGGCGGTCGCCTCCAGCGTTTCCCGCAGCTTTTGCTGAGCGTCGTTCCATGCGTCGCGAAGCTCTTGAACCCGCGATGCTTGGGTGTCGCGCTCTTGACTGTTATCCGCAATACCCTTTTCTAGGTCGGCTTTCTCCTGCGTTCGCGCGTCCATCTCCCCCTTTAGGTCAGCCACCGTCTTCTGCCAAGTGACAACGGCCTGTCGCTCGGCTTTCTCCAGATCATTCAAAAGCGAGAGTTGGGAACGGACGGCGTCGGCTTGATTCTGATTCTTTGTTCGCTCGGCCGTCACCTTCCCTTTCACACGGTTCAGATCGTACATGAGCTTAAGCCGTTGCGTCTCTAGGTCGGCTGCCGACTGACGAAGCGGGGGGTGTTGAGCCTGAATCGCGACGATCTGCTTTTGCGTCTCGATCAGCTTCTTCACCACAGGGGTGACAAAAAACAGGAATACCATCCCTAAGAGGAAGCTCAGGATGGAAAAGACCTTGCCCGTCGTTGTCATATTGCCCCTTACCTTGTTCGAATGCCGGCAAGACGTTCTTACCCAATCAACATCGTCGACCGATGGGGAAAAGAGTCATTCTTGCAGACCCGATGTCGTTTGCCGACCCCTTGCCGATGTATTTTTGCCCGCAGACTCTCCGTTTCCAGCAAAATCCGCCCGAACTCCCCGATCCGCCCCCTAGGTAGAGTCCGATCAAAACGACCAAACCGATCGCGCGGGTCGTACGGGCGACCTCGGCCAAGCTCAGCATGGGGGCGTCGAGAGAATCTTACGGACGGGGGGGGCGATCGGTTCTTTGGGCTGGCGGACCGACCTTTTCCAGCCAGATGAGCAGTTTTCGTTGCGGTGTGCTCCAGGGGAGCGAGCGAAGCCGATCGACGGTTCGCCACTCTGAGGAGGGAAGCTCCACCGACTGCCGACCGACCGTCGCCTCCAGACAAGTCAGTTTGACACGGTAGTGCATGATCGCATGGCGAACCAAGTGGGACCGACCCGTCCACCGTAGGGACGCGAAAACCTGCTGGCCGACCGTCCGCTGGATCCCGTCCCGAGGGGTTTCGTTCTCGGCCAGTTCCGCCAGTGGGAATTCCCACAAGCCGGCCCATGTCCCGTCAGGGGGACGTTGGCGGATGAGAACCTCTCCTCGCTTGTTCCACAGAACGACCGAGGCGTGCTCGATGTCGACTTTCGATCGCTTGGCCGGAAGTTGCGGGAGGTCTTCCTCTTTCCCCAGCCGATGCGCTTCGCAATGATCGGCCAGCGGGCAAATCGAACACGACGGCGATCTCGGCGTGCAGATCATTGCCCCCAGGTCCATGGCCGCCTGCTGAAAATCCCAGGCTCCCTTCTTTGGAGCCAGGGCCGCGGACATCTCCCAAAGCTCCGCTTCCAACCTCCCGCGCGTCGGATCTCCTTCCGCCCCTGCCACTCGACACCAAAGCCGACGCGTATTGGCTTCAATGATGGGGACCGATTGATGCAAAGCAAAACAGGCGACCGCTCGCGCAGTGTACTTTCCGAAACCAGGAAGCTTTTCGATCTCTGCCAGATGGGTGGGAAACTTTCCCCCGTTGGTCCGGGCGAGGAACTGGGCGGCCCGATGCAGATGCCTCGCTCGGCGATAGTAGCCGAGCCCCTGCCAAAGGTGGAGCACCTCTTGTTCATCCCCCCGGGCCAAGTCCGAAATGGTGGGGAATCGTTCGAGGAATCGCTCGTAATAGCCGAGCACGGTCGCGACGGTCGTCTGTTGCAGCATAATCTCCGAGACCCAGACTCGATAAGGGTCTCGCGTCTCTCGCCAAGGCAAGCTCCGTCCATGCCGACGGTACCACCGAAGCAACGCCCGCCTCAATGCCGACACATCCGCTTCTTTGACATAACAGCAAGGATTCATTCAGCCTTCCGCGATCAGATCAGGTGACGTCTCTCCACGGACGGGGCCCCGTGGGCGAGTCGTCCTTCACCGAGCAACACGTCGAGCCAGTTTATCGGCCTTTCGAGAGACTCGCCTCGCAACACAAGGATTGGGATGATTGAAAGACTGGTTTCTCTTTGACCCACCAGGGAAGAGGGCAGCGAAGAGAGTGAGTCTACCCAACCCTCCCAAATAGCGAACGGCCGACTCATGAGTTCTGTTTTCGATTTTCTCGTTTAATACTGATGATTTTCATGTTTGTGCCTATCTGGAAAAGACGACCTAATCGTTGAGAATGATAGATTCGTTATTCTCAGCGAAGGTGTAAAGGTTTGCCCAGACCCTCTTCCGCCGAATCTCGTTTCCTTCAATGAATCCTTGTTCAAAGGACCATCGGGCAACTCATTTTTGCTGGAAGATATCATCATTCCCCCTTTTATGAAGCCCGGAATAAGGAGTTCATGGATGAAGGTATGTCATTTCCCTCGACTTTGGATGGTCGGTCTCATCTGCTCGGTCTCTGTTGCCCCGACATGGGGAGATGGTCTCTTTGATGCGATGAAAGCGGGCAAGCATAAACATACTCGTGAATCGCACATCTTTCCCCGCAAACACGCGGCTGATGAGCCCATTTGCGATATCATCGCGCTAGCCAACAAGCTCGACATCATCGAAGAAGGTCTCCGTGACGACGGCATCATCGGTATCAAAACCCCGGATGTGTGGGGACAGTCTCGCATGACGCTGTACCGCCGGCAGTTCGAAGAGGAAATGGCGAAAGACCTCGGGAGTTTCTCATTAATTCTCTCCGCACGTAACGCTCGGTTGGATACGGCTGCTTTTGAGAATAGTTTCTCCCTCGCGCTGGCTCTGCAGGGGGCCAAAGGCGGCACAGGATCGGATCTATCGAGCACCGAAGCGGGCAAGGCCAGTGCAGGGCCTTCGGCAACGGCCTCGGCGACCATTGAGGGTAAGCCGCCGGAAGTCACCAGTCTCCTCAAAGATAGCCTCAGTGAATTCAGTTCCCAGTTCGAGAAGGGCGGCATCGGTGTTGAGCCGACGATCTACCTCGATCAAAAGAAGCGCTATCTTGATCATCTGAATGAACTCAGACGAGTGAATCTTGGAGATGATCTTTCCGATTCGGCAGGGTATGGACTCTACCTAATTCGTTTTCCTGTCTCGATCCAGCCTGGCCAGAAGACACTCGATGGGCACGGCGCGGAGATATCGTTGACCGCTCGGCCAGAAATGACGCCGGGGTTCGTCGCCGACACCTTCAAGCAGCTCGTGATCGAAGACCTCGTTGATGATATGGTTCCGAGGCTACTGGAAATCATTCGGACGAGACAAAGCCAGCCAGACTCGACTCCTTCGGCCGAATGTGCGACGACCGAGAAGGCAACCCGGACTCGCAAAAGAGACTTCGTTCGTCAAGAGACAGACCTGCCCTACCAATTCGTGGCCGCTAATCTATTAAGAAACCAGCCAGGTAGAAGTATAAAAAGTCTAAGGAGTCCTGCTTCGACGCTGAACGTTTCCAGCACCGTGATTAAACAGCTCTACAAACAGAAAAACCTGGACGCGGTCGTCTCAAGCTATCTGGAATCCAGAGAGATTGTGATTCCTCGCTATGCCGATCTCAGCAACTTTCTCCGCAAGGAATTGCAGCGAGTGAGCCAATGTTGCATGAAGCCGACCCATCAGGTTCACGATGACGCCAGCAGCATCTATGAACAGATCAGCGGGATCGAACGGCACATCGAAGAATGCGAATACGAGGCACTCGACGTCACACACACGAATTTTCACAGCAAAGCCGAAGCGTCCACCAAAGAAGAAACGTTTGATGCGGCGCTCACGTGGTTGTTGATGGCTCGGTCGGCGGAGCTGAATATCCAACTCAAAGAAGACATTGCTCGCGAGTTACACGACGGCGATCTGTCGGCCGACGAGATGCTGAGCTCCGCGCAGTTTTATAACCCAGGCATGCTTCAAGAGAATGCCGGTATTTTTGAAACTTATGTTCTTAAACGCTGGCCGATTGTCACTTTCGCGATCGACCCCGTTGTCGATCAGCAGAATATCGCCGACTCACTCTCTTATCGCCGAGATTTACAACTGGCAACGGCTTTTGCGCTGGCGACCGGGAAGATGAGCATCAGTAACGCATCGAAATTTTCTCGCTCGCTCCAGGAGGATGCCGAGACGATCGCGCTTAATCGGACAGTAACCAGCTTCGCTTTTGGCAATGAGACCTTTGGCTGGCGATTTTATCCTCGTTTTCAACTTCCTCCCAATGAACGAAACAACGTGAAGATCCTGGCAGATTTGCTGGTTCGGGGTGGAAGAGGACGGAACTATCGAATGAAAAATGCCAAGCTCGAACCGGGTCAGCGGGAGCTGACGGCCGTCATCGTCATGCCATCCTTCCTTCGCACCGTTAGATTTAATGTTGCCGGAAACTGGTTTAAATTGAATCAGCCAGACGACATGCGGATCACGACTGCTCGGCAACTCGAACAAGGGCGGTATGTTCAGGAGTTAGAAACCGTCTGTGCGGAGGCCCATAACTCAGGATGCTATCGGCAAGAAGATATCGAAGGTGTTGATGCCCGAATTCGTCGACTCGAAGCGATGCTCCCGATGCAGACCTACACGGTGAGCTTGCCGTACGAGAATCATCTTTCGGGGAGAGAACTCTTTATTCCAGGAACCTCTGCTCTTTCTCCTCACCTCTTTGGTTATGAGGGTGCAGACACCATTAACGAGGGAACACCTTGTCACCTATTGCTCTACGGCAAGCATTTCAGCATCGGGGAGACGGTCGTCATTGCGGGTGGACGCAAGGTCGATTTCTCGGTCATCAGTCGCGAGTTGATTGAGGTCATCATCCCGGAGAGTGTTCAGCCTACTCAAGTTGCTCTGTTTGAAACCGAGGGAGTGGCAGAGATGGTGGAAATCTCTGTCACCACCGCCAATGGCATCAGCAACCGCATCTATGTTCCCTACGCCAGTAAACCCGCGCCGCCGGAGGTACATCATGGTTCCAGCGTGACTCTCGATCCGGCTGTCATCTGCTACAAGAGGATTGAAGATTGTAAGGAACGGAAGCTTGAAATCTGTAGTAACGCTACGCTGAAGTTCGTGGTGGAGGATGAATGCGATGTCTATCCGTCGTGCGTTAAAGTCAGTTGTAAAGGGACTGAATGGGTCGGCAGCGGAAAGCTAAACATCAAGGACCACCGCTACGAGATCGAAGCCAAAGACTTACTTCAACGCTTGCTTGATGAACAGATTTCTTCTGTTGATTCAGTTAATCCTGCCAAGCCGGCTACGCTAGGCCCGGTTACCATTTCGCAGAAATGTTTGGGTTACGAGTTCGCTTGTACGAGTGGCAACACGATTAAAGTCGTCTTTAAGGAAGATCCTTGTTCGGCGTGTGTGCCGAAGGTTCCGTGCGCCGCGGCAAATTCCAACGCGGAAAGTTCTGGCTCGACGGCAGCACTACCGTCAGAGGTGCAAGTTGAGAACGAGATCGGGACTAGTGAGTCTCATCAATGAGTTTGATGGCCCTCGTGCTAACTCGATTTTAAGGGCTGACGGGAGAGGGTGATTGTTTGGTCAGCAGAAGCTACCTTCCCACGATGCGGGAGGCGGGTTCGCCTGGGCGGGTTTGGAAGCTGCTGGCGTTAGGACGGGTTTCGGTGGGGGTGGTCGGTGGTTCCATCGACTCCTTAAGCTGCTCGGCTTTCTTCGCTTCTTGTAGCGTGATGAAGCCGTCGTTGTTGACATCAAGAGCACGGAACTCGTTCAGCCGACCGGCTGGCCATTCATAGACGGCAATGTGGCCGTCACCCGATCGGTCATAATTCGTGAACCAAAGAGGTGCATCCTTGGCCCGTCTGTCGGCAGCTCGCTCATAAATGGGAATCTCCTGCCCTGGAGCAGGCGGATTGATCAAGGCCGACGCCGGGAGTGTGGAGCGAACAGCGGGGGGTTCGGGAAGCCGAGCAAGCGAGTCGCGGAACTCGGTGAAATTGATTTGGCCGTCGTTGCTCGCGTCACCAACGAGCATTTGTTCCCGGTAATAGGTTGGGATCTCCATTGGTTCGAGTAGAAGATCGCCGTTCAGATCTAGGCGGACGAATATCTCCCCCAGAAATCCGCCTGTTTGACGCGGGTCGGGCTCTCCGACCGGTTTCCCAGGCGGCATTTTGCCCACCAAGTTCAGAACGTCTTTGCTGATCGGCTCCTTCGGATTGGCCGGCGGATCGGCTGCCGTTGGGAGAGATGCTTGCACGTCGGCACTCGCGGCGGGGGGAGTCTTCTCCGCCAGAGGCGTGGTGTCTTTACGAACTTCGGGAAGGGGGTCGGCGGGAACTTTCTTCTCGGAGGATGAAGAATCCTTGGCCTGCGTTCCTTTTTTTGTCGCCGACGCCAGGGCGGGCCCAGACTTGGCCTTCTGGGACTGGTACAGCCGATAGCCCTGCAGGCCCCCAAAGCCGAGCACCATGACCCCTGCTAGAAGGGCGAGTGTCGCCGTTCGATGTTTCTGCGAAATGGCCATAAAGCCAAGTCCTTCTAGAGGAAAGAGATCGATCTTGCCATCGGGCCGGGGTTCGGCCTGATGCAGTCATCCCTCGTGGGGGAATCGCGTCTACAGGGTCGTAGGACTACCCCGTTTGGCGGATCGTCTCTTTCCCAACTCTACCTGAGCCACGTACCTTCGCTTTGCCAAGCTGGCCCAACGAAGGGTTTCCCAGGGGGCCCCTACCCGTTATCCTAACGTCGGCGGGGTCAAATGCACGCGCGGGCGACACTACCGGATCGGCCTACCGAGTGCAACCCGAGCCGGTGACGATCCCGTAAACCGGGGGAATTATGCTCGATCAGATTCCGGAAATTCTTCGTGCCAAAGGATTTCTGACCGAAGAACAGTCCCAGGCGATCCGCGACAAGGCCGTCCAGGACCCCGATAAGAGAATCGACCGAATTCTTCTCGAATCGGGACTGGTGAGTGAGGAAAACTACCTCCAGGCCATGGCCGAGGAGATGGGTTTCGGCTTCACCGACCTTTCCGACCGACAGCCCGACGAAGAGGCGATTCGCCTGACCCCGACCAAGTTCGTCTTCAAAAACAAGGTATTCCCACTCGCGGTCGAGGGGAACGGGACATTGGTGGTCGCGACCAGTGAGCCCTTCGAAATTCTCTCTCTGGATGAACTCGAGACCCTCACCGGGCATTCCGTCGAACCGATCTTTGCCCCCGAGAAGGAAATCACCAAGCAGATTAAAAGTTACTTCGGCGTCGGCGGCGAGACGCTCGGCGACATGGTTGGCGGCGATTCGCCCGACGGAAACGTCGACCTCAATCCCGACGATGACGAAGCGATGGCCGAGAGCGCTTCGGTCATTCGGCTGGTCAACGAAATCCTCACCGAAGCCGTTCGCGAACGGACCAGCGACATTCACATCGAGCCGGGCGAAGATGGTTTGCAGATCCGCTACCGCGTGGATGGTGTTTTGCAATTACAAGCTCTCCCGCCGGAGATCTTCCGCTTTCAGAGCGCGATCGCTAGCCGAATCAAGATCATGTCGAAGCTGAACATCGCGGAGAAACGGAAGCCGCAAGATGGTCGCATCAAGATGAGGGTCGACGGGCGCGACATCGACCTGCGCGTGTCGATCATCCCGATGCTGTACGGTGAAGGAATCGTCCTTCGCGTCCTTGATAAAGGAAAGATGGTCTACGATCTTCGCAAGATCGGCATGGACCAAGACATCTACGATGACTTCGCAAAGCTGATCGCATTGCCTCACGGGATTCTTCTGGTAACAGGCCCCACTGGGAGCGGCAAAAGCACGACGCTTTACAGCGCTCTCAACGAGATCAAGGGGGAAGATACCAAGATCATCACCGTGGAGGATCCCGTTGAGTATCAGATGGCTGGGATCAGCCAGATACAAGTGAATCACAAAGTCGGCTTGGATTTCTCGGCAGGCTTACGCGCGATTTTGCGTCACGATCCGGATGTCGTCCTTGTCGGTGAAATTCGCGATTTCGAAACCGGGCAGATTGCGATTCAAGCCGCCATGACCGGACACCTCGTTTTCAGCACGCTCCATACGAACGATGCTCCCTCGGCTTTCTCACGATTGGTCGATATGGGAATCGAGCCGTACCTGGTCGCCAGCACGGTGGTCGGCGTGATGGCGCAGAGGCTCGTGCGGCGAATATGCAGCAACTGCAAAGCCGAGGTGGCGGTCCATCCGATGGATCTTCCTTCGGACTTTCCTCAGCCCGATGTTGGCTTCTTGTGGAAAGGGAGCGGGTGCGAGAAATGCCGATCGACCGGCTATTCGGGCCGGGTCGGCATTTATGAACTTCTTCGTCCCACGCCGGCCATTCAGCCGTTGATTCTGAACAGAGCCACATCAAGCGAAATCAAAATACAGGCCATCGCCGACGGCATGCAGACGCTTCGCACTTATGCTTGGAAGCGCGTGTTGGAAGGTGTCACCACGGTCGAGGAAGTCATGCGAGTTTCAAAGGAGGACGAAGTGGCGGCTCCGTCAAAGCCGTCGGCAACTCCGGCGGCGAGCTCGGCCGCGGATGATTAAGCTCGGCCACGGATGATTCAGTTAGGCTTACCAGGGGGTGATCAAGCAAGGTTGACCGGCTCTTGTTGAAATCTCGCGGGACACTTTTTTCGGCGTGAACTTGGATGGATACGGAGCGGACGGATGGTTCTTTCCTTTCAATACGAAGCGATCGAGCCCTCCGGCAAACGTGTGACGGGGACGATCTCGGCGACATCGGAAAAGGAAGTGGTGCAAGCGATCGGCGATCGAGGAATGTTGCCGATCCGCATTGATGCCGCCAGCGAATCGACCGCGGGTCGTCGCCTGTTCGGCGGGAAGAAAGCTCCCAGTGGGTTGGTGATGGCTCGGGTTTATCGGCAACTGGCCGACCTGCTTCGTGCTGGTGTCGCTTTACTTCGAGCGATCGAGATTATCGAAAGACAGTCCGAGCCGGGCATGCTCCCCGAGGCGCTGGCCGACATCCGCAAGAGCGTCGCCGACGGAGAGGGGCTCGCCGCCAGCATGGGTAAGCACCCGCGGGTCTTCAACGATTTGACGGTCAGCATGATCCGCGCGGGGGAAGAGGGTGGCTTTCTGGAGGATGTTCTCACGCGGATTGCCGACTACACCGAGCGCGAGGCAGAACTTCGTGGCAAGGTCGTCGGAGCCATGGCGTACCCGATGTTTCTGTCTGTTGTTGGGACGCTTGTCGTGGTCGGGCTGGTTGTTTTCTTCGTTCCCAAGTTCGAGCGAATGTTCAATCGATTGCGAGCCAAGGGAGAGCTTCCCGGCATCACCGAATGGCTTCTAGGCGTCAGCGAATTCCTTCGCAACTACGGACTCTACTTGTTGGCCGGCATCGTGGTCGTCTTCTATTTGACGCGTCGTTGGTTGGCGACACCGGCAGGGACCGCTTGGTTCGATCGTTTTCGTCTGGCCGTCCCGACGTTGGGCCCGATCATTCGCAGCTTTGCCATCGTTCGATTCACGCGAGTTCTTGGAACGATGCTCTCCAACGGGATTCCTTTGTTGACGGCCTTGCGCATTGCGAAAGACTCGACGGGCAATGTCGCTCTCACTGAAGCCATCTCAAAGGCGGCCGACAACGTCACGACGGGCGCCTCGCTGTCCGAACCGTTGCGAGCCTCGGGACTCTTCCCGCGTGATGTCATTGAAATGGTCGCCGTGGCAGAGGAAAGCAACACGCTCGAACGCGTTTTGATCGATGTGGCCGACAGTACCGAAAGAAGAACCACGCAGCAGCTTGATCTTTTCGTTCGCTTGCTAGAGCCGATGATGCTTCTGGTGATGGCGGTGGTAGTCATGATCATCGTGGCGGCACTTCTTCTGCCCATCATGAAGATGAGTAGCGCCCTCAAGTGATGAGTGGGTCGAGCGAAGGAAGTTCGTAATAATAGGGTGTGCGGAAGGAGATTCGCCGATCTTTGCTGCAAAGGGAGGAAGGAGAATCGTGAAGTCACGACGATCGATCGCTGTCCAGAGGCGGGGCTTTACCCTGGTCGAAATCTTGTTGGTCGTGGTCATCCTGGCGATGATAGCGGCATTCGCTGTGCCGAGTTTGCTGGGGACGCAAGAGCAAGCGCAGATTGACTTGGCCTCTTCATCGGTCAAGAATCTGGACCGCATGTTCAAGCTTTATCGACAAAGCAACAATGCGTACCCGAGTACCGAGCAAGGGTTGAAGGCACTGGTCGAGAAGCCCGAAGGAGAGCCGGTCCCGAAGAAATGGGTCGCTCTGCTCGAAGAGTTGGCTCCTGATCCTTGGGGACACGAGTTCAAATATGCCTTTCCCGGCGAGCACAACGGCGAGAAGAAACCCGACATCTGGTCGGTCGGTCCCGATGGTCAAGAAGGAACCGACGACGATATCGGCAACTGGGCCAAGGAGGGTGGCGACGACGAAGGGGAGTCGCCTGCCGAGTCTAAATAAGGGATGAAGCATTTTCATCTCATCTCTACCTCGTGAAGTTCGGCTGCCGCGAGTGCTCTCTCGCGGCACGTTTCCTTTTCGGCCTTCGATGTGCCGGCATGGTTTGACGATTTTTGAACTCTTAATCGTGCTGGGCATCATCAGCATGGCCATGGCGATGGCTTGGCCGGCGCTCGAAGAAATGTTTCTCGGCCGACGACTGACCGATGCGGGCACGATGCTCCGCAACACTCTTCGCGATGCTCGTCGACAGGCTCTCGACGATAGCATCACGTATCGCTTGGACTATTCTCCTTCCACCAGCTTTTGCCGAATCGTTCCTGGGGACGATCCGTTCGAGGAAGAAGCATCTTTCGAAACAGCAGACCCCGCTTCCACCGACAAAAAAACCTTCGAACCGACTCGCGAAGAGATCGAACTTCCGGATGGTATCCGGGTCTTGGGCCAGGAAGAGTTTGACCAGGGGCCCGCGCGCGGCGATGAAGCGGGCGATCCTTCGGACACGACTCGATCGACCACAAAGAACGCCTCGCCAGAAGAGTCTTCGTCACGCGAGTGGGTTCCCTTGGTTGCCTTCTTTCCGGATGGTTCCGCGACACCATCGCATATTCGATTGGTTACGATGGATCATCGATTGCTGGAACTGAAGGTGGAACCCTTGACCGGCGAGGTAATCATCGGCGAAATAGACCACTGGTTAAGTGACGAAGATCGCCGGGCGGAAGAGGAAGCCAATTCTCTGGGCCTGGAAAAGCAAGTGAGTTCGCCATGAGACGTCGCGCGCCATCTCGTGGTTTCTCGCTGCTCGAAGCAATCATTGCCGTCGGCATTTTTGTCGCGTCGATGGCTTTCATTGGCCAACTGATGGATGTTGGGCTGCGACTGACCGATCTGGGCAAGGAGCAAACGCAGGCGGTCCTTCGGTGCGAATCGACCATGGAAGAGATCGTCGCGGGGATTCGGCCCATCAAGGCGGAGCTTCTTACCGGGGCGAAGGATGATCCCGCCGACCCGCGGTGGAAACTTGCCGTCGAGCGAGAAGAGACCAACGTGCGAGGGCTCTGGCGGATCACGGTGCGGGTGGCGTTTCATGAGAATAAAGAGGCGTCGGCCGATGAGGAACCGAAGCTAACCGAATCGCTGACCCGTCTGGTGGTCGATCGAACACCTTCGGTCCAGCCTGAAGGACGACGTGGACAAGAGACGAGTGTTACCCTACCGTCACTGATGGGGCTCGAATCGCCGACGCCACGCGAAACGCGGGGAGGGGGCCGATGATGAGCCCGCTTTCCAAGCATCGCGCCTTCACGTTGGTCGAAATCATCGCGACGTTGGGGCTCACCCTGTTCATCATGGGGGCACTGTTTCAAGCCATATTGAACCAGTCGCGAACCAACGAAGTGGCTGGAGAAAGGCTCTCCGAGAGCCAGGTCGCGCGGTCGCTTCTTCACCGAATGGCGGAGGAACTTCGGCAAGTTCAACCTCCCATAGAGCGCAACCCGTTCCCCATCCGGGCCAGGACTCTTCTGACGTACGGGGATCGCGACTGGAGCAATCGCTCTACCCAAGAGGAATCCAATAACACGCTCGGTCAGATGAGTGAGGGTGTTGAGCCTACCGATGGCGAGAAGCTTCCCGAAGTCGACGGCCCCGAGCGATGGGCTCTTCTGGGGACCGGCGATCGTCTTTTGTTTAACACGCGAGCGACCGCGGATGTTCCTTCGCCGATCGATCGGTACCTAGCCGAGAAGGGAGAGGTGTCCCCGAGTGATGATTCGTCGCAAGAAGCGAAGCGGATCGCGGCCAGCCGTTGGAGTGATCTTCGTCAGGTCTATTACTTAGCACGTCCTTTACCCGAGGCACTCAAGGAGAAAGAGCCCACGGCCGAGCAAGAAGTCCCAGCCGTCGACGGTCAGCTGCCGACCAATCCCATCTTTGCCGGCGTGATTCGACAAGAGGTTCGCCTCGTCTTTTCGAACGCCGCTCATGAAGATTCATTCCATCAGCTCAAGGACCATCTCTTTGCGAAGGAGGATGATTCGTTTGAATTGCCAGAACTTCCCGAGCCGGAGACGGTCTCCCTCGAGAGTGAACAGGCCGTTCCACTGCCCGATCGAACTCAAACAGAAGTCCTTACCGAGCAGATTTCCGCCATTCGATTTCGCTACCACAACGGATCGCAGTGGCAAGCGAATTGGTCCGACCCACATCGCTTGCCGATCGCGATTGAGATTCATCTTTCCTTCGACCCGCGTGCGGCCGACCCCGAGTTTTTGACGGAATATCTCGAAGAGCATCCGCTCGGCAACGCTGCCGAGGAGAATACGAACTCCGCCAGTCCGGTTGCCGATGAAGAGGAACCTCTCTTTGCGTATCGTCTCGTTGTCGCGTTGCCGATGGCCGACCCGATCGCGCCGGCTGTCAACGATTCTTCGAGTCGCGAACAGCTTCCTGAATCGGTCGGTCCCGTGGGCGGCCCCGCAGGGCGTGATGGGGAGGAGGGGCGATGAGGATTCCTCGTGGTCGCTCGAAGGAGACCGCATTCGTTCTGGTCGCAGTGCTGGTGGTGATTTCCATCCTGAGTTACTCCGCTTACGAGTTTGCTCATTGGATCGAGGTCGAAACCGAGACCGCGATGGTCCAAGGTCGGCAAACACAAACGCGTTACCTGGCCGAATCGGGCCAAGCCTTCATCGAAGCGATCGAACGACTCCGCCGACAAGGTCAGCAAGTTCCGCTGCTCGACAACAATTCCGATCTGTTTGACGGCATCGCCATCTCGCTGGAGGCGAAAGAAGCGGGGGATGAGTCTGTCGCCACGGCCGAGCCCGAGGGAAGAATGACGATTCGCTCGTCAATCCCGTCATCCGAATCGAGCAAGGGGTCGGGGCCGACATCGTCCACCGAGAATGTCCGATTTGGGACCGATTCGGAAGCGGCAAGAATTCACGTCAACGCCTGGTTCCTCCGAGATGCCAAATCACTTGAGTCGGCATTGTTAGCCCTGCCGGCAGCTACGAAAGAACGTGTGGCGGCGGTTCTCGATTGGCTGGACGCTGACGATGTTAAGCGGGAAGGGGGGGCCGAGCGTGAAGAGTACGAGAAGCTCGAGCCGGCCATCGTCCCGCGAAATGGTTTGCTCGAATCGCTGGATGAGTTGCTTCTCGTTCAAGGGATGACGCCTGCTGTTTTCTTTGGTGAGGACGCCAATCGAAACGGTCTGCTGGATCCGGAGGAGAACGACGGCGAGCAGCAGCCCCCTATGGATGATGAGGATGGCGAACTCGATCCTGGTTGGAAGGATTTTTTGACGCTATGGTCTGTCGAGCCGAACGTCGATCGCAAGGGACTCCCGAAGATCAGGCTTCACGAACCTGATCTAGGGAAGCTGTATAGCCAGATCGAGCGAGAGTTTAGCACCGAGTGGGCCCAGTGGATCATCTCGGCTCGCGTGCTCGGGACCGCGGGGATGTTTCGCGAGCCAGTTTCACCAGAGGTGGTTCCACCGGAGATGGGTCCTTTTCGGTTTGGCTCCACGCTGGATCTGGTCGATGCACGCGTGGTGGGCATCTATCAAGGAAAGACAGTCGACAAGGAGTCGCCCCTCCGATCGAGCGAGGGAGATTTTCGCGAGCAACTCGAAAAGGTGATGGATCGATTGACGGTCGAATGGGAACCTCAGGTTCAAGGTCGGCTCGATGTGACCAGTGCTCGGATGGAATCCCTTTCGTTATTGAAATCTTTGTCGGAAGAAGAACGAAAGAAGATCGTCGACAGTCGGCCGCCGATCGGCGTGCCCAGAAATTCGAGTGCGGAAACTTCTGCCAATGACGATCGGCAGCCGCGCGGAACGAATGCTTGGCTTCTCACGGGCGGAATTCTTCCGAAGGAGACGCTTCGCCTCATCGAGCGGGATATCTGCTCAACCAGTCACGTCATTCGATTCGAAACCGCGGGCAGAATGCTGGGGCAACGGCAAGGGCATCGCCTGGAGATTGTTCTGGATACCGGGGTGATGCCCCCGCGAGTTCGAAGTCGTTCGCGATTGGATCGATGGGGTTCGGTCAATTCCCTACAACAAGAGGACGAGTCGGGCCAGGCAAAGGAGTTGCCAACGCTCGGCGAAGAGGCGCTCGCCCCGGGTTCTTCGTGAACCGCCCGGGAGAAGGCTTCCACAGGCAGATGGGAACGGAGTGGTGACTCGATGTTGGCGATCGAGTGGACAAACAAACGCATTCGGATCGTCGAGGGGCAAGCCTCCGGCGAAACGATCAAGCTTTCCAATGCCTTTCTACTTGATGTCCCCGATTCGATTGATGCCAGCGACCCCGACCGCGTCGGCGAATTCATCCGGGTCGAGCTCTCGCGCCGAAAGATCAAGGATCGACGGGCGACGGTTTGTATTGATCGTCGCAACGTCATTTTGAAGGTTGCGGAAGCGGGAAACGTCTCTGAAGCGGAACTTCCCACCGTCGTTCGCTTGCAAGCGCTTCGCGATTTAACTCTTCCTCCCGAAGAGACGATCGTCGACTACATGCGCGTGCTGGGGGACGAAAACGTTCAGGCGCAAGTGGTCGTCGCCGTCGTTCGCAATGAAATTGTCACGGGATGCCAAACGCTGGCTAAGTCGGCCGGTCTTCGGCTGGAAGGGATTTGGCCTGCGTCGTTGGCGCACGTCCGGGCAGCGATCAGCGGCATCCCCACCATGATCACCCACGTGGGCGAAGAGCATTTTCTCGTCGTTCCCTACGGCGACTCGGTGGAACTCAGCTTACTGCGCGGAACGCGATTCTTAACCAGCGCGTCTCGGCCCGTCTCCCGGCCCGCCGCCGGCGCGGCCGAGAGCGATTCCTTTTTACAAGCTCTCAAACGATTGCAAGCCTCCCTGTCCGGTCAGTACACCGATGTCAAGGTTCAGTCGGTCCTTGTTGCCGGCGAACCAGGCGACGAAGAGATGCGCCATGCCCTCACCGAGCAGTTCGGGGCCGAGGTGATTTACTTCGATCCGATTCGCTCTTTTCCCGCGTCGGATATTCATCCCGACGACCGAGGCGCATTCGCGGGTGTCGTCGGTTCGCTCTTAGTTGCCACGCGACCGACGGATGAAAAGATCAACTTTCTGCAGCCTAAACGGGCCAAGCCCAAAGCCGACTGGCGCCGGACGGCGGCGCTGGCGGGGCTGGTGCTGTTGATTGGTTTGGCTTTGGCCGGGTACAGGTATCGATCGGGAGAAGAGAAGATTCTCGATCAAGCAATCGCCGTCGCCAAAAAGAAGAAAGTCGATCGCGATCGCGAGGTCAAATCACTTAAGGTCGAGCGAGAGCAACTTGCCTTCTTGCAGAGTTGGCAATCACGCGATGTCAATTGGCTCAACACCATTCGTACGCTTTTGGTCGCGATGCCCGAAGCGGACAAGCTATTCCTAACGCGGATGCAGATGCAGACCGGCTCGCCGACGGCCGAGGCGGTCGCGTCCGTTCAACTGGAAGGTTTTGCCGACGATTCGAAAACCATCCTCAGCTTGAACTCGCGTCTCTCGGAGGATCTCGGTCTTTTGGTCACACCGGGAGCGATTCAGCCGGCCCCTCGTTTTGCTGGCTACAATTGGCGGTACTCGGCCAAGATCGGTGTGCCACGGGATTGGAAAGGGATGAAGAAGCTAGACGTTCCAGGTCGACTTCCCGCGCCGACTCCTCGGCATTCGACTCAAGAGGATAATGCCGATACTTCTTCCGAGCCCTCGGCAAAAGGGGGCATGCCATGAACAATGAATCGCGTCCTTGGATCATGGCGGGCATCGGCGCGGCAGCGACATGTTTGGCCCTCTTTTTCACCTTCAACAAGTTCGTGACCGAACCGATCGCCGTGAAAAGAACTGCCAAACTGAAAGCAGAGAAGCTGGCCGACGAGGCTCTCGAACGTCAAAGTACCGCCCGTGTCGAAGCCGGCGAGCTCGACAGCGTGGCAAAATGGGCCCTGCCCGGCGACCCGCGAGTTGCCGTCGAAGAGTATCAGGCGTTCCTTATACAGACGCTGCAGTCGGCCGACATTCCCAATCCTACGGTGACAGCGGATACGGCTCGGCGGGTGGGGAAAAGTGGCGAGCTCCATGTGATCCCCTTTACAGTGACGGCCGAGACCGACATCTGGTCACTGACAAAGCTACTTCATGCCCTTTACCTAGCTCCTCGACTTCACCAGGTCTTGGATTTGAGCTTGACCCCTGTTGATCGGAAAGATATCGGGCCTGCACTACGAGTTTCTCTATCGCTGGAAGCTGTTTCGCTGGGGACGACGGGAGTTTCCTCTTCGGAGGATCTGGCCCCGTTTGATCCGCCGGTCGATATCGACCGGGAAGCGTACAGCAATGTGGTGGAGAAGAACGTTCTTTTTGCGACCGGGCCAGGATCGGCCGGCCTGCGGGCCAACGATCCCGAGCATGTGGTCCTGACGTTCATCGTACAGCAGGGGGCGAACCTCGAGGCCGATTTGTTTGATCGGGCTCAGAACGCTGCCCGCCGCGTTCGCGTTGGCGAAGAATTAACGATCGGTAGGGTACGAGCGGTTGTCGTGGACATGGGTCTTCGAGACATGGTCCTCAAAATCGACGGCAACTTGTACCTTTGGCAGAACGGCTCCACCTTTAGCTCCCGCACCTTGCTTAGTGCCGAAGAGGCTCTCGATCGAGAAGTCCGCAACCGCAAGCGCATGCAGAACATGAACTGACGAATCGTTCCTCGGGGGAGGAGCGTCTCGGCAGACCAGCCTTCATCGGGTTGTCGACAAAATACGTCGGCGACATGTTCGGGTGACACCAATTGGCTCGGTCGGCATTGCCCTGTCGGCAATCGAGTCTGGGGATGTGTCGATGCGTCGAATTCGATCGGGAATTGTCCGCTGGCAGACGCTCGTCGGCTTATTGGCCGTCGGCGGTCTGGCTTGGATAGTGGCAAAAGATCCTCAACGGTCGGCATGGACGAGTGTCTCGCCTGATTCCGACCCGGTTCGCTTGGTGCTCGGACCTCCCGCCTCGCAAGACGATGTTCCGATTCTGCCCGTCGATGTGCCGGTAATCGAACTCGGTTCTGAGAAGACTCCGCCTGCGAAACACGCGTTTACCGATTCGTCCATTCTCTTAGCGTCGGCAGCACAGCCTGTCGATGCACCACCTCCCGCCGAAGGGGTTTCGGAGCCTGCCGTCGAGCCGGCTCCGCTGGAAAAGAAGATCGTTTTCAGCTTCAGCAAGACCCCCTGGGATGTCGCACTCACCCGGTTTGCCGAGTTGGCCGACCTGCAACTCATTTTGCAGTTCAAGCCGCCCGGCACCTTCGACTACACCAGTTCCAAAGCGTACACGATTCCCGAGGCGCTCGACATTCTGAACGAAGTCTTGATCGCGCAGGGTTTCGTTGTCTTGCGAACCGATCGATTTCTCACGCTCGCGGCGCTCGACATGCCGTTGCCGATCAATCAAGTTCCCGTCGTGCAGGCAGAAGATCTCGCGAAGCGCGGCCGAAACGAGTTCGTCACCATTGTTCGTCGGTTGCAGTTCGCCGACCCCAACACGATCGAGCCCGAGATCAAGCGACTGCTGGGCCCGCACGGCCTGTTTCAAGGCGTCCCCGCGCTCAAGATGATCCGGATCACCGATCAAGTCTCGCGTATGGTGGAAACGCTGCCTCTGGTGGAAGAGCTCGACAAAGCGGCTCAGCCCAAAGCACCGCCTGTGGCACCAGTTCCTCCTCCTAAGACTCGAAAAACGTACGCACTGGCAAATCTTCCTCCCGAGCGAGCGATCGCGATGGCCAAGTCGATCCTCTCCGTATCGGGAACGATGGAGCCAGGTCCCGATGGCAAAAGCGTCATCGCCGTACTGACGGATGCCGAGCATCTGCTGCTGGAACCTTTCTGGAAGGAATTCGATGGATCGTCGGCCACAAACGACGGCCCCGTCGAGAAATCGTTTTCGTTAAAGGATGCCCGGTCCGAGAGTGTGGTGGCGATGCTGAAGGGTCTCTACGACGAGAAAGAGTCGAAGGTTTCGATTGCGGGGGATGAGGGTTCGGGAGTGGTCGTGGTGAAAGGCCCCGGGTTGATCGTCGAAGAGATTTCCAAGCTCGTCGAAAAGCTGGAGGTTCAAGCGAAAGAGAATGCTCCGGTTCAGACCGTCTATCGCGTCAGCAGCGATGCCAAATCGCTGGCCACGCAGTTGCAAGGAGCCTATCCCGCGAAGAACTATCCCGGCACCAGCATCACGCTTTCCGATGATGGTCGATCGATTCTGGTAGTGGCGACCCCCACGGTGCAGGCTCGTGTGAAAGAGGCTATAGGGCAGCTCGGTACGATTCAAAACGGACAGGCCGCCGAGAAATCGGAAGTCGTGCAGTTAAAGCATGCCTCGGCCGAGAAACTCGCGGTCACGCTGGCCAATGTCTTTCCGCCGGCGACGACGCATGCTTCCTTCGGGGCCGAGAGTGCTACCAACACCATTGTCATTCACGCGCCCGCCGACGTGATCGAATCGATCACGCAAGTCGTCAAGGGGCTCGACATCGAGCCCGCGCTGATGGGATTGCGAGATAAGGCAGAGGAGATTTTCGAACCCAAAAATGAGAAGGCGGCCACGCTCATCAAGAGTGCCGAGAGCCTTTATCCGACATCGACCAATGTCGTTCTTGCCCTGGCCGGGCGTGGCGAGAAAATCATCGTCAGTGCGCCGACGTCTCTGTTGCCAAAAGTGAAGGGGACACTCGAACTGCTCGATAAGGCTGCCGAGCCCACCGTCGCATTGACCGAGCGAGTCTATTCGCTTCGCCATTCGACGGTTGCCGAGATGGTGCAGACGCTGTCGATTCTCTTTCCACCGACCGACTACAAACTGAAGCTGGTTCCCGATGCACGGAAAGGTCGGCTCTTCGTCATGACTGCCGACCCCGCGATCCATGAACGTGTGGCCGAGATGATTAACCAACTCGACGTTCCTTCGAAGGATTCAGAGTCGGTGGAAATCTATGTCGCGAAAAACATCCCGGTGGCACCCTTGGTCGCATCCTTGGTGAAAGTCTTCGGCAGCGACGCCAGCAAGCCGACCTTTGAAGTTCAACCGGACGGCAAGGGGATCGTCATTCGGGCGACGCAAGAGCTTCAAACTCGCGTGGCCGATCTTTTGGCAAAGCTCGACGTCGCTCCCAGCGATCCTGATTCTGTCCCGACCGAAGAGCTCTACAAGGTGAAGTTTGGCAAGGCGGCGGATCTCGCGTTGGCCCTCGAAAAGCTTTATCCGCCGACCACCTCAGGAGTCAAAATCGCCACGGAAGTCGGCAGCAACGTCCTCATCATCACGGCTCCCAAAGAAACGCAGAGCCGAATTCAATCGCTGCTCGAGAAGATCGATGTGCCCGGCGACGCACAGATGAAGATCGAAATCTACTCGCCGCAAGTGGTGACGCCTCTCGCGATTGGCACGCTTCTTTCCTCGATCAAATTGGATGGTGTCGGCACCGTGGTTCAGAGTGCCGACGGCAAGAAGTTGATCGTCTCGGCCAGTGCGCGCGGACATGAGCGATTAAAGTCGCTGGTCGAAAAGCTCGACGCGCAAGATCAAGATTCCGAGCCTGTTCGCAAGACTTATGTTCTGGAGAACGCGACCGCCGCGTCCATGACGAGTATGCTTCAGCCCCTTTTTCCTCCCTCCGGTCAGTCAGCCGCGACGATCGTGGCGGACCCCTCGGGCAAACAGCTCATCGTTCAAACGAATGAGAAGACGCATCAAGCGATCGCGGATCTGATCAAACAAGCCGACGTCGCGTCACCGATCGAAGAATTCTCGATTCAGGCAAAATCGGTACCAGCTTTGTCGCTCTACTCACAGATCTACACGCTGTTCGGCGGCGTTGATGGCACGCGCGTCACTTTCGATAACGGCTCCAATCGCGTGACGGTGGCCGCCAACAAAACCATGAAGAATCGGATCATCGCGCTGGCAGAGAAACTCGATCAACCGATCGATCCCGACACGGGCCGAACCAGACAGATCTACAAGATTAAGAATATTCCCTCCTCATGGGTCTACACCGCGCTCAACACTCTCTTTCCTAATGCCGAGACGGGAGTCTCGTTGATCTACGAACAAACCAATCAGCTCGTCATCGCCACGGCCAGGGCCGATCAGCATGAACTGATCAAAGCGGAAATCGCCAAGCTTGATGTGAATCCTCGCGCGGATTGGATCACGAAGACGTTTCCGACCGAGCACGTCACGGGGCAGGATCTTTACAACTTTCTGAATGCGCAGCTTACCTCCGTCGTCGAGAAAACGGTTCTTCTGGGGGCAAGCTCTAAAGAGGTCGTGGTATCGTGCCGGCCCGAAATGATGCCGCAGATCGAACAGTTGGTGAAAGCGTTCGATGTCGCTGGCCCGGTGGACGATCGCGTTCGACAAGTCTATCGTCCACAGTTCGCCAACGCCGGCTACTTGAGTGTCAATCTGGAGAAGCTCTTTCCGAAGAGTAAAAAGGCCGAGATCGTTTATGATCCTTACTCAGCCACTGTGACGGTCCTTGCTCCCAAAGAGGTCCAGGACGATATTGCCCGGGCGGTGGCCGACCTCGACCAGAATCCAAAAGGGAGGTGGGTCGAGAAGAATTTCACTCCTTCGCATGTCTCGGCAAGGGAACTCCTCACCCTGTTGACGACCGCGCTTGCCAGCGAAACCAATAAAACCCTTGCGACAACCCCCGACGATAAACAGCTCATCGCGATCGCCCCACCGGACGTGATCGAGCGGATCGAGCGGCTCGTTCTATTGACGGATAAGCCGACTGAAACTGATGGCGAGATCGTGACGAAGACGTACGTGCTCCGGTTCATCAACTACGCGACGGCGTACTTTATCGTGCAACAACTCTTTCCGCCGCAGGCATCGAGCGTAAAGACCTATTACGATAGCAGTGCCAACAGCATCACGATTCATGGCCCCCCGGCGGTTCAAGAACGCGTCGCCGCCATGGTCGCGTCGATGGATATAGATCCCAATCTTGGAAAGCTTCAGAAGGTCTTTACTCCCAAGAACGCTCCTGCGCCGCAATTGGTGACGCTCTTGCAGGCGGCCATCTCGGGCGAACGAGGTGTGACTGTATCGCTGGGGCCGCAGAAGCAGACGATCGTCGTGTTTGCACCGACCGAGATGATGCCCCGCATTGAGAAGTACATCGAAACCCTCGACGCACCGGCAAGTACCGAGACAGTTCGTCAGATTTACAAGATACAGTTCGGGAATGCGACATACTTAGCTCAGACGCTGCAAGCCCTTTATCCGCCAGCTCAATTTCCTGTGGTGTTGACGGCGGACTCAGTCAACAACGTCCTCGTTGTGGAAGCGCCCGCGCCGATTCAGGCGAAACTGGCCGAACTCCTAAAGGAACTCGATGTCGAAAGCAGCGGTCGAGCACAGGTGGTCTATCGTCTGGAGCATTCCCGTGCCAGCAGTTTGCTCACGTCACTGACCAGCCTTTTGGCGGGAACATCGTCGACGACGGTGGCGGGCCCCGATGATAAGAGCCTGGTGGTCAATGCGCTTCCGGCGCAGCATGAGAAGGTGAAGGCGTTCCTTGCCGATTTCGATAACGTTGAGAACAAGCAGGATCCACAGAACAAGGTTTACAATCTCCGATTTGCGACCGCGTCGAACCTCGCCCGGATGATTGGCCAGCTCTACTCCAATGAGCCGAAAGTGCGGGTGACGTACGACGATTCGCAGAACACACTTCTCGTGACGGCCCCTCCTTTGTCGTTAGCTGGGATCGAACAAGTAGTCAACGAAGCCGACGTCGATGGGCTCGATAAACAACTTGTCAGCGAAGTCTTTCGCTTGAAGGAGAGCTCGGCCAACGATGTCGCTCGGGCTCTTGCAACCGCTTTTCCCGATCGAAAGCAGGCGACGTTTGTTCCCGACGGTGGCGCCGGTACGGTCTTTGCCCGCGCGGTGCCGAGAATCCTGGAAGATGTTCGCAAGATGGTCGATCAGCTCGATCAACCCCCCGAGACGCGCGCTCGTGAAGTAGGTGTCTTCGATCTGTTTCGCATGGACCCTTGGGAAGCAGAGTCGATTGTTCGTTCGCTCTTTGAAGGAACGAGTCGAACCGATCAACCGAGTTTCGAAACGACCAACGATCCTCCCCGGCTGATCGTGCGTGGTTCGGGTCGACAGCTCGACGAAGTTCGCAGCATGCTAGGTCGACTCGAAGGAAATCCGGCTCAAAGCATCGACGAACCTTCCAAGGCCGGCCCTTCGGATCGACCGGTCGAGCGGGTGATTCGGCTGAACAATGCCGATGCCGATGCGACCATCGAATCGCTGCGAAAAGCCTGGCCGATGCTCCGTCAGAATAAACTCATCGTCATCAGTCGGCAGGGTCCGCTCCAAGGCGTCAAGCCCGACACAATGACGTTGGAACAAGAGAACGCGCCGGGCCAAAAGAAAGAACCTGCGGAGCCCGCGCCCGTGGAAGAGCAACCTCCCGTCGCACCCAAGGATCTGCCCGGCGACCCGGAAATGGTCGTACACGTCGTGGTCGGCAATGATCGACTCACGGCGAGCAGTCGCGACGTGGAGGCGCTCGATCTGTTGCAGTCGTTAGCGGATGCGTGGACAGCTCCGTTTGATCCTGATCGATCCGCTTCGCGCGTCTTTTACATCGAGTACGGCGATGCCGACCAGATTGCCAAGGCGATCGACGAAGCTTTCAACGGCAAGGCGCGAAGCGATGGTCAGCGACAACGTTTTCGGCCGGAACGGGTCCGTGTCGTGTCCGAGCCGTCGGCCCACGCGATGATCGTTCGGGCCAGTGCCGTCGACCTTGTCAACGTCAAGCAGTTGATCGACCGACTGGATATTCCTTCCGCGACGCAGAAGGCCCAGCGCATTATTCCCCTTCGTCAAGCGGAGGCGACCGAAGTTCTGGCCGTCGTCAAAGAGGTCTTCGAAGATTATCTCGCTCCGGGGAGCGGTCCTCCTTTGAACTTGCCTGGTATCCGGGGAGGCACGGGTGGGCGAAGCCGAGCGCCCGCGATGAGCGTCGATATTGATCCTCGCTCGAACAGTCTGGTTGTTTCTGCGCCCGATATCGTTCTGGAAGAAGTGGAAGAGTTGGTGAAAGGCCTGGAAGAGGCGGCGGGGGATTCAAAGAAATCTTACCGCGTGATTCCTGTCGATAACGCGAGTCCCTCGGATGTTCGCCGAGCACTCGAGACGCTTCTTGATCGCCAACTTTCGGGCTCGTCAGGGACTTCGAATTCGTCTTCAAAGCGAACGACGCCGAGCCGACCTTCAAAATCGTCTCGCACGCGCTCAGCTCGGCCAAGAACCACGTCACAAAAATCGACGTCTCCCCGGACCGATCCATCGGCCGAGAAGCAGACGCAAGTTGCCACGATAAAGCGAGGCGGTCCCCATTCGCCGGCTATCGATCCGCAGGTGGTACTGGCTTCGGGCGAGGCGGATGATTTGAAGGAATCTGATCTTCGTTCAGCTAACTTTCAAGAGCCTATCGAGGGGGATGCCTCGGACGAGGGGGCTCCAGAATCGAAAGCTGGCGAAGAGCCAGCCGGCCCCGATGGGCAAGTCGAAGTGAAAAAGGGGATGGGTGCCGTCAGCGGGAATGTGAGCATCTCGATTCTCGAAGATGTCGGCGCTCTATTGCTTCTTGGTTCCGAGAAGGATCTCGCGATCCTCAGTGGTGTCATTGCCGAGATCGAACGGATCGCGAAGATCGGTGAGTTGAGTTTTGAGGTCTATCCTCTGCTCCATACGAAGGCGGCATCCCTTTCCAGCTTGCTCAACGATGTTTACGGGCGTCTTCTCGATGCTCGTGGCGGTACAACCCGATCGCAAGCCCAAGCCACGATCATCGCGTTGGCCAAGCCCAACGCACTCTTACTGGTCGCGCCGAAGGACGAAATCGGTTCTTTGGTCGATCTGGCAAAACGATTTGATGTCGACGTTGATCCCGCGACCGAATTCAAGATCTTCCGCTTGAAGCATGTGCGGGCGTCGATCCTGGGGCAGACGATTGAAAGCTTCTACTCTGCTCGTCAACAGGATGGCGAATTGGCCGTCGAGGTTGTTGTCGAGCCCGATGAGCGTTCGAACTCGCTGGTGGTGTACGCGGCACCTCGCGATTTAGAAGAGATTGCCAAGCTGGTTGAAGAACTTGATACATCGAAGACCGCTCGCGTGAATGAACTTCGCATCTTCTACTTGAAACACACCGTTGCAACCGAGCTATCCGCAACATTGCAGGCGGCAATTCAAACGGGTCAGTTTGCCCCAGCCGCGACCGCGTCGGGCCGAAGTCAACCAAGCATCGAAATCAAAGACCCCAACGACCCGAATACCAAACTGGGGAGCGGCATTCTTGAAAGTGTCACCATCACCCCCAATCGTCGAGCGAACGCTCTGATCGTTTCGGCACCAAAAGACGTGCTCAAGTTGATCGAGTCGTTGATCACCCAACTCGATGTCCTGCCGGAAGCGGTGGCGGAGATTAAAGTCTTCACGCTGGTCAATAGCGATGCCTCGACGATGGCAGCCACACTTCGCGGGCTCTTCGCTCAGCTTCAAAGTGAACAGAATCGTGTTGCCGTCACGACCGGGCTCGACTCCGAGAGTAATCCGCTTGTGGAGTTGACTTTCTCGATCGACGAACGAACGAACAGTATTCTCGTTTCGGGTACGCGAGAGCAATTGGAAGTGGTCGAAGCGATTATCCTTCGCTTGGATGGAAGCGACATCGAAGAACGAAAGACAGACGTTTATCGTTTGAAAAATGCACCGGCCGACGATGTGGCGACCGCGCTCACCGAGTTACTGAGCAGACAGCAACAACTGCAAGGCGTCACCGAAGGGCAGAGCGTTCAGCAGCAGTTGGAACAAGAGGTGATCGTCGTTCCCGAGTTGATTTCCAATTCGCTTCTCGTTAGCGCTAGCCCACGCTTTTACGACCGTGTGGTGGCGCTCATCGAAAAGCTTGATGAGCTTCCGCCGCAGGTAGTGATTCAGGTGTTGATCGCCGAGGTCGAGCTTGATCGCGATCTCGAGTTCGGTGTGGAACTCGGTCTTCAAGATGGGATTCTCTTCAATCGAAGCAATCTCAATAGCCGAGTCACCAACTCGCCCGCGGGTGTTCCGATCTTGGGAGATGGCTCGACGCCTGGTTTTAATTTCAATACCGGCGGTCCCCTGGGTAACAACATCTTTGCTCCCAATGCGAGCAACGTCGCGGGGCAGGGACTTTCGAACTTCGCGCTCGGTCGATCGAACTCGGCTCTCGGCTTCGGGGGATTGGTTTTGTCGGCCAGTTCTGAAAGTGTGAGCATTCTCCTTCGAGCGCTCGCACGCGATCGCCGACTCGAGGTTCTCTCTCGGCCGCAGATCATGACGCTGGACAATCAGCAGGCATCGATTGTTGTCGGGGCGGAAGTCGCTCGGATCACGGGCTCCAATCTGGTGCAAGGGGCCGGCGTCAGTCAGAACATCACCTACGTTCCGACCGGGGTGATTCTGGAGGTGACGCCGAAGATCAATCCAGATGGCACCGTCGTGATGGCCGTCTCGCCGGAAGTCTCTCGGCTGGCCCCGGCCAACGATCCTGATTCGAGCGTGCAACTCAGTGCGGGCGTCGTTGCTCGGGCTCTCGAGATAACCCAAGCCAACACGACCGTCAGTGCGCAGAGCGGCGAAACGGTCATCATTGGCGGATTGATTCGAAAATCGACCGAGCGCGAAGAGCGGAAGGTTCCCTGCCTGGGCGATATTCCAGTCATGGGGCATCTGTTCCGTTACGATCGCCTTTCGACTCGGCGAAGCGAGCTTCTCATCATTCTGACGCCTCACGTTGTTCGGACGCGCGAAGATGCGGAGCGAGTGAAGGCGACCGAGGCGGCCCGCATGCACTGGTGCCTCAGCGATGTTGAACGGATTCACGGCGATCTCGGTTTGCCGACCGAAGTGTACGTAGGGGATGTGCCTCCCGGGACCGAAGTCATCGATGGTCCCGTTCCCGAGGAAGGAGAAGTTCCGACCACGATCGAAGAAGCGATACCGGGCGACGAGACCATCATGCCCGAATCGGAGGAGATCGTTCCACAGGAGGCAGGTTCGCTGGATTCAAGCGAGAAGAAGTCTTCGAAGGAAGAGCCGATCTCAAAGAAGCCGACCGCAACTCGGCATCGCGTCTCGAAGATCTCCATTTCGAATAAAGGTGCGGTCGCGAAGCCGGAAGGCGGGGAAAAAACTTCGTCGGCCAACGCGGATTCTGATCCGAAACAGGTTGCCGAGCCCAAGAGAAAGGCGTTGCCCGTCGATCCCGAAGTGGTTCGCGAGGCGGCCAGGAAGGCTCGCGCCGAGCGAGACAAGAAGATCTATCAGGGTCCGATGGATCGGCGCCGCGAACAATTCAACGCGTGGAAGGAACGGAATCTTCCCTGGAAAAAGACAAAGGAGGAGGGGCGCTCGCTCCCAGCCCCGCAGTGATAATGGATCATCATTCCCGATCAACGATTCTGCTTCGCGTCGCCGGCTGTTTTTGTTTGTTGGCGACGGCGATCGTGTCGACCGGCTGTGTGTCGACCGGTTCCCTGCTTCAAAAGTTCGATGAGAAGAGCCCGGCCAGCCCCATCACCGATTTGGCCGTGGTTGCTGAGGCTGACGTCGCCAAGCAAGAGGGGAAGGATGTTCCTGGGCTCGTCGTGCAGGCGATCTTAATGGATGAACAAGGACGTCCCATATCGGGGGACGGCAGTCTGATTTTTTCGCTCTATGCCGAGGACGCGAAGGTCACAGAGAAAATGGAACCGGACGATCGCTTCACGTTCACAGGCGAACAACTTCGTCAATCCGCTGTTAAGGTGTCACTGGGGACCGTGCATAACTTTTGGCTTCCCAAGCGGGGCAAGCTTGTCAACGCATCGCGTGTACAACTCGTGACCGTGTACCGGCCAACGACGGGCGAGCCTTTGGCGCAGTCGAACTTGGTTTCGAATGAACGGCGAAAGCTCGAAGTCAAGGAAACGAAAGAGACGGTCTCGGCTCCCATCGATTCGCTTGATTCCAAATCTCAGATAGAACCCGCCGTCGAGAGCATGGCAAAGAAGCTGATTCGTCAGAAGCTTGGCACGAGTGGCACCGACAAGTAGCACTGAAATTCGACGACGAAGTCGACCGCAATGCAGGCGTGGACCCGCCCCTGCTTGTCATCGAAGACAACATGGTCGGCCAGCGGAAATACTGGTTGATGCCAAACGCTCGGCAGCAGGTTGATGCCAAAAGTTCCATCACAGTAAAACGCGACAAAATCGTCTGGCGTGATGTCGTCGCCTGGCTTGGCTAAGAGAGCCACAAAGGGTTGTCGATCGCGCGGAAAGAAGACCTGGGAACCGTCGGGGTGATAGTTGGCCTCGCGAACATAAATCCTCGAACGATCGACTTGGGTCGCGGTTTCGCTGGCCGTCGCGGGGTCCGCAAACCACCCCGTGACGTAGTAACCGTCGACGGCATGGTTGTAGGCGAGCATTTTCTCGCCCGCATACTTCATCACGAAATCCCCCTGCGTGATCCCTCCCTCGTTGCCTGTCCCCTCGACCACCGGTCGCCAACCGGGCGCCGGCCAGGTGACAATCTCAACCTTGGCAGCTTCAAAAGAGGATTCCATCTTTGCGAATCCCTCCAGCGACGACGCCGTGGCCAGGATAAGGGGGACCGAATGCACACGGATGCCTGGCTCGTGGAGCGAGATCATTCGATCCATGGCCATGGTCGGGGCGGGGGTAGACTTCATGGGGCCCTCCAGATCTTTTTTCTTGGCATCGGCCAGCAATCGTTGACAATGATGCCCGGGGGTCGCCGAGCCGATCTAGGCACGGCAGGCCGGGCTGATTCGTTCTTACTAAGGGGAATCGTCGATGAAGCAATGGACCGGTTTGGTACTTTTTCTGGCCGGCGTGGGACTCGCCCGAGCCGCGGACCGAACTCTTCATGAATGGGATCGCGTCGTCCTGGAAGATCGCTTCTTCAGCGAGGGAGCACACGTCGGCGATTTTAACAACGACGACAAAATGGATGTCGTATCGGGGCCCTATTGGTACGCTGGGCCCGATTTTAAAACGCGCCACGAAATTTACGAGCCGATCCCTTTCGACAAAAACACGTACTCGAAAAACTTCCTCTGTTACGGCGACGATGTCGATCGTGATGGTTGGTGCGATGTCGTCATCATCGGCTTTCCGGGCGAAGCAAGCTGGTGGATGCGAAACTCGAAGGATCCCAACAAGAGATGGGATCGTTTCGAGATCGACAACTACGTTGGGAACGAATCGCCCGCGTACGAGGACATCGACGGCGATGGCCGAAAAGACGCTATCTACATCAGCGAGCGAGGGCAGTACGGTTACGCGACGCCCGATCCTGCTGATCCGACGAAGAGGTGGAAATTCGTCGGCATCTCGCCCGTATCGAACCTGCACCGCTTTACGCACGGCATGGGAGTCGGCGACGTCAATGACGACGGGCGGCTCGACATCATCGAGAAAGATGGATGGTGGGAGCACCCGGTCGCTGGGACTAAAGGACTATGGAAGCAACACAAGGTTGCATTCGCCGGGCCCGGTGGCGGACAGATGTTTGCCTACGATGTCGACGGGGACGGCGACAACGACATTATCACCAGCCTTCAAGCTCACGCTTACGGGCTCGCTTGGTACGAGCAGACGAAGAAGGATGGCGGAGAGGTTGTCTACAAGAAGCACGTGATCCTCAATGAAAAGCCTGAACCGAACGAGTACGGCATCGTCTTCAGTCAGCTTCATTCATTGGACCTGGTCGATATCGACGGCGATGGCATCAAGGATGTCGTCACGGGCAAAAGGCACTGGGCTCACAATGGGAATGATCCCGATGAGCGAGGCCCGGCCGTCTTGTATTGGTTCGGCATCGTGCGAGGAAAAGATGGCGTCGAGTTTGTTCCGCATCTCATCGACAACAATTCCGGCGTCGGGACGCAGGTCTTGGCATCGGATATCACGGGGGATGGCCTGCCCGATATCGTGGTGGGGAACAAGCTCGGGACCTATCTGAACATCCACAAGACGCGGAAGGTGTCCGAGCAAGAGTGGGAGGCGGCTCAGCCTAAAAAGCAAGGGCCCGCCAAAGCGGAAGCCGACCCAAAGAACGATTCAAAAACGGATCTGAAGAACGATCGACTATCGGGCAACTTCCCTAAGAACGCCAAAGGCCGAGAACTGAATCTCGGCTTCGAGACCGGTACCTTGGCGGATTGGAAGGTCGTCTCCGGGACGGCCTTCGTTCGTCAACCGGTCGAAGGGGACCGCGTGTCGGCTCGTCGATCGGACATGAAAAGTGCCCACGCGGGGAAGTATTGGCTCGGGTCATTCGAGGCGCTCGGCGATGTTCCACAGGGCGTCTTAGTTTCCAAACCGTTTCTCGTCAATCAGCCGTTTGCCTCGTTTCTGGTCGGGGGCGGGGCGGAGACGATCACGCGAGTAGAACTCGTGGACCCGACCAATGATCGCGTCTTCTTCAAAATCTCAGGGAGCAACAGCGAAGATATGCGGCCGGTCCTCGTGGACTTGGCCGCTTGGCAGGGGAAAGAGATTTTCGTTCGAATCATCGACCGCGCCAGCGGCGGCTGGGGCCACATCAACTTCGACGACTTTCGCTTCCACGCAACCAAGCCGACTCTGGTCGATGAAATTGCCCCGGCCAAGGCGGACGAGTTCGCCTTCGGTGGGCTGCCGGCGGAGCAAGCCGTCCGCGTGATGACGGCCCCCGAAGGGTTTCGAGTTGATTTGATCGCGGCAGAGCCCGATATTGTTCAACCGATCGCGATGACCATTGACGAAAGAGGTCGGCTCTGGGTTGTTGAATCGCACGAATACCCCGTCCGCGCCCCTGAAGGGAAAGGACGCGATCGCGTTCTGATCTTCGCGGACGCCGACGGGGATGGTCGATTCGAGACGAAGAAAGTCTTTGCCGAGGGTCTCAATCTTGTCAGCGGTATCGAGGTCGGTTTCGGCGGCGTTTACATCGGAGCTGCTCCTTATCTCTACTTCATTCCTGATGCCGACCGCGACGATAAGCCGGATGCGCCGCCCGAGATTCTTTTGGACGGTTGGGCTTATCAGGACACGCACGAAACGTTGAACTCGTTCATTTGGGGTCCGGACGGCTGGCTCTATGGCTGTCATGGCGTCTTCACGCATTCGCGCGTCGGCCGGCCTGGCACGGCCGAGAAAGATCGACAGCCCATCAACGCGGGGATTTGGCGGTTTCACCCGCAGCGAAAGGTCTTTGAAGTCTTTGCTCACGGAACAAGCAATCCCTGGGGCGTCGATTTCAATGATCAGGGGCAATGCTTTCTCGTCTGCTGTGTGATTCCTCATCTCTATCATGTGGCGCAAGGGGCTCGCTACTTTCGGCAAGCCGGCACACACTTCAACCCGTTTACCTTCGACGACATACCGACCATCGCGAAGCATCGTCACTGGGTGGGGCCGCAACCGCACCTAGGCAATAGTTACTCGGGATCTGCCGGCGGCGGGCATGCTCATTCCGGCTGCATGATCTATCTCGGTGGAAGTTGGCCCGATAAGTACCGCAATCAGATTTTTATGAACAACATTCACGGGGCTCGGCTCAACCAAGATAAGCTCGACGCGAAGGGTTCCGGTTATGTCGGCGACCGAGCCCCCGATTTTCTTCTCACCAATGACCAAGCCTCGCAGATCGTCTACTTTCGTTCTGGTCCCGACGGTCAGTGCTACATGATTGATTGGTACGACCTGAATCAATGTCATCGAGTCGATCGTGACTCGCACGACGACAGCAACGGTCGGGTTCTTCGCCTCGCTTATCAAGATGCCAAATCAGCGCTGGTTGATCTGTCGAAAGCAAGCGATGAGGAACTGGTTCGGTATCAACTCGACGCGAACGATTGGTACGTGCGAACCGCTCGTCGAATCCTCCAGGAACGATTCGCATTGAAATCGCTGCAGGCGAAAACCCGCGAATCGCTTAGGAAAATCGCGATCGAGCATGCGGACGAAACGCGACGACTCCGTGGAGCCTGGTCTCTGCATGTCACCGGTGGCATCGATGAGGGATCGCTCGGCCGGCTTCTTCGCGACGACAGTCCTTATGTGCGTGGCTTTGCTATTCAGCTTGGGCTCGAGTCGGCCGCCGATGATCCAAGCTCCACCTTCTTAGCGGAGATGATCCGCTTGGCGAAAGAAGATCCTTCGCCTGTCGTCCGTCTCTACCTGACTTCCGCGGCCATGCGTACATCGCCGGATTCGCGAACTCTTCTTCTCTCCTATCTGAACGCTCACGAGGAAGACAAAGATGACCACAACCTCCCGTTGATGGTTTGGTACGCCATGGAGCCCTTGGCCGAGAACGACCCCGCGGCAGCATTGACGCTGGCCACCAGATCGGTCCATCCAATTCATCCGGAGTACATGGCTCGGCGGATCGTTCTGTCCGAGGGAAAGGAAGGGCTCGGCTTAGTGGTGTCGGCACTTCGGGCCGAGGGCTCAACGCCGACCACGGTGCAGGCTTTGGTGCAAGGATTGAGTGCCGCTCTCGAAGGTCAACGCCGTGTCGCCGCGCCCGAGGGTTGGTCCGCGGTTGCGATCAAGCTGATGAGATCGGTGGATTCTCGGACGGCTGATCAGGTTCGAAGTTTGTCCGCCAAGTTCGGCGATTCTGCCGAGGTGGCTGTTCTCAAAGAACTCGTTCAAGATCAAGGTGCTGATCTCTCGAAGAGACGAGAGGCACTGCGAACATTGCTCGAAGTGAAAGAGCCCTCGCTCGTGGATCTGCTTTACGGTCAATTGTCTCCATCGCCGCTCCGGGCGATGGCGATTCGTGGCTTGGCATCGTACAGCGACGGACGAACGCCTGAACGGTTGTTGAATATTTGGCCAGATTTATCCCTTCCAGAACGACGAGACGCCGTCGCAACGCTCGCCTCGCGCAGTGAATACGCCAGTAAACTTTTAGAGGGAGTGGCGGATAAAAAGATTCCGCCTTCGGAATTGGGAGCCGACATCATTCGACAGCTTCGCAGTCTCGGCAGTAAAGAAATCACGCAGCGCGTCGAAGAAGTATGGGGAATCGCTCGCGATGTCAGCGAAAACAAAGCAGCGGAAATCGCGAAGTACAAGAGTCTCCTTACGAAGGATCGTTCGGCGCCCGTGGATGTGACGCTGGGCCGGGCCGTCTTTGCCAAGACCTGTGCGACATGTCACGAACTCTTCGGCATCGGAAGCGATGTGGGGCCAGGCTTGACCGGTTCAAACCGCCGGGATCTTGAGTATGTTCTGCACAATGTTCTCGATCCTAGTTCGGTGATGGCTCGCGAGTATCAACCCTACACCGTGGTGACGGTCGATGGTCGTGTCCTGACCGGCATCATCCGCGAGCGAAACGAAAACCGCGTTGCGATTCGGACCGCGAATGAACTGGTCGTTTTGCCTGCCAGCGAGATCGAAGAGATGACTCTCTCTCCCAAATCAATGATGCCGGAAGATCAACTCTCGCATCTTTCGGAAGAAGAGACCCGAGCGCTTGTCGCTTATCTTGCCAGTCCAGAGCAAGTCCCTCTTCGGGCGACGGCTGATACTGCTTCGCTCATCTTTAATGGACAAGACCTCTCTTATTGGCACGGCGAGAAAAAGTATTGGTCGGTCGAGAACGGCGAACTGGTCGGTCGATCGCCGGGATTGTCTCACAACACGTTTCTGGTCAGCGATCTCGTCGTTAACGATTTTCGGCTTCGAGTGCAAGTGAAGCTAACGCCCAATAAAGGGAACAGCGGTATTCAATTTCGCAGCGCCGAGCTTCCCGGGGGCGAAATGAAGGGCTATCAAGCCGACATCGGCGCCGGCTGGTGGGGTAAACTTTATGAGGAGAACGGACGGGGCCTTCTCTGGGACAAGTCGGGTGAGTCAGCCGTGAAACTCAACGACTGGAATGAGTACGAGATCGTCGTGCAGCAAGGTCGCATCAAGACGTTCATCAACGGCCAGCCAAGTGTTGATCTGAAAGATGACAAAGGGGACGCTCAGGGCTACCTCGCGCTCCAGATTCATGCCGGCCCCGCGATGGAAGTCCGTTTCAAGAATTTTCGTCTCGAGGTCGATCCTTCGATCGAGTCGGCAGGTTCACCATGAGGTCACTTCTTTTCATCGTCATCCTGACGTTCGTGGGCGTGTCGCGCTTGCACGCGGACGATTCGCCTTCTCTTTGCGTGATGAGTTACAACCTTCGGTATGCGAGTCTCACGGGAGAGAACTCCTGGCTTCTTCGTCGGCCGCTGGTTCGGAAGATCATCGAGAAGAACAGTCCGGATATCATTGGTACTCAAGAAGGTCTCTACTTTCAGCTTCGCCAGATGGAAGAGGATCTTGCGGACTATGCCTGGATCGGTCTGGGCCGAGAAGGGGGAAGCCAGGGCGAATTCATGGCGGTCTTTTATCGCAAGGATCGGCTGGAACCGGTCGAGTACGATCACTACTGGTTGAGTGATCGACCCGCGGAGATTGGCTCGGCCACTTGGGGGAACAAGGTTCGAAGAATGGTGACTTGGGTGAAGTTTCGCGATCGCCGGGCTCGGCAAGAGTTTGTTCTGATCAACACTCACTTCGATCATGAGGTCGAGCAGTCTCGACAAAAGAGTGCCCAACTCGTGGCCGAGCGGATGACGCAGTTCCGCCCGAATATTCCCGTGATCATGACGGGGGATTTCAACACCGCTGCGGGGGATAGCACCTCTTACAAGATTCTGACCGATCAGGGGGGACTCCGCGACGCTTGGGCCGTGGCGGCAAAGAGGGGGCCTCGAACCCGAAGTTTTAATGGATTCGCATTCCCGGTGCCGACCGACGGGGCGAGGATCGATTGGATTCTGGTTCGCGGCCCGATTGGCGTCGATCAGATTACCATCGACGATTGGTCGCAAAACAAGCAGTATCCCAGTGACCACTTCCCGGTGGTGGCCACGCTTCGATTCACTCCGTAGACCACCTGCCACCCCCCGGAACGGATGGGGAACGGATCCCGGCACCGTCTACCGACGGGCCTCTCTTTAGGAATCATCATGGAAGCGGGCATCGTCGGACTACCCAACGTCGGTAAAAGTACTCTTTTTAACGCCCTCACGGCCGCGGGTATCGCAAGCGAAAACTACCCGTTTTGCACCATCGAGCCGAACGTCGGCATGGTGCCGGTTCCCGATACCCGGCTGACGACGATTTCGAAATTCATTAAGACGCAGAAGATTATCCCCGCGATCCTTCGTCTCGTCGACATCGCCGGCATCGTCCGAGGCGCCTCGGAAGGGCAGGGGCTTGGCAACAAGTTTCTCTCGCACATCCGCGAAGTCGACGCCATCTTGCACGTCGTTCGTTGCTTCGAAAATGACGACATCATTCACGTGGAAGGATCGGTCGACCCGATCCGCGATATCGAAACCATCGATACCGAACTGATGCTCGCGGATCTGCAATCCGTAGAGACATCGAAAGACCGAGCCGCCAAGTCTGCGAAGAGTGGCGATCGCGATGCCAAACTCCGTCTAGAGATTCTCGACCAATGCTTCGAGCGTCTGTCGGCGGGCGAACCGGTCCGGGGATTGAAACTATCCGATCCTCATCACGCCAAAGTTCTGGAAGGGCTTTCTCTTCTGACATCCAAGCGAGTCTTGTACGTCGCCAATGTGGATGAGAATGATTTGCACGGCACCGGGCCCATGGTGAAGCGCGTCCGCGATCGAGCCGCGGCCGAGGGTGGAGCGGTCGTTCCTGTCTGCGCGAAGATCGAGTCGGAACTAAATGAGCTGGGCGAAGCCGACCGCGCGGAGATGCTTGACAGCATCGGGCTCGAAGAGCCGGCCTTGGCGTCGTTGACGCGCGCGGCGTACGCCTTGCTCGGGCTACAAAGTTATTTCACCGCGGGGGAGAAAGAGATTCGCGCTTGGACCATCCCGATCGGTGCCACGGGCCCACAGGCGGCAGGGGTGATTCACACCGATTTCGAACGAGGCTTCATCCGCGCCGAGATCTATTCATTGGACGATTTAGTCGCTCTTAAAACCGAGAAGGCTATCAAAGAGGCGGGCAAGCTGCGCGTTGAAGGAAAAGAGTACGTCATGCGGGACGGCGATATTTGCCACTTCCTCTTCAATGTTTAATGCCGGCCGCCGCCGAGTAAGGAGTGAGCGGTGAAGACATCCCTCTCGACCACGGACCTGGTCCATTCCATCGCGAGAGGCCAGGTCTATTTGAGGGAGTTACTCCGAGCGGGATGTTATTCCCTCGATTGTCATGGCCCCGATGGCAGCGAACGATTTAGCAATAACAAAGGGCATCTTTTCGTTGCCTATTTCCTGGCCGATGCGTTGGCGGGAACGTTGGATGAGATCGATCGCACGATTCTGCTCACGCGAATTCTCTCCGAAGAGCGGGCCGGCCATTGGGGCTTTTCGCCCGGCGATCTGAGTTTCTCTCCCGAGCAGGCGACCTTCCTCGTCGACGCGGACGATACCGCGTATGTCCTTCGGACGCTTCGCGGCCTAGGGGCGTATCGTTTGCCTGATTCGTTGATCGAGTTTTGGACCGATCCCCCCGGAGGATTTTTCACGTTTCTCGCAAAAGGTAGCCTCATCAATCAGCCGCGCGTCGCGACCGAGCCAAGCTTCGAAAACAACCTCGCCATTCATCCGGAAGTGACGCTCAATGTCTTCACGATGCTTCGCGGAACCAATCACGAAAAGTACATTCACTGGCCCATCATCGAAAGCTTTCAACATGTCGAAGGATGGTGGCATTCGTTTTTTTACCCAGGGGTGTATTTCGGGACGGTGCTTGCTGTCGAGTTCCTTCGTGCCGAGCCCTTTTATCGGCCTCATCTTTTGAAGACGAAAGAGTATCTCCTTGGGATGCAGAATCCCGACGGGTCCTGGGGTGATGATGGGGAGAGGGAGTATAGCACTGCTTTGGCGCTTCGCGCGCTAGCGACGCTCGATCTTCAGAGCGATGCCGTCAAACGAGGTGCTGCTTTCCTCCTAGGCCGACAATCATCGATCGGAGGCTGGTCGTCGTCGGCCGTTGTTTGGAAATTCGTCGGTGCCAGTAAGGAAGAATGGTTGGCCCGAGACAAGCATGGGCCCCTCGTGACTGCTTTGTGCGTCACCGCGCTTAAGCGATGTTTGGATTCCGAAGGAGCGTGACTTATCCCGGCGTGAGATCAGCAGGCAAGCCTCTCTCGATGCGCGGGGGCTGCGTCGATTGAATATCGGCAATCTCCTTTTCCCATCCTTTCACTTGCAAAGGGTCACAGGTCACTTCAACCGAAAGAACACTCTCGTAGGATTCGCCGGCAGGTATCCTCACGACGCGACCGTTCTGACGTTCGAATGGTTTGGCGTTAGGGAGATCTGTTCCAGGTTCAAGGCCCGTGACGTAACCATCCGAAAGAGCGCCGGGGTTTCGCCAAAGCGTAAACCAAGGAAGCTGATCGAGGGAGAACCGAAGCAAACAGGCTAGATCGCGACCGCGGTTCTGAATCATCGCCATCGATTGCCGATCCTCTTTCCGCGCGAGCAGTTTCATCACAAAGCACTCTTCAATGACCCCGGCGATCGGGCCAGGGTAGATGTTCCATCGCTCGAGCCCCTTCTGCGAATGGGCGTTAATCGGAGCGAGCCGATCGATGGGGGCTAAGAAACGCGATCCTTTCTCCAACATCGGCGGGCCGAAATTCGTGTGATAGAGAAGCTCAAGCTCGGCCGGCTGCGAGCGTCTATTGATCACGCGGTCATGAATCACGATTCCAGATCGATCGAGAGGAATCCGAATCCTAGTATCGAGGCGAAGCTGAGGAAAAAAGAGCATTGCTTCATCGACGATCCCATGAACTTCAATGCACGGAGCCGGTTCGTTCGAGAGACTCACCGCAACGAAATGGGCGGGAATGTTAGCGATACGACCATGAAGAGGAATCGCCATCGATTGCTCGGCACCGGTATTGTCGAGGAGCCGATCGACGGCCGGCCCGCCGTTGTTGTTGAGGCCGCACCGAACGATCCATTCATCAAAGCCCGCCAGCCAACCAATCCCGCCGAGCTCATCCCGCTGGATGAGCGCAGGATTCACCGGCCCCTTCACGGGTGAATCCCAACCAAGCTCATGGCCGGCAAACGTTCCCTTCCAGATTCCCATGCCACGCGTTGGACAGATAGCGACCTCAAAGTTGCCGACTGTAACGGTGATGAGATCAACGCCGTCGGAGAGACCTCCTCGCAAACGTTCTTTGTGGATGTGCCAATCGATTCGCCCGGAACCGCTGTTGATCGATCCCTTTTGGTCGAAGGTTTCGATGTAGGTCCTCTTTGAAGTATCGGTCAAAACCCATGTCTCGTGATGGTTCATGATGTTTCTTTCGCTGCGTTCTTTCGCGGTCAAGGCGGTGCCATTGACACTAGGATGACAGTCAACTCGCTAGGTTCATGGGGCGAAGGATATCTGCCATGAGTATACAGAGGAATCGGCATTATTGCCGTACGCATGAGTCGATGGGACAGGTGAATAGACTGGCGGGTTCCAGGGGACAGAACGGCGTTCGGCGCGAATCCTGAGGTCGTCGAGGAGGAAGAATTCCGAATTGCGTCACTCGAGGATGCGTGGCAGGCTGATGGTGAGGAAGCGTTCCCTTGCGGGTGTGCTTCGCAATGAAGGTGCCAATCATGGTGCAGTCCTCTTCGACGATCCAGGATTCACGCCGGACGCCGCTGGTCCCTCCTCTCCAGGTCGTTAGGAACGGTCGTTACCGGTCGAGCTTGTTCCGCGGTCAACGAGATCACGCTGATGCCGTGCTTGTTGGCTAGTTCGACGGTCTCATGGGAATCGATCACGATGGTCTTGCCGGTTTCGATGGCCAGGCACGTTCCGCCGGCTCGGGCGATCGTTTCAATGGTGCTTCGGCCAATGGTCGGAACATCGAACCGCATATCTTGTCTCGGCTTGGCGACCTTTACGACCGTGAAGCCCCCCGAGGGACAGAGTTGCCCGGCTCTTTCAATGGCTTTGTCGGTCCCTTCGATCGCTTCGAGGGCGAGAATGGCTCGTTCGCGAACGACCACGCTCTGGCCGATATCGAGTCGACCCAATTCTTTGGCCAGCATCCAGCCGAACGAGATGTCGCTTCGCTCGTGCGGCGAGGGGACTCGTTGCGTCATGCAGCCAGCCTTCGCCAGGATTTCTGGGACGATGTCGAGTGCGGAAGCGACGTGAATACCGTCCCTTTCAAATTCTTCAATCAACGCCAAGAGAAGTGAATCGTCGCGATTGTCTTTCTTCTGTGCAGAAAGAAAGACGCGAGCAAATCGCCAATCGGGCAGATGGCGCAGGAGCCGCCAGCGGTCGAACATCGCCTTTTTCTGAATCTTGCCCGCCATGACGATGCAGCTAATCCCTTCTGTCTTGAATCGTTTGATCAGTGAGCCGAGCCGAGCGACCCCGTTCCAGTAGAACCGCGTGACGCACTCTGCCAGTGATGGGTCCGCATTTCCCTCGATGCCGACACAGATGACTTCGTACCCTTTGGCTTTTGCTCCCTCGGCAAAGAGGACCGGAAATCGCCCACTCCCCGCCAGCAAACCGACACGCTTATCTCCCTGTAGCACCGTCTGCTCGGCGATTCCTTCCATCGGACCAATGAGTTGTCCTCTTGCTTGATCAGACATATTGGCAAGCCCGCGATCGACCTGTTTGAAACAGGAGTCTGGCGCCAACAAACCTTTTGTGACGTAGTCCGGTGATGAGAGAACGTTGGGCGATGTCGCCATCGGGAAGATAGGTCGCCACTCTCGGGAGGGATCGATGAAGCCAGCGGTGACGGGGTGCCGTCACGCCGATTCTGAAAGCATCCTTGGACCCCACGCTTGGCAAGGGGCTTCCCTCTCTTCCCTGAAAGGTGTACGTCAAGTTGCGTCGGGACAGCCGAGCGGGCCATTGCAAGCAGGCATGCCTGATGCCCGGGTCGGATTATCCATTCAAGACCCCCAAAATCTAACGGGACCGAGAATTCCTGCAAGAGCATTTTCTGCCCGGCAGAGAAAGGGACGGGCTCGCGTCGGCAGGGCACGTCGACATTGTGTAGCGTCGCATTCGATCCCATGGATGAAGAAAGGGAGTCGCGGTTATGGAACATGATCAGCGAAGAACAGGTTGATTATGGGGACGGACGGACGCTCGGGGATGTCTTGTTTGCGAGTAATTTTACTAGGGTTTCGTCGTTGGGGAGCAAGCCGAACCCAAGCTTTCCCAGCCAGCCGCGCGTGTCGCGCTTATCGAAAACCAAGATGTCATCGCGCCAGATTTTGAAGACGCCAAAGCTTCCCGTTTCGAGCACTACATCGGCCGCCAGTCGGCTACGAAAAAGACTTGCCAATCGCTCGGCATGTTTGCGATATCCACAGGGAACGCAGTACTTGATCCGGATATTCATGAAGCTTGGCCCCCCAAAGTGGATCTCTGCGTTCTTCACGACACCGACGGAAGCGGTGATGATCACGGTTCGCTTCGTCCATGTATTTTAGTCGATTCGCCCTTGCATGAGACGCGGAGCCGATCATCCTCGGCAACATGCCGCTAGCCCGCGCCTGGTATCGGTGGAGCTCCGTCCACTCGCGTCGGGCCGGTATCGACATCGTTCGTCTTCGGATCGATCGTTCGAATGGGCGAGGTGCCCGGCACCAATCGCGGCGACGAGGCTTCCATCACCTCCTTGAACTCTGTGGCATCAAGGACTTCCTTCTCGAGCAGCCGCTCGGCCAACTTCTCGAGCGACGGGCGATGCTGATTGAGAATATTTCGCACCAGCACTTGCGCTTGGTCGACAATTCGCCGGACCTCCATGTCAATCTCTCTCGCCGTGGTCTCGCTGTACTCGCGCGTCGCTCCGAGCGAAGTCCCCAGAAATGCGGAGTCTTGTGAATCGCGATACTGCAGCCGACCGAGTTCGGGGCTCATGCCGAAATCTTTGACCATGCTTCGAGCGATCGAGGCAACCCGCTGCAAATCGTTCTGAGCGCCGGTCGACGTTTCGCTGAAGACAATCTCCTCGGCGGTGATCCCACCCAATAGCGTACAGATACGGCTTTCCAACTCGCTTTGCGTCGCGAGATAGCGATCGTCAAGCGGTCTTTGCAAGGTGTAACCCAAGGCGCCGATGCCGCGAGGAACGATCGAGATCTTGTGAACGGGGTCAGATCCAGGCAGCAGAAACGCGACGATCGCATGGCCACACTCATGATAGGCGATCCGCCTTTTTTCCTCGGGCATCATCACCCGCTGCTTTCGTTCGAGCCCCGCCATCGATCGTTCGATCGCTTCTTCAAGCAGGTGCCGAGTCACGTGGGGAAAACCTTTTCGTCCGGCTAGAAGTGCCGCCTCATTGATGAGATTGGCCAGATCCGCTCCGACAAAACCAGGCGTCAACGAGGCAATCTCCCGCAGGTTGAGGTCTTCGGCCACCTTCACATTGCGAGCATGCACTTGCAGAATCGCTTCGCGTCCATTGACGTCGGGGCGATCAACCACCACGGTGCGATCGAATCGCCCGGGTCGAAGCAAGGCAGCGTCGAGAATCTCGGGCCGATTCGTCGCTGCCATGATGATGACACCACGATTCGAATCGAACCCATCCATCTCGACAAGAAGCTGGTTGAGCGTTTGCTCTCGTTCATCATGCCCCCCAACGAATCCGGAGCCTCGACTTTTTCCAATCGCGTCGAGTTCGTCGATGAAGATGATGCACGGGGCACGCTGCTCGGCCTGGGCGAATAGATCTCTCACACGCGCGGCGCCCACGCCGACAAACATCTCGACAAAGTCTGAGCCGGATAGTCCGAAAAAAGGGACCCCCGCTTCGCCGGCGACCGCTCGCGCCAGTAATGTCTTGCCGGTGCCGGGCGGGCCCACCAACATCACCCCCTTCGGGATACGTCCTCCCACGGCCTGGTACTTTTCGGGATTCTTCAGGAAGTCGACCACTTCTCGCAATTCATCGACGGCTTCTTCCAGGCCAGCAACATCGTCGAAGGAAACGTTTAGATCCTCGTGCGCGTAGAGCTTGGCTTTACTTCGGCCGAACATCATCGCGCCTCCGCCCGGACCCATTCGTCGAAATACTAGAAAATAGAGAAGGGCGACCACGATCGCGGTCGGCAAGAGCCAGACGAGCATCACGCTAAAGGGATTGGGATCCGGCGAGCCTTTGATGTCGACGTTCTTTTCGAGGCAGAGACGCACGAGATCCGTGTCACGGGGCAATCCATTGACGTCGACGGAGAACTGACGACTCCTTCGGCCCGACGTGTCGGCAATTGACTCTTTCAAATTGCCGGTGAATACGCCTTGCCCGGTGACGACGCTCTGCACGCTGCCAGCATCGAGCAGTTTGCGAAACTCAGAGTATGTCACCTGGATGGGGCGAGGCTCCATCAGCGTCGCTTGAATCAACAAAACGGCCAGGACTAAAAGTCCGACGGGGAGTATCCAATTTGACCACTTCATTCCGTCGCTTATCTCCGGAAAAACGCCGAGCGATGAAGCCGAGTCTGCCCCATCGATATGCTACGGGCCTCTCATCGGGCCCAAGGGCCTCGACCTATTCTATGGGTGAGGCGATCGGGGCGATCCGGGACTGGTTCCCTCGAGGGTAGCGCCGATCTTGCCTGGACCTGTTTAGGTGCTTGATCTGGCCTCACGAGCCTTTACGATGAGAGAGTCGGATGAGAGTCATTTAGGAGATGAAATAATGCGGCGTGTTTCTTCAGTGGCGGCGTTAGCGCTGATGGTCGGCTCGGCATGGGGGATTGATCTAGGAGCCGATGCTCCAGCGTGGAGCAATCTCCCTGGTACGGATGGCAAGAATCATTCCCTTCAAGAGCTGAAAGACGCCAAGGCGGTAGTGGTCGCGTTCACTTGTAATCATTGTCCGGTCGCGGTGGCGTACGAAGATCGCTTTATCGCATTCGCGAAGGAGTATCAGAAAAAGGGGGTCGCCTTCGTCGCAATCAGCGTCAACAAGGGAGAATCGGATCAGCTTCCCGCGATGATCGAACGAGCCAAGGAGAAGGATTTCCCCTTCCCGTACATTTACGACGAAAGCCAAAAGATTGGCCATGATTTCCAGGCGGAGAAAACGCCACACCTGTTCGTCCTCGATAAAGATCGCAAGATCGCCTACGTCGGATCATTCGACGATAAAATGGCCGCGGAAAAGGTCGAGACTCACTTCGTCAAAGATGCCGTGGATGCCATTCTCGCGGGTAAGAAGCCCGCCGTGCAGACGCATCCCGCGCATGGTTGCGGCATTCGATACGAGTAAACTCGCTCGATCGTCCATCACCATCGGTCGAGGCGCTGCCAAAGGATGCCCGCCTCGACCATTTTCACAAGAGGTTGACGGATGAAATTCATCAAGGTTCTCTCTCGGCATGGATGGCTGATTCTTTTTCTGGTCGTCGTGGCGGGCTGTTCAAAGAAGTCTCCGCCGCCGTCAGCCCAGGCGACCGATCCCGAAATTGAAAAGTTGGTCACCGGAGATCGATCCAAAGAGAAATCTCCCGCGACATCGGAACCAGCCTCGCCGATGGTCATTCCGCCTCCGCCGGCGGCGGCCGCGCCGAACGAGCAGAGCCGAACCCCCGCCATCGTTCAAGTTGTCGACTTTGCCGGGTTCAACAAAGAACGGGAAGCATTTCGCGGGAAATATCTTGTCGTCGATGGCTGGGCGACTTGGTGTGGCATCTGCAAAGAGAAGTTTCCCAAATTCCTCGAAGTCGAATCAAAGTATCGTTTGCACGACAACGTGGTCTTCGCCAGCATCGCCAATGATCCAGCAGACAAAGAACCGGAAGTGAAAGAGTTCCTTGCCCAGCTCTCGAGCAACCTGCGAACGTTTGTTCTCGATGAAGACCCAGCCGATTTCGCCGCCACCTTCGAAGTCAACGGCGTCCCTGCCTATCTCGTTTACGACCCCGAGGGAAAGATCATCTTTCGTGCCGGCAAGATCGAAGAACTGATCGACAAATTGGCAGAGCTATTCCCCGAAAACAAATCGTAAAGGGGGCGCTCTCTCTCATGGTTAACGCTGTCGCCATGCCCCCCATTGATGCTCGGCCGTACCGTCTGGATGACACTCGCTCTCTGCTCACTCCCAGTCTGGTGGTCTATCCCGATATCGTGCAAAGCAACTTGCGGCAGGCGATCAACTGGGCAGGCGGAAACCCAGCCCGGCTTCGGCCGCACGCCAAAACGCACAAGACCATCGACGTTATCCAAATGGAACTAGCGCTCGGGATCACCAAGCACAAGTGCGCGACGCTGTTCGAGGCCGATATGCTTGCCAGGGCAGGGGCGCCCGATGTTCTGATCGCCTACCCGATGGTCGGTCCGAACATCGGCTTATTCGTCGAGTTGGTCGCTCGGTACGCGGGAAGAACCGATTTCTCTGTTCTCGTGGATCATCCCGCCCCGGTGCCGATGCTTGCTGACGCCTTGAGAGAAAAGAATCAGACATCGAGAGTGATGATCGATCTGGATGCGGGGATGGGCCGGACAGGCGTTCTTCCAGGGCCGGCCGTCATCGAGCTGGCTCGTCAGATTGTCGGGCACGCGTCGCTTCAATGGGATGGATTGCATCTGTACGACGGCGACGTCGATTCGCCTTCTCCGGAAGTGCGAGCCGACCGCGTGTCCCAAGAGTTTGCTCTCCTTTGCCGACTAACAAGCGATCTGGAATCTGTCGGCTTGCCGGTGCGAAGGTGGGTCGTCGCGGGGACGGGCACATTTGCCGCTTGGCTCCATGTGGGCAAGGATGATGCTCGCCTAGAAGCCTCGCCTGGAACGTTCGTTTTCAGTGACTGGAATTATCATCAGCGTTTTGCCGAGCTTCGTATGACGCCGGCCGCGATTCTCTGGACGCGCGTTGTGAGCTTGCCTCGCCCGGGGCGATTGACCTGCGACCTGGGTCACAAAGCCGTCGCGGCCGACCCCAGTAAAGAGCAGCGAGTTCACTTTCTCGATCTAGAAGAACAGACGCTTTTCAAGCAAAACGAAGAGCATCTGGTTGTCGATACGCGGGAGGCCGATCGCTTCGCGCCGGGCGATCTGCTGATGGCAATTTCTTACCATATCTGTCCCACATGCGCGCTTCATCGGGATATGTACATTGCCAGGAATGGGACGCTGGTCGGTCGGTGGCAAGTCGCCGGCCGAGACCGCGATTGGCGCTAAGTTTCTGAAAGAGGATCACTCTCCTGATTTCAACGAAGAGCCACCCGACGTCCAAGTCGAGAAGAAGCTTCGACTGACCCGCCCGATCAACGTGGACGGCCAATTAGCCCCAAACGTTTATCACGCGATCCTCAGCATCCCAATCTCTCGTTTCTACCCCGGCGATAACGTCGATGCGAACGACATCACCCGAGAAGCTTCCCTGATCCGAAAAGTTCGTTACACTCTCCCTGACACTCCCTCTGTCAAAGCAAGTCTCGATTCAATGCACCGAAAACTAACCGATCACGGAGTGCCAACTTTCAAAAGTGCTCATGACTGCGGACGCGACCGCAGCGAAGAGCGAAGCCTGGGAACACCCGACCGCGAAGCAGATGCGCCCAAGTGCAGACAAATTCAGGGAACAACGAGGAGATTGGAAGCGACTACCTGAACGCCCACGACACGCCCTCGTGAGTGTCGCCGATCGAAGAGCCTCAAATCCGCAAGGGGACGGCGTACGGATCAGGTTTTTCCCTAGAGAGGTAAGGGGTTTTCGTGCCTCATCAATCGCCGCCTTCGACGTTTCTCGGGACTTTGATTTCCGAGTTGAGTTCTTGCAACGATGATTCTCAAACTTGAGGCCAGTTCTTGGTTCGCGGCATTCCTCGGTATCAGACGAAGGATTGTGAGGATCGTAGCGTTCACGGCCACCATCGGGGTTGTACTCGATAGAATAGGCAGCGGAGCGGTTCGCGGTTCAGTACATCCGGAAACCGAGTCCAATTCGGCAAACAACGGCACATATTCCTCAGAGGTTTGGGAGGTTCTCTCATGCGTTCGCGACTCTTGTTCCCGATGGCTCTTCTCGCCGCCGGAGCCGCCCTTACCTCTCTGGTTGTTTTTGTAACCAATGCAGATGCATGCACTCGCGCGGTATATCTCGGCAAGGAAGGTCGGGTCGTCACCGGGCGATCAATGGACTGGGTCGAAGACATGCAAACCAACCTGTGGATCTTCCCTCGTGGAATGAAGCGGGACGGCGGCCTCAACAAGGGATCGCTGGAGTGGACCAGCAAGTACGGCAGTGTCGTAGCGTCAGTCTACGAGGGCGGTACGGCGGACGGGATGAACGAGAAGGGGCTAGTCGTCAACTTGCTATACCTGGCCGAGTCGGAGTACCCACCGGCCGACGACAATCGCCCCGGTGTGTGCATCACCTCATGGGCGCAGTACATGCTCGACTCGTTCGCCACCGTGGAAGAAGCGGTCGCCGAGTTGAATAAGAATTCGTTCCGCGTGGTGCCGGTGGCAGCTCCGAACGGGGCCAAAGGCACGGTGCACTTGTCGATCTCAGACCCGACCGGCGACTCGGCGATCTTCGAATACGTCAAAGGCAAACTTGTCATCCACCACGGCAAGGAGTTCCAGGTCATGACGAACTCGCCGACCTACGACAAGCAACTGGCGCTGAACGAATACTGGAAGGAGATCGATGGGGCCGTGATGCTGCCGGGCACCACCCGGGCCGCCGACCGCTTCGCTCGGGCGTCCTATTACATCAATGCGTGTCTGCAAACCGCCGACGCTCGCGAATCCGTCGCCAGCGTCTTTAGCGTGATGCGGAATGTCAGCGTGCCTCGGGGAGTCCGCAAGAAGGACGCGCCCAATCTTTCATCGACCATCTGGCGTACGGTGTCTGACCATAAAAGCCGTGTCTACTATTTCGAGGATACCGCGAACCCGAGCCCAGCATGGGTGAAGTTGGACAAGGTCGACTTCAACGAGGGTTCCGGAACGCGGAAGTTGACTCTCTCGGGCAAGGACTTGGCTGGGGACCAGACGGCCAATTTCAAAAAGGCTGAGCCGTTCAAGTTCCTCGCTCCGCACTAAGCCATGAAAGAGCGAAACAGATCAACAATGGACCGGTTTACAGGATGGATCCCCGGTGCCAGATGCGTTGGCTTTTGCGCGCCAAGGACGAACCGTCCGGTGGACCTTGATCAGAACGTCAAGGTCACGCCCTCATGTGTGCGTTGTGACGCATCAGCTGGCCGATGGCTACGCCGTCCGCACCGTGCAGGAACTGCCAGGGCCACAAGGACGTTCGTATGTCGATAATTTACACCGACGTCCTGAACCGGGCTGGACGTACTGGCTCGCGATCCCGATGAGCGCTAGACAGGGGCCGCCAATCACGCAGTAAATGCTACAATGCGACTTCCGACGATTAGCTGCCTGCGCGTTAGGCCGCACATTTGCGACCTACAGGTAATAGGCGGAAACTTCCAATAAACAAGTTAGCGTGACGAAAGCGGTTCCAAATCATGACGCTCTCTGACACGCTATCTCGGTGCATCGCGTCATGGGAGCGCGACGGCATAAAGCCAGGCCCGCCCGTGGCTAAAGATGTGATTCGACAGACGTGGTCTGCTCTAGGGCAGCGCGTGTCTTGCGATGTTGTTGCCTTGTATTCAACGCTCGGCGGATTCGCCCAGTATGAGTTCGACGAAGAATTTTTGTGGTCGTTGTGGCCGTGGGATTGGTTAAGGAAGCGCAACGAAGAAGAACGCCGAACAGGCGTTATGTTCTGCGATCATTCGATTGAAGTCTGCACCTGGGAACTGCGGTACGAGAATGAAGAGGTCTCATCGGTTTGGCTTATCCAGAATCAACAGCAAACCGCCCCCAGCTTGGAATCGTTCCTTGAGATGTATCTCGACGATCCGTGGAACTTGCTATGAGTAACGCTAACAAGTCGCTGCAGTTGGCCCGCTGGCAACGCGCTCGCTTGAGGGCGGGCATCTGAGCTTTGGCGCTAATCGCCATCGCTCTGCCTGAGTCTTTTCCGATCAGCGGCGATTGGTCGCATCCCGCATAGAGTCGGTTGGCTGCGTATCACCCACTGACTGCTTCTTCATTGCATGCTCATGTCGAACCGACCGAGAGTCCCCGAGGCTGGTGCCGCCGGACACGCCCTTTGCGCCAAGAAGCTTGGGAGAGGAGGACGAGATGTAAGTGACAACTCTGAAACCTTTCAGCGGAA
>JAIELF010000033.1 GCA_019753235.1 bacterium
CGCAAATTCTTTGCGTAGCGATCCCAGATTGGTGTCCAGTGTTTGACCCGATGCCTTTCGTTCATGCCAATCGTCGAACGTCACAAAGACCGTGCCGGCGTTGGAGGAACTGCTGAAATCCAGCAGCGACAATCCCCCCAATGTTGTCCAGGCTTTGATTCCCGGCGTTCGCAACAGGATTTCATCGATGCGATTCATGACGCCGGCATTTCGCTGAATCGACGAGGCATCGGGGAGTTGCACATTGACTAGGATGTAGCCCTGATCCTCGATCGGAAAAAAACCCGTCGGAAGCGAACGATACCATGCCGCGCCGCCCCCAACCAGAAGGCCAAAGGCGACGAGCATGATGCCTACGTGGCCCAACGACCAGCGAAGCAACTTCAAATAGAGAGCCTCGGACCAAGCATAAACGGTATTGAACCAGCCGAACCAAAAGCTCTTCCGGGGGCTTTTGGGACGAAGCCAAAGTGCTGACTGCGCGGGTTTCAGCGTTACAGCATTGATCGCGCTGATGAGCGCGGTGGCGGCAATCGTCAACGCGAATTGGCGATAGAGTTGACCCGTGATCCCCGTGAGAAAAATACTCGGCACAAAAACCGCCAGCAAGACCAGCGTGATCCCGACGATAGGCCCGAGAACTTCGCTCATCGCCTGAATGGTCGCTTGCCGAGGACTCATCCCTTGTTCGATGTGGTGGGTCGCGTTCTCGACAATGACGATCGCATCATCGACCACGATGCCGATGGCGAGCACCAAACCAAACAGCGTCAGAATATTGATGGAAAACCCCAGCAGCGCCATGGCGGCAAAAGCGCCGATGATCGTCACGGGCACCGTCGTCGCCGGGATCAGAACAGCTCGCCAATCCTGCAAAAAGAGGAGTATCACCAGCAAGACCAACAACCCCGCTTCGATCAACGTGACGTAAACCTCTTGGATCGATGCTTCGATGAACTTGGTGGTGTCGAGGGTGACAACGTGCTGCATACCATCGGGGAATGACGTCTTGATTCGTTCCATCGCCTCACGGACACGCTTGGCCACCTCGATGGCATTCGCTCCGGGGAGCTGATAGATGCCGACGTTCGCGTTCGGTTTTCCACGCGAGCGAGTGTACTGATCGTACGATTGACTCCCCAGTTCGATACGAGCAACGTCACCGAGGTAAGTGACCCGCCCGTCGTCGCCTCGCTTGATGACGATCTTCTCAAACTCGTCGACGTTTTGCAGGCGCCCGGTGGCGGTGATGGTGTATTGGAAGGCGAGTTCATCGGGGCTGGGGGGTTGGCCGATCTGCCCCGGAGCGACTTGGAGATTCTGTTCCCGAATGGCGCGCATGACGTCTGGCGCGGTCAGTCGGCGATACTTCATGCGCTCGGAATCAAGCCAAACGCGCATGCTGTAATTGGCGACACCGAAGATCGTCACTTCGCCGACGCCGGGGACTCGGCTCAGTTCATCACGTAGTCTCAAGCTGGCGTAGTTGGAAAGAAAAAGCGCGTCGTAACGATTGTCGATGGCGGTGAGCGCGATCACGAGGATGATGTTCGTTGATTGCTTTTTGACGGTGATTCCCTGCCTTTTCACCTCTTCGGGAAGTTGCGGCTCGGCCAGCGCTAATCGATTTTGAATCATCACCTGGGCGTCATCAAGATCGGTGCCGATTTCCATCGTGACCGTCAGAGAGTAAGAACCGTCCCCCGACGACGAAGAAGACATGTACAGCATCCGCTCGACGCCGTTGACCTGTTGTTCGATGGGAGCCGCCACCGTGTCGGCCACAACTTGCGCGTTGGCCCCGGGGTAGTTCGCTTGCACGCGGATGGTCGGAGGCGTGATGCTGGGGTACTGCTCGACCGGGAGCCGATAAATCGCAACGATGCCCAAGATCATCGTCAAAATCGCAATGACGTTTGCGAAGATCGGTCGATCGATAAAGAACCGAGAGAACATCAGTTCTTCGCCCCCCCGCCGACCGGTGAAGAAACGGGACCGACAGGGGATTTCACCCCCTTCGATGCCTCATCCACTTTAGACGGATCGACGACCATCCCCGCGCGAGCGCGTTGCAGACCGTTGATGATGACCCAGTCGTTCTCCGTGATACCCTCTTCGACGACTCGCTTTTGACCTTGGACCAATCCGAGCTTGACGGGGCGATGCTCGACGACCGAATCTTGATTGACGATGAGCACGTACGTTCCCCGCTGATCGGAGGCGATAGAACGCTCTTCGACGAGAATCTTCGGAGCTGGCTGACCGAGGGAGGCTCGCAATCGGACGTACAGGCCTGGCACCAGTTGGCCCTTGGGATTCGGGAAGATCCCGCGCCAAAGGAGGGTTCCCGTCTCGGGGTCGACACCAAGATCGCGGTAATCGAATCGGCCGGTGAAGGGGAGATCTTCCTCGTTGGGCAATCCCAGCGACAATTCGAAAGCCGGGGCATCCGGATCGAGCAGCGAGCTTGCTTGATGGAGTTTCGCGAGCCGAAGGTAATCACCCTCGCTGATGCTGAAGTAGGCGTGAATTGGATCGATCGATTCGATGGTAGAAAGCAGCGTGGTTTCGGTCTGAACCAAGTTGCCGACATCGACAAGCCGACGGCCGATGCGTCCGTTGATCGGCGAATGAATCTGCGTGTAGTTGAGGTCGAGCCTCGCCTTCTCGACATCGGCCTCCGCGGTGCCGACGTCGGCAGCGGCTGAGTTCCGCTCGGCAAGGCGTGTCTCGACTTCTTCCTTCGCGACCGAGTTCGATTCCGCCAATCGCTGGGTTCGCACGAGCTGATGGTCGGCCAATTGTAAGCTTGCCTTGGACTTATCGACTCTTGCCTGCGCCGAACGAAGAGCGACTTCAAAAGGTTCGGGCTCGATCACGAAAAGGAGATCGCCGATCTTGACGTTCGAGCCATCCTTAAAGCCGACCTGCTTCAAGTAACCGTCGACGCGGGACCGAATCTGAACCGTTTGCACCGCACGAGTGGTACCGGTGAAATCGACGGTCTCAACGACGTCGGCCTGCGACGGGAGGGCAATCGTCACCTTCGCGGGAGGCGGGGGAACGAACTGATTCCTCTTACCACACCCCAGCAGGATAAGCACCATGCCAGCGACAAGGGCAAGCGTCTCGCGTCGGACGATCATCCCGTGTTCCCCCTACCGCTAAGGTACGCTTCGAAGGGTATCTACCAAGAATGAACCCCTGCCAGCGTGTGGGCTGACAGGGGCTTTCTTTTTTTTCGAGGGGTGGAGGCGAACTACTTCTTCGCCTGGTCTGCCGCCTTTTGTTTGGCCACGATCTCCTCTTGAATGCTTCCCGGAACGCGGGCGTAGCGAGCAAACTCCATGGAGAAAGTCCCCTTGCCCTGCGTGGCACTTCGAAGATCGGTCGAGTAGCCGAACATGTTGGCCAGCGGAACTTCTGCGGTGAGGACGGCAAAACCCTCGCGAGTTTCCGACCCCATGATCATTCCTCGGCGGGAACTGATTTCGCCCCCCACGGTCCCTTGAAACTCCGAAGGACATTCGATTTCGACCTTCATGACCGGTTCGAGAAGGACCGGCTTGGTCTGCCTGAAGTACTCGCGGAAACAGTCGAGGGCACAGATTTGGAAAGCCATGTCGCTGGAGTCGACGTCGTGGTACGAACCATCTTCCAGGACGCATTTAAGGCCAACCACTTCAAAGCCCGCGACGGGTCCTTTCACGATCGCCTTCCGGAAGCCCTTCTCGACCGACGGGATGTACTCGCCGGGAATACGACCTTGCACGACCTTATTCTCAAAGATGAACGACTCTCCCTGGGTCGCTTCGCCTTCGGGAAGAGGCAGCATTCGCCCCTTGATGTGGCCGTACTGACCGGAACCGCCCGTCTGTTTCTTGTGCTTGTAGTCGTACTCGCACTCTTGCGTGGGAGCTTCTCGGTAGCTGACCTTCGGGGCGCCCGCTTGCACGGCGCAGCCGTACTCTCGGCGAATTCGTTCGAGATAAATCTCGAGGTGGAGTTCACCCATGCCGCTGATGATCGTTTCACTCGTCTCTGGATCGCTGCCGACGCGGAAGGTGGGATCTTCCTTGCGGAATCGCTGGAGCGCCTTCGAGAGTTTATCGCTGTCGGCCCGCTTCTCGGGCGAGACGGCCAACGAAATGACCGGTTCGGGAACGAACATATTCTCGAGAGAAATCGGCGAATCCGTTTCACAGTAGGTATCGCCCGATGCCGAATCGATCCCGACGACGGCCACGATGTCGCCGGCGATCGCCTGATCTATTTCCGCCGTCTGGTCGGCATGAACTCGCAGAATTCGCGAGAACCGCTGCTTTTTGCGAATGCGGGTGTTGTAGTACTGGTCCCCCTTCCTGGCGGTTCCCTGATAGACGCGGAAGTAGGTCACCGTACCGTAGGGTTCATCGACCAGCTTGAAGCCCATCCCGATCATCGGCTTGCTGGGATCCGGAGTAAGGTCGATCTTCCCACCGGTCGCACCATCATTGGCCTGCATGGTTCGATCCAGCGGGTTGGGCAAGTACCGCTCGACGGCATCGAGAAGCAGTTGAACCCCCTTATTGCGATAGGCCGAGCCCATCAAGACCGGCGTGAGGTCTTGCGTGAGGGTCGCCTTGCGAAGCGTTTTGTGAATCAGCTCGACGGGAATCTCCTTCTCCTCGAGCATCAATTCCATGATCTCGTCGGAAAACAGCGAGAGCTTATCAAGCATGTATGCCCGCGCTTCCTCCGCTTCGTCCTGAAGATGCTCGGGGATCGCCGCTTCGCGAACGGTTTCGCCCTGATCACCGTCGAAGTAGAAGCCCTTCATGTTGATGAGATCGACAATCCCTTCGAGATTGTTGGATAGGCCGATCGGAATCTGCAGTGGGACGGCGTGGATCCCAAGCTTCTCATGCAATTGGCGAATGACGCTTTTGGGGTTGGCGCCCGAGCGATCAAGCTTGTTGATGAATGCCAAACGAGGGGTTTGGTACCGCTTCATCTGGCGATCGACGGTGATCGATTGGCTTTGAACACCCGCGACACTGCACAGGACCAAGATCGCGCCATCGAGGACGCGCAAGCTTCGTTCGACCTCGACGGTGAAGTCGACGTGGCCGGGCGTGTCGATGATATTGATGGTCGATTCATTCCAATGCACCGTGGTGCATGCCGCGGTGATGGTGATTCCCTTTTCTTTTTCGAGTTCCATGTGATCCATGACGGCGCCCGTGCCGCGGACTTCGCCCATCTTGTGGATCTTGCCCGAATAGAAGAGGATCCGCTCCGTGAGGGTGGTCTTGCCCGAGTCGATGTGGGCAGAAATTCCGATGTTTCGAACATTGGCAAGGTTCGTCATGGCATCAATCCAATTCTGAGAGACACACCTAGCCCCCAAACCCTAGGGGGCAATATCTTCCGCGAGCCACACACCCCCCAACCCGGCGGGGGACGGCCGAAACCAGCCCGGTCACATGGGACAAGGGCCGATCATTTGCCGCAAGTGCTTTGCAGGCTTGGTTTTCAAAAGTCGTCAAGCCAGCTTTCGGGACGGGGAAGTGAAGCTTTTCCTTGACCGAAACGGAAACGGTCCGAAACCCATTAGGCAGAATGGATTTCGAGAGACGGCGGTCCGCAGAGGTAAGGAGGCTAGGGCAGCCTCGCGTGTAGGCTGGTCCACCATCCAAAAGAGTCCTCGGGGGAGGTCCCCCGAAACAGACTCGACGAAAACCGATCTAATCCGATTTAATCCGATCCAAACGCAAATCGACGCACTCGTCGACGGCAACGCTCGCGCTCGATTCATCTTAGAGACCCTTCTCCGCTTGTCCATGTTCGCGCTTGTGACTGGTCGGCCTGCCTCCACCCAAATAAGTTGAACCAAGTTTGTTTACCGACGATGTCAACTCGACCAGACCGGTCCTGAACCGGGCCGATCGGATGTCGTCTTCTAACCACTCCCCTAGACGCACGGACAGCAGAGTGCCCAAACGGACGGACATTAAGAAGATTCTGATAATCGGGTCGGGCCCGATCATCATCGGCCAAGCCTGTGAGTTCGACTATTCCGGCAGCCAAGCCTGCAAAGCCCTCCGAGAGGAGGGGTACGAGATCGTGCTGGTCAACTCGAACCCGGCTACCATCATGACCGACCCCGAGAGAAGCGACCGGACCTACATCGAGCCTCTCACGGTCGAAGTCCTCACCAAAATCATCGAAAAAGAGCGGCCCGACGCGCTTCTGCCGACGCTCGGTGGACAGACCGCCCTGAACCTGGGCTTCGATCTCTTCAATGAAGGAGTGCTGACTCGGTTTGGTGTCGAGATGATCGGCGCCAACGCCGAGGCGATCGCTAAAGCGGAGGGACGCGATCTCTTTAAGAAGACCGTTCAAGCGATCGGCCTGGAACTGCCGCACAGTGCGATCGTCCGAACCATGGAAGAGGCTCGGGCGGCCCGCGACGAAGTTGGGCTTCCCTGCGTCCTGCGTCCCGCGTTCACGCTCGGCGGCACGGGCGGCGGGATCGCGTACAACCGCGACGAGTATGACGAAATCATCAGTCGAGGATTAGAACTCAGCCCCATCCACGAGGTTCTCGTCGAAGAGTCGGTCATTGGATGGAAAGAGTTCGAGATGGAGGTGATGCGCGATCATGCCGACAACGTCGTCATCATCTGCGCCATTGAGAACTTTGATCCTATGGGCGTCCATACCGGGGATTCAATCACCGTCGCGCCGGCACAGACCCTCACCGACAAAGAGTACCAGCGGATGCGCGACGCGAGTCTTCGCATCATCCGGGCGATCGGCGTCGAAACGGGCGGGTCGAACATTCAATTTGCCATCAACCCCGACGATGGCCGAATGGTCGTCATCGAAATGAATCCTCGCGTCAGCAGGTCCAGCGCGCTCGCCTCCAAAGCGACCGGATTTCCCATCGCGAAGATCGCCGCGAAACTTGCGGTCGGTTATCGGCTCGATGAACTCCGCAATGACATCACGCGCGAGACACCTGCCTGTTTTGAACCGACGATCGATTACGTCGTGACGAAGGTGCCTCGCTTCACGTTCGAGAAGTTTCCCGATACGCCGATCACGCTGACGACGTCGATGAAAAGTATCGGCGAAGCGATGGCAATTGGCCGAACGTTCAAGGAATCCCTTCAAAAAGCCTTACGAAGCATGGAGACCGGGCACTTCGGGCTCGGCTGCAGTAGGGGGGATCGGTTTGGCACGGACCGCTATCCTGATCGGGATGAGATTATCCAGAAACTCGTGACTCCAAACCCCTACCGAATCTGGGCGATTCGTTACGGCTTGCTGTCGGGAATGACGCTCGAAGAGATCCACGAAAAGACCAAGATCGACAAGTGGTTCCTCGAAAACATCAAAGAGCTTGTCGATTTCGAGGTCGAGAAACTTCGGACGATTAAACGACTCGAAGATGCGCCGGCCGATCTCATTCGTGAAGCCAAAAAGCTGGGCTACTCCGACCGACAATTGGCGTACCTCTGGAACACCACCGAGTTCCATATACGTCGGCATCGAACCGACCTTGGGATCGTTCCCGTCTTTCGATTGGTCGATACCTGTGCGGCTGAGTTCGAGGCATACACCCCCTACTACTACTCGACCTACGATGGAACGATCGACGAAACGAGACTGGATCCTACGAAGAAGCGGGTCATGATCTTGGGGGGTGGACCCAACCGGATCGGCCAGGGAATCGAGTTTGATTATTGTTGTTGCCATGCGGCGTATGCCCTTCAGGAAGAGGGCTACGAAAGCATCATGGTCAACTCGAACCCCGAGACGGTCTCGACCGATTACGACACCAGCGATCACTTGTTTTTTGAGCCTCTCACCGTGGAGGATGTTCTCAATGTTTACGAGCGGATGAAGCCGGTCGGCGTGATCGTCCAGTTCGGTGGACAAACCCCGCTGAATCTCGCGCGAGCGCTCGAAGCGGCCGGCGTGCCGATCATCGGAACCAGTCCGGATAGCATTGATCTGGCCGAGGACCGCGACCGCTTTCAGGCACTCTTGCGACGGATCAATCTCCGCCAACCGGATAACGGCATCGCGCGCGACGCGTCGACGGCAAAGACGATCGCTCAACAGATCGGCTACCCGGTCCTCGTTCGGCCCAGCTACGTCCTAGGAGGCCGAGCCATGCGAGTCGTGTACGACGAATCGCAGCTGGAAAACTACGTCGAAAAAGCCTTGTATGCCTCACCTGATCAATCCCTTCTCATTGATCGATTTCTCGAAGACGCGACCGAGGTCGATGTCGATGCGATCAGCGATGGAAACAAAACGCTGGTCTGCGGTGTCATGGAGCACATCGAAGAAGCGGGGATTCATTCGGGCGACAGCGCTTGCGCACTGCCTCCCTACAGCCTCTCAGCCGAGCTGGTGGGTCGAATCAAAGAGCAGGCATACGCGCTGGCACGGGAACTGAAAGTCATCGGCCTGATGAATATTCAGTTTGCGGTCAAGGATGGCGAAATCTATGTTCTCGAGGTCAATCCTCGCGCGAGCCGAACCGTTCCGTTCGTCTCGAAGACGACGGGGATCCCGATTCCGAAATTGGCCGCCAAGCTCATGGTTGGCCGAACCCTCGACGAGATCGGCTTCACCACCGAGCCTTCCCCCAAACACATCTCGGTGAAGGAGAGCTCGTTCCCGTTCGTTCGTTTCCCGGGTGTGGACATCATTCTCGGACCAGAGATGCGTTCGACCGGCGAGGTGATGGGGATCGACGAAGATTTCGCGATGGCATTCGCGAAGAGCCAGCTTGCCGTCAAGACCATGCTCCCCAAAACGGGAAAGATCTTCATGAGCTTTGCGGATCGGGACAAGCCCGCTGGTGCAAAGCTTGCCGAGCAGTTTCATCAGCTTGGTTTCGAAATCCTTTCGACACCGGGGACGGCAAAGGTGATTCGCGAAAGCGGCGTCCCTGTCACCCAGATTCTGAAAGTGCAGCAGGGTCGGCCCAACATCATTGACTACATGAAGAATGACGAGGTCGGGTTGATCGTCAATACGCCGAGCGGTCCGGGGGCGCGCGACGACGAGCGAAAGATTCGGGGCGAAGCCGTCGCCCGCGGGGTAGCCTGTGTGACGACCTTGGCGGCAGCCCGCGTTGTGGTGCAGTCGATCCACGCGTTGCAGACTCGCGAAATGGACGTCCGAGCCCTGCAGGACTGGTACAAGCTCGCCTCACCGAGCTAATCGAAGGAAGCCCCCTTCCCCCCTTCTCTCTTCAAGCCGAACCGGATGGAACCATCTGTCGGCAGGACAGGGAGTATCGCGGAACCAGATACGAATCTTGTCCGCACGGCATCTCCATGAGCCTGGTCGAGCTTGGTTTTTTGATGAAGAGTACCGCTTGGCCCCGTGGCCCGCATAAAACAGAGAACTCGAATCGAACACAACAGTCCCTTGGCGGCAGTCCACAAGGAACCCTCCCATGTACCGACCCGTAAGTGTTCTTGCCTTGACATTGTTCTCGCTGGCAACCTCGGCTTGGGCCGATGACATCGAGCTTATCATCTCGTCGGCCAAAAAAAGCCCTGACGGATCAATGATGCGCTTTCAGCAACAAAAGCCGATTCGATGGGAGTCGATTTCCGAGGGGAATGATTTTCTTATTGAAGTCGACCCGACACAGACCTTTCAAACGATTCTCGGCATGGGGACCTCGCTCGAACCGACCACCTGTTTCAACATTCATCAACTCGAACCGGCCGACCAGGACCTCGTGGTTCGCAAACTCGTCGATCCCGAGCAAGGGATCGGCATGAACCTCATCCGCATCTGTATTGGCACGCCCGATTTTACCGGCGATCCTTGGTACACCTACGACGACATGCCCGAAGGCCAAACAGATCCTGAACTGTCAAAGTTCTCGATCGAGAAGGACAAGGCTTACCTCTTGCCGGTGATAAGGAAGACGGCGTTGGCTCGCCCGGATGCTCTCTTTTTCGCGTCGCCTTGGAGCCCGCCCGGGTGGATGAAAACGACCGGCAACATGATTGGCGGGAAGCTGAAGCCGGAATGGTACGGGGCCTACGCCCAGTATTTCGTCAAATTCATTCAGGCCTACCAAGCGGAGGGAATCCCGCTTTACGCCATCACTGTTCAGAATGAACCCGGCGTCGATCGCAACCTCGAGAAAGACAAGAAGTGGTGGTATCCTTCGTGCCGATGGACGGGGGAGGAAGAACGCGATTTCATTCGCGATCATCTCGCGCCAGCACTTCGATCGGCCGGGTTATCCACGAAGATTTGGTGCTACGATCACAACTACAACCTGACGCCGACGGCGGATAATGACGATCCTGGTGTCGGCTACCCGCGTGCGATCCTGACCGATCCGAAAACGTTTCCCCTGGTCGCCGGCGTTGCTTTTCATGGCTACGCGGGCAAGCCCGAGAACATGCTTCTCTTCCAGAAGGAGTTCCCTCAAACCCCGCTCCACTTCACCGAGGGTTCGGTCTTCGGGTTAGTCGGTGGTGCGAAGTTGGTGGCCCTCTTGCGAAACGGCACGGTGAGCTACAACGCCTGGGTGACGATGAGCGATACGCAAGGGAAGCCGAACAACGGCCCCTTTGAAGCCGACACCACTTGCATCCAACGGGATGTGGCGACGAACAAGCCGGTCTTCAATTTCGACTTCGACTTGATGGGGCATTTCACCAAATTCATCGTTCGCGATTCGGTTCGGATAGGATCGGAATCGCCCAACCGAGTTGCCAATGTCGCCTTTCGTCGGCCCGACGGTTCGATCTGCCTGGTCATTGTCCATCCCCCCAATCGAGAACGAACTCTTCGCGTTCGATTCGGCGGGAAAGAGACAAGCTTTACCATGCCCGGCGCCAGCGTCGCGACGCTGGTTTGGAAGCCTTGACAACACCACGACGAGGGAGCACCGAGCATGCCACACCGAACCGCCGATCTCTATGACCGGCTCGCCGACCAGTTGCAGGTGGCCGAGCCGCTCTTTCGCGATTTCGGGAAACATCGCCAATTTGAAGGAAAAATCGCGACTCTGAAGGTGTTCGAGGACAATTCGCTTGTCCGCACGCGGCTGGAAATCGATTCGCCCGGGACGGTACTCGTCGTCGACGGCGGCGGCTCGCTTCGCTGCGCGCTCCTAGGTGACCAGCTCGCACAGTTAGCTGTCGACAGACATTTCTCGGGAATTTTGATTTTCGGATGCATCCGGGATAGTACTATTTTGGCGGGCTTGCCGATCGGCATCAAAGCCCTTGCCACCATCCCCGTCAAAAGCATCAAGAGAGGAGAAGGACAAGCCGACGTTCCCGTTCGTTTTGCCGGCATCGAATTTCGGCCTGGGGATTACTTTTACGCCGACGACGACGGCATCGTCACCACGAAAACACCGGTCGCCTGAAGGCTCTCAAACCATCCCCGCTCCAAGGTCCCAATCATCTCGTCGGCTTGATGACATTATCGAAAGGTGTACAAAAAATGACCGTTTTGGACGAATCATAAAACTGGACATCATAAGGACTTATCGGTATTGTCATGGAGCAATTCTTGTCAACAATATGTCACCGAGAATACACTCTTCCTGTTGAAAGTTTGCCTGGCGGGGACTCGCCGGGCGTGTCTCACACGAAGGGAGTAGCACCATGCTCGTTCTCACGCGAAAGCGTCGCCAATCTATTCTCATTGGCGACAGCATCCGAATCACCATTGTGGACGCAGGTCGTGGCAACGTCCGAGTCGGGGTAGAAGCCCCGAAGGACTTGCACGTCGATCGCGAAGAAGTCCGACAGCGCTCACGCGAGATGTGTGAATCGCTCCCGGCGGTCAATTAAAACCCATTTTTCCTGTTGCAGAAACGGCTTTCTGTTCAGGCGGTGCACGCTCAGGGCCACCCCACGCTTTTTATCGCCGACCGGTGACACACTCTTGTCACCGATCGGCGACAATCAAAACGAAACAACCCGCCGAATCGTTACCTCCTCGGAGGCCTCCGTGAGGGGTTTTTCAAGGCGAACATCAATAATCCGCATCACTTCAGCTTCTTTTCATTCCGTCATTTCGTTGTAGACGATGTCCCTCTTCCGGAATATTCGGACAGGGGGTGGTGCGCGCTACGGAATCCCCTTCGCGGGAGCCGATTTAGATACCAACCTACACTTGCGATTATCGAGGCCGGCTTTGTTCCCAGCCAAAGACGCGAGTGCAGCAGGATGCGGAAAAGCACGGTCAACTCCGCCGAATCCGAAGATTCGGCGATAGGCTGTTCGCTTTCGATGAGACGGACCCGGCCAACCTTCACGAACAAGAGTAACGCACCGATGAGCATTCGAGTCGCGATCAGCCACGAAACCACCTATCGCTACGACCGACCTACCGGGCACGCGCCCCATGTCGTTCGCTTGCGACCTGCTCCCCACACTCGCGCGAAAGTGCAGTCTTATTCATTGAAGATCGATCCCGGCGGGCACTACATCAATTGGCAGCAAGACCCGTTCGGCAACTACCAAGCTCGCTTGGTGTTTCCTGATCGGATCGGGCACTTGAAGATCGTGACCGATCTGGTTCTCGATCTCGACGTCATCAATCCCTTCGATTTCTTTGTCGAACCGTCGGCCGACAAGTTCCCTTTCGAGTACGATTCGATCCTTCGCAAAGAACTTTTGCCTTATTTTGAAGTAACGGAAGCAGGTCCGCGGCTGAACGAATGGGTTGCTTCGGTCTCTCGCGAACCGGTCAATACGGTCGATTTTCTGGTCGACTTGAACGCTCGTCTGCAAAGGGAGATCTCTTACTCGGTCCGAATGGAGCCAGGCATCCAGACTTGCGAAGAGACACTTTCGTCTCGCCGGGGTTCCTGTCGAGATTCGGGCTGGCTGTTGGTGCAGATACTGCGACACCTCGGTTTGGCGGCTAGATTTGTTTCGGGATACTTGGTTCAGCTTCGCCCCGATGAAAAGCCTATCGAAGGACCGGCAGGCACCGCTCAAGATTTCACCGATCTTCACGCTTGGACCGAGGTCTATGTCCCTGGTGCCGGCTGGATCGGGCTCGATGCGACCTCCGGTTTGCTGGCGGGCGAGGGACATATTCCACTCGCGTGCACTCCAGACCCGGCAAGTGCCGCCCCGATCACGGGCAGCACCGAGACTTGTCATGTCGAATTCGAACATGCTAACAGCGTGCAACGCCTCTCCGATCCCCCCCGCCCGTCGAAGCCTTATTCAACCGAAGAATGGCAAGCGATCTCGACCCTGGCCGAGCAGGTCGATCAAGATCTGGTGGCTCGTGATGTTCGGCTGACGCAGGGGGGCGAGCCGACCTTCGTGGGAATCGACAATCGCGATGCGTCCGAATGGAACATTGCCGCTCTCGGCCCGCACAAACGAGAACGGGCGTATGAACTCCTTCTCCGTCTGCGCGATCATTTGTCGCCAAAGGGGCTGCTCCATTTTGGGCAAGGAAAATGGTATCCCGGAGAGGAACTTCCGCGATGGAAGTTCGCTTGTTATTGGCGAATTGATGGCGAACCGATTTGGCAAGATCCTTCGCTGGTCGCGGAAGAAAGCCGACCGACCGGTGCCGGCTTGCCGGAAGCCGAGCGCTTTGCGAAACGACTCGCGCAGCGTTTGGCGGTATCGCCCGACCATGTCATCCCCGGCCTTGAAGATGCTGTCTACTACCTGTGGAAAGAAGGGACGTTGCCGATCAATGTTGACCCGATGTCGGCCAACACCAAAGATCCTCTCGAACGGCAACGGCTTCGTCGGCTCCTCGAACGGGGCCTTGATCAGTCGACCGGATTTGCTCTTCCTTTAGGATGGGATGGGACAAAGTGGTTCTCGCACGCGTGGGAATTTCGTCGAGGCAGGATGTATCTCATTCCAGGCGACTCGCCGATGGGGTATCGTCTTCCGCTGGATTCGCTTCCGTTCGCGGCACCGAGCGATCTGCCGATCCAAGCGAGCCCCGATAACTTTGATTTTCCCTCGCCGTTGGGTGATATCCACGGACGCGTCGATCGCCGATTGCAGCAGCCTATCCATCCTGTCGGCACCGCCGAGACCGATCCTCTCTCGAGCAAAACACCGACGCGCGGTCGCGCGGTTGCGGGCAACGGCCGTTCGACGTCGTCGGCACCTTCTCTATGGTTGTCGCCTGGCGCCTTGACACGAACGGCCCTATGCGTCGAACCTCGGCAAGGGAATATTCACATCTTCATGCCGCCGCTTAAGACGCTGGAGGCGTACCTCGATCTGGTCGCGACGATCGAAGCGACCGCTAACGATCTTCAGCTTCCGGTTCTCATCGAGGGTTACGAACCCCCCGAGGATGTTCGCATCGAGAACATCAGCATGTCGCCTGATCCGGGCGTGTTAGAAGTCAACACTCCTCCCTCGTCGAGATGGGGCCAACTCGTTGACCTGACGGAGACCGTTTACGAGCTAGCCCGGCAATCACGACTGACCACCACGAAGTTTCTCATTGATGGTCGACATGTCGGTACCGGCGGCGGAAATCACTTCGTCTTGGGGGGTGCTTGCCCGGCCGACAGCCCGTTCCTGCGCCGCCCCGATCTGATGCAGAGTCTGCTAGCTTTTTGGCAGAACCATCCATCGCTTTCTTACTTGTTTTCCGGACTATTCATCGGGCCGACCAGTCAATCGCCGCGCGTCGATGAAGCTCGCGACGAAAACGTCTACGAACTCGAAACCGCGTTTCGGCAACTCGATTGGCATATGTCCGCCAACCCGTCCTACCAGGCTCCCTGGTTGGTCGACCGGGTCCTGCGGAATCATCTCGCGGATCTCACCGGCAACACGCATCGGTCAGAGTTTTGCATCGACAAACTCTTTTCGCCCGATTCTTTCTCAGGTCGGCGAGGCTTGGTCGAGATGCGTGGCTTCGAGATGCCCCCGGCTGCACGGATGAGCCTATTGCAACAGCTTCTCATTCGCGCGATGACTTCCCAGTTCTGGAAAACGCCCTATCGCCAACCGATGGTTCGCTGGGGAACGGAATTACACGATCGCTTCATGTTGCCTCACTATCTCTGGGAAGATTTCAAGGACGTGCTGCTCGAGTTGCAACAGGCCGGCTACGGGTTTGATCGAGAATGGTTCTTACCCCATTTTGAATTCCGATTCCCGGTTTACGGCACGATCCAGATCGACGACCTGCAAGTCGAGCTTCGAATGGCGATGGAACCCTGGAACGTGCTGGGTGAAGAGACGAGCGCGGGGGGAACCTCGCGAGCGGTCGACTCCTCGACTGAGCGTCTCCAAGTAAAGGTGATCGGCATGACCGATCCTCGGCATGTGCTGACCGTCAACGGTCGGCGAATCCCGCTTCGCCCCACTGCCACTCGCGGCAATTTCGTCGGAGGCGTTCGATTCCGCGCTTGGGAGCTTCCTTCGTCTCTGCATCCGACGGTGCCGATCCACACGCCTTTAGTCTTCGACGTGCACGATACCTGGACCCATCGATCGGTCGGCGGATGCACCTATCACGTGTATCACCCAGGGGGTCGCGCCCACGAAACGATGCCGGTCAACGAGTACGAAGCAGAAGGACGTCGGCTTTCGCGATTCTGGGCCTTCGGCCATACGCCCGGCGTATCAACCATCTCTGTCGACGAGAATCACGGCGACATGCCCTGGACGCTCGACCTGCTTCGGCCTCCAGGTCGGCCAACGAGTCGGCTGGTGTAGCTCAGGCCGACCCTCTTCGAGATTGGCGGCATGGCGGCTCGACTTGCATATCGCAGTCGAATGGTGGACCATGGATAAACTCGAACGATCGGCGAAAGCCCGATCCGAGCCTGCGGACGACCCGACCGATCGAGAGGCAGGCGGATGATATCGTCGATCTGTAGAATCTTCAGAAGAAGAATCGGCTCGGCAGGGGATTTGCTATCAGAGATGATCGAAACAAGCTCGATTGATCGAGTCCAGAGAAAGTAAGCGTTGCATGCCGGCGCATGGAGGAGATGCTCAGCCTGGCGGACGGGAAAGGGGGTTTGTCTTTTGGGGCCTGGAGAGCAACAGGGAGAACGGATGATTCAAGACGGCACCCCACATCCTGCTGGGATTCTTAGCCGCTACACCGCTGCCGCGGGTGTCTTTGACGAATTGTTTCTGCCGACACAGGAGATTCGCCCGCATTGGGCACCTACCGTGTCGGCATTCGAGAAACTTGGCTCGGAGGAGCTTGTCCGTTCGGTTAAAGAATCGCGACGAATCCTGCGTGAGAACGGCGTCACCTACAACATCTACAACGAGCCCCACGGGTTCGGGCGGACTTGGTCCTTTGACCCGATCCCTTTTGTCCTGGACGAGAAAGAATTCGCCCCCCTGGCCCAACAATTGGCCGAGCGAGCTGAGGTCTGGGACCAGATTCTTCGCGATCTTTATGGACCGCGTCAACTCATCCTTACCGGCGTCATTCCGCCTGAAATCATTGACGGCGACGCGCGATATCTTCGCCCCTGCCTTGGGATGCTTCCGCCGACAAAACGCTTTCTGAATACCTACGCCGTCGACGTCGCTCGTAGGCCGACCGGTGAATTTGTCGCGATTGAAGACCGCACGCAAGCCCCCTCGGGAAGTGGGTACGCGCTTGAAAATCGAATCGTCCAATCTCGACTGTTTCCCGACATGTATCGAGAAACGCACGTCCATCGATTGGCCGTCTACTTTCGGTCCGCGATCAACTCGTTGATAGCCGCGGCTGCGGAAACATCGAGCGAACCGAGAATCGTTCTGCTGACGCCGGGACCCAGCAACGAAACCTACTTCGAGCATTCCTACTTGGCTCACTATTTGGGAATCACGCTCGTCGAGGGGAGCGATCTGATCGTTCATGATCAGAAGGTCTGGCTTCGTTCTTTGGGTGAAACCGAACAAGTCCATGCCATCGTTCGCCGGGTCGATGACAGCTATTGCGATCCGCTAGAACTGCGCAGCGATTCGCTTCTGGGTGTCCCCGGTTTATTGTCCGCAATTCGCGCGGGAAACGTCGTGGTGACCAATACTCCCGGAACCGGTATTGCCGAGAGCCCCGCGCTGGCGGCCTACCTGCCCATCATGGCCAGGACGATCCTGGGTCGTGACATGGGTATGTCATCGGCTCAAAATTGGTGGTGCGGTATCCCCGAACATCAGAAGTACGTTCTCGACCATCTTGACGACGTGGTGATTCGGTCGGCCAAGAGCCAAGGGCGAGAAAAACTTCGCTTCCCTGGGCGGATGACCAAAGAGGAACGGGGCAAACTTGCGGAGCAAATTCGTCGCTGGCCCGAATCGTTTGCCGCTCGCGAGATCATCCCCCTTTCCACCACGCCGGTGATGGTCGCCGACAAACTCGAACCCCGAGAAATGGTCCTTCGAACGTTTCTTTTTAGCGGGACCGATCGCTACGACGTGATGAAAGGGGGCCTCACTCGCGTCGCCCCCGTGCGCGGCCAAGGGCAAATCTCCAGCCAAGATGGAGGCATCAGCAAAGATACTTGGATCCTCTCGACCAGTAAGCCGGTCTTCGTCACGCTATTTCCAGGAACCGGGACGCAAACGGAGATCCGCCGAACCCTCGGCGGCGACATGGTCACCCGTGTCGCGGAGAATCTTTTTTGGCTCGGTCGCTATGCCGAGCGAACCGAAGGAACGGCCCGGCTACTCCGAAGCGCGGTTCGACGAATTCTCGACGCGCGTCGTGCCGACAACGTCGTCTGTCCCCCCGATCTACTCCGAACCGTCACCCAACTGACCACGACGTTTCCAGGCTTCCTGCAAACCCCCGCGTTACTCGATCATCCCGATGAAGAGTTGATCTCGCTCGTGATGGATAGTGAACGACCGGGTTCACTTGCCTTCAGCATCAAGGGACTTCGCCGAACGGCACAATCGGCACGCGATCGCGTCTCCGATGATATGTGGCGAATCGTTCACACGCTGGGAGATGGACTGACGACGTCTCGTCATCTTGGGGAAGTGATCGATCCGCTGGCAGAAGTCATTCTTCGGCTGTCGGCCGTCGCGGGTCTCGTCTCCGACAGCATGACGCGCGGGCCGGCGTTTTGGTTTCTTGATTTCGGCCGTCGAGTCGAACGAGCCATCGACACGACATCGTTGCTTCGGTCGGGGCTATTTCATTCCGAAGAGTTTCTCGATCCGATGGCCGAGGCGGTCTTGGAAGTGACCGATTCTGTGATGACCTACCGCCGACGGTATAAGGGGCGTCTTCATCCCGGCGGCGTGGTCGATCTTCTTTTGACCGATCCGCATAACCCCCGGAGCGTCGTCTATCAGCTTCTTCGCATGCGCGAGCTTCTCGCTTGTTTTCCCAGCGAGAGTCAAACGCAAAGCCTCGACGGTGTGCGACAGTTGATGACCCACGCGCAAGGGACCATCGCGATGACCGACACCGACACGCTCGAAAGGCAACACGACGACGGCACCGTCCTCGCCTCGATCGGCCGATCGCTTTCAATGCTGGAATCAAGCTTGCGTGGCATCTCCGATAGCATCTGCCGAAACTACTTCGCTCCACGACCTGCTCCGCGATCGTTGGTCCGCTAGTAGCAACAAGATCTCCGTCGCCGGTTCAATCTGCTTCCAGAAACAGGCGAGGGCGGATGTCTGAGACATTTTTCGTCCCCGCGCCGGACGCGTGATACAAAGTAAATTGAAACATCGACGTAAAGAACTGTTTGCCCGGAGAGGGATCACTCTCCGAGCGGAGGCGTCCTCGGCGATGAGAGTTTATTGCATCGAACATAAGACAACCTATCGCTACGGCGAGTTGGTCACCGTCTGCCATAATGAAGCGCATTTGCAGCCACGTGAGACACCGACCCAGCGATGTCTTCGCCATGAATTGGTCATCAACCCTTTAGCTTGCACGATGGTCCGCCGGCAGGATTATTTCGGCAACCCGACACATTACTTTGAAGTGGAAGACGCTCACCAAGAACTCGAAGTCGAATCCTCCAGCACGGTGGAAGTCTCGCCTTATGTGGTGCGCCTCGACAGGTTATCTCCCCCTTGGGATGATCTGGCCCGACAGATCCACCAATCAACCGATCCCGGGATTATCGAAGCACGATCCTTCTCGATTGCTTCGCCGCTTGTCGGCTTAGTTAAAGAGATTGATGAGTATGCCAGGATCTCCTTCACGCCAGGCCGACCCGTCCTCGAAGCTGTGTCCCATTTATGCCGACGAATCTTTGAGGAGTTCTCCTTCGACCCGAAGGCGACCACGGTCTCCACGCCGATCGTGGATGTGTTGCGGCAGCGGAGCGGCGTCTGTCAGGACTTTGCTCATTTGGCGATCGGTTGCTTACGGCAGGTCGGTTTGCCGGCTCGATATGTGAGTGGCTACATCGAGACAGATCCCCCCGACGGTGAACAGCGACTGGTCGGGGCCGATGCATCGCATGCCTGGGCAGCGACGTTCGTTCCGGATTTCGGTTGGATCGATTTCGATCCCACGAACAATCTTCTCCCGGCCGATCGTCACATCGTGTTGGCGTGGGGACGCGATTACGGCGACGTGACCCCCTTAAAGGGCGTCGTCATCGGTGGCGGCGCGCATCAATTGGACGTCGCGGTCGACGTGATCCCTCGGCCACTCGAAGGCTGCGCCTACCCGTGATGGAATGAGCAGGGTGAATGTTTGGATCGGTTCGACCCAATGCCATACATTGGGCGCAGAGACGCATGGTTCACACCCCAGAGTTCGATCGCGACAGGTCGGCTTGAATCGAGGCGAGTTCGCGAGGGGTCCGCGCCACTTCGCCAGGACAACACCGAAATCGCCGTCGATGAGACTTCACGTTCATGATGGGAGTATCTTTTATGCACCGATGGATCTGGCTAGTAAGCATCGGCATCATGACCGGCTCTGCTCTTGCGGAAACCGAATCACCGACCAAGATTCGATCGCTGTCGGCGGCGGTCAACGTCAGCTTTGATCAGCATGGCATCCCCCACATCTTTGCGGAGACTTGGCCAGACGCCTACCGCGTGCTCGGTTGGATTCATGCAAAAGATCGGCTGGTGCAAATGGAGTTCAATCGCCGAGTCGCGACTGGGACCTTGGCCGAACTCGTGGGTGCCGACGGCATCGAACCCGACAAACTTGCACGCCGGCTCGGCATTCGATCTTCGAGCGAAGAAGTCTGGAATTCGCCCGCCATCCCCGAGACGATGAAGAAAGAGATGCTCGCCTATGCCGAGGGGGTCAACGAGGGTTACGAATCGGTGCGCCAAACGGGCATGCCCGCGATAGCGAAGCTTTTGGGCATGGACCCGAAACCGTGGCATCCCGTCGATAGTTTGGCGTTCAACAAATACATGGGATGGGACCAGGGGGGGACGAGCGACGATCTTTGGTTCGGGCGGATGGTCGCGAAGTTCGGAAAAGTTGCCACCGATGAACTCTGGCCGATGCGCCGCCCGTACGAGATCCCCATCGTCAAGACATCCGTTCGACGACAAGACCTATCGCAGGTCCACCCCGCCGAGCCTGCCTCGCTCGTCGATGTCGATCTCCTAGCGGGAGTGTCTCCCAGCTTGATCGATGCCGCCCGACATTCGATTGATCAGGCTCGCTTTTGGCCCCGAAGCCACTCCTTTGGCAGCAACAACTGGGCGATCGACGGCACCAAAACAACTTCCGGCAAGCCGATGCTTTGCAACGATCCTCATCTCGGCTTTCGTTTGCCCTCCATTTTTTATGCATGTCATCTCTCGGTCGCGGGCGAGAACGTCGCTGGCGTTAGTTTTCCTGGCGGTCCGATTGTCGTGATCGGCCAGACCGACCACATTGCCTGGGGCATCACCAACATGCAGGCCGACGCGGTCGATTACTTCATCGAGACAATCGACCCCGCTAACCCTCGACGCTACAAGCATGCCGGCCAGTGGAAAGAGATGGAGGTCCTCACCGAAAAGATCCCCGTGAAGGATGCCGACCCCATCGATTATGTCATCGAGAAGACCATCCACGGACCGATCATCGCTCGCGAGGGACAAGCAATCTCGATGCAATGGACAGGATTCGGTCCATCGACTGAAGCGGTCGGTCTTTGGAAGCTGAATCACGCGAAGAACGTCCAGGATTATTTGACCGCGCTCGATTTGGTGACGGTCCCGTGTTTGAACCTGATCTATGCGGACAAGGGAGGAACCATCGCCATTCATCCGATGGGCAGGCTTCCGCGTCGAGCACCGGGGGCTGGACGAGTGCCGATGGATGGTTCCACGGGTGAGTTCGATTGGAAGGAGAATATCCCGCGTGAGGAATTGCCGTTGGCGATCAATCCGAAAGAGCACTTTGTTGCCTCGGCCAATGCTCGTCCGCAACCCCTCGACGATACGCAGTATCTCGGCTGGATGTGGGATGACAGCTATCGCACTCGCCGAATCCATGACTTGCTGACAAAGGCCCAAAACATTGATGTCGCGGCAATGAAGAAGATACAAACCGATGCCTTCGATCTGGCCGGGTCCATCTACATCCCCATCTTCCTTGAAGCGATGAAGTCTTCGCCCGTCAGCGATCCATTTCAGACCGAACTTCTGAAGCACCTAAAAGAGTGGGATTTCGTCGCCGACCCTGATTCGATGGGAACGATGATTTGGCTTCGGTGGTTCGAGAAGTATCGCTCGAGTGTTTGGGAAGATGACTTTGCCGATCTTCCGAAGGAGACCGGTTCATGGGGATTCAACGGCAACAACAAACGCGAGCCGATGCTTGAAGTTCTGGAACAGTTGACGCGAGAGAAGCCCAACTCTCCTTGGTTCGATGACAAGCGGACGCAGAATAAAGAGAATCGCGACGACATCATCCGCCGATCGTTTCAACTTGCTGCTCAAGAACTTTCTGAGAGAGTGGCGGGCTCGACGGAGAAGCTCGCCTGGCGGAATTTCAACATTCTTCAAATCCCGTCGATCACCGGCTTGCCTGCCTTCAGTCGCAAGGGAGGCCCCGTGGTGGGGGATGAGTTCACGGTCAACCCCGGTGGCGGTGGTGGACCTGTCGGCGCGGGGGCTTCGTGGAGGATGATTGTCGATTTCAACGACCTCGCGAAGAGTGTCGGCATCTATCCGGGTGGGCAAAGTGGCGACCCGCGAAGTAAGCTTTATTCCGACCTGATGCCGATCTGGGCCAAGGGAGAATATTTCCCGATGAACATGGTCGACTCGATGGAGAAGTTGCCGACCGAAGCGAAGAATCGCCGAGCTTCTTTCACTCCATGAATCGTGGGCCGTCCCTCGCGATGGACGCCGTTCTTTCGATCGATCCGCAGCCTGACGATTCTTTTCAACAAGGTGAGCAACCATGGCCGAACGACTTTTCATTCTGGATGCTCATTCGCTGATCTACCAGGTCTTCCATGCGATTGCCGAGATGACCGGGCCCGATGGCAGGCCCACCAATGCCGTTTTCGGCTTCGTCCGCGACATCGAGTTTATTCGCCGGGACAAAAAGCCGGACTACTTCGTCTGTGCGATGGATGCCTCCAGCCAAACGTTTCGCCACGATCTCTTTGCGGAGTACAAGGGGAAGCGGGACGAGATGCCTGACGATCTTCGGCCACAGATTGGCATGATCTGTCAAATACTCGAAGCCTATCACATACCCATCTTGAAGCAGGAAGGTCTCGAAGCGGACGACTTTCTGGCTTCGGTCGCTGCCCAAGCTCGACAGAACGGCCGACAGATCGACGTCGTGATCTGCACGGCGGACAAGGATGTTCGGCAATGCGTGAACGATCATGTGACGATGTACGACCTGCGTCGGAATCGAATCGTCGACGCCAACTATGTGATTCAAGATTGGGGTGTCCGACCCGATCAAGTCGTCGATTTTCAATCGCTGGTCGGCGACAGCACTGATAACGTCCCGGGGGTCCCTGGCGTCGGCCCGAAGACGGCGACCAAACTCTTACAACAGTATCAAACGCTCGATGGGGTTTACGAACATCTAGCAGAGATCACGGGAAAATTGGGAGAGAATCTCACGAAGGGGAAAGAGTCCGCCTACATGAGTCGCGATCTGGTCCGACTCAAAGTTGATATCCCTCTTCCCGACAACTGGTCCACTTGGAAATTGCATTCCCCCGACCGTGATCGATTGTTGGCTTTGTTTTCTGAGTGCGGCTTTCATCGCTTTGCCGATCAACTTCGGGCCGAGCATCTCCCTCAAGCCCCGGCAGAATGGATCAGTGATTACCGCGCGATTACCGAACCCGAGGCATTCGACGCATTTCTGAAAGAGCTTGCCGCACAATCGCGGATCAGCTTCGATCTGGAAACGACATCGATCAACGCGTCGGAAGCGCAGATTGTCGGCTACGCGATCTCTTGGGAGCCAGGCATCGCCTACTACATCGCTGTTCGAGCCCCGCGCGGCGAAACGAATCTCACCCCGGCAGAGACCCTCGAAGCACTGCGACCTATCCTTGAGAACCCCGCGATCGAGAAGATCGGTCAGAACATCAAGTACGATATGGTTGTCCTACGGAGGGCCGGCATTCGCCTAGCGGGGTTATCTTTTGACACCATGATTGCGAGCTATCTTCTCGAGCCGGGAGAGCGCAATCACAATCTGGATGAGCTTTCTCAACGGCTGTTGCAACACGAAACCATCAAGATCGATTCCTTGATAGGCAAGGGAGGCAAAGGAAAGATCCAGCGCCGAATGGATCAGGTTCCGGTGAAAGAGGTGGCCGAGTACGCTGGCGAGGATGCCGACGTTGCTTGGCGGGTAGCCGAGATTCTTCGCCCGCGGATCGAGAAGGACGCGCTCGGCAAGCTGCTTGATGATGTCGAGATACCGCTGGTGGAAGTTCTGGCCGAGATGGAAGCGACCGGCATCCGCATCGATGTCAAGCGACTGAAAGAGCTGAGTTACGACTTTGCTGACCGGATCGCGGATATCGAAGAAGCAGCTCACCGGACCGCAGGTAAAGAGTTCAATCTCGATTCGCCGACCCAGCTTCGCAGAATTCTTTTCGACGAGTTAAAGCTTCCGGTGATCAAGCGGACCAAGACCGGTCCCAGTACCGATCAAGAAGTCCTCGAAGAGTTGTCCAATCAGCACGAGATCTGTCAGCAGATCATGGAGTATCGGCAACTGGCAAAGTTGAAAGGAACCTATCTCGACGCGCTTCCGACGATGATCAATCCACAGACCGGCCGAATTCATGCCTCGTTCAATCAAACGGTGGCGGCAACGGGCCGACTCAGTTCCAGCGACCCCAATCTGCAAAACATCCCGGTTCGCTCGGCTGAGGGACAAAAGATTCGCCAAGCTTTTTTGCCGGGCGCTCCCGGAGAGGTTCTGCTGTCGGCGGACTATTCTCAGATCGAATTGCGGATGCTGGCCTATTTCAGCGGGGATGAATCACTGACGAGGGCTTTCGAGGAAGATCAAGACATTCATACCGCCGTCGGGGCGAAAATCGGGAATGTAGCGATCGATCAGGTGACTCCGGAACTCCGTCGGCGGGCCAAAGCGGTCAATTTCGGAATCATGTACGGGCTCAGTCCGTTTGGGCTCGCCCATCAGTTAAAAATCGATAAAGAAGAAGCAGCCGCGTTTATCGACGCCTATTTCGGCCAGTATCCTGGTATCGAAGAATTTTTTACCCGGATTCTGGAGGGGGCAAAGCGAGATCGCTTTGTCTCGACGCTCTTGGGCCGGCGTCGGCCAATCACCGGAATTAAGACAACAACCGGTCGAGTCCGAAACCTGCCCGAGCGAACGGCGATAAATACGGTTATCCAAGGGTCGGCAGCCGACCTCATCAAGCAAGCCATGGTTCGAATTCACCAACGATTACGGCAAGAGAACTTCGCGGCCCGCATGTTATTGCAGATTCACGATGAATTGGTCTTCGAAGTCGATGCCGATCGTGCGCGCGATTTGGCACACATGGTGAATCACGAGATGTCGCACGCGCTGGATTTGGGCCGAGTCCCGATCAAAGTCGACGTTGGCATCGGACCGAACTGGTTGGATATCGAGGCGATCACAGGGGAGGTTGTCCCAGCGTGACCGCTCCGATCATTCCCGACCGAAAAAGAATTGTCGGGCTCATCGGTGGGATCGGCGCGGGCAAGAGCACCGCGGCCAACCGCTTTGCCGAACGTGGGGCGGTGATCGTCGATGCAGACCGGACGGGGCACGAAGTCCTCCGCGAAGCCGAGATCAAGGAGAGGTTACAGGCGATATTCGGGAAAGAAATCCTGGATACGAAAGGAGACGTCGACCGTACCAAACTGGGAAGCCTGGTCTTCGCCCGGCCAGAGAACCGCCAGAAGCTTGAATCGGTTGTTCATCCGAGGATGGCCGAGCACTTTCGGGAAAAAATCAGCCTCGCCCTGGCCGATCCGACGGTGCCGATGATCGTTCTGGATGCCGCTATCTTGCAGGAGGTCGGCTGGGACTCGATCTGTGACGAGGTCATCTTCGTAGATGTCCCTCGCGAGATTCGTCTGGAACGTCTGAAAACAAATCGTGGCTGGAGCGAAGAAGAACTCGCTCGCCGCGAAGCAGCCCAATGGCCGATCGAACAAAAACGAGCCAAAGCCTCGGCCATCATCGACAATGCTGGTGATCCCGAGGCCTGCCGGCAGGCGGTCGATCGACTCTTTGATAAGTGGCAAGGGGTCGGCCGATAGAAAAGAGACTCTTGATCGAGAGGAGATTTTTGCCGACAGGCGGAATCACCCTTCGAAAAGAGGGATCTTGCAGGTTTTGAGGAAGCTTCCTCTAGCCTGGCGACAAGGAGTGCCACAAAGAGACTTGTGATCGCTCTGGTTTTTAGAGATAACGAAGGAGTTCGATACCCGCCGCCGACGGGTCTGAGATTTCTTTGGGCCCGGCCATAGGGGGCAGCCCGCTCGGACCGAATCAGCAAAAGTCTGATAGCGAATCTTCGCGTCGGCCCACCATGAAGGAGAGAGTTCCGTGGCCAAAGCACCTGGAAGGCGATCGACGCGTCGACCCGCCATCGATCCCAATGAAGAGAACCTGACCTTTGACGATTCGGCCGTCGACGAAACACCACCCGCGCCGCGCAGCCGATCTCGCCGAGAAGAAGAAGTTCGCGAGCCGGCACCCGAGGCGGTCGCCGACGAACCTCTCTCCCCTGAACCTGAACCGGTCGCCGTCGCTGAGCAACCCGCAGGGGACGAGCGCGATTCCAACGAGCCCAAATCGGGCGACGAATTCGGCGATGCCGAGACCAATCAGAAGTATGAACAAATCAAGCGAGGCGTGCGCGGGACGCACTTGGCCGAGCTTCAACACATGTCGATGCCCGACCTCATCAACATCGCCAAAGACGAAGGGATCGAAGATGTCCAAGGCCTGAAAAAGCAGGACATCATTTTCAAGATCCTCAAAGAGCGGGTCAAGCAGAACGGCCTGATGTTCGGCGAGGGGACGCTTGAAATCCTCCCCGACGGGTTCGGCTTTCTGCGCAGTCCTGACTACAACTACCTCCCCTGCCCCGACGACATTTACATTTCGCCGAGCCAGATCCGTCGATTTGGATTGAAGACCGGCGTCACCGTCTCAGGCCAAATTCGTCCACCCAAGGAGAACGAACGATACTTCGCGCTGCTTCGCGTCGAGGCGATCAATTACGAAGATCCCGACAAGGTCGCCAATCAGATCTCTTTCGATGATTTGACGCCGCTGCATCCGACGCGACGCGTCCGATTAGAACTCCTCGATGAATCCGACGAGATCAACATGCGCGTTATCGATATGGTCACGCCGATCGGCTTCGGTCAGCGCGGTCTGATCGTCGCACCGCCGCGCACCGGTAAAACCATCTTGTTGCAAAAGATCGCCACCAGTGTTCTGCGCAATCATCCCGACGTGCATGTCATGGTGCTGCTTATCGACGAGCGACCCGAAGAAGTCACCGACATGCAACGAACCGTTAAGGGGCCGCGAGCCGAGGTCATCTCGAGCACATTCGATGAACCGACCAGTCGGCACATCCAAGTGGCCGAGATGGTTATCGAAAAGGCCAAGCGAATGGTCGAGTTCGGCCACAACGTGGTCATCGTGCTCGATTCGATCACGCGACTCGCCCGGGCCTACAACACCGAAATGCCTCACTCCGGCAAGATCCTCACCGGCGGTGTCGACGCGAACGCGCTTCACAAGCCGAAGCGGTTCTTCGGGGCAGCCCGAAGCATTCAAGATGGGGGAAGCCTCACCATCTTGGCAACCGCCTTGATCGATACCGGTAGCAAAATGGATGAAGTCATCTTCGAGGAGTTCAAAGGGACCGGCAACATGGAACTCCATCTCGACCGGAGACTGGTCGAGAAGCGAATTTGGCCCGCTATCGACGTCAATCGATCGGGAACTCGCCGCGAAGAACTCTTGCTCGATCCTGAAGAGCTCAAGCGAATCTGGATTCTGCGTCGAGTCCTCAACGACATGAACCCGGTGGAAGCGATGGACCTGCTCGTCAATCGACTACGGCGAACAAAGAGCAATGCCGAGTTCCTCATGAGCATGAACTTGCAATAGGTTCATCGATGGCCGAAAAAGGGGATGCTCGTTTTATCCAACGAGACGATCCCCTTCGGCAATGAATCACTTAAGAGAATGATCCTCCTAGCCTTTCATCGGCACAAGGGATCAATCAGCGTCGTTGGTGGACGATCCTTCGGACGCTTCGGGGGGAAGCAGCTCCTCGAGCATTTTCTCCCACTCTGATTCCCAGGGATCGACCGCCGAGACTTTCTCCGTCGATTCGGACTCAGCAAAATCGCCGTCGTGAGCGTGCCGAATCGTGCGCGCAGTCGAAACCGCGTCGACGTTTCGGCAACACTCCGTCAGCTTTCGCGCGATGCTCCCCAATCGAGTTCGCCAAAGAACAGGATCGGCATCGGCCGGTGGTTGGCTGGCGAACTCGCCGCAAAGAAGAATCAACCGGAGCAGATGGCGAAAGATAATTCCCTCTTGCTTCACCAGCTTGTAAGTTCGAACGTACTTGTCGAAATCCCCGCCGAGAAGAATCACCTCACCCGCTACCCAGATCGGCTGCGTCTGTACGTCGCGCACGCCAGGGTACGTTGCATCGAACAGCAGACGTAGTTTGTCGGCAAACGACGGCGGAGGAAGATAGTCCTCTTCGAGTTCGTCGTCGGCATCCGCACTGGGATCGACGGGCCGAGCAATGATCAGTCCCCGAGCGATCAATTCAGGGTCAAGATGGTTGGTCTCCAGTTCACCGGGCGTGAGGAACTCAGGACCAGGAGGCCGAACGCTTCGCAGCAGTGGCCGGGGAAGCGTCAACACGCTTTCGATCGCTTGAAGAAGTTCCGCTTCGTTGGCTTTCCCAAGCAGCCCCAGCAAGTAACTGCCGTAAATTGGATGGATGCTGCGAAAGCCGAGCATGCGATCAAGCAAAGGCGTCGGGATGGCATGGTGCGGTTCATACGGAGGCGGGCCCGGCGGAGGCGATTGCTTCCCCGCCGATCGCGCGGTGGAAGCTTCGCCCGGCGTGTTCATGCCAGCGCGCGCGAACAAACCGCCCGCCGACTCGGGCGCTTTGGCAGGCTCAGACTTCGGCTTAGGAGACTCGGCCGAGCTAATCTCGCTCGAACCACTCTCGGGTGGTGGCGGATCAAGGACAAGAAAACCAGCCCGATGCATGACCACAAGCATCCGCACCAGTTCCTTCTGCGCACGCTCCCATTGGCCCGCTTCCAAGAGTCGCTTCGAGATGAACGTGCGAAGCCGATCTACCTCGGGCGAAAGACGAAGGAGATACGCCAGCAATCGCCAGGGTATCGTTCCATGACTCGCCAGATGCGAAGGGGGTGCTTGAATCAGCTTTTCAAATTGTTGCTTGGTCCAGTATTGTTGGCCCTCACGTCGGGTGGGCTTCTTCTTAACGAAGTTCTTCTTCGCCTGAATCATGGCCGGGTCTTTGGGATTCTCGGGGAAAGTTTTGAGCTTCTCTTCGAAGCGAATGATTTTGACGTCGTCCTCGTGCGCCAGGGCATAGACAAAACCTTCTTTGTCGAACTGCGGCCGACCCGCTCGACCGAAGATTTGATGCGCGACACTCGGGTTGATCGTTCGCTTCTTTCCGATCGGCCCCTTGAGTAGTTCTGTCAGCACGACCGATCGACAAGGAAGATTCAGCCCCGCGGAAAGTGTTTCGGTGCACAAGACCACCGGCAAGCATTTGTTCAAAAACAATTTCTCGACGATTCGCCGATATCGCGGTAAAAGCCCCGCGTGATGCACGCCCACGCCGCGCCAAAGCATTTGCCGAAGCTTCGGTCCGACCCCTTTATCCCACGTCTGCCTTTCGATCTCTTCGCGAAGGGGTGTCAACTGCTCGGGCGCGAGGAGATCAAGACCCTTGAATTGCTCGCCGACGTTCCAACACTCCTCCCGATTGAAACAGAAAACCAGTGCCGGCGTTCGGCGCGTCGCTTCGTCCCCCTTGGCCAAGTCCACTAGTAATTCGCCGACCAGTTGATGATCAACCCATTGGTAGGCCAGCGGAACCTTCCGCTCCGTCCCGCGGACGAGATCCAACTTGCGACCATGCGAACGATGTAACCAAACAATGAACTCGGCCGCATTCCCGACGGTTGCCGATAGCAGCATCAACCGACAACTGATAGGCAATAGACCCAGAGTCAGCTCCCAGACGATTCCTCGCTCGGGATCGTTGAAGCTGTGAAACTCATCCACCACGACGGCGGCGGCATCCTCGGCCGCGAACTTCTCGGGGTGCAGCAATCGATTGAGAAGGATCTCCGCCACCACCACGAGAATCTTGGCGTCCGGATTGACTCGTCGATTCCCCGTCACAAGACCAACATCATCGGCCGAGAACCCCCAGCCGACCGCCGACTCTTGAAGCTCATGAAACTTCTGTTCGGTCAGCGCGATGAGAGGCGTAGTGTAATAGGCACGACGACCTTGTATCAACGATTCGTAGAGAGCCCCATGAGCGACGAGCGTTTTTCCCGTCCCCGTCGGCGCGCAGACCAAAACCCCGTGCTCGGCCATGAACCAAGCGAGAAGGGCCTCTTCCTGCACAGGATAGGGCGGATAGGCAAGCTGCTTAAAATACTGCTCACCGATCTCTTCGCGGGTCAGCAAGGGGCCTGCGGTCATGGTCTTGTCTCTGGTGTCAACGGAATGATATCGATTCGCCGCGGAGCTCGCCTCTGACCCGTTGGATTGACTCATCTCGTTGCTAGGTTTACGCTTCGATTCAGTGTGCGGAGCGGCGAGCATGGGGTTGAGACGATGGGTCCTTTTCTCCCAAGGCTCTGCCGTCGCAACGATTCGTTTTTACACGATTTCACCGTCGGCGCCGGAGACAGTCTCGACAGACTTGTCGCCGGGGCGTACGATACCGCAACTTCTGGCAGGAAGCCAGTCGCACATACAGGGATGTGACATCATGCGATCAAGCCAGCCGCGCGGCACCGGTTCAACATCGGTATCTCTCTCGTCTCAAGGTCGCCTCCCCAAAACCAGCGACGACTACATTCGCGCGCTCGGACGAGGCTGGTGGTTTTTGATTCTGATGACGGCCGCCGTCGGCGGTGCCGGGACATGGTTCACGTTGACGCAGACGCCTGTCTATCTGGCAAGCACCCAGGTCCTAATCGAGCCGCCGCGCGCGATCGTGCCCGATCTGATTCAAGATCGCTCCCCCAGTGGCGCGTCGATCAACTTCTTCAATACACGCGTTCAAATGATCACAAGCCGAGAGATCCTGCATCGCGTGTTGACGTCGCGAGCACTCACGCAATGGAAAGAGACATCCGGCGTCGAGGATCCCCTGGAGTCGCTCATCGAATGGGTCACCGTGAAGCCGGTCCTCAACTCGAACATCGTCGAGGTATCGCTGGAAGGATACGACCCTGCTGTCACCGCGATGATGGTAAATCTGGTCGTTGAAGAGTTCATTCTCTACGAGGAAAACAATCTTCGTCAGTTCGAACAACTGAGCCGAAGCAAAATAGAGTCAGAAGTTCGCAACCTCAAAAGCACGCTCGAAAACAAACAGAAGGAACTCGCCAGTTTTCATCAAGAGCACGACAACTTCACCCATACCGGCGAAAGTGTCGAAGCGGTTCGACTAGAAGAACTCGAAAAAACCAGGCTCCTTGCCGAGATGCGAGCCAACGACGCCCGGATCAAAGTGGAGCAGTTCGAAGCTTTGCTTAAGGCGAATCAACCCTTTTACACTTCTGAAACGATGCGTCGGGCCGAGGATCTTCGAACGCGCATTCGGGAACTCGAAAGCGAGCTTTCCGCGCAGCAGGAATCGATCAAAGAAGAATGGTACGACACCGACCCGCTCATCCGTCGGCTTCGCAATCGCCGAGCCGAGCTGTTGCGATCGCTTGATGATCTGGGCAAAGAAGATGCTCAGCGCGAGTTGGTACGTCTCAAGCAAGAGTATCAGTTTGCCGCTCTTGAATTGGATAAAGTCAACGGCCAGGTCGCCGAGCAACGAAAACTCGTCGTCAGCAAGCAAGCGGACCAGAAACAGCTCGAGGCACTCCGCGGAGATCACGAAAGGCTACTCGGACTTGCAGACCGGATGACGATCAACGAACTCGAAGTCGACATGCACCAAAGTCTCATCACTCCTCGGATCCAAGCCATCGATCGAGCTCAAGTCCCGACCGAGCCGGTTCGCCCGATCAAGGAGCTTCAAATTCCGCTATCGTTCGTCGCTGGACTATTACTGGGGATGACGATTCTGTGCGCCCTCGAATTCAGCAACCAGCGGGTCCGACAGGCGGAGCAAGCGACCCTTTGCCTCGCGATGCCGATCTTGGGATTTGTTCCGAAACTTTCTCGACGGGAACGTTTGCAGTGGGGGGGAACATTGCGGCTGGCGAGTGAGCAGCCTGGCTCGCGCGTCTGCGAAACGTTCCGCAATCTTCGATCGGGGCTGATGGGTATTGAGGGTGCCGAACGGGCTCGCTGTCTTGTTCTCACCAGTCCCACAACCGGCGAGGGGAAGAGTCTCGTCGCGTCGAACTTGGCCGCGACATGCGCTCGCGCGGGGGAGACGGTTCTTCTGGTTGACATGGATCTGCGACATCCAAGGCTGGCCTCGGCACTTGGTCTCAAGCATCAACAGGAGGGGCTGGTGGAGGTTCTCACCGGCGAGTCCCGCTGGCAAGAGAGTGTCCAAGAGACTGCCGTCCCAAACTTGCACGCACTGCCGGCCGGTCAGGGTGAAGGAATACCGCTGGACATTCTCGGCACGGTGGAGATGCACGATCTGATCGAACAATGGTCCGAGGAATTCGACCGCGTGATTCTGGATGGACCACCACTTTTGGGTCTGGCGGATGTCCGCGTTGTGAGCCGATTTGCCGATGGCATGATACTGACGATCGATGCGGGCAAACATCAGGCGGCAACCCTGGTTCGCGTGCGCGAGCTTTGCGAGAACGAAGGACTCGGCGCAATGGGCGTCGTTTTCAATAGAAGCCAATCCAAGCACGATCGCGCCCGCGTCAACCGTACCCCGGCCGGGCGAAGCAAACGAATGCCCGCCGTCCGACAAACAGTCCCAGTCGAACAGGAGACTGAAGCGCTCGCCCGACAACGAGCCCACGTCGCGTGACGTGACAAATATCAGAACATCATGATGAACTTCAAGGGATCCGACGGATGAGACCACGATTGGCCGAGATCATGGGGAGCCTGACTCTCTTTGCGGTGGGCGTGACGTTGTCGAGCGGGATGATCCTTGGGAGCGGAAGCTCTGCGATCTCGCGAGGGGTCTTTCTTGTTCTCGCGGCAACCTCCGTTCTCTTAGCCTTTCTGGCAATGCTTGCGGATGGAAGATGGCGGATCGTCCGGAGTTTTCTTTGGATCATCGTCACCTGTTGGTTGGGCTTGGCAGTTGCGCAAATCTTCCCGACCCTGCTGAATCATCTTCCTCAGGCAATGCATCCCCAAGAGAACGGGGCTGTTTCGCTCTATCGTCATGCTACCTTGCAATCGATCGTCTGGATGTCGGGCGTGGTGGCGCTGCTGCTAAGTGTCTCGTCGCACGTTCGAACGGGATCAATGTTTGCCAACGTGACGGCAGGTCTTTCGTTGGTACTGTGGGGTATCGGCCTGATTGGTTTTTTTCAAACCCTTGCCGATCGACCACAACTGCTCGGCTCGATCGATCTCAACGACCCTCGTCTTCCGAGCATCGTGCGCGACATTTATGGCGGCGACCCGGCAGCGGGAATGCTTGCGTATCATCCCTGGGATCAAGTGACCGTTGCCGAGACGTCTTTCTTTGCTCCGGCAATGCCCACGATGCGATTCTTCGGGGGTTTTCTCGATGTTCGGCACTGGGGCGCGTCTGTTGCCGTTCTATTGCCGATGCTTTTGGCGGCCTGCTGTTACTACTCTTCGTTCGCTGGTATCGGAGGCTTTCGAACTCACACGCAATCACAACAATCAAATCTCTTTTGGCTGGTGGGGCTCTGCATGGCAGGGACCGCCGCGTGGATGGCGGATCCGATCGTGATGCCGGCCATCCTAACGATCTCGCTGTTGTGGGTGATCCTCTTCATTGGCCGACCTGATCGAGGGACAGCGTGTCGTCTCGGACTCTTCTATCTGCTTACGATGGCGGGCGTGTGCGGCGGATACTGGTGGCTACATGGGACGCTTGACTTCGCCAAGCGCTATCAAGAATGGGCCTCGACTTTGCCGACGATCATGTCGCTCTATCAACAGCGTCCTCTTTGGGGGACGGGCCTAGCCACCTCCTCCGAACTAGGTCATCCCATGTCATCGATCGCCTCGATCAATTCATTGGCTGCACTCGCATTGGAGATGGGTCTCCTTGGGATTTCACTTGTCGGCCTGGCGCTCCTGTACATTTTGATTCGTTCGATTTGGGTTTATCGTCTGCTTGATCGCGACGGCCAGATCGCCTGGGCAGGCTCAACGGGGAGTTTGCTCGCGTTGGCTCTCGTATCGCTGGTGGGGCCGGGCCTTGATATCGCGGTGGTCGCAGGGCTCGCCACCTTCAGTCTGGGTTGTCTGATGCGGACATTGGCCATTGGTCTACGAGATGAGGAGGCGCTGCTGGCCACATGACCCACTCTTCATCAAACACCCCTCTCGCGAAAGACATCGATCTGGCCCAACAGGCTCTTGATCTCGCGCAATTGCTTCGGACCAGGGCCACGTTCTTCCCGCATCAGGCCGACGCGACGAACACTCTTTCGTTGGCCGATCGGCTCGACCGATGGGCCCAAGATCTTTCATCAATGGAGAACTCCGACTCGGCCAGCATCATCGATCTGGATCGAAAAGCCTCTTTCAAACCGAGTCGATCGACCGCCACGACGTTGCCCAGCGTCGCGGCCTTGCTTGGGAAGGATGCGCCCATTCGACCAGCGCCGACCATGCCCGCGCGTCGCTGGCGCGCACCGATCGAGTCGCGACTTCAATCCCTGACGGCGGAGCCTGCTGTCCATCATCCTATCTCGGCATTGGCTGCCGAGCCTGCATCCAACATCACTCTCTCGTCATCAGTACCGACACTCCATAAGACTCCGTCAAGCAAGCCCCGCGCGACCGAGCCTCGACCGAGCATGTCGGCATCAACCGAAACGAAACGGGTCCCGTCGCCAACTCCGTCCTCTCGTGCATCGGAGTTCTTGATCTCGAATCGGTCAAAGCGTGTGGTGGATCGCGCCGACTGGAGCCTGTCGGCCCGGTGGTGGAATGTTCCCTTGGCATTAGCCTTCGCGATTGGCCTGGCCGTCGCCATTGGTGGCGCCGGTGTTGAAACGATTCGCGTTGCCAGGAGTCAATCGATCTTGTCCGAGATCATTCAGAATCCGAAGTCGACCAGTCAAGAAGTCGCACAGGCAGCCCGCGAAAGTCGAACGTCGCCGCTGCATCGTTGGGATGCGATGCGCGAGTGGAGCGTCGCCCGTGCGACCCTCGTGGCCATCGAACGGACGAGCCCGAGGATGTCCCCCATCGATCATGCCAACCAACAAGAGAATGTTCGGAATCTCTTTCGACGAGCGGCCGAACGCCATCCTTCATCCCCTTATCATCTGCTGAATCGTGCTCTGACGGCTAGCCAACCAGACTCCGAACGACTGTGGGAGGAACTGTCGGCCAAAGAACTCACCGACCCGATTCTGGCCGAGCAAGTCGCTCTCTACCGTGTTCGATCAGGCGACAAGAAGGTTGGCTTGGCATCGCTTCAAACAGAATTGCAGAACAATCCCTCGCGAACGGGCCCCGTGATTCGATCACTTCTCGACAGCGGCTTATCCGCCAGCGAGGCGACGGCGATCGTCCCCAATCACCCGACAGCGTGGGGAAAGATTTTGGATCTGAATGACACCCAGGCGCGGATCGGGCTTCGGCGGGCAATCAAAGATCGATTGACCCAATTCGACGAGCGTGCGACGACCGAGAAGAGAACCGCGGCGGACTGGGGAGATTGGGGAGCCGTCGAGGCACGCCTCGAACGAAGGGACCGAGCAACCGACGCATACAAGAAGGCGATCGAGCTCGATCCGACTTCGACTCGATACAAGTTGTCGCTTGCCGAGGTTCGTGCCGCACAGCGGGAATGGGACGAGGCTCGGCGTTTGCTGGCCGAGCTTCCCGTGAGACTCTCGCCGGAACAAGCCGGCCAGAGGGAAAAGATCCTTACGACAATCGACCAGTCGACCGGGAGAATTCCGTCAGGAGGATCCATCCGAGCCAACTGACCAACTCCCGGTCCATTGACACCATCAACGAAGAATACGCACCAAGAGATAAGCGATCATGAGCACCGGACCCTTGACGCAAGGATCGACCCTGTCGCTCGGCCACCGAGCCACCAGCGTCGGCATCCGTCTTCTCACGAATGTTCGGGAACAACCGATTCCTTTCCTGCTGGTGCTCGGCAGTCTGGCACTTTTCCTCTCCAGTTACACCTCGACACTGTCGAGCTTGATTCAGCGATGGAACACCGATCCCAACTACAGTCATGGCTATCTCGTCCCGCTGGTGAGTCTTTACCTCTTGCATCAATCGCTCGAGCGAAGCTCTCGCCGAGAGCTTTCCTCGCCTCAGGGAGGTCATGGGGTCGGCAGCATTCTTGTCGTCGCGGCAATCCTTTTGCTTTGGCTGACGACATTGGTTCCTTCTCTGGTGCTCGAAAGTTTCTCCATGCTCGTGATGATCCTCGGTGCCATCTCGATTCTCTTTGGACGATCGCTGGCAACCCGTTCCATCGCACCGGTCGCATTCCTCCTCTTCATGGTCCCTTGGCCCAGCAAACTCTACAGCCAGGCAGCGTTTCCCTTGCAATTGGCGATCAGCCAAACAGCCTCGGTTTTACTGACGATGTTGGGGATTCCGGTTTTGTGTGATGGAAGCCTGATTCATCTACCAGGTCAAACGATGCACGTCGCCGAAGCGTGTAGCGGGATGAGACAGCTCACCGCCTTTCTCGCCATGGGGGCAGCAACAGCCTTGATGATCGAACGACCGACTTGGGTTCGCGGAATCATCCTAGCGTCGGCCGTGCCAGTCGCGGTCCTCGTCAATATTCTTCGTGTCACCCTTATGGCACTGATGCACCATGCTGGCCTGGGTGAATGGACAAAGGGAACACTGCACACGCTTGAAGGAATGATCATGATCTTCGCGGGGTTCGGCATCCTGATGGGGATTATGCGTGTTCTTGATTGGATCCAAGTGGAACCCGATCCACACCCGAAGACCTTCGATGCGAGGGTTACCGCATGAAGAGTACATCGTCGCGATGGATGTTGTTGATCGCTCTTCTGGCAGTGGCGCGGATCGGTCAATCCTGGATCGGTGGAGTCGTGGAAACCATCGATGAAGGTCGGCCAAAAGAACTCGTTCGGCCACTGGAAAGCTTTCCCAAACGAATCGACGACTGGACCAGCGAAGATCAGATGCCGCGCCCCGAAGTGGTGGCCGCTCTCAAGGATGACCGGTTTCTTCAGCGGATTTATCGCCATCCCTCGGGCCTAGAGGTCACGCTCTTTTTCTGCCATTCAACTTCGGGTCGCGACGCCTACCACTACCCAACCGTCTGCATGACTGGGCGCGGCTGGACTGAAGAAGAATCGCAGAGAACGACGCTGGATATCGACCAAATAGACGCGGTTCTGCCGGCCCCTAAGACCCGCTTCCGGTTCATCAATGATCGCAAAGATCGGCAGCTTGTTTACTACTGGTACTACTTGATCGGCGAGAGCCGAATCGACGAAGCGATGCGCCGACTCAGTCAGTCATCACGACTATTTCTTCGTGGTCGAACCAATGCGGGTCTCACTGTTGAGATCTTCAGCGGCACGACTTCGTCTCGAACCGAAGAGATCGACCGCTTCGCGTCTCGCGTGGCCGAGGAGCTCGTTCCGATGCTTCCCCCACACACTCGAGGTGAATGCGAACTGGGAGCGAATCTATGAGCCAAGCACCTAACACCTGGTTGGAACCATACCGCGAATTGGTCGCGAGCCGAGAGCTTCTCTACGAGCTGACAACCCGCGACCTTCGTATTCGCTACAAGCAGACGGCGCTCGGCACCGCGTGGGCTCTCTTCACGCCACTGGTGATGATGTTCATTTTCACACAGATTTTCGCGCGGGTCGCCAAAGTCGATACGTCGCCGATCCCGTACTCGATCTTTGTTTATTGCGGGCTCTTGCCATGGCAGTTCTTCTCGACGAGCCTGAAGAGCTCCGTGGACTCCCTCACCCGAAATCGACTTCTTGTCACGAAAATCTACATGCCGCGAGAAGTCTTTCCGATCTCGCAGGTTCTTTCGGCATTCGCCGACTTCCTCGTCGCCAGTATCGTGCTAGCCGGTCTGATGCTCTGGCATGGCATCGCGCCCGCATCGACGATGTGGTTTGTCCCAGTGATTCTTCTTGTGCAAACATCCCTCACGATTGGCCTGGCGCTTCTCTTAAGTATGGGAAACCTCTTCTATCGCGATGTGAAGTATCTCTTTGAAGTCGGCCTCTTACTCTGGATGTTCGCCACCAGCGTCATCTATCCCATTCAACTTGCGGGACCGTGGGCTTGGGTTCTTCATCTGAACCCGATGACCCCCATCATTGATGCGTACCGCAGCGTTTTGTTACTGGGGCAGTATCCCGACCCGGTTGGCTTCGGTTACGCGGCCGTCGTGGCGATCGCTCTTTTAGTGCTCGGAATGCGTTGGTTTCACGAATCTGAGTATCAGTTTGCGGAGAGCATCTAACGACGGTGCCCCCTCGTCCAGGGAATCCGGGTGAAGCCAATGGTCAATTGCGAAGGGAGTCTCGCCGAATGCCAGAAGTTCGTGTCGTCTTTGATGATGTCTGGAAGAAGTTTCGTCGAGGCGAACGCGCTAGAGCGCTGCGCGACTTGTGGCCAAGCTGGATGCGAACGCTGCAAGGAAAGAACCCCGCCTCCACCGAGTCATTGCAACGCGACGAGTTCTACAGCTTGAAGGGTGTCTCCTTCGAGGTGCCCGCCGGCGAATGTCTCGGCATCATCGGCCCCAACGGCGCGGGGAAGAGCACGATCCTCAAGTGCGCCTCCCGTATTCTTCGTCCCAATCGAGGTCACATCCGCGTCAACGGAAGAGTCTCGGCCCTGATCGAAGTCGGAGCTGGCTTTCATCCCGATCTCACGGGCAAAGAGAACGTCTTTCTCAATGGCACGATACTCGGCATGAAACGATCGGAGATTGCCGACCGCTTCGACCAGATCGTTGATTTCGCGGGACTGGCTGACTTCATTCACACGCCGGTCAAACGATACTCCTCGGGCATGTACGCTCGGCTTGGTTTTGCGGTCTCCGCTTTCATGGAGCCCGACGTCTTGTTGATCGATGAAGTTCTGAGCGTGGGGGATCTCGCATTCGCGCGTAAGTGCGAAAAGAAGATCAAGGAGATCTGCTCCGGCGATACCACCGTCCTTTTCATCAGCCATAATCTGGCCGCGGTCCGGTCGATCTGCAATCGCGTGATCGTGTTGGCCGGGGGAGAGGTTCGCTTTGATGGGCCGCCCGATCAAGCCATTCTCATGCATCATGATCTGACAACGGGCCCCTGCAACGAACAGTCAGGCTGGCATCCTGATATTGCTCAGCTTCGCTTCACCCTTCGCGATGCGATCGGCGCGCCGACGGCCAGTGCCGAACCAGGGGGCGTGATGACTGTCGATGCCGAGCTTGTCGCGAAGAACCCCATCCGCGAGGCAAGCATCGGCTTTTTCCTTCGCGACGCCAACGATACCGAACTCTACTCGTGCACGATGGAGAGTCTCGGCACCGAGCCCATCGATTTGGCGGCGGGCGACGCGATGCGGATTCGTTTTCGCATTGCCGTCAACCTCATTCCCGGCGAGTACTGGATCGGCTCGATGCTGCATGGCCGGCCCTCCAGCGAACACAAGCAGAGCGGCCGACTCTGCTTCGAGCACACGCCCAATCGAGCCCATTTGACTGTCGCGGGGGGAGCGGAGATCGGCGGCTGTGCCAATCTCTTCGCTTCGTGCGATCTTTCAACAGAGCCAGCGGCTGCTGTCCCTGCGAGTTTGTTGCGATGAGCACCATCGAGGAGTAGTGTCATGATCATGTCACTCGAAAGCGCGACCCTCGAATCCGACGGAAGAACTCGTCTTCCGCACGTGGCAGTCGTCATTGTCAACTATCGCACACCGCTCGAAACGATCGCGTGCGTCAAATCTTTGGCCTGGCAGACGCATTCGAATCTATCGGTGATCGTCGTCGATAACGACTCGCCGGACGGCTCCGCCGAACTGCTCGACGCGGAGCTTTCCAATGTCGAGCTGATTCGCGCCCCGAAGAACGGCGGCTACACGAGTGGCAACAACCTCGGTATCGAGTCGGCACTCGCCCATGGAGCGGACTACGTCTTAGTGCTCAATCCCGACACCCGGGCTCTTAACGATTGTTTCATCGCCCGCTTGATCGAGTTTGCAGAATCTCATCCGGACGTTGCCGCCGTCGGCCCGCGCGTTCATCTACGACAGGTCGGCCACGTACAGAACACCATTCTCGAATTTCCCTGGCTGACCCGTCGCGTCGGCGGCGTCATGAAGAGAATCGCTGGTCGCCGATTACCCGCCCGATCGGGAAACGACCCTCGGCCCGCCGAGGTCCTCAACGGTGTTTGTGTTCTCTTCCGAGCCGAAGCCCTCTTTGATGTCGGCACATTTGATGAGCGAACTTTCGCGTACATTGAAGATGTCGATTGGGGCTACCGCGCCGCCGAGAACGGTTGGCTTCTTTGGTATCTTCCCGTTGATTCCATCGTTCACGAACAGAAAGAAGCGGGCTACGACCGAGGATCCATGGTCGATTTTCTGCTCAAACGGAACACGCTCTATTTCCTCTTGAAGCATCGAAAGCCGGTCCAAGCTGCTGCGTACACTTTGTCAACGCTCTCCTTGGGATTGGCTCATTGGGGCATGCGTCGATTGAGAGATCGTCGATGGCTCACGGGGCTCGCTCGTGCCTACGGAGGACTTTGGCTGGGGCGCTGGGATGCTGTCATGGGTCGGCCCAACCTTGAGAGACATCCATGAAAACAACCATGCAGCGTGACATCTCGAACATCACCGATCGGTCAGCAGCAGGGCAACGAGAAGATCGCCCGCAGCATGCTTACCCTGCCCGTCGCACGCGAAAGATCGCCATCGTGACGGGGCTTCCCGCCCCCTATCGTGAGCCGGTCTTTGCCGAGCTTGCTCAAAGGGCCGACATCGTTCTACGAGTCTTTTACGCCTCGACCGGTCATGACGACGTCGGCTGGTCACCGCAACCGACCCGACGAGAGTACGACCATCTCTTCCTGCGAAATTACATGCCCGCGCGCGGTCGAAGACTTCCGTTGATCGGATATCTGAGCTTGGGATTGCCATCCGAACTTCGGCGATTCGACCCAGACTATCTCATCATCTACGGCTACAACCAGCTTTCGCAGCTTTTGGCAATCGAGTTTGCGCTTCGTCGACGAGTTCCATTCGCACTCCGAAGTGATTCTAATGCCTTGCTCGATACGCGAGTCGATTGGCGAAGCCAACTTCGTCGCCGGCTGGTCCGTTCGATCGTCCGTCGCGCCCACGGGGTTCTTCCCGTTGGCCGACTGAATCAGCTCTTCTGGGAGCGACTAGGAGCGAGGCCCTCGCAGATATTCTCGGCTCCTTATGCCGTGAATAACGAGGCGATCGCGTCGACTGCGGCGAGTCAAACGCGGGATTCGCTTGGACCGATCCGCCTTCTCTACGTCGGTCGGCTTCTTCCGCGAAAAGGAGTCGATTTACTCCTGCATGCTTTCAATCGGCTTGTCGAAGAGGCGGATGTTACGTTGACGCTCGTGGGCGAAGGACCGATCCGTGCGGAACTCGAACAACTCTCGTCGGCAAAAGCTCGTGAGCGGATCACCTGGCGGGGAAAGCTTGCCAATGAGGATGTCTTGGCTGAGCTCGGCCGGGCCGAACTGCTCGTTCTCCCCTCTCGCTACGAGCCCTGGGGTTTGGTCGTCAACGAAGCAATGGCGGCCGGTCTACCGGTCGTCGCCCATGCGAACGTCGGCGCAGCGGTCGACTTGATTCAACCCGGCGTCACGGGATGGCTATTCGATCATCTGACCGCGGATGATCTCTTTCATGTGCTCAAAAGCGGGGTCGGCGATCGCGATCAACTTCGCGAGATGGGACACGCGGCACAAGACCGCATCGCTCGTTGGTCGATTGCCGCCACCGTCGATGGCATGTTGGCGGCCATGGATGATGCATGCCCGGCAACTCCTGTCAGGGCAACGAAGGAGTCCGTCGATGCATGACATCTCGATGGGCCAACCCGAGAAGGGTTCTTTTCTCGGCCTCTTCATCAGTCCGTTCTCGATGATTCTCTTCGTCTATCTGGCGTGCATGATTAGTGTGAGCTTCGACATCCCCGCGATTCATGATGCTGCCATTCTCGCTCGCTGGCCGATACTCGGTTTGATGGCGCTCGTGGGCCTGGTGCCAGCCATCACGCATGGGGTTGTTCGAAGCACGCCGATTCTTTGGATGGGAATATTTCTGCTTGTCGCTGGGCTGAGTTCCCTATGGACGATCGACTTCGAGTACACCGCGATGCGAGTCTTTTCGCTGATTCTTCTGTACATCGCGGCATTGATCGGGTGGGCTTCGTATGTTCGAACACCACGGCATGCGTCGAACGTCTTCGATGTTTTATTCCTGATCGCTTCGCTCACCGCGGTGGGAGGATTTCTCTTTCGCATGGGTGACTTGGGGGGCGAAGGTCGTTACGTCGGATTGCACAACCGAGCCACTGGCGCGGGGAGCTATGCTGCCTTGTTTCTGCCGATCATCATCTATCAGGCCCGGTACCGATTTCGTGGGCTCCCAGCGATCTTTTCGTGGATGGTGATTTTCGCGCTTCTAGGACAGATTGTTCTCTCTGGCGCTCGCGTGGCGCTCGTCGTCAGCCTGCTGGTTTGCTTTGCCTTGTGGTTTGATTTTTATGGCAAGAGAGCATTGGTGGCGTTGATCCTGTTGTCAGTGATCGCGCCGATCCCGATCATTCTCGATCAAAGACAAGCGGACAAAGTGGAAGAGAGATCTCGTCGGCTCATTCGTGCTGAGTCACTGGGAACCTTCACCGGGCGACTGGACCGATGGAAGTTCGGTATCGAGAAATGGACCGAACGACCGATCATTGGCTTCGGGTTCGGCTCGTCTCGAACGTTGGCGAGCATCGATCAACCCTGGCGATTTCGCCTCGAACCGGGCGAAGTCTTCAACCTCCATAGTGATCAAGTCGAAGCCCTGCTTGATCTGGGCGTGATGGGGGCAACGCCTTTTGTCCTCTTCTGGATCAGTGTGGGCCTTCTCGCTTGGAAGATCATTCTTCGCCCGCGCGACGAAGCCCGTCAGCGCGGTATCGCAGCCTTGGGAGGAACGGTTTACGCATTTGCCGACACCTTTATGCACGGCGGATTCTTGGCCGCGGGGGGAGGGGTGTCATCGTTTTCATGGATGATGGTAGCGATCCTCTCGACGATGGCGCTTTCCCCGATTCGCTCCGCCGACGATGACCATCACACAACTCCCCCTCCGCGAGAAACGCGACCTCGGTCGGCTCGGCCCGCTCGTCAAGCTCGGCAAGTTCGGCGGGAAACGCTCCCTTCTGTGAGCAGTATTCTTCCCGTGCGATGAAGGATCCATGGGAAAGAAGCGTGATTTACAGACTTACGCGGACATGCTAGAGATAGAGTCGAACGATCAGCCCCGCACAAGCAGCAAGGATGAGGCTTCGGGTCATGGCGAAAATCTTGGTCCATGCATTGGCGGCAACCGCGGGCGGCGGGATCACCTACCTTCGTCAACTTCTTTCGTACTTGGCCGACAAAGGTCAAGAGCATCAGTGGATTGCACTCCTGCCGACCGGCTCGGCCATCGAATGCCCCGATGTTCCGCACCTCTCCCGTATCGTGCCGACATCCGCCCGAACACCGGTCGGCAGACTCTGGTTTGATCAACGATCTCTTCGGCAGATCATCGCTCGCGAACGGATTGATCTCCTTCTGGCAACGGCGAATTTCGGCATGATCCGTCCGCCCGTGCCGCAGGTTCTGCTGAATCGCAACGCCCTCTATTTTTCAAGCGAACACCTTGCCGAGCTTCGAACTCGCAAAGAGTACCGCACGTTGATGGCAACGCTGGCCCGAAGGCAGATGGCGATTGCATCGATCCGGTCCAGTTCCGTCAACGTTGTTCCAACCGAGGCGTTCGGACGACAGATTCTGGAATCGATTGGACGACCTCTGTCCCGACCGATGGAAGTGGTTCCGTTCGGATTCGATCGAAATGCCTATCAGCGATCTCTCAGCGAGGAGAGTCGCCAGCGGATGTTGTCGAGATTGTCGCCGGTCGAAGGTGTTCGCCGAGTTCTTCTGGTAAGTCATTACAACTACTTCCGCAACTTTGAAACGCTGATTCGCGCGATGGCGATCCTTCGCAAGCAACACCGACACACGGGACCGGTCGAGTTGATCTTGACGACTCGGCTCGAGCAAGGGCTTCGGCAGCACCGTTACGACACCTCTTTCGCGGCCCGCTTAGTCGACGAGCTTGGCCTTGCCGACATCGTCACCATGCTTGGCACGGTGGCTTCGCACGATCTGGCGAATCTCTATCCCCTGGCCGATGTTGTCGTCTGTCCGTCGTATGCCGAGTCGTTCGGCCATCCGATGGTGGAAGCGATGGCATGTGCCCGTCCGATCGTCGCAGCAGACCGAGCGGTGCATCGAGAAATCTGCGGGCCGGCGGCTCTCTACTTTTCAACGTTTGATCCGGAACAACTTGCTTATCGGATCGGCCAAATACTCGATGATCATCAACTTGCCCATTCGCTCGCGAAACAAGGAGCACAACGGGCAAGCGAGTTTCAATGGGATGACCACTTCGAACGAATTCGGCACCTGATGATCTCGACCCTGCCGACTTCCGCAAGGACTCAACATCATGCTTGATCAACAACTTGCCCCGGTCCGTCGTTCGTCGATATCCACGGACCGTGTCCCGGTCTCGGTGGTCATCCCGGTTCTTAACGAGGAGCGGAACATTGCCGCCTGCATTGCCAGTGTGGCGTGGGCCGACGAGATTTTCGTGGTCGACTCGGGTAGTCGCGACAAGACGGTCGCCTTGGCCGACGATCTCGGGGCAGAGGTTGTTTCCTTTCGTTATGAGGTGGGTGGGCCACGCAAGAAGAATTGGTCGCTGGACAACTTACCCTTTCGCCATGAATGGGTTCTGCTCGTTGATGCCGACGAGCGAATCACGCCGGAGCTAGAGGAGGAGATTCGCGCACTCTTCGATCGCGGGCCGACATGCCGAGGTTATTACCTCAATCGGATGCATCTCTTTCTGGGTCGATGGCTTCGCCATGGCGGAAATTATCCAAGCTGGAATCTTCGTTTGCTTCGCCGGGACGCTGGTCGATACGAACGGCTCGGTACCGAGGATCTGCAGAGCGCCGGCGATGTCGAAGTCCACGAGCACATCTTGCTGGATGGACCGGCAGGTTACTTGAATGCTCCGATGCTGCACGAAGATTTTAAGGACCTTTCCCATTTCATCGATCGGCACAATCGATACTCGACTTGGGATGCGCGCATGCGAGAGGTTCTCCAATCGGGGACGGATAGGATCGACTCGATCCCGAGCAAGTTCTCCGGATCGCCGGTCGAACGTAAAAGGTGGCTGAAGAAATGGTGGGTCCATCTCCCCTTCAAGCCGTTGCTCCGATTTCTCTACATGTACGTGGTTCAGTGTGGGTTTCTCGACGGAAAAGCCGGCTTCTACTATTCTGCCTTCAAAGCCGTGCAAGAGTTTCACATCAGCGCCAAAATCTACGAGCAAAGCCTTCGGTCTGACAAGGACAAGACCCATCCTCCGCAGAACGCCAACAACGGAAAGTGTTGATTTCATCGAACGAGTTTCGCAAGGCGTTGGCTCGTCGCGTGCCAGATAGGTATCTTGTAACGTATCGCGAACAAGGGTGCCGGCCGTCGCGTGCTAAAAGCGACAGGGGCGATCGAAGATCGCCCGGCGGCCCCTTCCGTAGGGAGGATGCGATGCGGCAACGAGACGGGCAATGGATTCGATGGATGATTCTCGGCTGCTCGCTCACGGCAACCTGGCCTTGCCAGGCGATCGGCCCGCAGAATGTTCTCATCATCACCACAACGAAGTCGCCACAAGGGCTCGCTGTCGCCAATTACTATCGCGAGAAACGGGGCATCCCCGCCATCAACGTCGTGCGAACTCGTATCGAGCCAACCGATCGAATGAACTCCGATGTTTTTCGTAAGACCGTTGCCGATGTCGCGGAGTCCCATGCTCGCAAGTACGGGCTGCAAAAAGCGATCTCGGTGTGGGCGACGACCTGCGACATGCCGACGATTATCGCGCCCGACAACAGTATCTCGGGTGCGATCTTTTTCGGCGACCGTATCGCGCCAAGCTATGACCCCGCATCGAAAGGTCAGTTCTCTCAGGAGAATCCTTTCTTCGACAAAATGCTGGGCTATCGTCGTCCGGAGAACGCTGCCGGCGGTTATCTGCACATGAGAATCGATGCGAGTACTCTTCCCGAGACCCTGGCGCTCATCGATCGAAGTCGACAGGCGGATGGATCATTTCCGCAGGGGATGATTTACCTTTACGACGGCGAAGGTCCGCGAAACGTTCGCCGAGAGGCGATTCCCTCGGCCATGCGATTGATCAAGATGCTGGAACTCCCTGTCGAACATCGCCTCGTTGGTATGTTGAGCGACGCGACCGACGTTTTGGGTTGGCACACCGGCGTGCCAACATTGATGATCGACCAGAATCGCTACGTTCCCGGTGCGCTGGCCGACCATCTCACCAGTTTTGGTGGTAGCATCGTCAACAAACATCAACAAACCGGCGCGATCGAGTTCCTCCGCAACGGCTGCTCGGCAACGTACGGTACGGTGGTTGAGCCTTACAACTACGTGGCAAAGTTCCCGGTTCCCCACTTGTTCGGTTACTATGGATTGGGGTTCACGGCCGTGGAAAGTTACTGGATGAGCGTCCGCTGGCCGCACCAGGGACTCTTCATGGGGGATCCTCTCACTCGGCCATTTGAGAAACCGATCAGCATCACCGTCCAGCGATTGCGGCCGGAGGAGGTTGTGAAGGGAACGATTGACTTTGATGTCTCTGCTGAGGTCTCGGGGCCGGGCTCTGGGATTCGTGGCATCGAGGTCAACATCGGCGAGAGTCGTCTCCACCAACGAGGATTTGCCGACATCCCCGAGAACACCAGGATCACGCTCGATATCTTCGGCAAAAAAGTCGAGTACGTGACATTGACGAAAGAGCCGTTGGGAAGCCTGGTCGGGAACGTTGCGGCTGAGCTGAATAAAAGCGGTCTGCAGATCGGCGTGAAGCCGGGCATGATCGTGATTCTTCCACCGGCGGGCTCAACCGGTAGCGAAGCCTGTTCGGCGGTTTCGTCATCGCCGATTCTTCGTGCGGAACTGCTCGGCAACCCGGCCGATCGACCCGCTCCCGTGATTGAATTACCGACCTCGGCGGATATCCCTTGGCAGCTCGAAGGGACATGCGGCGAAGGGGATCGATTCACTCTTACGATCCGCGAAGATGGTGCCGAGGTGGCCAAGATTTCGCAGGTGGTCACCTTCGCGAGACCCGCCTCGTCGCTTTGCACATCGCTTTACATCGAGGCGAGTAAATCGCTTCCCAAGGGTTACAAGCTCGAGCCAACACTCGATCCCGGCCGAGCCGACTTCGGAGTCTTAACACTGATTGCAGAGGGGAGCCGAGCAACAAAGAAGGTGACTGCCTCGCTCGATCATGAGGCAAAGCCCGATTCGAAATTGACGATTAAAGGTGCCGGCTCACCGACCGCGCTAGCGGCCAATGGTCGAGCAGGAAAGGAGACCGTCGGCATTCGCTTCGGCTTGGGACCGGCCAAGCTTCGAACCAAACCGATCATCGACACCACCAAGTTCCCCGACGGACGACACAAGTTGATTCTGCTGTCGGCCCGCGGAGGAGCGACGGATTCGAGCCAATGGATCGAGTTCCCGATCGTTATCCAGAATAAAAAGCCACGCGTTCGTCTGGAGGAAATTAAAGCGCCCCTGCGGGCCAGTCAGCCTGGAAAAGTACCGATCGCAAAGATTCTCGCAGCCAAGGAATTGCCGGGCCGGGCAAGATTTCGCATCGACGGAAATGAAGTGGGGGCATTGGATGTCGCCGGCGATACTCTTTCGATCGAGCCAGCGTTCTGGGGCGCGGGCAAACACGAAGTCGAAGCCGAGTGGGTGGATGGACCGACCATCATTCAACGAGCTGACAACGCTTTATTGTTGACGATCGATCCTTAGCCACCACGAGAGATACCTGTAAACGCTGGCGAACTTATAGGACCTTCCAAGGAGACGAGACTGTTGCCTTGCCGACTCTTTCGCGACGTGCCGGCCTACGGCGCATGGAACATGGCCGTGGACGAAGCGACGCTGGAATCGGCTTTGTTGCAGCCTGCCGGCGGGCCCACGCTGCGATGGTATCAGTGGTCGACGCCGACGTTGAGTATGGGCTACTTTCAGTCGGCACGCGATGTTCCCGAATCGCTTACTTCGCTCCCGCGGGTCCGTCGGTTGACCGGTGGCGGGGCCATCCTCCACGATTGCGAGTTGACTTATAGTTTGGTGTTTCCCGCAAAGTCCTGGCCCCGCGATAACTTTCTCGATCTTGTGTCGGACATTCACGACGAGATTCGCCAAGCACTCGACGGCTTGGCTTTTGTCGGCAAGCAACCGCAAGAGGCGATGGCCGAGCCCTTCCTTTGCTTTGAAAGGAGAAGCCCGCTTGATCTTGTGCGACCAGAAGGAAAAGTCGTCGGCAGCGCGCAGCGAAAACGTTCTGGAGCATTGCTTCAGCATGGTTCTATCCTGTTGTCGGCGAGCCGATCAGCTCCCCATTTGGTCGGATGGAATGCAGAACCTTGTGACGAGATCATCGAAAACATCATCACTCAAGTCAGCGCGGGCCTCTCCAAGCGTTGGAGCCTAGAGTTGGCAGCGCTACCCCGGTCAGAAGAGGAACTTGCCTTGGCGAAACAGTTGGCGGAGGAGAAGTACGGCACGGCAACGTGGAACGATCGACGTTGATCGCAACTTCCGCTAGCGAATCTTGCAAGTAAACTTCACCATGCCCGCTTGTCCCGGCAGAAGCGGGTCTTTCACTTCCCAACGAAGCTCCACCGAGTCGGCATCATTCACTCGCGTGGTAAAGACCGCGGGGCGATCCGAATCGGCCGACTCGGGAACATACTCGAGTCGCGTCACCAAACTATCCACAAGCGAGATGTTGGTAATCGGCTGCGTCCCTTTGTTGATGTAGCGAATGACGAAGGTCACCTCTTCGCCGACTTGAGCGGCCGACCGGTCGGCGGACTTCTCGATCACAAGAAGACTGTTCGTGGGACGAACGTCGACTCGCCGGAGTTCATGGGGTGCCCATCGGGTCACCAGTTCGCCGGTGCCCAACACGATGGCAACGGCTTGGGGCATCTGCGCGAGTGTCAATGTCTCGGCAAATTCCGTTCGTTTGAGTATTTCGGGGGCAACAGCATCGGAGATTTCGTGAGGCCCGATCAAGCCGGTCATGCTCGCCCAGCCCAAGGTCTGCGTGTAACCAGCCAGCACACGAACTTCGTAGAAATCGCCGGTCCACTGAGATCCTTGAATTCCTTTGAGTCGTAGTTCTCGTCGAGCGATTTCGGGCGATTGATAAACTCGCTGTTCTCGGCCACGAGACTCCGCAACGAATGCGTCGGCCTTGTGGTCGCGAATGATGGCGGCATAACCCAACGCACTATCGTAGCCATCGAGCATCTGCACGACGCGAACTTCGACATAGCGAGGCGCAAAGAGACAAACGCGATTCGATGCGGTAAGACGCTTCCCGTCGTATTGGGTTTGATACTCGGCAACCGTATCTTCCGGATCAATGTTGACCACTTGTCCGCCGGCGACCCAGCCAACTCGCGGGCGACGATCACCACCATCGCAAAGGTACTCGAAGTTACGAGTCGAATCGTTGTTGAGTAAGTTCGTCGGATCGACACCGGGGCCCGGCATCGGTTGGCAACTTCCTTCCGGAGAACATTCACCCGCCGAGTTTGGTGAGGAAGCGTGAGGCGATTTCTCGCACGCTCCGCCGATGCAGCCGAATGAGACTTGTTGAATCGAACCGTTCGGAAAGGACTCGGCGGCAATGAACTCGGGAGGGAGTTCTCGTGATTTTCCTTTCGCGTCGACCACGGAGATCGACTTCGAAAGGAGCAGAGTCCCTTGCTGAGTGATGCCGGCCCGCTCTTCGAGATTCGGAATGCGGTTCCCAAGATAGACCGCGATGAGAATCTTACCCAGCTTTTTGCAGCGTTCGACCGCGTCGCGATCGAACGTCGCGTCGTAACGAATCGGCTGATCCAGTGTACTCGGGTAATCGAGGGCCAATTCTGGGTCTTCGAGAACGATGTACTTGACGATCATTCGATCACGAGAAAGTTGAATCAAATCTTCGTCGGAGAATACGATCGGAATCGCCGCTGTCTTCGGATCGATATCGGCAGGAAATCTCGGCCCGCGGACAACATCAATGGTCCCAAAGAATTTCGCATGCCGATAGTCTTCGCCGGCATCAATGCTGAAGGCGTAACGAGCGCGAGTTCGCATCGCCGCCAAGGTCGATGTCGCACCAGGGCCAATTGCAATCCCGTCCGCTTTATAGAGCGACAACTTCGCGCCCTTGGGAACGGTCAATCGCGTGCAAAGGTGCGTCGGTCGATAGATGATCCCTGGGTCGCGCGGATCTTGTCGGCGAACCTCGGGCTCCGCCGTTGGTCGACCGTTGACCCACGATTCATGCACCATCGGATTTCGAAACGCTTGGCCCGGGGGAAAGTTGTTCCCCATCATCCTTCCTCGGGAAGCCGTCGGTGTTGAGGGATGACTGGCCAGATTGATCGTCTGCCAACGAGTCTGTCCACCCTTTGGGCCAGACGAACCCTTTGGGTTAGACGGACCTGAAGGGCTCTCGGCCTCCGCAGACGGAAGGTTGATCATCGAGAGGAGAATCGCCAGGGCCGTGCAGACGATCGATCGACGCCTATCTCTTTGGGTCCGATTCATGTTCCCCTCCCGCAAAACAAACGGGCCGGTTGCCCGGCCCGCCCTGACAAAACGTTCCCGGGACTCGCGGATTACGGCTCGAACGGCAGCGGTTGCGAATCCGGAAGACTGGGGGCATCGCCGGGAGCAGCCGCCTCGGGAAGTGCGGCCGGGACATCGCCGGGCGTCGGCGGCATGGCCGAACTCTCGATCGGCATCGCGGACGGAACCGCAGAAATCGGCGGAGCGATCGGTGCCGGCGGCATCGGCGGTGCCGGGAAAAGTTCTGGACTATGCGGCATTTCGAGATCGACGCTACCGATACGAAGCACTGCTAGGATGGTTCCGCGTCGGCTTGCCTCTTGAACCGGATCGATCCCTGGATCCAACCGAGTCGAGACCAGCGTTTCAACACCGGCAATCGCGAGCTCTTGATACTTCGGATCGGGGAGGTAAATGACCTTCGTCACGAAGTTGCCACCGGTGACCTGATCGAAGTCTTCTTCGGTGAACTCGATCGGCACCGCGTTATGAGCGAGGTACGCGTCGACTTTCATGTTGCCGGGATAAATTTCAAGCGTCGGATAGAGTTCGACACCCGGTCGGTTTTCGATTTCCGTGAGCTTCAACCGATAGATGCGAGCTTGATGAAAGTTGTACCGAGCCGGTGCTTCGAGCTGGGCCGGCGTGAAAGCGCCACCCGCCTGCCAACCGACCTTCATGCCGGTGGGCTTGGTGAAGCGAACTTGGGTTCGGCCCGCGACGAAGCGAGGCATCAGGCTTTGGGGCATGGGGCCCGTCACGAGCGGTGACGGTCCGCCGGGCCCACAAGCGCCCCCGGGAGGACAAGCCCCACCGGCAGAGCCAGGCCCGCCACCGGGCATCCCCATTCCTTCGCCGGAATAAGGATAAGCAGGTCCGCCGGGAAGTGATCCGCCATGGCTGGGAATCGCCCGTGCGACTTTTCCGCTAAAGTGATCGTTCTGGATACCGCCCCAGCCGTTATTGTAACCGACCGGAACGACGTCCCCTTTTTGTTGCCGAGCTTCGGCAGGGATCACATGGGCCGACTCTGGGACGGGTCGACCGACCAGATTCGAGCCGCTCTTTCGGCTTGCCCACAGACCTTCGGTCGGGGGAGCGGGTCGGCCATTGGCCGCCACTTGACAACTTTCGCAGCCTGGGGAACCTCCCATGCGCGAGCTCAACGACCCCATAGGCGACTGACAACCGACCAGTGCCGAGGCGGCAACCGCGAGGAAATACCGTTTCAGTTTCATCTTCTTCGCTCCGAACGACTCGGCCACTGGGCCAACGTCAACGTTCCCGCGTATAAGGCTGGTGGAGATCGTTCCCCACCCGCCAGGCGCTCGACTCGCCTTGAACGATGAGTCGTCTTAGCTATAGTCGGTAGCCTTCGATCCTGTTCTTTCGGCAAAATAAGGAAAACCCGCAGATGACGCATATTCCGACTTTACTAGCTCTGTCGGCAATCTTTGCCCAATCTGCCACCGAACCGGCAGGAACCTCTCCGACCCCCGCTGTCCAGACATCGCCCGCCGAGACTCCCCCGGCCGCTCCGACAGAGTCTGAGGCGGATAAGGCGATTCGGGTCGCGGCCGACCAGGTCGACGCCATCGAATTCTTTGCCGCCAAGGTTCGACAAACGATTCGCGCGGGGGGCAAGTCGGTCATCTCGAATGGGATCTATCGCCGAGGGCCCGAGGGACGAAGTTACTTCGAGTTGAACGTCGAGTTGGGCAAGTCGACGGGCCGACGGATTCATGCGTCGGATGGTAAGACCGGGATCATTTATGAAAAGCTTCTCGATGCGGAGACGCTGCAGACGTTTCTGGTGGCCGACGTTGTTCCATTGATGGACTCACGCGTGATGACGCCGGAGATGAAGCGCGACCTGATGCTGCGTCTGCCGTTCGCTGCTCCGGGGGACATGCTTCGCGGGCTGCTTGATTCGATGCAGTTCAAGCCGCTGGAAGAAAGCAACGTCGGCGAAAATCCTTCACGGCCGGCACTGGTCTACGAAGGGATGTGGAAGGACGCGATCATTCCCATGGTAGCGCAGAACGGCAATGCGCGCAAAGTCGAGGATCTCGCGGGGAGCACGCCGCAGTTCGCTCGCGTGTACATCGATAAAGAAACACTATTCCCGCTGCGCGTCGAACTCTTTCGCCGAGACCAGAAGGCTGAGTACAAGCCGATCTATCTGCTTGAGTTTCTCGACATCAACAACCAGAAGATTGCCGACGCCGATTTTACCTTCGTCCCGCCGGAGAAAGTGGTGCCTGTCGATATCACGACGCAGCTCGTCGCGAGTTTGAGTTCGCTCCCCGCGAAGGGAGTGGCCGAGCCCAAGGCGATCGAGAACAAACAGCGTGTGGAAGAGTCTCTCACGCCGGCGTCGAAGTGACCGGTCCTTCCAGCAATTCTCGGCGGGGAGATTTCTCCACGCCAAGCAGGCTTAAGCCCGAGAAAATGATCAACATCTGTGCTGGCCCGTACAGCAGCCAGCACGCATGGCGAGAAACCTGAGAACAAAAGTGTTGACCCGTAGGCGAAGTCAAACCGGTCGTGCGGATGAGTTGATCGGCGATGTTGATGTCATCGCGAAAAAGCTGAATCGCCAGAACCAGATCACTGGCTAAGAAGAGAGCCCCGCCCAGTCCAAGCCAGAAGTATCGCCGATCTTGAATTGCCAGGGCGGTGGTCATGCCCGCCGTCCCTGCGAGAAGCAAACAATACGGCAGGGCGGCCCAATGCACCGCCGTCAAAGGTGGATGTTGATAGATCACCAGCCACCATCCTAGCAGCCCCGCGCATTGCCAAAAGATCATCGATCCAATCCAAACGGGCGCCGACCCCAAGCGTTGATGACGACAGATCCAGAGACAAGCGGCCATGTAAAGGACGTGGCCGACGGCGAAGGTCGCGATCCCTCCCATGGTCGCCGATTTGGGATCGGTGATCAGCAAGCCGGAATTCGAAATGTCGCCGAGAAACCCCAGCGTCATTCCGAGCGCCAGCATCAATAACGGCCAAACCGCTCGTGGAAACCTGTTGCCCGAAAGAACCACAAAACCGGTCATCACTAGAACAAGCGACGACGCCAGCCGAGTCGCTTTAAGGAACGGATCGCTATCGAAACGCGAGTAGCCTGCGAGAACCATACCGCCGAAAAGAAGCCCTCCCCACATCACCCAAAGTGGTAGGGCAAGTCGCTCGCCCAGTGTCTCGTTCGCCTTTGGATCATGCATCGTGACAGATACCTTTTAAGCCCGAGGAGGATTCGGCGAGACGGTTGCCTCTTTATCGAGACCCAGCCGCGATCCTGCTCCTCCCGCTGGCAAAATCACCTGGTCTTTCGATAATGTGTTCTTAGCAGATCATTCTTCTTCTTCGACCTTCAGGTGAAATCATGGACCAAAGCGATCGCGTGGTGCGCTGGGAACAGAGTGACGGAATTGCCCACGTTTGGCTCTCCAATCCGGCCAAGCGAAACGCGATGGGTCAGCGATTTTTCGATCAGCTTGCCGAGGTAATGAAAGAGGTCAATGCCGACGAATCGGTTCGGGTGGTCATCCTCGCCGCGGAAGGGCCTGCGTTCACGGTCGGTCTCGATCTCTTCGACATGGGTGGGACGCTTGCTCCCAGCGGTGGACAAATCGAGACTCGTCGCCGGATTCTGGCGGACGTCGATCGGCTGCAACGATCGATCGGCAGCGTGGCCGAGTCCCCGGTCCCGACGATTGCCGTCATGCATGGATGGTGTATCGGCGGTGGAGTTGATCTTGTGACGGGCTGTGACATCCGGTTGGCATCGGCGGACATGAAGCTGTCGGTTCGGGAAACCAAGATCGCCATCGTCGCCGACCTGGGAACGCTGCAAAGGCTGCCCAAGATTATCGCTCCGGGGCATGTGGCAGAACTCGCATACACCGGCAAGGACATCACCGCCGCACGGGCTAAAGAGATCGGGCTGGTCAACGAAGTCTATCCTGATTTCGATGCCACGCTGGCGGCGGCTCGCGCGATGGCGGCAGAGATCGCGGCCAATTCGCCGCTCGTGGTGCGGGGCGTCAAAAAGGTTCTTCGTTACGGCGACGGAAAGAGTGTGCAGGACGGGCTCGATTATGTTGCCGCCTGGAATGCCTCGTTTCTTCTCTCGGACGATCTGGCCGAAGCGATGACGTCCTTCTTTGAAAAGCGAAAGCCAAACTACAAGGGGACCTAACGAAGCCGGCCGGCGACAGCTTTATGCCAGGATCTCGACGATCGGTTTACCATCGCAAAGCGGGACGGGCCGATTGAGTCGGTCATGGATCATCGTGTCGGCAGGGATTCCCAATGCGTGGTAGATGGTCGCAACGATATCGGCTGGCCGAACCGCATTCTTCGCGGGTCGAGCGGCGTATTTATCCGACTCGCCGTAGACCGTTCCTCCCTTGATCCCCGCGCCGGCGAGCACGGTGGTGAAGACGCCGGGCCAATGGTCCCGACCATCTCGGCCAGCCCCTGCTCCGCCGACGACCGACTGCCCCACGCGAGGCGTTCGGCCAAACTCGCCGGTCCAGACCACCAGCGTTTCATCTAAGAGTCCGCGAGTTTCGAGATCGTCCAGCAACGCGCTAAAGGCCAAGTCGGAGACCGGAATGAGACGTTCCTTCAGGTCAATGAAGTTTCGGTTGTGCGTATCCCAATAGACGCTGACATTTTTGATGCCGTCGTTGGGCCAAAAGACTGTCGTCATCGGCACACCCGACTCAATGAGCCGACGTGCCAACAGCACTGCCTGCCCGTGCGGATTCATGCCGTAACGATCGCGAATGGCGGCTGGTTCATCCTCGAGACGGAAGGACCGAAGCGCATCTCGCGAGGTCAGCAAATTGTAGGCTCGTTCGTAATGGGCCCCCATCGCACGTGCAGAGAGTTCTGACTCGATCCAACCTGCTTGACGGTCCATCGCACGAAGGAGATTCCGTCGATCGTCCAAGCGATGAGGATCAAGCGAATCATGCAATTTGAAGTAGCCGAATCGAAACTGCGCGGCACTGGCATCTTCGGTCATTCGCATGGGATCGTAGATCGGCCCCAGCCAGCCGGCCGACTGCCCCATGCTCTCTTCCACGAAACGTGGCGCGTCCCCATCGGGAAAGACAGGCATCATGTTGACGCTGGCAGGCAGGGGGCCCTCCCCCCGTCCCAGATGAGCGAGCACCGTACCGATGTTAGGCGATGTATGGCGATGATCATTACCTGCTTGGTACGGATGGCCCGTCAGCAGGTCATGCGTCGACGTCGTGTGATTGACGTCGCCGTGCGTCACCGAACGGACAATCGCCAATCGGTTGGTCCGCAGGGCCATGTGCCGAAAATGTTCGCAGATTTGAATTCCTGGAACGACCGTGTCGATGGGTCGGAATTCACCTCGATACTCGGCAGGGGCCTGGGGTTTCATGTCCCAAGTATCCTGCTGGGCTGGTCCGCCCCACATGAAAAGAAAGATGCAACGCTTCGCTTTGCCGAACCCAGGAACACCGTCCGGCGAGACCCCCGCTGCCCGAGCTCGCCCTTCGAGCAGATGAGGCAGCGTCGTCCCCAGAAGCGAAAGCCCGCCGATCCGCAGGATCTCTCGGCGACCGATCGACGCCGACCCGAAACTCGCCGACGGCAAGGATTGAGGCATTGATTTCTCCCTCTTGGCTCTATTCTATCAAGCCTGAGGGAGTTGCGCCTAGTATTCGCCCACCCGACGTCACCGACCAAAATCCAATGGCACCAATATTATTCGGGATTATCCAACGTCGTGTCGCTGGCAGGGCGTAAGTCAGACTCGGCATCCTTGCGTCGATCGAGAATCGCGCGGGCGGCCGCTCGGACGTCGGCATCACTCTGCTGGCGAAGATCCTGGAGCTTCGCGACCGGCTCGATCGACCTGATAATCTGTTCGGTCATCCCCGCCAGAAGGGCGATATCACCCAGCGATTGCTTCATCCCAGCAATCTTTCGAGTCTCGGCGGTCAGTTCGACACGGAAGCCCGTTAAGAGGTCAAGTGTTTCGACCGCCGCCACCAAGTCGCCCGCGTGTCGGTTCATCTTGCCACTGGCCTGCAGCAGCCGATCGAGGTTCTGACTTGCCGAGCCAATCTGAGAACCTTCCGTTCGGAGTTGCTGAACGATATTGAGGACCGACGCGGTTCGCTGGCGAGCAAACTCGATGTCGTGGCTTTGGCGAACGATGTCTGTTTTAAGCTGCTGCAATTCTCCCAGCGATTGCCGAGCCTGCGCGACGTCGCAACCTTGAACGATCGTCTGATCGATGAGTCGGTGGACGTTCGCCATCTTCTGCTGCACGAAACGAAGCGAGGCGATCTCTCGGGCCATTTGCTGGCGGGCGGAGCGTACCTGCTCGATGGCTCGGCGTTCGACCATTAATTGAACAAGCGGTTCGCTAATCCGTCGGGAAAGCGAGTTGACATCATTTCTCATACTCGCGAAGGCGGCAATCGACTGCCGAGCCTGCTGAGTCTGGGCCGCTTCGTCCGCGAGTTCTTTCCGCATCGCCTTGATGCTAGCCAAAGCGCTTCGAGCCTGGTCAATCTCCTGCTTAGAGTTGGATAGCTCTGTCGAAACTTGCGACGCCAATGCCCATTGATCGCGAAGCCCCGCCACGATGGCCAGATCTCGACTGACTTCGCGGATCTCGCTCCGGACATTTGCCATTTCGTTCAACATCGGCCGGCTCAATCCGGCAAATGTCCCAGCGAAGCCCGCCAGCATCCCCAGCATCAAACAGACCGCTGGCGTCAGGCTAACGCCAAGCCTGGACGGCGGAGGGCTCGTCATCGGCTTGGAACTTGGTGGAATTGCAAACGGGCTCGAATAGGGATTGTTCACGGGTGCAGCTCCAGGGTGCAGATTGGCTTTCCATGGACAGACGGGTCGACCCACGCTTCTCAGCCAACCCAAGTCACTCCTTCTTCCCAGATCGTCCCGATCACGCTTTCGTCTCCATCGGCAAAATGAACTTCATTGGCAAAAATTCCCCAGGCCCGTTCATTTGGGGTGGATGGGAGGGTTTTGACGGCATCTACCAAGGAGTTGATCGCTGGGCGGGAGAGGTACGAACGTGATGTATGTTCAGTTAAAGTGCGATAGAAGTGGAATTGTCAATGCAACAATCTGGGCATCGGCTGCCTGCGAAGAGTTGCCCGCGGAGTTTGGACCGAAGTTTCTTCCAATCTTAAATGAAACTGGGATTTTTGGGTTTTGAGTGTCCCAAATCCAGATTTTCGGCGACTAGGGAAATGGAGTCTCCGCCGAGAAGGGATCTCCTCACCCTTCGCTCCGCGTGGCACTAGCGTGCTCGCCTTTGTGTCACGGAAAAAGGGTCTGGACCGACGCGAAGAAAATGAGACCTCCTCTGTTTCTTCGCAGGTCCAGGCCCTTCTTCGATTTCTTGCAAGTCACCGGGCCAGAAAAGGTTAGAAAACGCCGGCCGGTTCGTCAGGACGGGATCGTGACTTCGGGCGACTACCGAGGATCTTTGTCCCCGCCGCTTTCATCCGAACGAACAGCGGCGGTCGTCCCGTGTAGCCAATCCCTTGACGGAACCTGGAAAGGACCTCTTGGTCAAACGAACGGCGTCTTACCGGGGATCGCGACAGGGGGCACGGGAAGTGGTCCCATTTCGTAGCTGGTCGGCCCTAAAACCTCTTGTGAGTTGAGCGCCATGTCCCAGGTGATTTTCTTGCCGGTGTAGCTCGCCATCCGGCCCATAATTCCCATCAACGTGCTTTTGGCCATGAAGTCGCCGTCGTTGACCGGCTCCCCTTTTCGGATCGAGGCGAAAAGCTCGTTGTGCTCGGTCTGATACGCATCGGTCGGCTTGCCGCGATACTTCCATTCGTTTTCGCCGAGAATCTCGTGATAGTTGAACGACCTCTTAAGCGCTCGCCCCTTCGTACCGAAAGCCCAATCCGAAACATCGCTTTGGGTGTCGGGCTGTTGCCGACAGTACGAAAAACACCGAGCCCCGCTGGCATATTCGTACACGACCGCATGATGATCAAAGATGTGACCGTATTCCGGCTCGGTCCTTGCTTGCCTTCCACCATGGGCGACACATTCGGTCGGGTACTCATTGTTCAAATACATGGCGGCCGTATCGAGACTATGGACGTGCTGCTCGACGTTGTGATCGCCACTTAACCAGGTAAAATACAGCCAATTTCGGAGTTGCCATTCCATGTCCGTCCAGGCGGCTTGTCGCGGATACATCCACAGACCGCCCGTGTTGTAGGTGACATGGACACACTGAACCTGGCCAATCGCTCCGTCATGAACCTTCGCCATCAACTCCCGTGTCGGGCCGTTGTAGCGGTAGCAGAATCCTGAACAGAGGGCGAGCTTCTTCTCTTTCGCTTTCTGGGCGGCGGCCATCACTCGCCGAACACCGGGACCATCGACCGCCATCGGCTTCTCGCAGAAAACATGCTTGCCCGCTTCGATGGCGGCTTCGAGCTGCATCGGACGAAAATGCGGCGGCGTCGCCAGCAAGACCACATCAACGCTTTCGATCACCTTTTGAAAAGCGTCAAAACCGACGAAGCAATGGGCCTGGTCAACCGCGAAATTCTTGTTCACCGAGAGATTCTGTCGGGCGGCATCGAGCCGATCTTGAAACACGTCTCCCAGCGCGACCAAGCGAACATCGTCGCCGGCATCCATCGCTTGAACTGCCGCGCCACTCCCGCGACCACCACAACCGACCAGCCCCACACGAATGACATCGCTTCCTTGAGCATGGACATGGGAACCAGCACCCGTCCAGAGAGCCGTCGTCGCCAAGGCGCCGGCTCCTTTCAAAAACGATCGCCGACTGTTGGTGTTCTGGTTGCTGGATTCGATCGGATTCACTGGCAAAGTCTCCCCCAAAAGTCGCGATGAATTCTCGATGATCAGAGATCTCTTTTGGTCCAACCTAAACCGCCCACCGCCGGAAAGTCAAAGCATTTCAGCACGGTATCACGATGACGCCAAAGCATCCGCGCGTGAACTGGTCAGGCTCGGTCGAGGCCGCCAGCCGGCACAAACAGTGACGTCCCCAACCGAGTCTGTTCGATCGGCCGAGAACTGCGTGAGAACCTTTTCGAAGACGCGCCGAGACTCGGGGCCATGCAGTTCAATCATGAGGTTGCGCGTGGATCCAAGCCAAGCGGGGAGATCCTCGAGCACCGCGCGCTCGGCACCTTCAATATCCATCTTGACCAGGTCAAATTCCGCTTGACTCTGTTGGGCCAAAACATCGTCCAGGCTTACCGATTGAACATCGCCCCGTTCGCCTGGCAAGCATTCGATCACCGATATCGTCGATTCCAACTCCGCGCCCGGCGCCGGTTTGATCAATCGAAGCGATGCCGACCGGGGCCAAACACCCTGCGCTCGAAATCGGATCCTCGAAGCAAACGGTTCGAGATTCTGTCGGCACAACACAAGGTTCTCGGGATCGGGTTCGATCACCTCGGCATGCGCCTGAGGAAATTGCTGCAGCAAATAGAAACTCGCGCAGCCGATGTTGGCACCGGCATCGACGAAGAGCCGAATCGGCAGCATCAGCGGAACCGAACCATATTCTCGCTGCCGAAAAACTTGCCGAACGATAAAGCGATCGCTGGAATTTCGGCGAATGAAAAGTGGATGAGGATACCCTTTGAGGTGAAGAGCCACGAGACTTCGCGGCATTCGATCCAAGTCCGTTCGTTGAAAAATAGACCGGAGCCAGTGCTCGATATCCAACCGAAGAAGGATCCAAGCTGATTGAAAACCGAGGGGACGAATGTCCTTCGGAAACGAGCTGAGCAACTTCAACAGGTGGCCGACGGCCACGAATAACTTATGTGGGAGAAAGACCTTCCAGAGACGCGACTTTTCCCATCCCATGGGGACTATCCTTTGTCGATGTCCATCCGACCTGCGTGCTCAATCTCCCGCTGTGGATTAGTTTACGGCGTCGCTGTCGATTGGCCGCTGTTGGATTCAACTTCGATTCGGGTTTCGCGAGATGATTCACTTTGGCAAAGGTTCGTCGGCGGGGCCTACATCATCACCTAGCCCATCCAAAGGACCCATGAATTCCTCGTAGGACACCGGGGCCGGCTCGTTCACGGCCGGGATCAAGTCTTCATAATCGAGCACCCGATCCTCGCGCGCATCGAGGGAGTTATCGACACACGCCTCCAGTCGGCGAAGCCATTCGGGGACTTCGATCCCTGCCCCATGCTGTTGAGACGTCCATTCATCAAGCGCCTCAACCAGTGAGGCGAACGCCTGCTTCTCGTCGGCGGCGCGGGGTCTTTCGACACCCCGAGGGGGCAACGATTTCTCCGCGAGCGCGAGAACCTCATCCAATCGCAAGGGACCGACGAACCCCTCGGCCAGTCGACCTCGAATCGATTGCAGACGAAAGCCACATTTCTCTTCTGTCGCTTCGAGCTGCGTCAACAGCGACCTCGACGCTAAGGTCGTTCGTCGGTCGAAATCTTCGCGCACCATCGCTGCCAATCCGAAACGTCCTTCCTTCAAAAGGACACTGTGCGCGATGTAGCTGGGCTCTTGCCCCCAGCGATGCCTTTCAAACTCGATTTTGTGAGCAATCAGATCCACGAGAAGATGGAGGTTGTCGCCGTAATCGGATTGAGGGGTCGTCGTGTTGTAATCTCGGTACTCGTCGTAGTTTTCCAGGATCACACGGGCGATAAGACCCAGATGATGCGCGGCCGATTCCATCGTCATCTTCCCCGATCGAATCGCCCGCCCGATCGAGATCTCTGGCCCGTCGGCATCGTCGATTTGTTGCTGAAGATATTCGCTGGGGCCTTGACGAAGAACGCCCCCCAGATTCGCTTCGCTGAGAAACGCCTGAGTGAACCAATCCCGTCCATACTTCTTCACAAAGGAACGAAACTCTTGCCAGGACCTCTTTGTCCGCAGCGTTTCCACCTCTGAGATGCGAACCAGACTCGTGTGCCGAGTCCAAATGACAGAGAAATGCTCCACGACGCGGTTCACCACGCTCATGGCCAATAAATCATTCTCGCGCGTCTGTTCCCAATCGGCCAGCAAACGAGCCAGCCGAATCATGACCTTCTCGAACACATCCCGAAAGACGGTGTCAAACTCCGAGACTTGCACCTGCGTACCGCGAAAGCTCTGCTGCTGCTCGGCCAAGAGAATGGCGTCGAGAAGATCGCGCGTCCCCCGAAACTCGCCGATGAGAGGGAAAAGCCCGACCAGCATGCGGATTGCCTCTCGCGCATAGCGAGCGGGTCCGATCTCCGAGGGGCGCCCACCTTTGTCGGCCGACACGTACATCAGGGGGGCCTGTGAAACCGCTTCCATGAAATCCGGCAGCATCTGCCGAGCGATAGTCTGGTCGCCGAACCGCGCTTGCGATTCAAACCGAGCCATCGTCGGCTCCCAAGGATGCGCGAGTGCCGCGAAATCCTCTTTTCCCCCCAGGGCAGCGTGCAGCGCCGTCATCGCTCGCAGGGCGTGCGACGTTTCCATCGTGATGTAGATCGTCTTCGCGACGAGCGTCTCGCGAATCGAACTCTGACGCTCGAACTCAATGAGAGAGTCGCGCGTCCCCGATGGAAGCGTGATCACCCTTTTCTCAAGCCTGATCAGCAAAAGGCGCAGGTCCGCCTTGTTTCGCGTGGCTCGCTCGATCCAACTGGCGAGCTTGGCGACACGGTCTTTCCCTTCGAAGACGACCTTTTGTGAGGCTAAATACCATAGCCGAGCCACCGTCCCAATAAAGCGGAGTCGCCGCATCAGTTGTTCGGCTTCCGAAATCGACTCGGAACTCGCGGGACTCTCTTGACCCGCCAGCGATCCCTCCACGCCATCATCGGTTTGATCGCGATAGGTCATTCCCTCGTAAGCGGCACTGAAGAGTTCCTGGGAATCGCTCCCTTCGGCCAGCGACCTGCCACCCTCGGGTAAGTGAGGAACATTCCAAAGCTCCTCCGCGTTGGCTTCGATGTAGTCGAGAAACTTCGTCGCCAGATCCGCGGGGTTGAGAGGAACTCCGCCGGACCGGCTTGGCATCGGCTCTTTCGAAGCGGCATAACCAACGACCCGCGCCATCCAGCGAAGCGAAAGATCATGAAACGAATGACCCGCATGATCAAGCGGAGCCTGATCGACGACCGACAGCCATTGCATCAACAACGCCATCGACGAAAGCGCGTCTTCCTTCTCCATTAGCGCGCGAACCACCAAGCCGAACGATTGTGTCGACGTGAAGCTGCTGGCTCTCTCTCGCCAAAACGCGACATCCCCCGTGCGGGTTCCCCCTAAACGCCACTCCGCGAGAGCCTGCGCGACAAACCGAGCGGCGCTTCGACTCTCGGCCCCCGAGACACGCCGAACACCGCTAACTTCCACGGTGGCGAATCGATCCCACCATTGAACGAGGGGCTCCCAGCGTTCATCCAAGCGGATCAATGTCGCTTCATGACCGATCACGGCCGCCTCGCGCTGCGCAAGGGCATAGCCATCAAAAATCGATTGCACCGTGGCGAGAAGAATATCGACTCGGCTATCGACCACTGAGTCTTCGACCGAAGCAAAACGATGGAAATTCCCTTGAAAACCGAGAATGTTCCATGGATCGACCATCGCGCCGCACTCAATCGCGCGGTACAGCAGAAGCTCCGCTTCGATCATCCGGTCGGTGGCGGCAACGACATCCCCGGATAACGCAAAATGTCGGCTCGACTCGATGAGGCACTCGATCTGTGCCCGCATGCGTGTAGAGGTAACGTCGATCCGAGCCGCTTGCGCTCGACTTGCCTCGGTATAGCCCATCCGCGCAAACAGCAGCGAAAGACGATCGCGTTGCAGTTGCTCGGCCCGTTGCCGAGAGACGAATTGATTCAACGACGAGCGGACTCCGCCAAACGGTTGGCGAAGACGAAGTGCCTCCTCTCGCAATCGCTGGCCGCGCGGCCCTTTCTCGTGATCCAAAAGATGGCGGTAGAACTCGTCTCGGTAAGCAGCAACCTTCGGGACCAACGTGGCAAGCGAAACTTCCGACGAGAACGTGTTAGGCCCGTCGCCGCTGATGCCCGACGCGAGGAGCATCGTCCCCGCGAGCGCCGCGGCTGCCTCGTGCTCGGCATCGGCTCGGGGTTCGTCGAATCGAGCAATCCAGTCTACAAGCGCTTGCAGAATCATTCGGCGAAGGACGAAACGTCGATAGCGACCCCGATTGTCGATCGTATCGGGATCCCACTCGCCGAACTGATAACCAGGTCGCTGGTTCACTGGGTGCCCGTGATCGTACGCCCTTGGGTCCAGGGCAAGCTCATCGAGCACATCCAGATCCATCGATGCCGACTCTAGAATGCTGACCGGAGCCGACTGCAATATCGCCAACGTCTTCTGCAGCAAAGAGGCATACGCCCCGCCATCGACACCGACGCCACGACGATAAATCGGAATCGGGCAGACCCGCTCGTGCGAGTAAGGCTGAGCGGCCTGGCGGTTTTCCAGAACCGCGACGGGCCGATGGCCGATGAAATCATTCAGCGCGTGCACGACCCGTTGGGAAAGTTGATCGATGGGCTGGCCCAGTTCGAATCCAAGCTTGAGCGATTCCTCGTAAGCTCGGATCAGGAAAAAGGGCGTAAAGAGGTCGGCCTCGGTCAGATGCGCGAGCAAATCTTCGTGGTGTCGGCGGTAAGAAGGCAGAACACCGTCATGAACCAGACGGATGATCTGGCGGGCCCGGTCGAGCGAACCGAGTCGGCGGGTTGTCTCCGCAGCCGACATCAACTCGGCGCGCAGCCCCAACCAGGCCGAGAGACCGGCTTCCTTGGAATTCTGCTCCAGAATGCCGAATAGATCAATCACCGCGCGTTGAAACGGAAGGCTGGGCGTCCCGTCCGAGAGTTCCAGATACCCGAGAATTGCCTCGGCCAGGGAAAGTCGATCCATCCATTCGGCCCCATGTTGTCTCGAAACCATGCCATCCGGCGTCGAGCGATATTCTACACAATTAGGAGTTTCTCTCTCGCACCACGTGAGGGCCGACTTCGGTAGAATGATACGGGTCAGGCAGGGCCTTCTTGCCGCCAAAGGGACTTGCCGATGACGTTGAGCCTGCTGCATCCCTTGCTGGCGGGACTCGCTCTGAGCGCGGTGGCGATCCCGATCGTCATTCATCTTCTGCTCCGCCAGCAGCCAAAAACCGTCATCTTCCCAGCACTTGTTCTCTTGAAGCCCCGACAGCTTCAGACCATTCGTCGTCTAAAACTGCGCCATTGGCTGTTGCTGTTCCTGCGGGCGGCTTTGCTTGCGGTTCTCGGCTTAGCGCTGGCTCGACCCACCCTTCGCAGCTCGATGCTCTCCATCGATCAAGAGGCGCCGCTGGCAGCGGTCATGATTGTCGATGATAGCCCTAGCATGGGTTTGATCGAACGAGGTGATACCCGCTTGACCAGGGCCAAGAGCCTCGCGCAAGAGGCATCTCAACGACTCCCCGAGGGGAGTCAAATCGCCGTCTTCACCTCGTCGGATAACGGAGGAAGATCGTTGGCGCCGATCTCCGTCGCTCGTCAGCAACTCGACCGGCTGGAACCCTCCAATGAACAGGGCTCCCTCGCCGACGCGCTGACGGCGGGCTTACAAACGCTCATCGAATCGACCCTGCCCCGACGCGAGGTCTACATTTTTACCGACGGCTATCGGCACTCTTGGAACATCTCGGGTGACAGTAGGCTGACACTGCTTTGGGAGAAAGTCGGCTCGGACATCAACGTCTTTGTCATCAATGTCCGAGCGGAGCAGGCGCAGAATGTTTCCATCGAGAGCGCGCGGCCGGCCGGGGGCTCTGTCGCTCCTCAGGCCGAGATTGCCATTGATGTTCAGCTTCGATCCAGCGGCGAGGAAACGGACAACATCGTTCGCCTATCCATGGACGGAGAGGCGCGGAGCGAAAAGCCTGTCCGCGTCCCTGCCGGCCAAGGGATCAAAGTCCCTTTTCAAATCTCGGGCCTGGCCGAGGGTTTTCATCAAGGAGATGTTCGGTTAGCGACCAGCGACGGGCTCGCGATTGATGATGTCCGCTATTTTTCGATTGATGTTCGATCGTCTCCGCGAGTCTTGATCGTGAGCGATACTCCTTCCGACGCGATTTACTTCCGCAAGGCGATCGAACCTGTTTCACCCTCGCCCGAAAGTTCCCGATCATTGACTGAGATTCGGACGCGTGATTGGGAGAAGACTGACCTATCTTCGGTCGACGTGGTGGCGCTTCTGAACGTCGGGCAACTCGATCAAAAGGGATGGTCAAAGTTGATCGAGTTCATCGCACGTGGCGGCGGGGTCTTCGTGGCCGTCGGTGCATCAGCGCTAACCGACAGTTATAACGCAACCATGCCGCAAGAGATTCTTCCTGCCCGGCTCGATTCGATTCATGAGCGTCCCCCCACACGATTGTCGATCGGCGAGAAGCCTCACCCTTTGATGGATCGATTTCGCGAATGGGGCGAATCCGACTTTGCCGACGGCGTGATCCTTCGGTACTGGAAGACGGTTCCCATGCCGGCCGCAGTGGTGGTGCTTCGGTATGCCGACGGCCAGCCCGCTTTGATCGAGCGAGCGAGCTCGTCCGAACGTGCCGGCCGACTCTTATTGCTCACCACACCGACTCACTATCAGGCAAGCGAAATCTGGAATGAACTCCCGCTGAGTTGGTCGTTCGTCGTCCTGGTTGAGGAGATGATCAAGTATCTCGCGGGAACAGGCGAGACTCGACTCGACTATCTCGCGGGCGAGAACGTCGAGATTCCCCGGCGGCGCGGAGATCCTTGGACGCTGTATGCCGTCAAAGACCCAGCCGGGCCGGTCGAGAGGTTGGCTGTCGATCATCGGGATACAAGCGTCGTGATTCCGCGCGTCCGAACGATCGGCCAGTACACGGTCACGGCATCGTCCCCCAACCGTCCTTTGGCAACCGGGTTCAGCGTGAATGTCTCGCCGAACGAAAGTCTGCTTGAGCCGATTTCTGATGACGAAATGCTCGCCACCCTGCCGACCGGCCGGGCAAGTGTCGTTCGCGATGCCACCGACTTGCAGCGAGCCGAGGGGACCAGCCGAATCGGCCGAGAACTTTTCCCTTGGTTGATGCTGATCGTGATCTGTCTGCTGACGGCAGAGTCTTATTTCTCGAACTGGTTCTATCGCCGAAAAGAATCCATCCCATCGGTGCCCAATCCATTGCTGTCAAGCTCCACGAAACGATCGTAGGGGCACCCACCCGCACAATCATCTCGGCAAGCGGCCTGTCGCCTGCTCGCGTGAAAAATCATGTGCCAAGTTTTCCGTGTGACCATCGCGAGCGAGATCGTACGCGAGAGGCATTTCTCAATTCGCTTCTCACTTCAAGAGAAACGTGATAACGTCGGAGGCCCGCGCCCGATCGGCGGGGAGAATGAAATGACAAACGCGACCCTGGAGCCTCGAGAGCAAGTGAGCAACATCAAACGACCCATCGTGATGCAAGGCGAAGAGGCGATGATCGATCGTCTGCTGGCTCCGGTACACGACTTCCTTCGGATCGAAGCGGTCAGCGGTATCTTTCTGGTCGTCTGCACGCTGATGGCGCTCGTGCTCGCCAATTCATCGTTGGCCGAGCCTTATGAGCACTTCCTTCACACGATGATCGGCTTCCGATTCGGAGAGAAGTCATTCGAGCTGTCGCTTTTGCACTGGATCAATGATGGCTTGATGACGATCTTTTTCTTCGTCGTCGGATTGGAAATCAAACGAGAAGTCATCGCGGGCGAGCTCCGGGATTGGCGAACGGCCCTTTTGCCGGTCGCGGCCGCCGTCGGTGGGATGGCCGCCCCCGCACTCATCTTCTTGCTTTTCGAACAGGGTCAGCCCGGCGAGCGAGGCTGGGGAATTCCGACCGCGACGGACATCGCATTCGTTGTGGGTATCCTCGCTTTACTGGGTAAGCGAGTCCCTTTAGGACTGAAGCTCTTTCTTCTGACGCTGGCGATTGCCGACGACTTGGGAGCGATCATCGTTATCGCGGCTTTCTACTCCACGAACATCGGCATGGTTCCGCTGGCGGTGGCAATCCTCGGGATGGGAACGGTCACCGTCTTTCAACGATTAGGTGTCTGGAGTATGCCCGCGTATGTCGCTGCCGGCACCGTCATCTGGACGGGGATGTTTCTGTCGGGGATTCATCCGACGATCGCCGGCGTTGTGCTGGGCTTTGCGACGCCGATGGTCGGGCGAATCTTTCCAACACAGCCCTTCGAGTTTGCCGCCAATGAGATTGCTCGGCTTCCCATGGGAATCGAATCGCTTCATCACAACGAAATCCAGCACAAGCTGTCGCATCTTAGCCGACTGACGAATCTCTCTCTTTCTCCTCTCGAACGTTTGGAGCATGCCCTTCACTCGTGGGTGGCATTTGCGATTATGCCTCTTTTTGCTCTTACCAATGCCGCCGTCCACTTTGAACCGTCGGCTCTCTCGGGGACAGTCGCCTGGGCCGTCGCCGCGGGCTTGGTGATCGGCAAACCGGTCGGGATTCTGGCCATGACGGGGCTGACGATCCTATTGGGCCTGGGCAAACTCCCGCGCGGCGTCACTTGGCCGATCATGGTGGGTGGAGCGTGCCTGGCGGGGATAGGCTTCACGATGTCGCTTTTCGTGTCGGCACTAGCCTTTGCCGGTTCGCCGGAAATGCTGTCGTCGGCCAAGATCGGCGTCTTCGTGGGATCCGTCACGAGTGCGATCCTCGGGATCACGATCCTGAAACTCTCCTTGCCTAAGACGTTGGCCGAGTAACTGCTCGTCATCATCGACAAAGTAACGAGCCTCGGAGGAGATGATCTCTGCCGGGGCTCTTTTATTGGAGAATCATGAGAGGCATTTGCTCGATAAGGTCAGTAGCCGGCGGCGGTGTGAAAAGTCGTCCCTGCCATCATGGTCGCAGCACATTGGATGGCTTCGAGGATCGCTTCTTCAGAGGCACCGAGTTCGACGGCTTTTGCGACGTGCCCACTGACACAGGCATGACAGCTATTCAAGTCGCTAATCACGACATTGACGAGTTCCACCGTCAGTTCATCCAGCGAGGTGCCGGCAAAAGTATGTGCCCTCAGACCGACAGACATCCCCTGAAAGATGTCTCTTCCCGCTAGGTCACGAAATTTGAAAAAAGTGTTGTACATCGCACAAGCACCGGCAACGGCCCGGACGTCTGTGGTTTCGGTATCACTCCATCCCAGCTTGTGACAATACTCTGTCAGCCAATCGGCCCAGATTGAACTTCGCTCCTTGGATGCGACGGCCAGTGCGATCAACCCTTTGGTCTTGGCCGGCAGTTTGCCGTCACTGAAAACGAAGCGTTTGGAGTTCATGAAAAAGTCTTGGAGAAAAGCGGGGACTCGGCCATAGAGCAGAAAAGGGTCGGGAACAGAGTCCGTGCCGAGCATCTCATTGATTCGGCCGTAGGTCTGTTCGATCTTGTCGGTTGCTTCCGACTCGGTGAGAGGAGCGATCGCTGGCATCTCTGTCTCCCAAAGGATTCTCGCGGAGCGTTCATCACGTTCACGCTGCCCGAGCGCACGTACAAAAAACAAGGGGCGCTTCCGAGATGGCCAGCGCCCCGACAGAACCGGTGACGAACAGGGGGGATTATCAACTTAGTTGATCGTTTTCTCCCCCTTCTTCCAGTTGCAAGGACAAAGCTTGTCGGTCTGAAGCGCGTCAAGGACGCGGATCACTTCATCGACATTTCGGCCGACGCCCAGATCGTGGATCGCCAGCCAACGAACCACGCCGTTGGGATCGATGATGAACACGCCGCGATACGCAATCCCCGCGTCGTCCTTCAGAACGCCGAACTTTCGGCTCAGATCGTGGGTCGTGTCGGCCAACATCAAGTAGCGAAGTTTCTTGAGATCGTCATGAGCATCGCACCAACCCTTGTGCGAGTAGACGCTGTCGGTGCTGGCGGTCATGACGACGGTATTGCGATCCTCGAAATCGTCGATCGCCTTGTTGAAAGCAACAAGTTCGGTGGGGCAGACGAAAGTGAAGTCGAGAGGATAGAAGAAGAGGCAAACCCACTTCCCCTTGTAATCCGACAGAGCTACATCGCGAAACTGAGCGTCCGAACCATCCTTTGTCCGATCGTACGCCTTCACTTTGAATTCCGGTGCCGGCTGCCCAATAGAAGCTACCATCCAGTGACCCTTTCCTTGACTGTTCGTTCTAACTCGCTTCCACGTGCCGACCGATCGGCAGCGTCCCCGAGTTTCCTAACCGTGTGTTCAAAACGATATAGACGCGTCGAGCCCACGGGCAACGTGGCCTGGACCCGATCAGGTCGCCTAGCGAGACGGCGCTTGCCGAATCAAGTCGGCACTCTTGCCGATCTACAGGCGGGCGAAACTTCTTCTCCGCGTTCTTCTCCGCCAGGACAAGCGGCCTTTATCGGGCCACCACTTCTCCTTCGCATCGCGATCCGCGAAGGACGATCAGGCATGCCTGAATCGTTCCCGCACGGAAATGGTAGCGGAGAGGAGGCATTCGAGGGGAAAAGATGATTATGGCGACGTCGTCGATTGTTGCCGACGCGCGAGCAGTGCTTCGAGCGCTTCGCGATACTCGTCGACGGCGACATCCCGCGTGCAGCAGACCAAAAGCAAATGGCCGTCATCGCGGAAGTTCTCCTCCCACGCCATCACCTGCTCGTCCGTCCAGTCCGGTCGATACTGCGAGATTTTGGCTGCCGACAATCCCTCTAGATATTCGCGGAGATTGACGTCCGTTTCGTCGACGCCATTTTCGTCGGCTAGGGCAAAACGGGGGGGATCCTCTTCAAAATTCATCATCATGTTTCTCCTTTCTCACCGAGGTTGTCTAATGGCGTTTACCAGTAGCATAGTCATCCCACGCCGGTCCTGGGAACGAATCCGACCCGTGCGGGGGAGTTGGCCCATCAAGGATACTCGCAGGTTCGGCTCGAGCGATTCTTCGGGAGATCGACATCGGTCATCTCCTTGCCAGGGCGATGGCAGGTTTCGCACGATTGATCCTGCTCTAGCTCCTGATGCTTTTTCGTCGATTCGCCATGCACAGAATGGCAACTCGTGCAGGTGGTTTTCGAACCCGCGACCATCACTGCCCGGGCGTTCTCAAAAATATGTTTGTCGATCATGTCCATGCGAGCGATCGTGTCGTCTGACCAATCGACATCGAAGTCTCGAAAGAGATTGTCGCCAGGAACAAAGAGGGTCGGATAAGGTCGGCCCGTCGCGCGAGACTTCCCCCCTCGCAAATGGCATTGCCCGCACACCGATATCACGACACGCGGATCGTCGGCATGTTCCGGCGAAAAGAGGGTCTGCGTGTTGTCGTTGGCATGTTCGAGTTCAAGGATTCCGTGGCACACGTAGCAATCGAGGCTGGGGGAACCAAAGCTGATCGTTTCGGTGTCGATGGCGGTTGCATGGCAGCCTGCACACTGCGGGCCGAAGGTGTCCTGATGCCAGCCCGGCGGCTGGGCATGGCGTATTTGCTTTTCTGTACCGTTCCAAAGCTGACCGCTCATGGCTGCTTCGCCGTACGCCTCGAGACGCTTCAGGTATCGGACGTGGTCCTTCGATCCGAGCAGAATTTGAACCTCGCCGACAATCGCCTTCCCGTCGGTCGAATCGGCAAGCGCCTTGAGTGCGGGGTCGTCGGGTTCAGGGAATCGCATGGTTCTGTTATGGGGATTACTCTTCCAACGCGGAGCGACATAGTCACGATGGCAAAACAGACACTCGGTTCCGGTCGTGTACTCCGGGAGTTCCTGGCCGACGTGATCCTCTCCCCAAGTCTGATAGTCGGCCGGCTTGTCTTCGCTTGCCCAGACCGGCCCATGCGATGCAGCGAACGCGATCGCGACCAACAGCCCCGCCGCTCCGATTCCGAAAAACCAAACCCGCGTCCGCATCATGAAGCCTATCGAAATTGATCAATGTCCCTGGAAATCTTTTCGGAACAGAAGCAGAATCCTCGCGACGGATGCGAGCAGAGAAACGATGGCCGAGCAACCGGGCGCGGCCTCTTAGCATCATGGACGACAAGGTCGATCGACGCATTTCACGAACGTCGATCGACCTTTCTCTTTTAATGGGCGAGCGAAAGATCCCGTCGGCACTAGCTGTCCGCCCGGACCCAGCCGAACGCGGCGTTATCGGGCAAGCCGCCACCGGCTTGATAGGCAAGCTTGGCCTTCTCGAGGGCGTCCTTGGGAAGATTGGTCCGCTTCTCCTGAGCATCGACGCCATAAATCTTGGCGGCGTTGAGCCCGAAGATCTTCGCCTTGTCATCCTTCGTCAATTTGCTGTAGCCGAACTTCTCGCACAGCTCGTCGGAAATCTGGAACCTCTTAAAGGCGTCGATGACCCACTGCGGCGAACCCCACCAAAGGCAATCCGTTCCCCAGATGACGTGGTCCGCACCATACATCTTGATGTTGCGACCCAAAAAGTGCATGCACATCTCAGGATGCACAATCGCCAGCGTGCCAAATGCCGACCCGATTTCCGGATAGACGTTGTTCATCTGAGGATTCCGCTCCTTCATCTTCATGAGGTCGGAATGCCAAGCCAAGTCGCCTGTGGTGGGATCGAAGATGCCACCCTTCTCGAATTCCGGCTCGCTGGGGCCGTGCTTCAGCGCAGAGTGATAGACGATCCAGGTGAAGTCCGGGTTGTCCAGGGCGGCCTTCTCGACGTCGCCCGGATGAGCAAAATGCCCCAGCGTGCGAGATTGTGCCGAGTATCCCTTATGGCAACTGACAATTTTCAAGCCGAGCTTGCGCGAATGCTCGAGGGCCGGATACGTCATCTTCTCGTCATCCAGACGGAAGCCCGAGCCCGAGCGGCCTGGGTCGAAATGGCAATACCACTTCCACGAGCCGATCCCGTACTGCTTGACTTCGCGATCCATCTGCTCGAAGAGCTGGGTAAAGTCGGGCTTGTTGTTTTTCTTGTCCCAGTAGTGGTTCGGGGCACAGTTCCCTTGCGAGAGGGCCCGCTTGGAGCCGGCCATGTTGTTGATTTGATCGCGAGATTTCGCCATCAACCAACTCGGCAAGATCCCACCCTTCCTCTTTTCTCCCTCGAGCTTGTTTCCCTTCGAGTCCTTGTCGATCTCTCGGCCCGGGACGCCGGAAATCACGCACATGCTCGTTTCGCTGTCCATGAAGATTTCTTTGACGAAGTTCTGGAAGCTGTACGAGTCGGAATTGTTTTCGAGTTTGATCCCCATGTTGCGAACCCATTCCATGTTTCGGAAGGGAAGCATGGCCATGCCGCCAGGGAGATTGGGCAGATCGGCAAAGTGCGTCTGGACGTCGATGATGAAGTATTCGCCTTTGGGCCATTTCTCTTCGTAAGCGGCCTTCTCAAGCGTTTCGGCTTCGTCGACATCCCAGTAGTTGCCGTAAACTTTGTTGGCCGCCAGAAAGCAGGTTGCCAAACCCATCGAGCTGGCCATGAACACTCGACGATCTATCCCAAGCTTCTTGGACTTTTCCTCGGCCATCTCACCGATGACCTTCTCCACTTGGGCTTGTTTCTTACTCTGCGGACGCGGAATGAACTCTTCGTTCGAGACCACCTGCGTCGGCATGGGGGAGCTAACCCCCTTGAGTTCATCTCGCTTCCACTTGGGAATCCACATGGCTGCCTATCTCCCCCAAGAGCGGTCCGGCCGCTCTCTTTGAATTGAAATCACCACTTCATCAATAACAACAAACGTCCCCAGGATCACTCGCGAACCCCAAGTCGCGTCGAGCTCATGTATCGAAGGGAAACCTGCTAGGCCGACAGGTGAACGGAATCGTCCTGTCCATCGCCCGCCCGCAAGCCCAAACGATCGCCTCATTCCAACAAAATACTCTCTGACCGGGGCCAGGGAAACAACCGACCTGCCCAGGGACAACAAATCGGCGGACCTTCGGTGATTCGTCCCAAAGGGGCCGGTCATCCACTCCTGTCCATACTGGCCGAATAAACAGTCCGGTTTCAAGGAAATAGACTGTGGGAAAGACTCGCAGACTCGTATTTTTAACAACCGAATCACGCGAACCCGGTGCGGAGCCCAAGGCGTTGGCCTCTCGGGCGGACCATGAAGCGATGGGATGAAGAAGTTTGTTTTTCGGGAAAACGTGGCGCGTGAGTTTGCCCCTCGACCATGGTTACACTCTTTAAATGCAGCCCATGGACCTGAGGGGAATCTGAGGGGACGAGCGAAGTTACTCGATCTTGGGGAGATCTGTTGATGCGTCTGTCGATTGCCCTTTCTACTACCCTGTTGATTTGGTCCGCAAGCGCGCAGGCTCAGTCGGCCAGCGAAGAACTCTCGGCCGAGAAGCTCGCCAGTCAAGTGACAATCTACCGCGATTCCTTCGGCGTCCCCCACATCGACGCGGCGACCGACGCGGCAGGGCTGTTTGCCTCGATGTACGCCCAATGCGAGGATTACTTTTGGCAGGTCGAGGACAACTACATTCTGTCGACCGGCCGATACTCTGAGGTTCATGGTAAAAACGGCGTCGCGAGCGACCTGCTCAACCGCGCATTCGAAATCGTGCCGACCTCGCAGCGAGATTTCGAAACACAAAGTGAGATGGCCAAAAAGATGTGCCGGGCCACCGCCGAGGGCATCAATCATTTCCTGGCAACACATCCCGAGGTGAAACCTCGGCTCATCACGCACTTCGAACCTTGGCATGTGCTCGCACTGAATCGGCATCTCTCGATGGAACAGCTTTATCGATTCGCCCATATCGATGGATCGATGCCAAGACTCTACAAGGAGATGGATGCGGCCCGCGGTTCGAACGCGTTCGCGTTGGCGCCTAGCAAAACAAAGTCGGGCTACGCGACGCTCCTGATCAATCCCCATCAACCTTACTTTGATTTCGGGCAGTTCTACGAAGTACACGTTCGCAGTGCCGAGGACGGCGGATTCAACTACACGGGTGGCACCTTCTTTGGTAACCCGATGCCCATTCTCGGCTGGAACGAGTATCTCGGCTGGGCGATGACGACCAATCGCCCCGATGTGGCCGACGCCTGGCAAGTGAAGTTCGAAGATCCCAAGAATCCGTTGGCCTACCGTTATGGGAACGAATGGCGACAAGCCACCGAATGGACCGAGGTGATTAAGGTTAAAGTCGGCGATTCGATCGAGAATCGAAACTACACGTTTCGCAAGACGCATCACGGCCCGTGCATGAAGAAGATCAACGAAAACACTTGGTTAGCAGCGAAGATATCGAAACTTTACGACGGATTCTTCCCGATCCAACTCATGGCGATGGCGCGAAGCCGATCCATCCCGGACTTTAAGAAAGCTCTTTCCATCCGCGATTTTCAGTATCAGCACCTGACGCTGGCCGACAAAGAAGGAAACATCGCGTACATCTACTATGGCGCGATTCCTCGGCGAGATCCCAAGTTCGACTGGAATCATTTCTTGGACGGCAATGACCCCGCCCAAGAATGGCAGGGGCTTCACGAAATTGCCGAGCTGCCGCAAATCTACAATCCTGTCGGCGGCTATCTGCAGAATTGCAATTCATCGCCCCATACCACCACGGATGATGCGAACCCCTTCATCGAAGATTTTCCGAATTACATGTGCGAGGACAAATACGTCGATGAAAGACGCTCGAAGATGGCTCGTCAACTTTTAAGGCAAGTGGAGAAGGCAAGCTACGAAGAGATCGTCAAGCTGGCGTTCGATACCACGATGCATTGGCCGAAAAGTCAGATTCCGATGTACCGGAGTCGATGGGCGGAACTGCGCGAGCGCGACTCGAAGCTCGCCGACGAGGTCAAACCTTTCCTCGACCACTTCGAAGGCTGGGACTTTCGCGTGACGGCGGACTCGACGCAGGCGCCGCTGGCCCACGCATGGTATGAGGAAATGTACGGCCTGGGGAGCCCGGCTCGCGACTTGGAACCAGCCTATGTGGACGACTTCGACTCGCGTTACAAGGCTCTTGTGAAAGCCGCCAAGAAGCTCCAGGGGATTTACGGGAACTGGCAGGTCAAATGGGGCGATATCTACCGGATCCAAAGACATACCGAAGTAGTGGGATTCGTTCGAGCCCCGTTCAATGATCGAAAAGAGAGCTTTCCGCTCCTGGCTGTCCCGGGGCCATTGGGCTCGATCTTCACCTGTCACTACTTGCCCGCGATCAACTTGGGGCCGTTGCGAAATACCAAGAAGCGGTACGGCATCGTCGGCAACAGCTTCATGGCGGTGGTGGAGTTCGGCCCCAAAATCCGCGGGGGTTCGCTATTGCAGTTCGGTGAAAATGCCGACCCCGACAGTCCCAATCACGTCGATCAGGCCAAGCTTCTCTCCGAGCAAAAGTTGAAGCCGGCCCTCTTCTATTGGGACGATGTCATGAAGGAGGCGAAGCGAAGCTACCATCCCGGTCAGCCCGCCGCCATTCGAACGTCGGCAAACCCGTAGGCTTTTGGTCACGCCGCTTTCATGCTGGTCGCCGCGGGGCGGTAACTCGACTGACCCGCGTAGCGATTTTCCTGCATCAGGTAGTTTCGGACGTAGTCAGCAACTCCTTCTTCCAGTGAAGAAAACGGGATGTCACAGCCGGCCGAACGGAGCTTGCGAAGGTCTGCTTGCGTGAAGTATTGATACTTATCACGAATCTCGATCGGCATATCGACGTACTCGATCACCGACGGAAGACCAACGGCGCTGTAGAGAGCCCCTACGAGATCCGCAAAGCTTCTTGCTTGTCCCGTGCCAACATTGAATAGCCCGCTTACCTCGGGATGATCGAGGAACCAACCCACCACCGCGACAGCATCCTTCACGTAGATGAAGTCGCGAAGCTGACCTCCGTCGGGATAACCTTCTCGGTGCGACTTGAAGAGCTTCACGCGTCGGCCTGCGCTTGCGTCGGGGAACGCTTTGGCAACCACGCTTTGCATCGACCCCTTGTGGTACTCGTTCGGGCCGAAGACGTTGAAGAACTTGAAGCCGACCCATTGCGGCGGCGTCACTTGCCCCTTGCGCGACTCGCGAACAAATCGCCGATCGACGACATGCTTGCTCCATCCATACGCATTGAGAGGCCGAAGTTTTTCGAGCCCCTCGGGCGACTGATCGTCAACGAAGCCTTGAGAACCGTCGCCGTACGTCGCCGCCGACGAGGCATACAGTAGCCGAATTTCCTCTTGCGAGCAGATATCCCAAAGATCGATCGACAGACGAATATTGTTTTCAATTAGGCGATCAACGTTGCTCTCGGTGGTTGCCGAGATCGCCCCTAGATGGACGATGGCCGAGATCTCCCGCGCGCGGTGGCGAACAAAATCGATGAGCTGATCCGGGCTGATGATGTCATAAACATCCGAACCCGCGAGGTTTTGCCAGCGGTCGTCCGATTCCAGGCGATCACAAACGACGATATCCAACCTCGGATTCCCCGCCAGCGCCGCCACCACATGCGAACCGATGAAGCCCGCCCCCCCCGTCACCACGATCATGGTCCCGATCCCTTTCATCCTCGGCAACTTCACGGCCGGCCCCACGAGTGGGCCGGCCAGCGTGTGAGCGTAGGCTAGCCCAACGGGTCAATTAGCTCTAGATCAGCCAGGATCGCCCCCTGGGGACGCTTTAAAAAGGCCGTCCTGGTTGATCAGCATTATCCCTTTGAACATCAGAAGGAGGGGGTCGATTCCCCCTGGGCTGATCCGCCTCTAGGATTGAAAATGGGTGGGAAGGGCTGGAAAGAGGAATTCAAATCTGTTACTGAGGAATCATATGAACCGCTTCGCCTGGCCGCCTGCCGGTCCAGGACCAACGAGCGGGATTCCTTGCCATCAAAGGCCGAGCAACCTCCCCCCGCCAGCCGGAGGATCGTCCAAATGAGTCTCTTGGATGAAAAGGCGATTCGCAGTTTCGAAGTCGGACACCTCGCGATCGAAGAAGCCATTCGATTTGGACAGATTTTCGACAACGAAGCCCACGACGAACCCGACTCGGTTCAATGCGCCCCGTTTCCACCCGACGGCATCAAGGTCACCCTGAGCCGGGATGATCGGCGACTGATCCTGTTTTTTTTCGGTGAGGGTCGAGTCGTCTTCGGCAAGAAACGAGGGGTCAATCGGGTCCCACAGGGGGAGGGAGAACTCTCGCTTGCCCCGGATGCCCTCGCCAGCCGACAAGAGATCCTCGCCTGGCTGGCCGAGCCGACCGCAAGTTCGCAGGCTACTTAATGAAGTCCCGCTCGTGCGCATGAACGGTCAACACGGGGCACGGCGCGCTCCGCAGAACTCGCTCGGCCACACTCCCCAGCAGCAAATGCGAGAGGCCAGTCCGACCATGCGTGCCGAGAACCAGTAGATCAATCGCGACCTCTCGGGCATAGTTGTCGACCTCGCGAAAGGGAACCCCTTCGCGAACAACTTTCACAAAAGGGACCTCTCCTCCGGGGATGCGAGCGAGTTGTTCGTTCATCGCCGCCTCGGAAGATCGCCGAAGGGTCTGCATGATCTCTTGAGTGGGAAGCATCGCCAGGCCCGGCTCGGGGACCGTCGGGATGATGTCCTCAATGACGTGAATCAGGTGAAGCTCGGCCCCGAACTGGCGAGCCATCGTCCATCCATACTTGAGAGCAACGTCGGCCGCCTTGCTGAAGTCCGTCGCGACGCCGATCTTTTGAAGTTCGATATTCACGATGTGGTCTCCTTTGGCCTTTGGTGGCGATCAGGTCGGCGTTCTGACCCCAGGCCATCTCTACTCTCGGGTTATTTTTTCGAACCTTGTTTTGATGTCCATAAAGATCGGGCCAGGCTTACCTGTCCCGATCAAACGATTGTCCACCTTCACGACCGGAATCACCTCGGCCGCCGTCCCGGTGAGAAAGACTTCGTCCGCGGTGTAAACATCGTGCCGGGTCATTGATCGTTCCGACATCGCGTACCCGGCTTTCCGAGCCACCTCCATCACCGCGTTGCGAGTCACCCCTTCTAGAATCCCCGCGTCGAGAGGCGGCGTAAGAACATCCTTCTTTCGAACGATGAAGATGTTGTCCCCCGTGCACTCCGCCACTTCCCCTTTGTGATTGACCATCAACGCTTCGACGCAGCCCGCGAGTTGACCCTCGATCTTCGCCAGGATGTTGTTCAAGTAGTTCAACGACTTGATGCGCGGATTCAAAGCATTGGGGTGATTGCGAATCGTCGACACACTGACGATGTCGAGCCCCTTCTCGTACAGTTCCGGGGGATAAAGCTGAATCATGTCGGCAATGATGATGACCTGGGGGTGACTGGTTTTGCGAATATCCAAACCAAGCGCCCCCGCACCGCGCGTCACGACAACGCGGATGTAGCAATCGGTAAAGCCATTGGCTTTCACCGTTTTTTCGATGTCGGCGGCCATCTGTGCTGCGGGAATGGGGATATCGAGCATGATGGCCCGGGCTGACTGATACAGCCGTTCGACATGCTCGGCCAAACGAAACACTTTACCGCTGTAGGCGCGGATCCCTTCGAAAACGCCGTCGCCGTACAGCAGTCCATGATCGTAGACGCTGACCTTCGCCTCTTCCTTAGGAACTAGTTCGCCGTTCATGTAAATCTTGAGTGACATCCGACCTTCCCGCCTTTTCGGTCATCCTATCAAACATTATCCGCAGACCCGCGCGGGAAGGTCCATTGCTCCTTCCCTCCTGCGACAAGGAGGCCCGCTTCCCTCCCCTTGTTGTTCGAAATTGCTGCGGGGGGACAAGTCGTTAATCGGGGTTGCGGCCGAACCGGTCATTGAAAGAAGCCGGGCCATCCAGAGAATAACCCCTCTCAAGGAACAGGATCGTACCCAAAAGGTTCGTATGGAAGCCGATTCGGCAATGTTTATTGATGTTCACCTGCGAGAATCCAAATGGCGTCAAACGCCGGCAAAAGGGAGCGGCTCGTGCTTCCAGATCGGCGATCAGAGGAGAACGAAAATGAGAATGGTCATCATGCTGCTGATCGGGTGGGGGGTTTTGTCCGCCGTCCGCGCGGAGGCGCCCTTACTGGCGAAAGCCGACTTTGAGTCGGGAGACCTCGCCGATTGGAACTTCACTGACCCCGAAGCGTGGCGAATTCAACCCGATGGCAACAGCCAAGTCCTCGCGCTGTTTCAGCCAAGCAAGTATCGCGCGAAGGTCCGCTCGCCGTACGGCGTGGCTCTGTTGAAGCGGCCGGCGGTGGGGGATTTTCAACTCGATCTGCGATTCAAGAGCTTGACCAAAAACTACAACCACCGCGATCTCTGTCTCTTTTTTGGCTACCAAGATCCGGAGCATTTCTACTACGTTCATTTTGGCCGAAATGCCGACCCGCACTCTAACTCGATCTTCATCGTGAACGGCTCGCCGAGGACATCCATCGCCAAAGATCGGACAAAAGGAACCAATTGGACCGACGATTGGCATCGGGCTCGAATCGTGCGAGACACAAAGACCGGGAAGATCGAGGTCTACTTTGATGACATGACCAAGCCGGCCATGATGGCCGAGGACACGACGTTCCTCACCGGGCAGGTGGGCGTCGGATCGTTTGATGATCTCGGGGCATTCGACGACATCGAACTTCGCGGAAGTCCTGTCGAAAAGTAGTTCGTTAGGTGTATTCGAACGAACCCGTTGGCGTCCGAATTTCGACAACGTTGCGCGGGGATGTTTCACAAACGCCGACGACCTGCGCCTCGATCCCCATCTCTTGAGAGAGCCGAATCATCTCGGGAGCGGTCTTCGGATCGACCATGGCCTCGAGGCGGTGCCCCATGTTGAAGGTTTGATACATCTCTTTCGACTCGACTTGGCCATGCTCAGCAATCAGTTCAAGAATCCTCGGGACCGGGAAAAGGTTCGTCTTAACGTACTTGATCGATTTCCCAAAACTCTTGCACTTGGTCTGTCCGCCGCCCGTGTTGTGAACCAGCCCATGAATCGCGCTGCGACCCACGACATCAAAAATCTTCTTCAATAAAGGGGCATAAGTCCGGGTCGGGGAAAGAATAGCCTCGCCGATCGTCATGGGCAAACCGGCCGGCCGATCCGATAGGTGGAACGGTCCTCGATAGGTCGCTTGACGATCGACGCCGGGATCCATCGATTCAGGAAAGCGCGTGCCATAATCTCGGTGCAACAAAGCATGGCGAGCGAGTGTCAATCCATTGTCACCGATTCCACTGTTCGGCCGAGACTCCCAAACGGCCTGACCGGTGGAGGAGAACCCCACGATCACGTCGCCCGGTTGGATTCGGCTATTGTCGATCACCTGATCCCGACGAAGCCGAGTCGCCAAGGTGGCACCGATGATGATCGTGCGAACCGCATCGTTCATATCAGCAGTTTCGCCCCCCGTGGCAACGATCTCGATCCCATAAGGCAATAGAGATTTCACGACATCGCTATAGCCTGCGATCGCTTCACCAATCACGGATCCAGGAATCACAAAGCTATTGCGGTTGATCGTGTTGCCGAGCAGAAATCGGTCGACCGCTCCGATGCAAAGGAGATCATCCAGATTCATCACCAGCGCATCTTGCGCGATGCCTCGAAAAATGTCGGCGTTGCCGGTTTCGCGAAACTGAAGGTAGGCGACGATCGCTTTCGTCCCCGCATCATCGGAGTGCAGGGCCGAGCAATAATCGGGGTCTCCCCCCAATACATCCGTGCCGATACGACAGAATGCCCCTGGAAAAAGACCGGGATCGGTGCCGGCAATCGCACGGTGAACCTCTTCCTTCGTGGCGGAAACACCCAGCTTTTGGTAAGCGCTCGTCGACATCAATACCTCATGATCGGCCCGCATAGTCGATGACATTCTACGGATGTTGACAGGCCTTGCATGCGAACAAAACCGGTTGAGAACGGTCGAACCAAGAATGGGGGTACGGATCTAGTCTCGGCCCGTTTTGATGTTTGTAGCCACGGGGAAAAAGTAAAGCTCCCCCTTGCAAGGAACAAAATCGTGGGGGGCCGCTTCCTCGAACACCAAGCCATAAAGCCGAGGGGGCTTGAACCAATCGGGTCTGTTGAAATGCTTTTTGACATCCTGCGAGAAAACATCAATGTCTTGATACGCCAGACACTCCCTCAGCCGAGCCTGGCCGACGATCCCCCCGCGTCGCTCCGTGAACTCCAAAAGTTCTTTGGGAAGAAATCGCCAGGCATCGTCTCGGCGATCAGCCTCACGACCGGCATGGATGTAGATCAGCCCCGTCCGCTTGGTGGACCAGGTGCGAATCTCGATGGTTTTGATTCCATAGACCACCAGCGTCGCCCAAGGCTGACGTATGGAAAGAGCCACCGGGACTGCCGGCGGCGTTCTCGACGAATCACGTTTACGTTTGGCCATCATTTCTATTCGGGGCGACTCGATTCTTCGCGAGAGCGATCACATTCCTCGCAAGCATGACTCTCGACCATCTTTTACACTTATACTCCACGCCATCATGATATCGACCCGCCTCTGGACACCTCGTTCACAAAGAGCCATGGTTCTTCGTCGAAAGAAATGATCCGACGTCTCCGGTCATGGTGGCGTTGTCGAATGGTCAAGGCGGTCAGCCGGCCACGGAGGCAATCCCATTCTCTGACGAACGGCATCCGCCTGTTCGCGAGTGATATCGTAGAGGAGAATCGAGTAGCCCACCTCGGGAATGATGATCGGTGTAAACTCATGAAAATACGCCAACGAGCCGCGCGGCATGTTGGCCATCGCCGAACCTGGAAGCATTGAACGCCCCATGCTGGGCCCGTAGCGATCGAGAATCGTTCGCGGGACCGGCGTATGAAATCGCATCCCGCGTTCGAAGTTGACGCTGACAGCGAATCTTCCAGGTCGCGGCCCCCAAGTTTCGGGCCGCTGGCGATCCTCCCAAGGGAAAATCAATGGATCGGGAACAAAGCGACCATCCCGCGGAGGGAGCCGATATCCCGCGATTCCCTCGAATTCGCCCGGCACGCTCCCCGCATACGCCATCGAAATCTCTTTGCTCCAATCGGGATGTTTTTCGAGCCAGCGGGCCAAACGCCGCCAATCCTGACCCCAGTCGAGATTGCTATCGATCAAATGAAATCGCCCCCAAGCCGGTCCCCCGACGATTTCATTGAAGTAACTCAACTCATGCGGATGGATGCTCGCCAGTGCGATGACGTTCCAACCCAACGCCATCGCGACCAGACTCCAACCAACCCGACCTGCCGTCGTCACGGTCCCTGCCACGAGAAAAAAGAACGGGAGCGATCCCAACACATACCGCAGGCCAAGATTGATATCGGTCAAAAAACTCATCGCGAAAATCGGAACGAGTGCAAAGATTGACCACACGAGGACAACCCCTCGTTTCGAATGCACGAAAGCCAGGATCAAACCCGATCCCACGAGCAGCCAGGTCCCGATCGGGACTTTGACGGCAAGCGCGTAGATGTAGTAGTACCACCAGCCTCGCCGAGCCGCGGGAACAGTGGGAACAGCGTTATCGTTGGCCCCTTTGGGTCCGGTCATCACGGGTAGCGGCTCAGAGAATTGGCCGCGAAGGTACATCGGGTATTTTCCCTCGGCCTCGAACTTTTGCTCGTCGAAGCCCGCAACATAATTCATCGGTAAAGGGACCAGAAGATCGGCCAGCCAACTGCCGCGAAAGCGATTGATTCGCCGAGCATACACGTCGCGATAGGTGAGATTGTTCGTGTGGGCGACATCCGGATTGACTTCGCCCGCTTCGAGCGGCCGAGTCAGTGATTCGCTTAAGAATCGAAACTCACCCAGTCGAGTGAAAGTCCCTTCGAAGAGATAGCCGACGTTCAGAACCAATACCGAAACCACAACGATGCCTGCCCCACCGACCATAAGTCGGCCCCGGCCAGGACGATTTCCCATAACGAGCAACAGCACCCACACGAGCAGAATCAGGTAAAGCCAAAGCGAGCTATGCTTCATCCACTGCGCGATGCCGAGCATGCACCCCGCGCTGATACACCGTGCCATGCTCGGCATGGTTTTCCACCGAGCAAAGAAGAACAGTGCCAGCAGCCCCGCGCTTGTTGCCGGCATGTCGGTCGTGACCAGGCTGGCATGGGCAATGATGTTGGGGCAGATCGCCCAGAGGCTGGCCGCGATCAGCCCGCAAGCCGATCCTTGCCAAGATCGTCCCCACACGAACAACACCAGCATCGCCAGCAGGCTCCACCCAAGCGTCGCATGCCGAGCCCAGGTGAACGCTTGCAGATATCTCTTTTGACTCGCTTCGGACGAGGCGTGTTTCTCGATCGTTTCAAAGGCGAATCGCCAATGATTAGCAGGCTGATCGGTTCGCCAGCCCCCTTCGAAGTCGAGCATCAACCGGTCGGGCCAAGAGGCGATTCCCGCCAATAGCCGTGCTCCCGGCGGACTGTGGCGGTACATCGCGAACGATCCCGTTTCGAGATAGCTTTCGCCTGCCGGGAGATGGGCGACCTCATCCAAGGTCGGTGTCTGATCGATGATCAATTGATGGACAAGAACAGCATGCAACAACATCAATGCGACGAGAATCAGCCAACCGATCCAAGTCCTATCAGCAGAAGTACTCGACGATGACGGGGCCCTTGGCACGGAGAAACGTTCCTTTCTTATCGTGAATCGATCCTATTCGATCAGCTAGCCACGACGCCGCCGTTGACATTGATCGTCTGCCCCGTGATGAAGGATGCACGATCCGAGACTAAGAACTCGACCGCGTGTGCGATGTCAGTTGGCGACCCCCAGCGGGCCAGCAGCGCCTCTCGGCACGCACGCTCTTGCCAGCTGGCCGAGGCATTCTCGCCCCAGGCCGTCTTAATCCAGCCCGGCGCCACACAATTGACACGGACGATCGGCGCCAGCGACTTGGCAAGGCTTCTGGTGAATGCTGCCACCCCACCTTTGACGGCCGCGAAGAGTTCGCCGCTGTCCCCTTCCATTCCTGTTGCCGACTGATCCCATCCCATCGTGATGACGCTCCCCCGTCCTTGCTCCTTCATCTTTCGGCCAGCCGCGCGAGCGCAAAGAATCGTTCCCATCAGATCGACTTGCACGATGGAAGCCAGTTTCTTCTCGAACGGCCATTTCGCCTCGGGACCCGTGAGAAGATCCGCGCCGGCGACATGAATCCACGCCGCGAAGCCCCCTGTTTCATTCCAAAAGCCTTCGACCAGCCGCTCGGCTTGATCCATGTCATGCAAGTCGGCCGACAAAATCAGTGATGCCCCCCCGAGCGACTCGATCTGTCGGGCCGTTTGGCGGGCTTCTGTTTCCGAGCGGCGGTACTGGATCGCAACGTTCCAGCCAGCCGCTGCCAACGCGGCCGCGCAGGATTGACCGATCCCCGAACTTCCCCCCGTGACGACGGCCCAATCTCTCGACATGGTGATGTGTTGGCCCTTATTCTGTCAGAGGACGGGTACTCTTGCGTTCGACGGATAGTACCATTTCGTCTGGATGACATTGATTGTACAGCAGGGCAGCAAGACAAGCAGCGGGTTATCAGAGGAGAGAACTGCCCGGCATGACCCGTTTCCCGCGGCAACGAGCGCGGGCCTCTTGAATCCATTTTTTTCGGAGATCCGCTAGCTCCGCCTGGCATCTCCCTTGTTCAAGGATCGGCTCCATTCATGCATTCATTTTGGAAAAGAGAAGCAGGTCGAAACGACTTAGTCCACTGGTCGAATCGATTCTCTGGAAGTGTCGAAGCAGGGCTTCTCACCGTTCGTGCCGGCATGAACCCAGCACTTACCGTCCGGTTGGGAGATCTTGAATACGCCCATGATGGCATCGATAAAGCGGTCCGCCCGATCGGTCAAACTCTCTTCGTGCAAGAGCCGTTCGTTCTGGCACCGCAAGAGATCGCATCGGATGTCGGTCTTCGGCTTATCGTTGGGGTCCTTGCCCAAGAGGATGGGATCATCATGGATGCACGATTAGAAACGATCGCGCCGGTCGACCGCGTGAGTCTTTCTCTCTCGGTGGTGTTGGATGATTCCTCGGCAGGGTCTCTTTGCCCGAGCAAGGCAGGATGGCCCCAGGAGAGTTTGGTGGTTGATGGCCCCGAGGCGCGGTGGATGGAATTTCGACATGGTAACGAGATCGTCGGCGCCGTGGCCGCCGATCTAGGCGAGGCAGGCTTCGTTGTGGGACAGCGCGACGGCAAACGCTGGGAAGTGACTTTCTTCGAGCAGAGTCTCGAAAAGGGTGTCATTCTGGTGGGTCGATGGGGATTGATGGCACGGCCGCCCGCCGTCTCTGCGTCGGCGTTTCGCGAGCAAGCGACTGCATTTTTCAGCCGGCCGACCTTCCTTTGAGATCCTTCTCCTTTGACCGAACGAGATCGGCTCTGCCCACGTAAGAGGCGTATCGGTACAATAGGGGCACAGGTAAAGCCTTCGAGGAACGATCCGTATGAGTTCGCCGCCAACATTGGACGCCGGTCGACAGATGACCCCGCCCAAGAACGAGTTCGTTTATCGCCCCATCAGCACGATGGCGGTCCTCTGCTTGCTTGCGGCCCTAATGACGCTTTCTTCGTTTCTCAATCCGTACATCATTGCCGTTGCGGTTCTCGTGCTTCTTGTGAGCATCATCACCAGCATTCGTCTGGACCGCGCGAAGGAAGAGTACGAAGGACAGTTTTTGGCCAAACTGGCAATCCTGGTTGGGCTGGTGGCGACGCTCGGCGCGACCACCACGCATTCGATCACGTACTTCGCGTTAACCCGCGAGGCACGAGAGTACGGCGAAGTCTATTTGCAAACGTTGCTCGCCGACAATTTGGAGGAGGCTTTTCGCCTTCGTATCGGCCCGCAGATTCGTGCGATCTGCAAGGACGACGTGAAGGAAATCCTGCTGCAATACAACGAGAACTTCGACGCCTTCAAAAAGGAGGCCGTGACTCAAACCCTGCGGGCCGGCGGAGTCGATTCGACCATCGAGTATCTCGGCGTCACGGGTTCAGTCCATATCGAAGGGATGGAACTCATCGGTATGCATTACCGAGTCAAGATCGCCAACGAACCCCGCAAGACCTATGAAGTTGTGCTCGGCATCAGCGGTGGGGTGAGCGAAGCAGGCGACTGGCAAGGGAGACAGTGGTTCGTTCGGGGCAACGAAGACATCAAAGAGGTCAGCGCCCCTGCCACCACTCCCCCGACGGCAACGCCGGCCGAGACGACAAGCGTGCCCCCCGCGGCCCCGTGATTGGTGATGCGCGAAGGCAATGGAACGCTGACGTCGAACGCGGGGAACGAAGAAGAGACCGAGATCGAAACTTGGTCGATCGATCAGCAGGAGATGGATTTTGACAGCCCCTATCGAAGAGCGAGCGCAGCAGTTTCGCGATGCCTACGCCCGCGTGCGAGCCGAGCTCGGCAAAGTCGTCGTGGGACATGCCGACGTCATCGAAGGGGTCCTCACCAGCCTATTTGTCGGCGGGCACGTCCTTCTTGAAGGGGTTCCCGGTCTGGGCAAGACCCTGCTGGTTCGAACCTTGGGAGAAGTCCTACAGCTTGAGTTCAAGCGAATTCAATTTACGCCCGACCTGATGCCTGCCGACATCATCGGCACCAACATCATCGCAACCGACGATCGAGGCAATCGATCGTTCTCCTTTCAACCGGGGCCGATCTTCACCCAAATCTGCTTGGCGGATGAAATCAATCGTGCGACCCCTAAGACACAGTCCGCGCTTCTAGAAGCCATGCAAGAGCATTCGGTCACCGTCGGCGGAGTGATGCATCGGTTGACCGAGCCCTTCTTCGTCCTGGCGACACAAAACCCCATCGATCAAGAGGGAACCTATCCTCTCCCAGAGGCTCAACTCGATCGATTTCTCTTCAAGCTGGTGGTGCGATACTCGAGTCGACAGGAGATCGCCGCCATCCTCGACCGAACCACCGCGGTCGATCCTCCGAAAGTCCAGACGGTTCTTCGCGGGCCCGATATCGAATCGTACTCTCGCCTCATACGCGAGGTGATCGTCGCGCCGCACGTTCAAGATTTTGCGATTCGACTCGTGCTGGCAACACATCCCGAAGGGGAATTCGCCACCGATCAAACAAACCGCTTCGTTAGGCTCGGGGCCAGCCCGCGCGGCGCGCAGGCCATCATCTTGGCGGCCAAGGTCCGCGCTCTCATCGATGGTCGTTATCATGTCAGTTTCGAGGATATCAAACGCGTCGCGACACCGGCCCTCCGGCATCGATTGTTGCTCAACTTCGAGGCCCAAGCCGAGGGGATCGACGCCGATCAGATCATCGCCGACATCATCGCCCGGACGTCGACCGAAGCAGCGCCGGCCCTCGCGTAATCAACGTGCTGGAGTTTTTCTTGCCGATCTAAAACTGTGTCTATTGCCGTTGCGAGCGAGGCATCATCAGGACGACATCTTCGTTCGGCAAATGTACCGTTCCATGGAACTTCATGGAGACTTCGTACATCCCCATTGAGATCGGTCGATCGCGGACAATCTCCGCCCGGAAACAGACCGGCTTCTCCGAGGCGGGCATCAAATGAGGAAAGAAGACCGCCCATTCCTTCACTCGAAGGATTCGATTCCGAATAACCGAACAACCCCCTGCCGACACGTTTCGACAGAAGGCGGCAAAACGCTTTGAGATCTCTGGCGAACACGAGGCATCGACCGGAATCAGATAGACGATGTCGGCAAACGAATGCCTCTGGTGTTGGCGCAATCCTCGCTGCACGTTGGCTAAGGCCGACCACTTATCCAATCGCTCGGCTTGGCGACGGAGAACTCGTAGCTTTTGCTCATTGAACTCGCGGTCTTCGCCCCGGTCAGAACTCAAGCTCAGAACGGTATTGCCCCATTTGCGGACAATGTAGTCCTTCTCCAATTCAATCCGAAAGTCATTCGATTCGTCGTCAACCTCGCGCGGTTCAGTGTACTCTGGTGATCCGCTTTCTCGATGATCCACGGACAGCGCCGATTCGCCCGCCTGCGCGAGCGAATCCGCTTCCAGTTCTTCCATCAGAAGCTTGGCAACCACCGAGACCAGGTCGCGCTTCACGTTTTCTTTGCGAACATAGTCCGCGGCCCCGGCACGAAAACATTCGACGGCGCTGTCTTCGCTCCCTTTGCCAGTGAGAACCACCACCGGAATATCCGCATGCTGGGCGACGATTTGTCGAGTCAACTCCGAACCATTCATCACGGGCATGTCGAGGTCGGTGATCACAAGGTTCGGCTTGCGAGCGTTGATCTTCTCGATGGCGTCACGTCCATGAGACGCCAGTGTGACTTCCCAAGGTCGGCTCTTCGTGATGGACTGCACAAGCGGACCGATCGTAGAGTCATCATCAACCAGTAAGATAGACGCCACCATCGGATCGAGTTCCTCGCTCGTGGATTGTGAGCCGAGACTGCAAGAGTCCAAAAGGAGACTTGCAAAAGAAGGTCCCAACATCGTTGGCTAGAGACCGCGTACTTTCGACAAAGGGCGAACGACGGATACGGAAATTTAGCTCAGGCATCGGCGGAACAGAAGGATCGCCGAAAAAACACTTGCTCTTCACGAGACATTTGTCGATGAGTCATCCGCAGAGACTTCGGCAGGCACGTTTGCAAATCCGAGCGGTCGCCGGCCCAGGGGATTCGGCAATCCATTGTTCACAGAGATCGACGACCCAGTTTCCTTGTGATTTGGCAGCATCATTCAGCCAGTTTGAAACCGAGTCCTGAACGTACTTCGAAGGATCGGCTCGCAAAGGCTTCAAAATGGGAAGCCCCAACTCGGGTCGATTGACCAGCATTTCAAGATGAGAGCACCAAACGCCACGAGGGCGGGTGCTTTCGCTTGCGAATCGGCGGATCCGCTCCGACGCATCCTTTGTCCAAGACTTTAAGTGTTTGATCGCTCGCACAGGATCGTCGGCAATCGCTCCCCGAACACCCAACCATGCCCATTCGCGCACCCCCGCGTTCGGATCATCCGCGAGACCTCTGACCCAATCCAGCCGTTGAGCGACATCTAGGCCAGGCCATTGGCCCATCGCACACGCGCTCCAGCCCCGAACGGTATCCGACCGATGGGTCGCGCACCGATCGATTCCTTTTTTGCCGAGCGTCTCGACGAGAATCGAACCCCCTTCTCGCATCCGCGCAACGATCCCCATTTCCGGCAACAGACGATCAGCCGACGATTTGATCTCGGGGAGTGCGTGGGCCAACAACTGAGCAAAATCGATGGCCAGGACTTCCGCGAGCGTTCTCGCTTCGATCTTGCCTTGATTCAGGTCGATCAAAACCTGTTTGGGGATATCAGCGCGACGACGTGCTCCTTTTCGTTCCGCCATTCATCCTCCCACCCGATGAGGCCACTCATCTTGAACGCGCGATCCCATGCTCGAAAGGATGGTTTGCCCATGCAACCGCGCCGCCCGCAATTCTATAGGTCATGGAGTAGGCCGACGGCAGAAAAGTGCGTGGCCGATCGTCAAAAATGAGGGTTCTCTTCTTGGCTAATCGCTCGATGGTTTATGTCGGGATCGACGAGGCGGGCTATGGACCCAACTTGGGACCGCTGGTTGTCGCGTCGACCGCGTTCCTCGCGCCGGCCGAATGGCTGCGAGCGGACTGGTGGAAAACGCTGGCTCCCATGGTGGGAAGAACTTCTTCCAAAGCGCCCCTGATCATCGACGATTCCAAGAGGATCTTGGCAAACACGCGCGGTGAAGAAACGCTCGGGGAGACTCTCCATACGATCTTATCCCTCACCGGTCAGGTCCAACATTCGCTGGAAGAACTGATCGATGCGATCGCCCCACAGGATAAGGAACACTACCGCCAAGAGCATTGGTACCAAGCCGGCGTCCCGTGCCGTTGGCCTGACCATCTCAGCCCGGCCACACAAGAATCGATCAGGGATTTCTTCAACCATCACGGAGTCTCCCTGCTACCGATCCGCGCTCGTGTCATGTTCCCTGCGATGTTCAATCAGCGATTGATTCCGTGCGCCACCAAGGCCGACGTGGAGGCAGAACTCATTGCTGATCTGCTGCGGACGCAATGGGCGAACTTCCCGCCGGGAATCGACCAGATCGATATCACCATCGATCGGCTGGGGGGTCGGCGATACTACCGAGAGTTCCTTGAAGAATGCTTCACCCAGGCGATGGTCCTCACCCGACAGGAGTCCCCTGAGATCAGCGAGTACAGCATTCTCGATCAAGGCTGTGAATACACGATTCGGTTTCTGGTAAAGGGAGACCAACATTCGCTGGCGGTCGCAAGCGCCTCGATGATGGCGAAGTATCTTCGCAATGAATCGATGGAATCCTTTAATCGATATTGGCAAAGAGCCGTGCCCGGATTGGTCGCCACCGCGGGTTATCCCAACGACGCACGCCGATTCCTGGAAGAGATTCGCCCACTCCTGTCTGTTCACCAAGTGTCACTGGATCAAATCTGGCGACAGCGTTGAGACGATTCCTTTAGGCTTTCGGCGCATCCAGCACGAGATGCCAACCGGTTCGGCGATGAAACTGTTCCTGCATCATCTCGACGTCGGGCTCGATTTCGTACGACTCCCAGCGCAGGGGGCCGGCAACACGCAGTTGAAAGCGATCCGCATCGACACTCGTTCGGCCAGCGAGATCGGTTTCAAGAACTTTGCTCGCAACACGAATCAGTTCCTCATCGCTGGTCGAGCCAACGATTCGAGTTTTCCAACCGGTTCGATCTTCGAAATCGCGAAGTCTTTGAACGAATTGCGTGGCGGCTGCCTCGGGAAAGGCGAACTCAAGCTGACAAGTGGATTCCTCGGGGAAGAACCCGAACCGCCTTAATCCACTGATTTTTGAAAACGCTTCGCGAAGCTGGGCACTGGCCAGCGCCAAACTCGCCAAGGGTCGCCCCTCGAGTAGTCGCGGCAGATTCTCGCTCGGCGTCAACCGCAACAAGTGAGGCCGTTTGGCATCGGGAACGAAGTAGGGCTGCCAATCCTCATACACGGCCCGATGAAGGTTCTTTCGATCCGCTAATGAAATTGACTCTGGCCCGCGCCAGATCTCGGCAAGCTCTTCGAACGAAATCCAATCGATCTTCGGTTGTATCGACACCAGCCAATCGTGAAACATAGCAAGATCCAACTTCCGTTGGGAATTGGTATCCCAGGGTGGCCAGGCCGAGAGAGGATCTCGGCGGGCTGCCAGCGGGCGAGGCTTGACCTGGAGATGATCGAAGTCGTAACTGGTCCCGTTTTCGGGAAGGATGACTTCGGCCTTGCAGACCGCCATCAAACTTTGTGCCAGCCCTTGCCTGGCTCCGCCTTCGCCATGCACGGGCAGAATAAAATCCGCTTTGAACTTACTGGCCAAGCTCGTCAACTCGCCGTTGTCCGCGTGGGCCGACAGTTCAAAACTCTCCACACCACACTTTACCTCGGCCCGGATACCCCCCAGTTTGAAGTAGCGTGGTTGATCGTCTTTGTTCGAAGCCAAGTCTAAAAGAGCTTGTCCGGGAGACTCTTCATCCTGATACCCGGTGATGAGGATCAAGTTGCCAGGGTTGCCAATCCATTCTCGAGCGTAGAATTGGCTCGCCCCACCTTGAAGCATCCCGCTGGAAGCGACGACCACACAGGGTGGGCCGGCCGCAACCACTTCGCGCTCGTCCTGATTCTTGATGCGATAGATCGGCAAATCATCGGGGAAAATCGGATCAAGGCCTTCCTCCCAACGACGCCGACAGGTCGGAGAGAGATCATCGGGAAAGCGATTGTAAACGCGCGATATCGCCCGCACCATGCCGTCGCCGTAGACCGGCACCGTTCGCATGTCGCCGCGCCGCATCGCCTCCGAAAGAATCACCAGCACCTCTTGCGCTCGACCCAGGGCAAAGGTCGGAAACAAAACATGCCCCCCCGCTGCCAAGCACTCTTCGACTCTTTTGACAAGCCGGCGCTCTTGCGTCGGCCGATGAGCGTGCATCCGGTCGCCGTAGGTGCTCTCCAGAATCAATACTTGGGGCGTGATCGCCGGGGCGAACACGCCGGGCACGGTCTGTTGATCCGCGACCGAAACATCGCCGCTAAAGAGAACGCTTTTGCCGTTCTCTTGAATCTCGATCATCCCCGCGCCCAGGATATGCCCCGACGGGAACCAGGTGATTCGGCAAGGGCCGAACTTCTGTGCCTTGCCCCAAGGAACCGATTCGAACCGCGCGATCACCGCGCTGACCGCCGCGGGAGCGAAATGAGCAAGCTGACCCTCGCCTTGACGATGCTGGGCGATGATCCGCTGCGAGTCTTGCAACATGACCTTGGCGATCGCAAGCGTTGCTTCGGTGCCAAGAATCGGGCAGTCCTCTGGGAGAAACGCTTCGAGTGCGGCAAGGGCGCCGATATGATCCGTGTGAGAGTGTGTCAGGAGGATGGCATCGATCGGCGGGCCGATTTCGAGGAATGAGAAGTCCGGCAACAACTCCCCAGCCGGCGCATTCATTCGCTGGCCGACATCTACTAAGAAGCGATGATCGTCGAAGTCAACGACGGCACACGAGGCGCCGATTTCGTCGGCCCCTCCCAAAAACGTGATTCGCATTCTCCGCCCATCAAAAGTGTCAGGATCGGGTAAAGCCGACGGCCCTGGGAAGGTCTATTCACCGGATCGAGGCATCGCCAAAACCAAACCATGCATCCTTTTGTAGGAAAAGAGCCCGCTTGAACCCGCATTCGAACGGAAAGGAGACTACTCAAACCAGAAACGTTGCCCTGCCAGGAATCGCGCCACCCCTTGATGCGTGCTTTCGCTACTTATCACGGGACCAAGACTTTCGCCCTCGTGGGCGAGGGCTTGCTCGAGCGGTTCATGCCAGCCACGAATGGCCGACGTCAAGTCGGCTCGGAGACAGTCTTGCGGCAAAGCAGCAATCTGTCGCGCCATCGCGAACGCGCGATCAACACCCTTGCCTTCTGGAACGAGTTCCCAGACGAGACCGATCTGGTACGCCCGGGCGGCATCGATCTTTTGCCCCGTGATGATGAGAGGAAGCGCCGCTCCCCAACCAAGAAGTCTCGGCAAATAGACCGTTCCACCATCGATCAGCGGTACACCCCAGCGCCGGCAGGCGACCGAGAATGTCGCGTTTGGTTCGGCCAATCGAATATGCCCGTGACAAAAGAGCTCGAGCCCGCCGGCGTACGTGTAACCCTGGGACACCGTGATGACCGGTTTGGTCTGAACGATGCGGGTTCCCCCCATCGGCCCCTCTCGGCGAACATCGGCCGAGGGGCTCTGAGCATCTACGGAAAGAGAAGCCAAGCCCGCGAGCCCTTTCAAGTCTGCCCCCGCACAGAATGACTGCGTCCCTTCGCTTCGCAAGATCGCCACTGAGAGGCTGTCATCATCGCGAAAGATTCGCCAAGCTTGACAGAGAAGCTCGGCAGAATCAGCATCCACGGCATGATGAACCTCGGGACGATCGAGAACGATCTCCCAGATCGCTCCACCATCGACGTCATGCCGACCGAATCGCACAGGCGCTCGGCTCATCTGTTTCTCCTTCGACCTGTCGCAGGTCTGCTGTTGGTCCCATCGAACGAAGCGGAGCCCACGACCATGCGAGCAAGCGACGAGACCGAACGCCGGGACGGTATATGCGAAGGCTCGGTCTACGCGACAGGCCGACCCAACCGACGCATGACTTCTTTCATGTCCTCCCAAACATCGCGTTTGGCAGAGGGATTTCTCAAGAGATACGCGGGGTGGAGTGTGATCATGAACGGAATCCCTCGATAGTCGTGAACCGATCCACGGAGCTTGGTGATCGGTACTTTGTCGGGTGTTTCACCCAATAGGTGAGCAGCGGCGAACTTGCCCAGCGCGACCATCATCTTTGGCCGCAACAGATCAAGCTGTCGATCGAGGTAAGGCCGACAGTTGGCGATCTCTTCGGGCGAAGGGTTTCGATTATTGGGAGGCCGACACTTCAGAACGTTACAAATATAGACCTCGCTCCGTTGCAATTGGCATGCCTCGATGATCTTCGTGAGGAGCTGACCCGCCTTGCCGACGAATGGAATGCCTCGGGCGTCTTCGTCCGCGCCCGGTGCTTCGCCGACAAAACAAAGCTCCGCATTCGGCGAGCCATCATTAAAAACCGTCTGCGTTCGCGTATCGCAAAGGAGCGAACACTTTCGACAGACGCTCACTTCCGCGCGAAGAGCTTCCAGTTGGACGAACTTGTCCGAGGTCGATTCCATTGATCCTGATCCCGGCATCGGCAAGGACTCCTCGGTGGGGGTCATCGGTTCAAGAGCAGAGACGATAGAGTGCTCGGCAAGCGAGTTCCATCGCGAACGATCGACGTACGACAAACCGGCCCGGCGAAGGGCATCCACCCGCTGATGCCAAGATCGATTCACATGAGCGCTCCTCGTTTCGCCTTGGCGATCGGCGAAATGGTCTTGTGTCATTCCGTCATCGACCAGCCTGATTCATCATGCCGATGAAGTCGGATCGATGGCAAACTTGATCGCTCGGCCCTCGGCCATGTCTTGCAGAGATTCTTCCAAGCCGGAAAGAGGCCTAGTCTCTGCAATCATCTCTTCGACCCGAAGCCGATCATCGCCGAGATAATCAAGCGACGCACGAACATCGTCCGGAGAAAAATGAAAACTCCCGAGCAGGCGAAGCTCTTCATAGTGCAATCGGTACGTATCGATGGGGAATGTAGAACCTTTCGGCAAGCCTCCAAAGAGCATGACTTGTCCGCCGGGCCGGGCCGCATCGATGGCTTCCTGCCAACCTTCGGGCCGACCGGTACACTCAATGACGAGATCGAATTGCTGATGAAGATCAGTCCGCTGCGCGAAGGGGGTCGCTTCGACATCAATCAACTCTTGAATGCCGAACTGGCGAGCTAAAGCGAGTCGAGCTTTTCGACGGCCTGCCGCCACGCGCTCGGCCGAGCTGAAGAAGGGAAGAAGCTCTAGGAACAACAGTCCCATCGAACCGGTCCCTAAAACCAAAACGCGATCGACGCCGACAAAGTTCAAAAGCCCCAGCGTATGGACGCAACAACTGACCGGTTCGAGAAACGCCGCCCGCACGGCCGACATCCCCGAGGGACGGGGATGAATGTTGGCCGCCGCCACTCTAGGCTTAATGAGAATCTTCTCGGCAAAGGTTCCGATGAGAAGCTGCTCTTGCAGTTTCTCGCAGAGATTAAAGCGACGCGACCTGCAGGCTTGGCAGGTTCCACAGGGGCCGCTATGAACGCCGGCGATCGGTTGGCCCGGCTCGAAACCTTTGACACCTTGACCGATGGACTCGATCGTTGCGGAGTATTGATGCCCAAAGGGGCCCGGCATCGGGATGAACGGGTGCCCCCGACGATAAGCCTTCAAGTCGGTCCCGCACGTCAGCGCCCGATCGACGCGTGCCACGATTTCACCCGGGCCCGGCGTCGGGTCGGGGACTTCCGTAATCTTGATTGTGCCCGGCGAAAGGAGATACGCCGCCCTCATGAGAACCTCCTCCGTGCGAGCCGATGGCGGCATGATCGAGTTCGGGACGCTTACTTTCCTCCGCCGACGCTCGCGGCGCTGGCCGACGCATTCGCCGGCACCCCTGGTTCGGTGTTGGATTTACTTGTCTCGAGAAACGCGAAGAGGTCCGCGATATCTTGCAGCGATAGATCCTTGAACAGTCCGGGGGGCATCAAGGAGACGTTCGAAGGCTTCTGCTCTTCGACGTCCCCCTTGGGGATTTCCAATCGCTCTCCGTTATTCAGCCAAAGAACGACGGACTCCTGTCCCTGTTGGCTGGCGAGCATGCCCGTCTGAACCAATCCATCGACCGTCACCACGGTCACGGTTCGGTATTGATCCGAAACAATCTGCGATGGATACAGAACCGCCTCGATGATCTCCTTCTTTTGGAATCGTCGTCGAAGCGTCGTCAGGTCGGGGCCGATGCCGTTCCCTTCTGGTCCGAACTTATGGCACTTGAGGCACTGAGCCTTGGCGTAGATTTCTTTGCCATGCTTGACATCCCCCATCCTTCCTCGCGAGTCGTTCTCGATGTACTGGAGAATCTGCTCGGTGGTGAAGGTGACCGTCTCTTTGTCGGCCTTGGGGAGATCGGGAGCCGGCTCATTCGGATAGGTCTTGCGAAACCAATCCTGATAGAAGGCGATGGCCGGCCCTACTTCGTTGCTGCCCGCGGGGGTCTTGGTCCATTCCTGAAGGAGATCGACCGCCGCCTTGCCTCCTTCGTCACCCATTTTGAGGCCCGACAGAATGACCAGCCGAACCTCTTCGGGCTTCTCGGGCTCGATTTTCAATCGCCGAAGCGCCCGCAGTAGGAAACCCAGCGTTGTATTGGAAGCAAAGGACATGCTTCGAACGAGCAGCGGACGGTCCTCGACCCCAGGCCGCTCGGCCATCTTCGAGGCGATCTTCTCCCGCCGATCGGGATTCTCCTCGAATAGTTTCCGAAGCAGTTGCCGGCTTTCAGGTCGATCGTCTTTACCCAAAAGGTCGACGGCCAGATCATAAATCTCGCCTGCGAAGGGCGTGGCTGCATCGGCGCCGGCGCTCGCGAGTACTCCCTCGATCAAATGATGAAAGTCATCGATCTTCCCGGGATCGCTTCGCCGTAACAAGAGTCGCGATGCGTACGGATGTTCCTTCCAAGAGGCGATCATCGCTTGTCGCTCGGCCGGAGTCCAGCGAGGGAAGCTAGCGCTGACGATGTTTTCGAGATAGGGAACAAAGCTGTGTCCACCGTCGAGACTCTTCGAGGTCTCGTACCACTTGAAGTAACGAGTCTTCAAGTCGGTGCTCCAACCTTCGTCGAGATACCGCAGAACGAGGGCCAGATGAACTTGTTTCTCTTGGTTCGACTCTTTCTCGAGAGAAGCAACCAGTTTGTCGGCCGCTCCCTTCGTCTGCACCTTCACGATCACACGCAACGATTCTCGATCGAACGATTCATTCGACGAGGGATACTGCGCGAGAAGGATCTCTCCCAGATCGCCCGCGGCGTTCGGCTTCGCACCGGCCGTCAACGCCAACTGCGCGAGCCGAAGGGCTTCGAGACCGGCCGGCGTCTTCGATCGAAGGAGATCCGCCGCCTGCGTCAAAGCAACATCGGGCGAGATACCGCGAGGATTGGGCCTCATCAATCCGAGGATTGCCGTCAACCGAGCCCGATCATCCTTGAGAGCAAGACCCTTCTCTTTCCATTGTTCCGATGGGATGCGCTCCAGTGCTAACCGAGCGGCGAATCGCAGAAAGCGATCGTCGCTTGCAAGCAGCGCGAGCAAATCATCAACGGGACCAGGCTGACTGCTGCGAACGAAAGCTTCGCAAGCTCGGCGCTGCACCCGCGCGGAGGGATCCTTCAGCAGACTTGCCAAGGTTTTCTGGCTCGATTCGTTCGATTGATAACCCAACAACCATGCCGCGAACGCACGGACGTTGGCATCGCTGGCTTTGGAGGCATCGACCAACAGTTCGGTCGACGGGTTGGGGCCATGCTGGGAAAGGAGCGTCAGCGCCTGAATCTGATGGGCGGGGCTTCCCGTGCGAACAACCTCTTCGAGTTCCGTCTTCCATGCGTCACCCACGGTTGCCTTCACATGGGCCGCAATCTCCCGAGCCCACGCGGCGTGAAGCTGCGGCAGGTCGAGAACCTCTTTGATCGACGAAGCCTTCACGACCGACGGCGTCTTGCCCGCTGCTCGCAGGCGGTAGATGCCACCCTCGGTCCCGCGACCACCGGTGATGAAAACGATCGAACCGTCAGCGGCCACTTCAATGTCTGAAACATTGAGCGGGTTCCCGGTCACGAGTGTTTCCGTCTTCGAGCCGTCGTAGCTGGCCCCCTTCGGATCCAGATGAACAGCAATGATTCGGCCCATCGACCAATCACAGATGATCAGCGAACCATCGTACTTCTCAGGAAGCTGATGATGCTCGTAGATAACCACGCCCGTCGGCGAGCCGCGACCGATATCAGATGTGCTCGGGAGCGAATCGAAGTAGTACGCGGGCCACTTGGCGGCTCCGCTTCGCCAACCGAATTCGGCGCCCGAAGTACAGTGGTTGACGCGAGTCGGTCGATACCAGGGTTGGCCGATATCCCATTCCATGTCGCTGTCGAAGGTAAACAATTCGCCCTGTCGATTGAAGGCGATGTCATACTCGTTGCGAAAGCCAGCGGTTTCCAGCCACCAGTCTCGCGACGACGGATCGAATCGCCAAACCGTTCCGCCCGGCGCCTTGATGCCGGCCGCATGGCCCCGACCATCTTCGAACTTGGGGGTCAATACGTATCCCTCGGCTTCGAACATGCAGGGAGAATTGGGTCGTCGTTTGGCCATGATCCCTGCGTGGTTGCCGATGCAGTTGTAGAGCTTGCCATCGGGTCCCATGGCGAGCGCGTGCGGACCATGCTCGCCCATGCCGCCGCGATGTCGATTGATGAGCTGAATGGCATCGGCTTGGTCGTCCTGATTGGCGTCGGGTAGAAGATACAAGCCGGTCCGGTCGGGCCCCTGCCCCACGGCATACAGGTCATTGCCCACGACCATGAGCCCCTGACAGTTCTTGATCTCGCTGGAGTATTGCTTGGCGGTGTCGAAACTGCCGTCACTATTCGCATCGGAGAGGACCATGATCGGACCATTCTCTTGCGAAACAAAGAGGCGTCCCCGATTGCCCCAGGTCATCGATACCAACGAGCCCGCGAGGTCTTTGGTGCCGATCTGTTCGATCTCGAGCCCTTCGGCCAGCCAGAAGCGACCCATCCCCTCGCGGTTGATCGCGAGATCTTTCCACTTCGAGTCGGCATGCTTGGCCAAGCCCAGTGCGGGCTTCCAATCGGGCGACGTGAATTTGGGCGCAAGCCAACCACCGTCGGCCGGCGCGGTTCGGGTCGCGGTCCATTCCCGCGGGCTATCGATCGATCGCTCGCTTCCTCCTTGGCCCCGAATCATTCCTTCGACGAGGAGACCTGCCGATCCGCCGTCGTTGTTGGCTTCGATCGCCAGGACGTTGTTCCCTTCGGACACGGCACCATTCAGATTGAACCGAACGGCTTTGCCGGCCTTCCCCTCGCCAAAGCGTTTGCCATTGACGAAGAGGACAAACGAATCATCGACAGCAACGGTGATCTCGCACGTCGATGGTTCATCGACACGAAGATCCCGCCGAAACCAGACCTTCCCGGCCGGGGCGCTTTCCTGCGGATTACCCTCGCCGATCCACATCCATTGAGCATCGACGCCCGCGGCAGCATGCAAATGGCCCACCGCTCCGACCAACAGCAATGCCACCCAACCTAGACGCATGAACGCACCTCTTTCGTGTCGAACAAATCGTCGGAGAAACTTTGCAGACGGGGCCCGCGCCCTTCAAAATCCAATAGCGATTGTTGTAACCGACGCGAAGGCGGTAAACAACCATTCCCCGGCGAGGTTGTCCATTCGAATCCCCAAAGAAGAGGATGACTCCGCCGATGCTTCCTTCTGGTTGGTTGCGGACGGGCGTATCGGTCTGTTAAAACCAAGATGTCGGCTCGGTTGCACCACTCATTCGTGATGGAGAGAATGAAATGCTCGTTAGGCACGGCATCATTTGGGGATTGGGCCTGACGGCGATCTCTCTGATCGAGAATCCCACTCTTCTCCGTGCGGCCGAGCCAGCCATCTCGCGCGGACTCGCGGCCATGACTGTTCCCAAGGGATACACCGTTGAGCTGGTCGCCAGTCCACCCGAAACTCTTCGCCCCATGATGGGAAGTTTCGATGATCAAGGTCGCCTTTATCTGGCGGAGAGTGCCGGCGAGAACCTTGAGGCCAAGGATCTGCTCGCCAAGACCCCCAACTTTATCCGAAGACTCGTCGATAAAGATGGTGACGGCAAGTTTGAATCGAGCACGATCTTTGCCGACAAAATGACCTTTCCGATGGGAGCTTTGTGGTATCGCGGCTCGATCTATGCCGCGAGCCCCCCTTCCATTTGGAAGCTCACCGACACCGACGACGATGGCGTGGCCGATCAGCGAGAAAAGCTCGTCGGAAAGTTCGGCTTTGTCGGCAACGCGGCCGACATTCACGGCTGCTTCTTATCCCCCGGAGGTCGAATCTATTGGTGCGACGGTCGTCACGGGCACGAGTTCCTCGACGAGAATGGGAACGTGCTAAGCAAAGGAAAAGCAGCTCGGATCTTTTCGTGTCGACCCGATGGCAGCGATATTCGCTGGCACGCGGGCGGCGGCATGGACAATCCTGTCGAAGTCGACTTTATGCCAGAAGGGCCCGTCCTGGGCGTCGTCAATCTCTTCTATCCCAAGCGCGGTGATTGTTTGGTCCATTGGTTGCATGGCGGGGTTTACCCGCGTGAGGATATGCCCGTGCAGTTGGCCGAGTTCGCGCGAACGGGCGATCTTCTCGGCCCCGTCCACGATTTCGGCCACGTCGCCGTCGCGGGTTGCACGCGCTATCAGAGTCGCTCTCTCGGCGATGATTTCGTTGGGAACTGGTTCGTTTGTTTCTTCAACACGCACAAGCTCGCTCGGGTTCGGCTCATCGCAAGCGGATCGAGTTACTCCGCCACTAGCGAAGACTTTCTCACCTCAAGCGATCCCGATTTTCATCCCACCGACGTGATGGAAGATGCCGACGGTTCGCTTATTGTCGTCGATACAGGAGGTTGGTTTCGCAACGGCTGCCCAACTTCACAACTGGCCAAACCCGACATCACCGGCGGTATCTATCGAATTCGACGAACGAACGCCCCTGCCATCAATGACCCGCGTGGCCAAAAGATCGACTGGACGAATCTCAAGAATCATGAATTGATGGCTCACTTGGCCGACCCTCGCTTTGCTGTCCGAGAGAAGAGTATCGATCGGCTCGCTCTTCGGCTGGTCGAGTCTGGAGACAATAGTGCTTCTAGGCGACTTCACGAGGGATGGCGCGATGCTTCTGCCGAGGTGAAGCAGAGGATTCTCTGGACGCTCGCGCGCGCGGGTCAACCCCTTTTTTCGGAGGCATTCACGGATCCCGACGCAGGTGTTCGTCAATCGGCCGTGGGTGCTGCCCAAGATCGGCTTCGGACCGAGTACGGCCCCGCGCTGTTGAGCCTATTAACGGGAGATCCCTCGCCGGCCGTAAGACGCGAGGCGGCCGTCGCCATCGGCATTCTTGGCCAAGGGGGAACCAAAGAGTTGTTGCAGGCGGCCGGCTCGGCCAGCGATCGTTCGCTGGAACACGCCGCCCTATACGCACTCATCGAATCGCGGGATATCAACGGAATCATGGAGGGCCTGCGCGATGAACGATCTTCGGTTCGGCGGGCGGCTTTGTTGACCCTTGATCAAATCGAGCCCAGCAAAATCACGCGCGATCAAGTTGCCCCTTTACTCGATACTGCCGACGATGCCTTGCTGCGGACTACTCTTGAGGTGATTTCTAAACGGTCCGGCTGGTCGGACGAGATCATCGGCCTAGTCCAGCCCTGGCTTTCGGACGAGACCAAAAGCGAGGACAAACAGTCGATGCTTCGCGGAGTATTGCTCGCGTTCGTGGGCGAGTCGGCCGTTCAATCGTTGATCAGCGAGAACCTTTCTCGCGATTCTCTTTCGCCTTCTTCCAGACAACTGCTTCTTGATGTCATCGCCCGGAGTGAACGGGATCCCATCCCTATCGACTGGGTCGACAGCATTCGGCAATCGCTTGGCTCGAAAGACGAAGCGACCTGCCGAGCCGCGATCTCGGCAGCGGCCCGAGCCATCTCTCTCCTCGAGCCTGATCTGAGAAAAATCATTCTGGACGCGACGCAGCCCGACGATCTCCGCTGGGCGAGTGCTCGACATCTGGCACAAGGGGGAGCATCCCTTGATGAAACAGGCTTGCAGTTGCTCATGAGCTCGCTGGACTCTTCCGATTCGGTGGAACGAATGGCCGCGGCCGACGCGTTGGCTCTGGCCGCTTTGTCCCCTCCCCAGCAGAGCAAGTTGATCGGCCGATTGGAGAAGGCCGGCCCCATGGAACTTTCCGCCCTTTTGCGATCCTTTGAAAAGGAAAGCTCCTCGCTTTGGGCTGATAAACTTGGAGAAACGATCGCGTCGGCCTCGGCCCGGTCGACCCTTTCGTTAGCAAGAATCGATCGATTAATCGAGCGAATCCCCAGCCTGGCCAAGCCGCTCGCCCCGCTACGTAAAGATGCTCGCGAGCGAAACGCCCATCAGACAGCCAGCATTGATGCAATCGTCGCCCAGGTCGAGCATGGCAATGCCGAGCGAGGCTCAACGATTTTCTTCAGCGCGAAAGCATCCTGCAGTAGTTGTCATCGTGTCGACGGAAAAGGAGGCGCGATCGGACCTGATCTCTCGAAGATCGGCGCGAGTCGAACCGTCCGCGATCTGGCCGAGTCTGTCGTTCTGCCCAGTGCGAGCCTCGCGCGGGGTTACGAGAGCGTTCGCGTGTTGACCAACTCAGGGAACGATGTCGTAGGTGTGATCGCGCGCGAAACGCTCGACGCCGTTTGGATTCGTACAGCAGACCGCAACGAGGTCAAGATTCCTCGGGCCGAAATCGATCAGATGGCCCCCAGTGGGCAAAGCATCATGCCGGAGGGATTGGACCGCGCCCTTTCGATCGAGGAGTCCGCGGACTTGATGGCGTACCTTTTGCAACAGCGGTAGCCCATCGATCCCTTGTCATTCCGTGTGATACAGGCAATACGTTTTGTATCCCCCGGAGACGTTTGAAACTCGATAGCCTTGCTGTTGCAAGATGCGCGTGGCAAGGTAGCCGCGCTGACCTACCTGACAGTAGACGGTGATGGGCTGATCGTGGCGAATCTCGGCCAATCGATCGCGTAGTTCATCGACAGGGATATTGATTGCCTCTGGGAGATGGCCCTCGGCAAACTCTCTGGCCGTCCGGACATCAATGACGAACTGTCCCTGCGGAGAATGTTCCGGGGAGTAATTCTCGGCAACGGTTTGCGGATGGATTCCGCGAAGCAGATTGGCCGCCACGAAGCCCGCCATGTTGACAGGATCCTTGGCCGAGCCGAAGGGGGGAGCGTAGCAAAGCTCTGCCTCTTCCAGATCATACACCGTCATCTTTGCTTGAATCGCCATCGCCAAAACGTCGATCCGTTTATCGACGCCGGCCCCGCCAACCGCTTGAGCCCCGAGGACTCGACCATCCGCTTCGTCAAAGAGGAGCTTCAATGTCATTTGCTCGGCACCGGGATAATAACTGGCATGATGGGCAGGATGAACATAGATCTTGCGGAACGGCTTGGCCGCGCGAAGCAACAGTTTCTCGCTTTGCCCCGTGAGGGCGGCAACACGATCAAAGACCCGAACGATCGCTGTCCCTTGGGTGCCGCGATACTCCGTGGCGATGCCGAGAATGTTGTCGGCAGCGATGCGCCCCTGTCGATTGGCGGGACCCGCAAGAGGAACTTGTGTCGGCTGTCCGGTGACGAAATCGACGGTCTCGACGGCATCGCCGACGGCATAAACAAACGGGTCGTTGGTTCGCATATGCCGATCGACTTTGATCCCGCCGCGCGTTCCGAGTTCCAGACCTGCTTCTTTGGCAAGCCCGTTATCCGGTCGAACACCGACTCCTAAAAGAACCATATCGGTTTCGATTCTTCGCCCCGAAGTAAGAACGACGCTCCCTCCGGTGCCGGCATCTTCAAAGCGAGCGGCCGAATCCGAGAGAATCAGTTCGACACCATTCTTCATCAGCGTCTGGGCGATCGGCGTCGTCATCTCCGCATCGAGCGGCGGAAGCACCTGATCTTGTAATTCGACGACCGTCACCTTGATGCCAAGATGGGTCAGTGACTCCGCCACTTCCAGGCCGATGAAGCCTGCGCCGACCACCAGAACCCGCTTCGCGCCGAGATCGATGCGGGAACGAATCTGGTCCATATCCGCCAGGCTTCGCAGCACGTGAACGAAAGGGAGATCAACCCCCGGGATCGGCGGGCGAATCGGTGAAGCTCCCGGCGAAAGAATCAGAAAATCGTACGACTCGTTCCGTTCCGATTTTGTGTTGACGTCCCGCCAAGTGATCTCTTTGTTCGCGCGATCGATTCGTGTAACTTCCGCACAAACACGAACATCGATGCGAAATCGACCACGGAGGAGTTCCGGTTTGGCGACCAGCATTTTGTCTCGGCTGGTGATTTCGCCGCCTAGATAGTACGGCATGCCACAATTCGCAAACGAGACGTCGGGCCCGCGTTCGAAGAGAACAATATTGGCATTCTCATCCAGCCG
>JAIELF010000034.1 GCA_019753235.1 bacterium
ACATGCTTGTCGGCCAACAAGCCCGCCGCCGTCGCGGGGGCGTGGGTATGATCGGGAGTCGCGACCACGATCGCGTCGATATCTTTTCGCTCGATCACTTTTCGCCAGTCGGCCGTGGTGTCGGCTTTCGGGAAATTCGCTTTGGCCTTGTTGAGAAATCCTTCGTCCACGTCACACAGAACGACGAGGTTTTCGCCCGCGACCGCGTTGAGGTTGTCCGCCGCTCGATTGGCGACACCGATCATGCCGATGTTGAGTTTTTCGTTGGGCGAGGCCGAGCGAGCCCGCGTGATCTCGGGGGCCACAAAGTATCCCATACTCCCGACGGCACTTGCTCGCAAGAGATCGCGTCGCGAGAGTTTCTTATCGAGTGACATTCCTTCTCTCCTCATTGGGGGGGGGATCCGTTCAGCTCAGATCATCGCCTTACTCATGGCCGATTCTGATGCCGAGATTCACCACGACCCTCTTTTTCCAAACGAGATCTCCGCAAGGAGAAATCAACCTAACATGGCCGGGCGGGGCTTGCCAGTATCTTGAGGGCTCGAAGCGGAGATGGATTTCTTAACTTCATTTGGTGCTGAATGCGAATCGGTGGTCGGAAGAACGGCCCCTACGTCCGCAAGTCTCACTAAAAGTAAAAGCTGCGCAAGCGTCACTCCTTCGAGAAAAAACTGGGGGCGACGACAAACACTGGGTATCCATTCATCCACGGCCAGCTGAAGAAGCCGAATGGCAAGGATCGCTCCTACGAGGCTCAAAAGAATCAATAACCCGCTCCCGGAGAATACTCCCAGCGGCCCGGTGAACGCCATGGAGGCCGTCGTCCAGAAAAAGAAACGGGCATCGACGCGACGTCGGCTTATCAACATCCCCATCCCAAAAACAATCCCGACAATCACAAAGACCACCAGGTTATCGGTCAACATCGTTGTCACCGATACAGGATTCATTGCCGGGGCTCCTGTCGTTGGGACGGAGCCTTCGCCAGCAGGGGAAAGCCATCGAGACATGATCAAGGCAATTCGCTGAAGAAACGTCGCGGAGACACCAGCGGCCAACAGGTAGCGAACAAAATCTTTGATCGAGACGGGTCGAACATCGCGGATCCAAGATCGAACCCAAGGCGAAAAAACATCGCGGTCACGTACGCCACAAAAAAGAGTTCCCAACTGTTGATGCATGCCGCCAACAGACCGGCCACGACCGGCGGAATCTCCCTCCACTTCCAATCTGAAACCACGAAGACCATCCAGAAGGGTGACGTATGCAGGAACAAGTTGACGGGAAGAGACTCCATCTCGGTGGCTGTTCGATAGGCTTGGACGGCATGTTCGATCCCGATGATCAGCAAGGCGATGAAACCCCGACCCAGACCCGCCGAGGACCAACCATAATTCCGCACAGCAAGCGCGACGACCAGCACGACAAAGAAACTCGTCAAGAGAACCGTATCGCTCTGTAGAAAATCCAACGACACTCCGCCCCTCTCAACCAGGATTCGAAAGCTTTGTTCCCTTCCCTGAGAAACATCGTTCGCAGGGCGAACCTCCCCGATCAGGCACGAAATGGGAATCGATCCAATCCTCGGGATTATCCGAGATGCATGGAGAAGCCCGAAATGTTAGAGTATACGCTGGTGGGCAGACCTGACGAGAGACCCCAGATGAGCATGCTCTTTTCTCGACGAACGTTCATTCGCTCGAATGTTCTCGCGGGCGGAATACTCCCGGTTGGCTTGGCGTCTCTCCTCGGCAAAACCGATCTGGTTTCCGCATCGACGGGGCCGGTCTCACCCCGCGTCAAATCTTGCATTTTGATCTTCTACTACGGCGGGCCCAGCCATCTAGATACGTGGGACATGAAGCCTGATGCCCCGGCAGAGATTCGCGGACCCTTTCGGCCCATCGCGACAAAAGTTCCCGGCTTGGTGGTAGGAGAGCACTTACCGAACTGTGCCAAAGTCATGGACAAAGTTTCGATCATCCGTTCGATGCATCATGGGATGAAGAACCATAATTCGGCCGCCGTCGAAGCTCTTTGTGGCCGAACACCACTGCGCGGAGATCTCGAACTTCTTTCCGACGATGAATTGAGCTTTCCCTGCTACGGCGCTTTGTTTGAGTATCTGAATTCCGACCAAGGTCGGGAACTGAGCGCTGTTGCACTTCCCCATGTGATGAGAAACGTCGTCCGCCTTCCGGGTCAAGATGCCGGCCTGCTTGGTCGATCGTACTCGCCGTTTCAGATCGAGGCCGATCCCAGCTTGCCGGATTTCCGTGTCAACGCCATCGATCTTCCGAGCGAGATCTCGGCCGATCGCTTTGACGGTCGGCAATCGCTGCTCGAGAAACTCGCGACCGGCCCCGCTAGCAATGGGCGCGATCCGATGTTGGCGTATTACCAAAGGGCGTTCGGGTTGATTCGATCTCCCAGATTGCGATCCAGCCTGGATCTGAATCGTGAATCTGCCTCGGTTCGCGATCGCTTCGGCCGGCACAAACTAGGCCAGAGCCTATTGTTGGCTCGGCGATTGGTTGAAGCCGAGGTCCCTTTTGTGACGGTTTATGACGGCGTTCATAATGGCCAGGATGTCAACTGGGACAGTCACGCGAAGGTCTTCGATCGGTTGCAAAACCATCTTCTACCCCCTGCGGATGAGAGCTTGGCCGCACTGCTCGTCGATCTCGACGAGCGAGGTTTGCTCGATTCGACACTGGTAATCGCGATGGGTGAATTCGGCCGAACTCCCAAGATCAATCAAAGCGCAGGCCGAGATCATTGGCCGGATTGCTACAGCGTGCTGTTGGCCGGCGGTGGGATTAAGAAAGGATATATTCACGGAGAAAGCGATCACTGGGGAGCGTACCCCGAGCGCGACCCCGTCACGCCCGGCGACTTGGCAGCCACCATTTTCTGGGCGTTCGGCATCGATCCCCAAAAGGAGATGCACGACAAGACCGGCCGACCTTTTTCCCTCGCGGCGGGCCAGCCGATCCTATCTCTCTTCGACAGAGGTTAATGCCTACTCGGCAGCGGGCTCTTCCTCGATGATCGGCTCTTTCACCGGTTGAATGAAGTAGGGACCCTTCCCCTTGCCCGCCATGTCCTGCAGCTTCTTTTCCGCCTCGGCTCGCTCGGCATAGGGGAACGCCGCCACTTGCTGATTGCTGTTGTCGAAAACGCCCCAAACCATGCGAAGACGCTCGGGAGTCTTCGAACTCTTGCTCTTCTTGGTCGTTTTCTTCGTGGTCTTCTTGGGGGACTTGGTCGTGGACTTAGCGGTCTTTGTTACCTTTTCCTTCTTCTCCGCCGCCTCGGCAGCCTTGCGAAGTTCAATTCGACCAGGAGACTTGCCGGTACGTCGAGCCATCAGCGGATTTCTTTCTCAATCTGGAGGAAAACAACCCCTTCACCAAGAGTCCTTTCTACGAATGGACCCCCTCAGACCCAAGCCCCTCCTCTTTCGTTCCACCCCAAAGAGCCAGTGCCCACCGGGCCGTATGGCGAACCACCTCGGAGGAATCCGAAGCCAAGTCCGCAACGATCGGCCGACAGCCCATCCCTCCCGCATGGACGGCCGCGATGATCGCATTGCGAACCAATCGATCCCGATCAGCCCGGACCATCGAAGAGCCTTCCCACCGGACCGAAAACGATTCGGGCGTGAGCCGAAGCAGCTCCTCCAGCGGGACAGGATCGCTTCCTGGCCAGGGAAGAAAGAGAGGTTCCGCCACCCGGGATCGGCGCGGCGACACTTCGTTCCAAGGACAAACCTCCTGGCAGATGTCGCAACCGTAAACCCACGGACCCATCTTCCGCGCGAGAGGTTCCTCAATTGCGGAGCGATGTTCAATCGTGAGGTAACTAATGCATCGCCGGGCATCCAGTTGATAGGGCCCCTCCAATGCTTGCGTCGGGCAGGCGTCGATACACTGTTGACAAGACCCACAGTGATCCGTCTCGGTTGGTTCGTCGTAGTCGAGTTCCGCATCGACCAGCAGCACACCGAGAAACAACCAGCTTCCGACTCGCTGATCGAGGAGAAGGGTATTCTTTCCGATCCAGCCGAGCCCCGCGAGAACCGCGTAATCCCGCTCCATAATCGGAGCACTATCGACCGCGCGCCGGCTGTTGACGTCCGGATAGTTGGACTTCAAATTCTCTCCCATGCGACGAAGCTTCGCTCGAATCACGTCGTGATAATCGGTTCCCCACGCATAGCGAGAAATCCGCGCCGAACCTTCGGGGGAGAGTTCCGGCTCTTTGGTTCGATAGCTGAGACCAACAACCACGACACTTTTGACGCCATCGAGGATCAATGATGGATCGCGGCGAACGGGTAGACTCTCTTCGAGATACTTCATCTCGCCGTGCATGCCGGCCTCAAGCCATGCCGTCAGCCGATCAGTCCCCAAATCCTTCGTTGCCGGCGCAATGCCGACCAGATCGAAGCCGACCTCTTTGGCCCATCGACGAAGATCACTCGATATCTGCCGTTGCCGTTTAGGCGTCATGAGTTCGCCCAGCGCGTCACCTCAAGGAAAGGCTCCACCGCGAAGGAATCACCGGTTAGCTTTTCGAGCAACTCTCGCCAGGGATAGCGTGCCCCCGAGTGAAACATTCGCTCCTTCAGAAAAGCCCCCGCCGAGGGGTTCATGAACATCCCGCCGCACTGCTGCCGAACCGCTTGTTCAAGCTGCGTGCCGAAGACTTCTCCCAGGAGGTAGTTCTGGTAATAGGCGGGGAAACCGACGAAATGGATCTTCGCGGACCAGTCGTGGTCCATTCGGTCCGGCTCGGGTCGGCGAACCTCTTGATACTCTTCGACGATATCCCACCATAGCCGACCCAGATCGGTTCGCGATGGATTCCGGTACAGCTCCCGTTCGAAGTGGCACATCACCAGAACCCATCGGGTAAAGACAAGATGCTTCTCCGCAATCTGTCGCCGCCCGCGCGACGCGATCTGTTCAGCGGCCGACCGATCGACACCGGCGATCTTCGTCAACCAATCGATATCGAGAAGGTGTCTTTCCATCAATAAAGCAATCGCTTCATTGGCCAGCAGATGGGCATCATCTCTTAGGATGTACGGAGCGCTCGGGTCCAGCGATTCACCATAGACTGCGTGCCCGAACTCATGCAACATCGTCGACATCCAGCGTGCCCCGGGAACGACATTGCAAAGGACACGAACGTCACTCGGCGCAACAATCGTAGTGCAGAAGGCATGTTGACACTTTTTGCTTGTTGAGGGGTCTCCCGGGTAAAGATCGCTGCGAGCAATGATGGGGCGAATATCAAAACCAAGTTCGTCAAAAGATCGAACCGTCAACTCGACGACATCTTTGTTTGCGAAAAGGGGATCGAGATCTAACGAGTCTTCTACCTTCGGGACCGACTGAAAGAACCGGTCGCCGTAGTGCCAGGGGCGCAGCGCCGACGAATCGATCGAGAACCGCTCGGCAAGCTTCGCGTCGAGATTCTTCTTCCAGGTTTGAAACACCGGACGCGTGACGCGATCGAGCTCCGCCAATGTCTCAAAGAGCCAGCCTGGATCAAGCTCGCTAAGCGTCAGCGACGATTGATACGCATCGGGATGACCTATCTCTCGTGCCGCTTCGTTTCGCAATCCGATCAGCGAGGTCAGACGTTCATAGACCGGTGCGGCTTTGCCCTCGTCTCCGCGAAAGTCGGCGATCCGTTTGCTCGCTCGCCAAGCTGTTTCGACTTCCAGCGAATCACGACTCTCGGCCAGGATGCGATCGATCCGATTGTCGCCGACGCGCTCGCCCGCTAGATCGGCCCGAAAGCCGTTGTATTGTTGAACCAAACTCGCCTCCTCGGCCGCCAGCCGATCGATCTTCTCCTCGTTGATCTGCTGGCGGGCCATCGCGCTTGACCATCGGTCAAGCTGACGCGAGAGGCTTGCCCCCCGCTCGGCCGACTTCTGACGGCGAAGGTTTTGCAAAAGGTCATAATCGGAACGATTCGCCAGACGCCGCATCACCTGCTTTTGACAGGTTTCCACACGAGCAAATGCTTCCGCCTCTCCCGTACACTCGGCATCCCACTGAGCCCGACGAAGCTCGGTTTCCATCGGCTCGATGTCGTTCTCCAGCCGTCGACACAGTTCGGTTTCTGCCGTTGGGTTCATGTTTCCTTCCTTTCTCACACCGGTTTGATCACTTCATGATAAACGGGGAAGAGGGCGCAGGCTCGCCGGTTACTGACGAAGCGACAAAGTCGGCAGCATCGCGAAAATCGGCAAACACGGAAGAACAGCTCAAATCGGACAACTTGTTAGCCGATATAGCCGATAGAGGCTCGACCGCGCCCGCGTGGGTCGCTTGGAAGAGTCTTAAAAAGGGACCACCCGCGTGCGGCGACTCTTTCTCGCATGGCTGGCGACAAGCTGCTTGATGGTCACCGGCTGCGCGGTGCACAAGCGAGCCCAGAATCCGCTGCCGGGCGTCTTTCGTGTCGCCGTCGTCGATTTTGTCGACAAAACCAACGGCGCCGAGGGTCTCAGCACGACCAAAGTGACCGAGATCTTCGCCAGCGAGCTGCAAAAAATCCCCTCCTACGAAGTTGTTCCCGTGCAAGAGGTTCGCGAGGTGCTCGGGCCAGCCCGCATCGACACCAATCAGCCACAGTTGGCCTTTGAGATTGCTCGGGCGGTGCATGCACAAGCCATCATCATCGGTTCGATCAATGAGTACCGCGCGCACTATCCGCCTCGAGTTTCGCTCCATTGCGAGATGTACGCGATGGTGACCGGCCAACCCGAAGCGGTGACGGTCTCTCCCGAGATGGAAGTCGAGAAGAATCGGCAACCCCTTCAAGATTTGCTATCTCCCTTGGCATTGCCGATGTTGCCCTTCGACAAGAAGGGACATGGCAAAAAGAATTGTCACGCTTGCGGCAACTGCTGGGGCTGCAAACATGGTGGCAAATGCCACGCCGGCCGAGGCCTAGGCTGGAAGAACGTCGGCTCGCAGAACATCGACATGACCCAGACGCCTGGCACGCCCTCGACAAAAACAACAACCGAGACACCCGCCGGCGATGGACCGAGCGAAACCCCGGAATCCGCCATTCAGCAAATGTCGGCGAAGTCGTTTACACCAGAGAAATCGTCCAACGATTCGTCCGCTTCGTCGGCCGTGAAAAACGCCAATCAATTGGAAGAGATGGAAATCGTCGACGAAGATGCGGAGATTACCTCCCCTTCTCCCGAGCCTCCTCTCGAACAAACTCCTGAGACGACGGAGGATTTTCTCCGTGGACAAATTCCAGCGTATCGGCTTGGTGTCAAGCAGGCGATCGACCCCATCCCGATTGTCGAACCCTGGGTCATTCGCCATAGCCGAGTTTTCGACAGCACCAACATCGGCCTGACGCGCAAGCTGAGGGACTATTACTTCTTCAATGACGATCTTCGCGGCGGCGACTGGCAAGGGTATCTCCTTCGCAATGAAGATTTCGTCCGCTTCGCGTGCAATCAGATGATCTTTGAAATGCTCGAAGCGGCAGGCGGCGACTGGAAATCACTTTGTGGTGTTCGATTACCCAAACCTTGGCTACCCTGGCCGCCACGTTAAAAGAGAGGGACGATTCGCGTGAGTACGCTCCTCGAAACCGAGGTCGACCGCTTTCTCGATTACTTGCGTCTCGAAAGACACTCGTCGCCACACACGATCAAGGGGTATGCCGAGGATCTCGTCACTCTGCGTGAATATCTCGGTCGCATCCATTCTCCTCCATCGATCGAACAACTCGAAACCCGGACCATCCGTGCCTACTTGGCTTGGTTGCATGAGTCGGGCTTGGCCGCTTCGAGCATCGCGAGAAAGCTCTCGAGCTTGCGATCGTTCTGCAAATTTCTTTGTCGAGAGGGTCTCTTCGAACGGAACCCGACCGAAGGACTTCGCGGGCCTAAGACTCGCCGACCGCTGCCACGCGTGATGGGGGATGAACAGATTGAAAAGCTGCTCGACGCTCCGCCGGCCGACATGCCATTAGGAAGACGCGATCGAGCTTGGCTGGAGACGGCCTATGCCGGCGGATTGCGCGTCAGCGAACTGGTTGGCATCAACGTCGAAGATCTCAACCTCGCCGACGGGACCGTGCGGATTCGCGGCAAGGGGAAGCGAGAGCGAATCGCGATGATCGGTACCTTTGCCGTGCGAGCTATCCGAGCCTGGCTCGCGGATCGTCGACCGGCACCCAAAGCCGCCAAAGCCTTGTTTCTCAACAAAAGCGGGACTCGATTGAGCGCTCGGAGTGTTGGTCGGCTCCTGGAAAAGTACCTGGCGCTGGCGGGTCTGGATCCACGTACCAGCCCCCACACATTACGCCACACGTTCGCGACGCATCTGCTCAATCGGGGCGCGGATATTCGCAGCGTGCAAGAACTGCTTGGCCACGCCAGCATCACCACCACGCAAATCTACACGCATTTGACAGGCGAAAGGCTCAAACGAGAGTACGACAAAGTTCACGAGAAACCGAAATCACCCAAGTCGGCTTGATCCCCTTCGAATCGATGCGATCAAGACTTACAGGCCCGTCAAATTGTTGGAGAGTTCGGTCATCTCACGATCAAGACTATCCTCGCTGCGGAGCCCTTCGATCGCTTGTTGAACTCGGCGCATCGCGAGGCGAACATACAGCTTCCCCGCACGAAGATCGCGATCGATCGCTTCGGGTGACATGCGCGTGAGATCTCGGTCCAGCTTGCTGACAACCGCCACCGAGGTGTAAAGCGCGATGGCGATGGTCGCCAATCGTTCGAGCTTAAATTGCTGCTGAATGATCGATTCGCGATAGCGGTTGAGCAAGAACAGAGATTCTCGCCCGAGCCGACTCGTCTTACGGGCGATCCAATCAGCCTCGGCCCGAAGAAGGGGGCTTTGGATCGGCAATCGCGGCTTGCGGAAAAGCCTTTGTCCCATCGTGCCCAAGAGCTTGCCCGGTTTCTTCAGAAGCGATTGAAGCTCTCGACCGATATCGCCGAGGGCACTTCCCGCGATAAAGAGTCGCATCACTTCATTGGCTCCCTCACCGATCGAGTTGAGCCGAGCGTCTCTCATCATTCTTTCGAACGGCTGATCGCAAAAGAAAGCCATCCCTCCGTGAATCTGGATGGTGTCGTTGACGATGGTCCAAAGTTCATCGCTCGAGAATACCTTCAATAGGGCCGACTCGAGCATGATGTCTTCTTCGCCTTGATCGAAGGCATTGACGACAAGATACGTCGTCGCGTCGATCGCATAAGCCAATGCAGCCATCCGGGCAAGCTTCTCTTGAATAAGCCCGAATCTTCCGAGCGGCTGACCAAACTGTACCCGTCGGCGAACGTGCTCGGTCGATCGACGAACACAATCTTTCGCGACGCTGGTACAGCCGGCACCAAACGAAAGACGACCATAATCGAGAACGCTGAGCCCCACACGAAGCCCCTTACCGACTTCGCCCAGCACGTTCTCTGCAGGGACTTCAAGATCGTTGAACTCTAGCTTCGCCTGCATCGATCCACGAATGCCGACCTTTTCCAGATTCGGATCCACCACGCGAAAACCTGGCATTTCGGGCCGAACGATGAACGCCGTCACCTTCTCTTTCTTTCCCTCGGGCGTGTCGACTTCGGTCTTTGCTAGGACCGTCAACACTTTCGCGAAGCCGCCGTTGGTGATCCAACGTTTCTGTCCATTGATTCGCCAAACGTTTTTGACTGGATCGAAGACCGCTCGCGTTTGCACATTGGCGGCATCAGAGCCCGCTTCGGGCTCGGTGAGCGCAAACGCGGCAATTTCTTCGCCACGGGCCAACTTGCCCAGCATCTGTTTCTGCTGCGTGTTGCCGAAGAGGACGATCGCTCGCAGACCAATACTTTGATGTGCCCCCGTCATCACGGACGTGCCACCACACCGCATGGCAAGTTCTTCGATGGCCTTGCAGTAGGAGTATTGTGGCATCCCCTGGCCGCCGAACTCCTTTGGGATGGTCAAGCCCAAGAACCCGGTATCGGCAAGGGCTTTCAACGTATGAGCAGGAACGGTGGCGTGTCGATCGTTCCAGTCGGGATCGAGATGTTGATCCAGCGTTTGCCGAAACTTCGTGACGAACGAGGCCGTTTGGTCTTGGACATCTTGGCTCGGCTCGGGGTAGGGAAAGATCCGGTCGGCATCGAGCTCTCCTCGAAAGAGCCTCTTCACAAACCCCTGTTGGTGATGTTTCTGTTCGAAGACGACCTCCTCGGCCGTCGCCATCTGTTTCTTCTCATGCTCCGTCAGTCCGCTCACTCTTTCCCCCTCCCCGCCAAGCCTGGCCGCAAAAGGGCATGATAAGCCTGTCCGTACCAACTCGGCCAATCAAAAGAGCTCGCTTGGTGGTCAGGCACTAAGAGTTTCAGCGGCGAATCAGGATCGCCAGACTCGATCGATCGATGCGATATCGCTTCACCTTTGAAATGAAACAGGCTCGTTGCCGACGGGCCGAGCCACGAGTAGTCCTTCCCATTCTTGTTCAATCTGCAAGCGGTAATAACTCCGCCGACGAACCAATCCGAACGTAGACCACTTGGACTGCGAGGAGAAACGCCATCGATAGGGGCGAGATACTCAACCGGGGGACTTCCGTCCTGTGCCTCCCGCCTTCCACTCCTTGGCAGAGTACCAGAGAACAGATCGGAATCCGCCGACCTGCTTCATCCACTGGAACAATCCGACGGCGACCCCTCTCCCCTATCGTGTCCCCAGTCGCGATCGGATCTTCCCCATACTGATATCGGCAGCCATCTGAGCGAAAACGTAGGGATGTTTAACAATCCGCTCAAGCACGGGCAGCGACTTGGCAGTCCCTACACGCCCCAGCGCATCCGCCAAACGCCGAACATACTCTTGCTCTTTGGCTGTCTCAAGCTCTGTGAGAATCACCCCCTCCGCTTCCGCGCCGAATGGCTCAAGCGCCTGCTCGGCCCACGGATAACAATCCGCCACTCGCCGAACGATCGGCTTGATCGCCCGCGCGTCGTTCGTGGCCGACAACGCCTTCACCCACTCACGAATTCGAGAATCATCCGAACGGTCGAGGGACTCGATTTCGTTCGTGAGTTTTGAGAGCCACGCCTCGTCGCTCATCCCTCCCGGCCTGACCGGCGCTCTGGGTCGAGAATCCTCTTCGATCTGCGGCGGGGTTGACTTCAGGTTTCGACGTTTTCCTTCCACTTCCTTCGATCCCCGCCCGGCCAAGCCTGCCGCCATTGCTTCCAGCGGCGACAACGGACTGTCGCGACCAGGTACCTTGCCTTGCTTTACCTCTGGATCGTTCGGATCACTCTTGATTGTCCGATTCGCCAATTCCAGCAACGTGAAATCGATCGTCGACTCGCTTCCTTGGTCGGCAAGGATCTTCTCCGCCAAGAGTTCATTCGTCGGCGCGAGAATGCTGAAATGATCTCTGCCAGGCACCGCAAAGAATCGGACTCGCGAATTCTTGTTCGCACTTTCCATCACTTTCAAGCTGCGAACATTCGAATCTCCTCGCGTCCCTTCCATCACGAACGTCGGCGAGCGAATGCCGCTAAGCCAATACAGCGGTGACCGCAACTTCCGATCGTGTTCGGGCAACCTCGCCGTCCACGAATAGCTCCGCACGTCATCCGACGGCCCGAACGAAAAGACCGCTCGAAACCGATCCGTGCACTCTGCCACCAATAGCACCAGCGTCCCGCCAGTACTGTGACCACCCAAATAGATTCGCGCGGGATCAACGTAGCTTTGTCGCGAAAGAAACTCGGCTGCCGCGATGACGTCATTGACTTCGCCAAAGAACCATTCCGCAGGCCCCGCGTGGTCGTTGCCACCCCGTAATGATGGATACATCGTCACGATGCCCGCCCGCCGATACGCACTGGCCGACTGATCGTTCATCGCATCGCCAACATCCCACACATTTCCGATCGAGTTGCAAAACCCGCCCGTGATCCAGATGATCGCTGGGTGTTTCTGGCCGTCGTGGGGATCCGGCGTAATGTAAGCCGACAGATTGCCCGTCGGAGCGGGATAGCGAACAAGATCGAACACGCCCGGTGGCGGCACTTCTGGAGCACTTCTTTTCATGTTCATTTCGATCATGCGAGGCGCCGCGACCTCCGGTGAGATCACCCCTCTCCTCGCCTCCACCAATTCTTTGTCTCCCGCTTCCTTCACCACCCGCTTGATCGCGCCCGGCGTCCTTTCGCTTGCTGCCTCACTCCACTTCTCTCCCGCAGGATCTTGCTCAACCTCCATCTGGTCTTGAACATGGAATGCCTGCTTAGATTTCGCTGTTTTAGATTCCATCAACCTCAACGTGATAGATAAGGCAGCGAGGCTCCCGATGGCGACTCCCCAAACGGCCAGTTCGATCTCTCGTGTCTTGTAACTCTCTCCATAATTCACCTTCACCCAGTGCTTTTGCGCCGGTGCCATGAAGAGCATCCACGTCACGAAGGTAACCAACAAGACCGCAACCAGAATCAATGCCGTCGGCAACGCGACCGAGATGGGAGCCTCTATTTTATTGAATAGAACAGCCGTCAACGGGATCGCTAAAATCGTTCCGATGAACAACCACATCGCGACAAAGTTCGCCTTCGCTTTAGCCGGCTTTCTCATCGCCAGCCAATTCTTCCCGTGCAAATACGCGCCAAACGCTGGGGTTAGAAGAAAACTCAACCAATGAGCCGTCGAAGGATTGTAAAGTGTTGGTGGGCCCTCCGACGCTGCCGCTTTCGTGATCGGCAACTCTTGCGCGACCTCTTCCAATTCTTCCGTCGCTTCGACCAGTTCTACTTGCGGCCGATGATCAAACCGTTCGATGACGCCCGATTTCGTTCGGCGGTCCGACTTGAATCGCAGCTTTGAACCGCAGACCCACTCCTGACTGTCCTCTTTGCGAACGTATGTCTTTGCTTGATCCAGCTCGCCGGAAACAAACGCTCGCTTGAGAATCTTCACATCGACCGGGCCGATCTCACTGCTGCCAATCCGATAGTAGTATTTGGGCATCTCGGGCTGTTCTCCTTCCTGCTGACTTTCACCGAGCAAGAGCCGCTTGCCGCAAAAGCAAGCAGCCGCAATTCGCTTGCGAATCGGCCCCCTTCGTCGAAATAGCGGCGGCTTTTCCCTCGCGAACTCCAACCAACATTGCTACTACGAACTCTCCAAGCTTGGTCGGTCCCTACCCTATATTTAAAGCCACCGGACGCATTGAACTAGGCTCAGTCTGAAAGGGGCTCGTCACCCAATGGCCGAGCGAGTTCGTCGTTGGCCAGGAGGCCGAAGCACGCGCTCCATCAAGCCGACATTTCCCAGATCGCACACGTAAGCGAGTATTGACAGGAATGGTACCCGCCGGCTCCTGTGGGTTCAACAGTTGTCAGGCCGCCATCGGGTTCCGTTTCCAGAGGCTCTTTACGATGAAGCCGACATTGGGAAAGAGTTAGCCCTCGTGCCATCTCGCATTAGCCAACATCCGACGCCACTTGTTACAACTCGTATGGAGCATCTCCCCACGTCTATTCATGGACGAGATAACGTCGAGCCAGAAAAACTTGAAACCAAAAGTGTTGGGACGACCAACACCGGATTGTGCGAGTCGAGTGGAAACGATGGCTGCCTAGGCGACTGCCAAATGCATTCGCTCGGATTCGATAATGACGGCCATCAAGAGGACAAGTCTGTCACAAAGGGCATTCGGGACGAGAGGACACCAGTTGAACTTTTTCTGGCCGGCATTCAGGCCCGCGATGCAGATTTGCGATACAAGTTCTTCGAGGCGGCGATTTCCGACCGGTCGTAATGCACAGTGGGTGCGTGATTTGCCGCTCAATTCGCTCTACAGATCTTCACAAAACAAAAGTCGCTCGCCGCGCCAACGAAGGCCAGGCGTAGCATTCGCGAAGCTGGCCCGCGACGTTCACAATCGCCGGAGAATCTTGGCATCGTTCCCATGATATCGGACGCATTCAAGCTCTCAACACCATGCCGCGTCTATGGTTCGATCCAACTCGTCACTCGCGCGCGGCTGCTGATAAACGCAGCAATGAAGCTCTTCGTCGTAGGCGAAGACTTCGGGTGCAGTCGAAACAGGCACGTCACAGGCGATGCAGCACCTTTCGATGATGTAAAACGGGCCGTTTGCACTTTTCGGGTGAGGGAGTTCCTTATCGCTCATTGCCATGCCTGGGTCGAAACCATGAGGATCGATCTATCCATCACGGACGAATTGATTGTCCGGTGCGATTCAATGGGACGTAGTGATGACGATTCACGAAACTTAGCAACCTTTTGGATCGGCGAGATCTTTTAGAAAAACAACTTTGTCGTCGCCCAGGGCGTAGAAATCGCGGATACGAGCCGCCTCTTCGTAGCCGTTCTTTCGGTAGAACGTTCGTTGCCCTTCGAATTCGGGAACTCCGGATGTTTCTACCAGCAGAAGCCGTTCGCTTCGTTCCCTCAGAGTTTGCTCGACATGGCGAAGCATGATGGCACCGAGCCCGTGCCGTTGACGATCGGGTCGGACGGCGATCATATGAAGGTTCCACGTCCCTCGTGTCATGGCTTCAGGCGCGAAGTAGACGACCGCGACGATCTGATCTCTATCTACGTTGCCCAACCAGAAATGGTCGGAACCAAGGGCACCTCTCGTAAAGCTAGCGAGCGTCTCACGAAGTTCCTCTAACTCAGAAGGTCCAAACAGGCCGGTTGCCTCCGAGAGAGCGATGACGTCGTCCGTGTCTTCTAAGCGGATTGCTCGAATCGTCATTCTCTCTCCTTCTCGCGCAGCAGTTAGCTCGGCCGAAGCAAGATACACGGCCCGCCTTGGAAACGACCAAACCCGAATCGTCTAGGATCGACAAACCCCGCATCCGCCAGGTTCGCGCGAAAGATTTTCGGACGAAGAAAACACGCACCCAACATTTGGCGGATAAACATGTCGGACGGAAGAGCGAGCTAAATCGATTTCTGAAAAGCCCTTCGACTCGCGAATGCGAAGGCTTATACAGGAATCCGAGGAAACAAGAAAACCGTCGAGCGGAGATCGACTTTTGGGGATTAAAAAATCCCTAGGCATTGCCGAAGAAATCGGGACACTCAGATTCGAACTGAGGACCTTCTGCTCCCAAAGCAGACGCGCTAGCCAGACTGCGCTATGCCCCGTGAACGAATGCTCTATCGGACAAGGACAAACTCGCCTAGAGAGAAGTTCGCTCTGACGTAGGCTAGCTCGTCGGCGGCTCGAATCAAGCCGGGTCCTCGTCGGTCCTATCCCCGAACCCTCTCCAAACCCCCAAAAACGCCCGTTTTGATCGAGTCGATCTTGACAAAATTGGGCGGGCTCTTCATAGCTCTCGATTGGCACCCATGCGACTACCTCCGATGGCTTCTGGCACCCCGCACCGAGTCGGCCCACTTTTGTTGTGGCCGATGAGGCGGCGCGCGTGCCGGCGGCAGGATGGTGTTGATCTCGGCGAAGTGGTCCGGCTAGTCGCACGCGTGTCGAACGGAATTGAATCGAAATGGCCGACGAAGCGAACGAAGCAAGCGAGGGGGGCGCGAACGAGGAGGAATCCTCGACGCCGGCCGGCTCGTTTTTGTCGCGCAATTGGCCGCTGCCCACGCTGACGTTGGGAGCGATCGTTTTTGCGGGTTCTATTTGGTACTGGAAAGGTCCCTCGGCCCAAGGACATCGCGAGCGATTCTTAGATGATCTTCGGCAGGCTCGCACGCTGGCGTATTCCAGCCCCTACAACGCTCGGCCGATCCTTGGCGGGCTATTCGGTCGACTCGCGCGGGTTCCCGAAGCAAAGGGGGAAGTCTACTTTCTGCTCGGCCACGTCAACGACGAACTCGCGATCGCCGCCGAGAATGACCTCGAACTTGCCACTCAATATCGCCGGGCCGGTCTTGAAGCGTTCAGCGAAGCCGACCGCGTCGGGGTCGGGCCCCATCTGTCTCTTCTGTTGGCAGAATCGCTGGGCGAATCACTGGTTGCCGTCGGACCCGCCAATCGAATTAGCGAAGCCAACATCAAACTCTCCGAAGCGATCGCTCGACGAGACGCGATCGCCTGGGTCATCGAGAAGCGACGCATTCAAGCATTGTTGATGAACGAGAAGACTCGACAGGAAGATCTCGATCAAGCGATCGCGCGATGGGAGAAACTCGAGAACCTGCCGGCTGAATTTAATGACGAAACGAAAGAGACGCGTAACGCGATTCAAACTGCTCGGAACGATCAGACCGACCTGCCGATCGGCTCGACCGATGCTGACCCGCGACTGTTTGACAACTATCAGGCACGTGAGGTAGACGATCGGCTCCGCTTGGCGCTTGACCTTGAGATGCCCGAGGTCGTGCTGGCCAAGGCTGATGAAGAGGCCTTGCAGAACGACACCCGTCGGTCAAAGATCCTCAAATCCCTCTCACAGGCGGCACTGCGTGCGAACCCTCCCGCCAAAGCGGATGCGGAAATGTTCGCGCAGCGGCGGCTGGAAATTCAAGGGGCAGGCGAAGAGTTGAATGCGGATGCCTGGCTGGACCATGCCGAGATCATGCTCGCGGCGGACCGGCCGAGCGATTCGCAACGATCGCTGAGCAAAGTGCGCGGCACCCCCGAACAGAAACGTCGAGCAAGCTATCTCCTAGGCAAATCGCTTCTGGATCGAGCGGAGCTTGTTGATCGGACGCCCCTCGAAACCTGGCTGAAAGAGGTTCCCAACCGCGTTGAACTTTCTCGCTGGGTCTCCCGACAGCGAGAATCGCTCCCGCTTGAGACGGATGCTTCTTCGCGCCTTGTGACCGGCACGGCTAAACGAATGCTTTCCCTTCTCGATCCAGCCAGCCTCAAAACAGCCTCGGCCCGCGCTCCTTATCAACAGGCCATTTCAACGTTTGCCCACGTCCTTGAAGATCCTGAAACCCCGGACGACACACGACTCGAGACGAAACTTTGGACCGCTGTCGCGCTCGAGGGAATCGGCAAGCCCGATCAGGCCAAAGAGAACTATCAAACGATCATTCGCGAGCTTGGCTCGGGCCCGCTTGATCAAGCCGCACGAATTCTCCTTGCCAGTAATCTTGGTCGTCACAACCAGTCTGCCGAGTCGATCGAAATGTTGAAACAGTTCGTCGCTACAGCAGGCCCTGCGAATCGCTATCAGAACAAGTATCTTCGCCCGACGCAGATTCGTGACATCCTCGTGACACTCTGGGATCAGTATCAGAATCGGAACCGTGATTATCCCACGGCATTGGAATACGCAGCGATCATGCGAACGTTTCGCCAAACCATGACCGAGCCCGGCGAGGCCGACAATCTATTTGCTCGATCAAGTGATTCTCTTTCTAAACTCCTCGCACAGAAGGCCGATCAAGAGACCGACCCGCGCACGAAGAGTTCCTTGGCGGAGAAGTCTCGTGCGTACTCGCGCGATGCCGGGGAAGCGTTCTTACTGGTCGCGAAGGCACGTGAGGGTTCGGACGAATTCCCAGCACTCCTGTGGGAGGCGGCGACGCATCTTTTCGATGGGCATGCGTATCCGAAGGCGGTGCCGGTCTTCGAGCGATTTATTGTCGCGCATGTCGGTGGCCCGCGCGAATTTCTCGCCAAGATCCGTGTCGCCGAGTGCCATCTGGCGACCACCGATTTTGCGAAGGCACGTACTGTTTTGGAAAATGCCCTGCGCGATTCTTCGACAGCGGTCGACCGATTTCGCGGGCGAATTCTATTGGCCGAGTGCTACAGCGAAATGGCTCGTAACTTGCCGGCAAGCGAAACCTCTGAGAAAGAGAAACAGGCTCTCTACGATCTTGCACAGGCCCTGTTGATGCAAAACCTCAGTAGTCAGAATCAAGAGCTCGAGCCAGAGGCGGCCGACTGGCGAGAATCCCTCTTCGCCTTGGCGCAGCTATTGCTCGAAAGAGAACGCTACGATGGAGCGATCGCCAAATTCCAAGAGCATCTTCGCCGATATCCCGACGAGCCCAGCAACGTGGCCGTCGAGAACGGAATCGCCGTCGCGTACTTCGACTCCGCAGAGGCATTGACACCCAAGCTCTTTGCGAACGATCTCAGTGAGCGTGACCGAGCGAAAGCTCGACAAGAACGGCAACGGCGTTTGGAATTATCGAAGAACGAATTCGAGCATCTCATCAACCGACTGACCCAGCGGCACGCCTCGCAGCCATTGCAGCGGCAAGATGACATTCTGCTGGGAAGTGCTCTTTCGCGCGTCGGCCGGATCTACATGATGCTCGAAGAATGGGACCAAGCCATCAAAGCCTATGAAGACCTGGCGTTTCGCTATCTCGATCGGCCCGAATGTTTGTCGGCGTACATCGAGATGGCCACGGCATACCAGAAGCTGCAACGTCCCAACGATGCGGCGACGGCGCTTCGCCAGGCCCTCTGGGTCATCGACCAGATGGACGACAAAGTCTTTGCACAGTCCGAAAGAAAAAGGGATGAGATCCGCCAGCAGATCGTGAGTCTGCTGGGCAATCCATAAAAGGGGCGAGCGGTGAAAACCAAGGAACTCCAAGAATTACTCGAGTATTTCGGACGAGAGCAGGCGTGCTACACGTCCCTTCTCGATCTGTCTCGGCAACAACGAATGCTCATCGAGGATGGTCAGATGGATCATCTGCTGGCGGTTCTCGGCCACAAGCAACAGATCCTGGGGCAAGTATCAGAGATCGAGACGAGGCTACGCCCCTTCAAGGAAAACTGGGATGTCGTCCGGCAAAGTCTCTCGCGGGATGACCGAGGGATGGTCGACGATGCCCTTTCGACCGTCGAGGAACTTCTCGGCGAGTTAATCGGTCTCGAGAAAGAGTCCGAAGAGTTGCTCGTTTCGCAAATGAGTGGCGTTCGTCAGGAAATGAACGAAGTCGCCACCGCCAAAGGGGTCAGCTCGGCCTACGCGCAGATACCGACTTCGTCACCACGACGAGTCCTCGATTTCGGCGCGAATCCCTGAACTTCAAATTCCTTCGATCATGGAAACGGAGCGTGCGATGTCACTCTTCAACATTGTTGGATCGACGGCGACCGACGCCCTACAGAAATCGATGGTCCTGGCCCAGGAACGGCACAAGGTGTTGGCGGATAACATCGCCAATATCGATACGCCTGGTTACCGGATGAAGGATATCGATGTCTCCAAGTTCGAGGAAAAGCTCGCCAAGTCGATTCTTCGTGCTCGGCAAAGTAACCCGAATACGGCACGCCTGGATATGGATGTTTTGCCTGGCAAACCATCAACAAAAGCGGCCGACGAGATCAGCGGCTTGGTCTTTCACGATGAAAACAATCGGAGCGTTGAACAGTTGATGACCGAGCTGACCCTGAACCTCAGTCGGCACAGCCAAGCGGTGAATCTGCTTCGCAATCAGAACAACATCCTGCGGGCGATCATCTCGGGCAACGCGTAACGATGCCTGCGTGATAGGGGCAATAGGTTCGAGCGGCGAAAGAGGTTGAGAACCACTTTCTCCCTTACGGGAAGATTACGGGAAGAGCATAAAGCGAGAAAAGGAGGGACTCGATGAAGTCGATCAATCCCATCGATATCAGCGCCAGCGCGCTCGTCGCGCAGCGAGCCCGGATCAACACCATCGCCAATAACCTTGCCAACATCAGCACCACCGAAGACGCGAATGGTCAAAACAATCCGTACGTCCGTCAGCGCGTGATTTTTCGGCCCGGACAGGCGGACGGCAAAGACCCGCGTGGGGTCCATGTCGCCAAGATTTTGCAGGACAACCCCGAAGATCCGAACAATCTCGGGGCCGAGCCTTTTCGGTTGAAGTACGAGCCAGGCCATCCCAACGCCAACGATCAAGGCTACGTTCGGTATCCGAACATCGATCTGACGCGCGAGTTTGTCAACGCGCTCGAGGCGGCCCGCGCGTATGAGGCCAACATCCAAGCCATCGAAGTCTTTAAGACGATGGGTAACCAAATCACTCGACTTTACGAATAAACACCGACCGACGAAACCAGCGATAAGGAGAATCGGCCATGAGAATCGACCAAGTCTCTTCGACGGGGCTGCCCATCACCCCCGCGACGATGCCCACGGGGCGTCCCAACTCGTTCGGCGACCTGTTTCAACAGGCCCTCGGCGAGGTGAACCACAAGCAAGCGGTGGTAGAAAACCTTGTCGAGCGATCGGCCGCCGGCGAACGGATGAACCCTGCCGAGGTTGCTGCCGCGGTCAATAAGGCGGAACTCGCTTTTCGAACCATGATTCAGATTCGAAATAAGCTAACGGAATCGTTTGATGAGTTGCGTCGACTGCAAGTCTAAGGTATGGGCACGAAAGAAGAGTCGCCCGTTCCTCCGCGCCCTGGGGAAATGAGGGCGACTCGGTAAAAGCGATGGGTAGGAAGCCCCCATGGCCAGTGGTCAATTGACATCATCGTCCCAACGTCTGTTGGATTCGTGGGAATCGCTGTCCGCCAGCGTGCGGATCGCGGTCATGTTGATGATTGTCGGCGCCATGGCGGCGGCGGGCCTGGCTATCTCGGGGACCTCGAGAAGCTCGGACCGCGCGATGAGCCCACTCATGGGGGGTTATGACTTCAGCCTCGAAAGCCGAGAGTCGGCCATCAAGGCTTTTCAGGAGGCCAAGCTGGTCGGCTATTCATTGGTCGGATCCAAGATCTTGGTGCCGGCCGGCTCGGAAGTCGAATACTTATCCGCACTTGCCTCGAGCAAGACCGGCTTGCCCGGCAACACCGACGATGCAATCGATCGTTACATCGAGGAACAGCGCAGTTGGTGGGCCTCAACGGCGGAGTCCGAGCGTCTTTTTCGTGTGGCCGAGGAACGTCGACTGGCGCGGGTGATCGAATCGTTTCCCGAGATTGATCACACCTCGGTGCTCGTCAGCGATCTCCCTCCACGAGGGACACTGCGGGCTCGTGCCAGCCAGGGAACCGCGGCCGTCAAGGTCAGCACCAACGATGGAAAGCCTCTCCATCCTCGCCGGGTCGAACAAATCAAGACGCTCGTCGCGGGGAAGTTTCGCGACATCGGCTCGCCTGATCGTGTCGAGGTTGTGTCGGACGCGCTCGGTTCGCCTGGCTCTAGTGGCGGCGGACCAGACACTGCCATGCTCACCGATGGAGCAGGCCAATATCTCATGACCAAGGCAGCCTTCTCGCTGCAAATCGAAAACAAGATTCGGGAGTTGTTCGCCGACCTAAAGGGCCTTACCGTTGCCGTCAATGCCGAGCTTGATCCACGCTATGCACGCAACGAGCGAATCACGAAGAAGGAGAAAGGTCCCGTCAAGCGGGAGACCAGCGATACCTCCAACAGTGAGTCAGCTTCGGAGGGAGATTCAAACGCCGGGGGCGAACCAGGGACGCGGCCCAATGTTGATGTTCCCAACGCGACTCCCAATCAAGGAGCCATGGCCGGCTCGGCAACGACTATCCCAAACACGCAGGCCAGCGAGACCAGTGAGAAAGAGTTCGATAACTCGCAGTCCCTTTCCGATCACAGCTTCGTCGATTTCGAACCGGTCAAAGTTGGCGTCGTTGTTCGTTATCGTGTTCCGCCCACTGGATCGAACGGCGCGGGTGCAACGCCGGCCGGCTCCACGGGCCCCGATCCGCAAAAAGTGCGTGAGATGATCGCGTCGCTGGGATATCCCGGCGTCAGTGTCGAGTCTGTTTCTGTTCAGCCTTATGAGGGAGACGAGCCGGAAGTCATCCCCGAGCCTGGCCCTTCGTACGTGGCAGAAATCACTCGACTGCTTCCGTCGATTGTCCTGAGCATCCTCGGCATTCTCGCGATCATCGTTGCGGTGATTGTCGCCAGTCGAGCTCCCGTGCCGAAACTTGCTCGACAAGTTGAAAGCGCTTCCGAAATGGAAAAGAGCATGGCCGAGGCGAAAGAAGACGAGAAAGTGGAATCGACTCGATCGGCCGAGGCGGCGGCCTTCGAGCAAGCGCAAACGCAGATGAACAAGATCATCAAGGAAAACCCCGAAGTCGCCGCCGGCATCATCAAGCGATGGGTAATGGAAGCAGGCTAACAAGTCGTTAGGCAAAACTCAACCACGCCCTCTTTCGTCATGTCGAGTCTTTCGCCCAGGTCCAAGGACCAAGCTCGGTCCCGTTGACGATACGCTCGGTAGGAAATCGTCCCTGGTACAGATCGACGACGCTCTGGCACGCCATCAATGCCATTTGCCGAACGCCTTCTTCGTCAATGCCACCGACATGCGGCGTCATCACGACGCGCGGAGCCGTCAGAATCGGCGAACCGGTCGGGGGTTCTCGCTCGAAGACATCCAGACCTGCCCCGCCGACTCGGCCCGACTTCAAACCCTCGGCCAGATCAGCCTCATTAATCAGCGCGCCGCGCGCGGTGTTGATGATAAGGGCACCGGTCTTCATCTTGGCAATCGTCTCTTTACGAACAAGATGCCGGGTTTCCGGCAACAGCGGAGCATGCAGCGAGATGATGTCACTTTGCTTCCAGAGATCATCAAGAGCCACCGCGTCGCTGGTATCGCCGGCCGGCACAGACGCCACCGGATCGTGATAGATGACCCGCATTTGAAAGGCATGTGCCAATCGAGCGACCGCTTGACCGATGCGCCCGTAACCCACCAGGCCGATCGTCTTACCTCGAAGCGGATGCGTCATTTTTCGATCGAAACCGCCACTGACCATCATCGCCTGCGAAGGAATCAACCGCTTGTAATGCGCCAGCATCAGCGCAAAGGTCAGCTCGGCAACCGAATCATGATTGGCCCCGGGCGTAATGGCCACCGCAACTCCGCGCTCGGTGGCGGCGGCAACATCCACGGAATCATAACCGACACCCACGCGCGATATCACTCGTATCGACGGGAACTGCGCGAGAACCTTGGCGGTGTAAGGTTCCGAGCCCGCGATCACCGCGTCCACCTTGTCTAGATTGGCCGACAGTTCCTCGGCCGTGAGAAGATCTCTCACCGGCTTGGCGTACCGAACGGAAAATCCCGCCCCCACGAGAACGTCGAAATGTTCGCCTGCGGTGTGATCGAGAACTTTGGGACAGATGAGGACCGTCGGTGGCATCGTCACTCCTGACATTGTTTCTTACTGCTGAAAGACGCTGGTTCCCTCTGAGCGGGAGATGAATCATCGTCGAATATGTTCCTTTGATCAATCGCTTCGGAGGCTCATCGTCAAGCCGAAAGCCCCGAGCTTACCCAGTTGATCAGAATTCTGAAAAGGGATCCAGAGAACCCCTTGCTTGAAAAAAAGGAGATCGGTACGGTCCCGCCCGCGCGGATTCTGCACCAAGCGAGACAGCACCATGACCAAACACTTCCTTGCCGTCCCTCTCATTCTTTGGGCAACGGTCTCTGTTCCGCTGGTCCTCGGCGATGTGCCGAGTTCCTCAGGCGATGACCAATCCGCGACGGCGTCCCTTGAAGAGATCAAGGCGCAGATCGAGACGATCAAGTCGGCGGAGAATATGGCCGAGGAGACGCGCGCCGCCATCCTTCCCATCTATGAGTCGGCCGCCAAAGAAGTTCAGCGCCGGATCGATCGGCTTCGTCAAGCGGAGTCTTTTCGACAAACTCTCCAGCGCGTTCCCACCGACATGGAGGAGATCGAGCGACGGTTAAAGGAGATTCCCGATCAGCCTCCCACGCCAGCGGTCCCCAACGACATCAACGAAGCCCGCGCGCTGTTGGCGACGCTAGAAACCCATCTCGATCAAGCGAACAAGACCGTCGAAGAGATCAATAACCGCTTCGAGCGCCGCCCCAAACAACTTGCCGAACTCCCGGCCGCGATCGAATCGCTGCGAGAGAAACAAGAGGCGATCGCAAACGAACTGGCTGTTCCACCGCCGGCCGGTGATGATCCTGCGATCGTCGATGCACGTCGGCTTTTGCTCGAAGTCCGTCGAGCCGGTTTGCTGGCGGACATTGAAGCGTCGCAAGCCGAGCGAACGCTGTTGCAGGGGATGGGGAATCTGCTGACACGAAGGCGCGAGCTCGAGTCTCGTCAATCAAGCCTGTTGGAATCGCAGATCCAAGTGGTGCGGGCCAAGGTCGAATCGTTCGAGGAGGCCAAGCAGCGTGACTTGGCTCAGAAAGCATTATTGGCCGCCGCCAACGATGACCCGCGGATTCAGTCCGTGATCGCGCAGAATCGGTCGATCGCCTCTAACTACAACAACCTCCCTTCCCACAAAAAGAGGCAGGAGCACGTTGGCAAACGAAACGAAGAGGTGAACGCGATCCTCGATAAGGTTCATGAGGAAGCAGAGCGAACCAAGCGTCGACTCGAGCTGGCCACGTCCAACAAAGTTGTCAGCTCGATGATGCAGGCAAGCCGAACTTCGCTTCCTGATCCGCGTCTTTGGCGCCGACGAATGCTTTGGGCCGGCGATGCTGCCGCCGAGACCACCCTGGTCAAGGTCGAGATCGATGAGGCTCTCGAACCTTTGCTGGATATCGATCAACGGATCAAAGACATTCTCGGCACCGTCGATGGAAACAAGTCTGCCGAGAGAATCGCTCAGGAGAAGATTCTGCGAGGGCATCTTGAAACCCAGCGAGATCTTTACCAGTCCGCTTCCGATGAGTACGAAAAACTCCTCAACAACCTTTACGAGTACGAGACACAATCGCGAAAGCTGATCGACGAGGTCATTCAGTATGACAACTTCATTGCCGAGCGAATTCTCTGGGTGCAGAGCACCACAGCCCTCTCCCGCGCGGACATCATGACGCTACCGGCGGCATCCATAGAGTTGATCGATCCTACCCGTTGGCTGCATGCGTGGGATGTCATTTGGAAAGATCTGGCGAAGTCGCCGATGCTCTATGCATCCCTCGTTGCCGGCTGGTTGGCGGCGATCTTTCTTCGTCCACGGATTCGTCGTCGGATGAAGCAGATCGGATCTGCCGTCTCGAAAGACTATGTTCATACGCCTGGATTGACGGCTTGGGCGCTCCTTTACACGTTGCTTCTCGCGGGTCTTTGGCCGGTCATTCTCTTTGTGCTGGGCCATCATCTTCTCAGCATCACCGCAAAGATCGAGGTTCTTGCCATCGGCAGCGCGCTGCAATCGACGGCGGGGGTTCTGTTCCTGGTCGAGTTTCTTCGGCACTTGTGTCGGCCGCACGGCTTGACGGTGTCTCATTTCCGCTGGAAAGAATCCAGTATCGTGGTCCTTCGTCGCAATCTTCATTGGCTGACGATGGTCGTCGTCCCGCTCGCCTTCATCACGACCTTACTTCGTTCGGATGTTGAGACACCGGCCCGTCTAGTGCTGGGACGAACGCTCTTCATGGTCGAGATGCTGGCGCTGGCGACTTTTCTGTATCGCGTTCTCCACCATTCCAAAGGGGTGGCAGAGAATCTGATGGGGACGACCCGAGGGAGCTGGGTCGAACGACTTCGACTGGTTTGGTTCCCGTCGGTGGTTCTTTTGCCCGTGGGTTTAGCGATCTTGGCCGCCCTGGGCTTTTTTGCCTCCGCAACGCTGCTTCATCATCGCCTGATTCAAACGCTCGGCTTGGCCGTGGGTGTGATCACAACCAACGCCCTCTTAATACGGTGGCTGTTTGCCGTCCGGGGGCGACTCGCTCTCGAACAAGCTCGGCAACGTCGCGAAGCGGTTGCCTTGGCGCACGATGAGAACAAAGAGAGCAAAGACTCTCCTGACATGGTGAATCTTTCCGCCGTCAATTTACAGACGCGTCGCCTGTTATCGTTGATCGTTGGGTTGGCATTCGTGGTTGGCATGTTCGGGATCTGGTCGGACATCGTCCCCGCGTTTCGCGCGCTCGAACGATTCGCCTTCTGGTCAAGGACCGAGTACGTCTGGGAAACGCAAATCGACCCGGCGACCGGCACTCGGCATCTGGTTCGAGAACAAAAGACAGCACCCGTGACTTTGGCAACGTTCGTTCTGGTCGGCGCGATCAGCTTTGCGGTGGTGGCGGCATCCAGGAACTTACCCGGCTTGCTCGAGGTTGCCATCCTTTCACGATTGCCCCTCGACGCAGGGGCGCGATTCGCGATCACCAGCGTGGCTCGCTATGCGATCATGATCATCGGATTACTACTCGTCTCGAACATGTTGGGCATTCATTGGGACAGTGTGCAATGGATGGCGGCGGCGTTCTCCGTCGGTTTGGGGTTCGGCCTGCAAGAGATCGTCGCTAACTTTGTTTCCGGCTTGATACTCCTTGCCGAACGCCCCATTCGGATCGGTGATGTGGTGACGGCTGGGGATTTGACCGGCACGGTCACTCGAATTCAGATGCGAGCCACCACCATTCGCGATTGGAATCGAAAAGAACTCATCATTCCCAACAAAGAGTTCATCACCGGCAAGGTCATCAACTGGACCCTCAGCGATCGCGTCCTTCGGCTATCAATCCAGATCGGACTCAATTACGGTGCCGACGTCGCGCATGTGATGAGACTTCTTCAGGATATTGCTCGCCGACACACAAAGGTCCTGACCGATCCGGGGCCATCGGTTCTGTTCGACGAGATGCAAGATGGGACGATCAAGCTCTCCCTTTTCGCGTTCGTCGGCGACCTTGACGATTTGGGCCGAACCAGAAACGAGATCTTTGCTGAGATCCATGGCGAACTCAATCGACAGTCCATCGCCGTGCCGACGCCGGAAAAGGACGTCAATATTCACTTTGGATCGGCGATTCCTGATATTCAGCAAATCATCGAGAAGGCGGCGTAGCTTCTATTTCGATTCGCCCGCAAGCAATCGTGTCAGCGTTTCGATGTTCGCCTGCATGCGCGTCTGGTAATAGTCCAACGGCGCATCGGGCGGCCCGCTAGCGACGGGATCGAGTTCTTGTACCGCCACACCGGCCTCTTGGGCGATCATCTTTGCAACCTGCGCCGGATACTGCGGCTCGGTAAAGACGGCCGCCGCCTTCGTATCGCGGATCTTATCGATCACTTGCCGAACTTCGGCCGGCGAAGGATCCTGCCCGGCCACCGGGTAGATGGTCGCCACCACCTTCAGTCCGCAATCCCGAGCGACGTAATCGAACACCTCGTGCATCGTGACAATCTCGATTCGCCGAAACGACTTGCTTGCTTCGCTCCAGGCAGCATCCATCGATTGCAGCTTCTCTTCGTAGGCCTTTGCATTGACTGCAAAGACGGAAGCGTTCTTGGGATCCACCTTTGACAGTTCCTCGGCAATCGTTTTCACCTGTGCTGCCGCCCCTTTAGGACTCGAAAAGAAATGAGGATTGACGTTCCCATCATGATGATGGTCATGACCGTGGGAATGGGAATGCCCGCCGTGAGCGTGTTCTTTGTGCTCTTCCTCGTGGGCGTGATCATGGTCATGTTCATTCACTTGGGCATGCTCGTGTTCATGGTCATGGTGCTGCGAAAGTTCAATCTTCTTCACCCCGGTAGAACTGTCGATGACAACAACCTTCGGATTGGCTTTCTTGATCTGGTCGGTTCCGAATGACTCGAGTCCCGCCCCGTTCATGACGTAAACATCGGCCGACGAGAGTCGCTTGACGTCGCTGGGAGTCAGATCGTAATCGTGCGGACAGCCCGCCTGGGCCGGCAACAACAGCTCTACCGTCACGCCCGGCGCGTCGCCCACGACGTTCTTCGTGAACAAATAGATCGGAAAAAAGGAGCAGACGATTCGAGTCTGGCCATCATTTTTCGGGACCGCTGGATTGCTGCATCCCACCAGAAAAATCATCCCAAACCAAATCCAAGACAACCGTTGCGGCATTCTTTCCGCCCCTTTCACAACACTCGTTTCAACGCGGACCCCCAACTCTCTCCAAGATTAGTACGAAATATAACGTCGTTGGTTCAGCGTCGAGATCGTTACGCGAGCGGATTCCTTCGAGAAGGTGGTTTCTATCCTGGATGCGAGGCGAGCTTCTGATCTTTCGATCAGCGGTGCTCGGCCCTACTTTCGGTAACAAGGAAAAATCAGAAATGGCTTTGACACCCTCGACCATGCTTCCACTGGGGACGCCCGCCCCTGAATTTCGTTTGCGGGACGTCAATACGAGCAAAATGGTCTCGCTCGATGATTTCAAAACGTCCCCGGCTCTGCTGATCATGTTCATCTGCAATCACTGTCCCTACGTGAAGCATGTTCGCGCGGGATTAGCGGATCTCACCAACGAGTACCTGTCCCGCGGGGTCGGCATCGTGGGGATTAGTTCCAACGACGTCGCGACTCATCCTGATGATGGGCCAGAGAAAATGGTCGAAGAAGCGATCCAGGCGGGGTATCGATTTCCATACTTGTTCGATGAGACTCAGCAGGTCGCGCACGCCTACCATGCGGCATGCACGCCTGACTTTTTTCTTTTCGACGGCGAGCAGAAGCTTGCCTACCGTGGTCAACTCGACGACTCTCGACCAGGCAACGGCATTCCCGTGACGGGCAAGGATCTTCGTCAGGCGATCGAAGCGGTGCTGGCTCATCAACCGATCCCAGCCGAGCAACGGCCAAGCATCGGCTGCAACATCAAATGGAAAGCAGGGAACGAACCGGCTTACTTCGCGAAGAATTAGCAGGCACCAAGTTACGCCGTTGAAGCGAGTACTTGTCGCCAAGCATCCGCAAAGTGGTCGATCTCCTCGCGACTTCGCTTCTCGGTGAAGGCGACGAGTAACTCTCGCTCTCGGCCGGCAAACCATCGCCCCAGCGGGATGCCGGCATGGATGCCTTGAGCGAGCATGGGGGCAAGGTAGCTCTCGGCCGGTCCCGGTGTTTCGATCACGAACTCTTTGAAAAAGGGGCTTTCCGCAAGGACGGTGAGCCCTGGAACTTCCGCGAGTTTGCCCGCGGCGTAGTGTGCCTTGTGCCAGCAGAGCTCGGCCACTTCGCGCATTCCGTGTGGCCCCATGAGTGCCAAATATACCGACGCACGCAAGGCCAGCAGTGCTTGGTTCGAACAGATGTTGCTCGTGGCTTTATCGCGACGAATATGCTGCTCGCGCGTTTGCAACGTTAAGACAAAACAGCGCCGGCCAAGCCGATCGGTTGTCTCCCCGACCATGCGACCGGGAACTCGGCGAAGGTGCTCGGATCGGCACGCGAAGAGGCCCAGATACGGACCGCCGTAACTGAGTGGCGTCCCCAGCGATTGTCCCTCGGCAACAGCAACATCGACCCCCAGATCGCCAGGCCGAGGCAGCATCCCGAGCGAGATCGGATCAAATACCTGCACCGTGAGCGCGCCCGAACCTCTCGCGATTCGAACCGCTTCACTCACCGATTCGATCCCCCCGAGAAAGTTCGGGCTCTGCACGACAATCGCCGCGGTCCGATCGTCGGCTTGACGAGCCAGCGCTCTCCCATCGGTCAGACCATTCACGAGCGGAATGGTCACGATCTCTGTCGGTAGCCCTGCTCGGTAGGTCGCGAGAGTCTGTCGATACTCGGGATGAACACCTTCGCTGATTAAGATCCGGGCCGGTCGGCCGGTCGCATTGAGGGCGAGATTTACTGCTTCGACCAGCGCAGTCGCCCCTTCATAGAGACTGGTGTTGGAGACATCGAGCCCCGTCAGCGAGCAGACCAGCGATTGGAATTCGAATCCAACCTGCAGTGTCCCTTGGCTCACCTCGGCTTGGTAGGGAGTGTACGCGGTGTAGTATTCGGATCGGGAGGCAATGGTGTCGACAACTGCGGGAACGAAATGATCGTAGGCCCCGCCGCCGAGAAACGAGACGACGCGATCAGTCGACTCATTCCGGTGAGCGAGTTCCGAGAGATGCCGAGTCAGATCCCACTCGGTGAGGGCCGACGGCAGGTGGAGCTCTCGGTTCAGGGCGAAGCGAGGAGGAATGGCGGCAAAAAGATCGTCTACACTTGTGAGGCCAATCGCCTCGAGCATCTCTTGCCGTTCTCGATCCGTGGCAGGAATGTACACCGTGTCACCCTCCTTGGGCTGATGGATCCTTCCCCGATGCGAAAAGTTTTATGGAAGAGAAAAGCTTAGGAGAACGCCTCCCGATCCTCAAAAATCAAAAGCCGATCGTCGGGAAGGTATTCGGGCGAGATTCATCAGGGAATGTCCGGCATGTTTTTCTTTTCGAAGACTCATCGTCCATCTTTCCCAGCCGTCACGACCCACATGGGGCCCGAGCCCTCGTAGGGACATGGCGAACATTTCCTTACCTGCCACGAAGGTTCTGGCCGATGGGTAGGAAGCACAAAGAGTGCAGGAACGAATCCTGCGAAAGACTCTTTTGCCGATCGGCCCACGCCTGGGTTGGTTGAACGGACCCTGGACTCAAGGAAGAGCACCCCAGGGTTCCGTGAACCGAACCTCTCAAGAGGCTTGGCTTATCCGCAAACCGACGTCTTTACAGGCTCGGTTTCTTAGCGAACCGAGCTTCTCAGTGGCTCGGTTCACCGAAGGACCTCCGAATCCGGGCGGGTTTCGGAGGGTTGACACCCAGACGCCTCTCGTCGAAAGACGAGGTCCCTTGCTGGCTGCTTAGCGGACTCGACCCGCTTGGCCGCCTTTCGAGCGATGCAGCCAACCCCCTGGTCATAAAAACCAGGGGGTTGTCTGTTTTGAAGAGCATCTCCTCTTGAAGCACGAGCCAGCCGAAGGAAGAATACCCTAAGGGTGACCCATTTCTCCTTGCCGCGACGGCTGTTGTCTCTGCAATTCGAAGCACCCTTCTCTTCCGACAGCCGATCGATGGTGAGGCCCTGCGGGAGTTTCGCCATGAACCGACCAGACTTTGAAAGTGTCATCAAGCAGAAGATTTCTGCGCAGCCATTCGTTCCCTTCGTCGTGGAATTGCTCACCGGCGAGCGCGTCTCGATTGAGGATCCCAAGGCTTTCCGATGCCAAGGAGGCGCCGCCGCCTACGCCCCTATCGATGGCCAGCTCGATATATTCGACTACCGCTCTGTCCGAGCCGTCGAAGTCCTGGCCCCGGCCAGCATTCGATCCAAATAACCTTCACCAGGGCAAGTCGGTGGGATTCGCTCGGATCGCTTTTTTGAGGCGGAATGCGCTCTTTTTTCGACAGATCGGCAAGGAAAACAGCGGGCGCGGGGAGGCTATCGCGAGGATGTCGATATAACACTTCGGCAGGTTTGGGGCCTCGTTCAAGATAGGGACAGCATGCTCGACATCGTCCGGCAGGAGGTAGTTCGCTCCGCCGATTTGATCATAGTCAAGATCGGCACCAACGTGCTCAGCCGAGCCGACGGGACGCTCGATCGCGAGCATTTGGCCCATCTGGCGGGCCAAGTCTCCTCGCTGAGAGCGGCAGGCAAGCATGTCGCCATTGTGAGTTCTGGGGCGGTCGGCGCAGGGGTCGGCAAACTGAAGCTCGGCTCTCGGCCGGGGACACTCCCCGAGTTGCAAGCCGCCGCCGCCGTGGGACAGGCGGAACTCATTCGTGCCTATGACGATTCCTTTCGATCGCATGGGTGTCATGCCGCCCAGATCCTGGTCACGGCCGAGGATTTCGACAATCGAACTCGCTACCTGAATGTTCGCAACACTATCCACCAGCTCATCGATTGGAATGCCGTCCCCATCATCAACGAGAACGACACCGTCAGCACCGACGAAATGCGGTTCGGCGACAACGACCGCTTGGCCGCCCTGGTGACGAACCTATTGCGTGCTCCGCTTTTGATCATTCTTTCGGTTGTCGACGGACTTTACCGGGGAGATCCGCGCGGCCCCAATCCCGAACTGATCGATCTGGTTCTCGACTTAAACGACGATGTCCTCAAACTGGCCCACGCGACGAAGAGCGATCTCGGGACGGGCGGGATGAAGTCGAAATTGGACGCCGCCCGCATCGCGACCACCGCCGGTGAGTCGGTCTGGATCGCCAACGGCCGAGCACCTGACATCCTCAAACAAATCATCGGCGGCGAGAAAGTCGGGACTCTCTTTCCCGCCCGAGGAGAGAGCCTGACCAGTTGGAAGCGATGGATCGGCTACTCGGTTCGGCCTCGCGGTCTCTATGTTGTCGATAAGGGTGCCAAAGATGCTCTTGTCGTCAGTGGCAGCAGCCTCTTGCCCATCGGCGTCGTCGGCATCGACGGAGATTTTGAGAAAGGGGATGTCGTCAGCATCGCCACGGAAGATGGTGATGTTTTCGCCCGCGGCCTATCGAACTACCGGAGCCAAGATGCTCGCGTCATCCGCGGTCTTCCCACCGGCGCCATCCGCGGCGTCCTAGGTCATGCCGCCTATGCAGAAGCCATTCATCGCGACAACCTCGTCGTCTTGCACTCGTAAACATCAAGGACCGATCGAGATTGAAGCACTTTCCATGGGGGTTAATCCGTCGTCGAGACTCTTCTTCGCATCATCATGAACTGCGGGGAGAAAGAATGGTCCGCTTGGACGGGGTGATGCCGACTCGGCGGCGTATGAGTTCCATCGGATGAATTGCTTTTCTTCCCGACAGATCGCGAATCTGCGTTCGACAGGAAAAGCCCGGAGCAACCACCGTCAGCGAGGAGTTCTCGCGAATGGCAGGTAGCAATCTTTGCTCGGCAATGTCGATGCTGATCTCGTAGTGGCCCGCCTCGTAGCCGAACGACCCCGCCATGCCACAACAGCCGCTATCGATGAGTTTCGGACGGACCCCCGCCAAGCGGGTGAGCGCATCGAGTGTTCCGTTCATTTGCTGGGCGGCCTTCTGGTGACAATGACCGTGCACAAGAACATCGACCGGCTCGAGTTCGCAGCGCGGCAGAATCGATTCATCGTTCTTGACCTGCTCGGCAAGCCAACTCTCGGCCAAAAACACGTGCCCTAAGAGCTCTTTCGCTTGACCCCCTTGGTCGAGATCTTGCCATTCATCGACGAGCGTCAAAAGACAGCTTGGCTCCAATCCGAGAATCGGATGGCCGAGCTCGGCATGATACGCCAGTCGCCGAGCCCCTTCGGTCGCCTTCTCGCGTGCTTCGTTGAGAAAGCCACGTGAGATCATCGTTCGACCGCAACAGATATTGGCCAAGTGAACTTGATACCCCGCCATCTCCAACAACATGACGGCGGCCCGGCCAACGGGGGGATCGTGAAAGTTCGTGAAGCAGTCGGAGAGAAGAACGACTTCGCCTCGCCGTTCGCTCGCGATGCTTCGGTGCTGTGAGAACCATTCGTTGAGCGTACTCCGTCGAAATGCCGGCAACCGACGGCGCGCGTTCAGACCCATGGCTGGGTAGAGCCATCGCCGAACCAGCCAATTGCGCATGAACATGTTCGAGAACGGCGAGAATCGGGACGCCCACCGGCCAAGATTCTGATAGTCGAGCAGCAATCGATCAAGCGGGCCGACATCTTTCTTTCGACGAGACGCATAGAGAAACTCGGACTTGAGCCGAGCAATATCGACGCGGCTGGGGCATTCCGATTGGCATGCCTTGCATCCCAGACACAGATCGAGCGCCTCGGCCAATTCAGGCGACTGCCAACCGTCGGCCGACCCCGCCTGGTCGACGAGCTCTCCCTCGAGCGCCGCCCGCAAAAGGTTCGCTCGCCCGCGCGGACTGTCCCGTTCTTCGCGCGTCGCGGCATAGCTTGGACACATCACACCGACATTTTGTCGTCGGCACAGCCCGTTGCCATTGCATTCTTGAACGACCGCGAGGGCCCCGTTGGGCGTAGTATAGCGAAAGCCTTTCTCCGTCGTTTGCGTGGTCGCCCCGAAAGATCGCAAACTTTCCGTCAGCGGAGGTGCATCGACGATCTTACCCGGATTCATCAGTCCCAACGGATCGAAGACTCGCTTGATCTCGCGGAATGCAGAATAAACTCTCTCGCCGAAGAGGATCGGATTGAAGCAGCTCCTCGACAAGCCGTCGCCGTGCTCGCCGCTGATAGATCCACCGAACTCCATCACCAGATCGACGACTTCACCTGCGATCTGCTCCATCGTACGTCGGCCGGCAACGGTCCCCAGATCGAGCAGCGGGCGAATGTGCAGACAACCGACACTGGCATGTCCGTAGAAGGAACCATCCGTCCCGTGGCGCGCGAGGATCTCTCGAAAACGAACCACATACTCGGCCAGGCGAGCTGGATCGACCGCGGTATCTTCAACAAAAGTGATGGGCTTCCGCGAACCAGGGAGCGATAGCAATAACGGTAGAGCCATCTTTCGAACCGACCAGACGCGCTCGCAATCGACCGGGTCCATGGTGAAAGAAAGGTGTCGCACAGAAGCCCCGGCGATGGCTTCTTTCAACTGTTTGAAATCCGCCTCAACGAGGTCAAAGGCATCGGTAAGGTACTCGACGATCAACACCGCGCCAGGCTTCCCCAGCAGAAACGAAAGCTGATCCCGATACGCTTGACTTGCCCGGGCCAAGTCGAGAATCATCTCGTCGATGAGCTCGACTGCTGAGGGGCGGGTCGCGAGAATGGGGCCCAACACCGACAGCGCGTGCGTCACCGATTCGAATTCAAGAACCGCGATCCCGCGCGCGGCCGGCAGAGGAACAATCGAGAGTTTCGCCTCGATGACAGTGGCAAGCGTCCCTTCGCTTCCGACAATCAACTTGGCCAGATTCAGGTCGGCCGGCGGCAGCAGCGCGTCGAGGTTATAACCGCTTACCCGACGAAACACCTTCGGGAATCGCCGAACAATCTCGTCGGCATTCTCCGCCAAGACACGCTCAACGGTGCGGTAAATCTCCCCTTCGCGTGTGGGAAGCGTTGTCTTTCGCAACCGTTGACTCGATTCGAGCGACTCGAAACGAACCGTTGAGCCATCCGCCAAAATGGCATCGAGCGCCACGACGTTGTCGACCGTCTTTCCGTAACGAATCGAACGCGAGCCCGCAGAGTTGTTCCCGATCATCCCGCCGATGTTGGCTCGGTCGATGGTGGCAACATCGGGACCAAACTGAAAGCCGTGCGGTTTCAAACGTCGATTGAGCTGACTCAAAACACAGCCGGGCTGCACCCGAACCGTTCGCCGTTCGAGATCGAGATCGATCACGCGATCGAGATACTTTGAACAATCGATCACCAAACCAGGTCCGATCGATTGCCCCGATAAGCTGGTCCCCGCGCCGCGCGGTACGATCGGAACGCGATGCTCCATCGCGATCGCCACCGTCGTCGACAGGGCCTCTGTCGTGCGAGGAATGACGACGCCCATCGGTTCGATCTGATAGATGCTTGCGTCTGTACTGTAGAGGACGCGCGACCCGGCATCGAAGCGGACTTCTCCTTGAACGTGTCGCTCGAGGGCTTGGCGCAAAGCATCCCGACGAAGCTCATTCCAATCGACATCGCGCTTGCCTTGATCGAGGATCATCACCTCTCCTTGCTGCGCGAAGGACATCGCGGTTTTGAGGCCTAACGACCCGGAATCGATCCGCCGAAACGAACTTCGTCAGGCGAACTCGCCTCTTGCATTACCACACCTCGGCCAGGATTGCTCGCGAGATGCCGACAGATGTGATAGACCTCTTCAACGTGATCGGGCTGGCCGATCTCTTGCGCGATCGTGTCTGCTCGACGAAGCGTTGACTTTGCCTTGAGAGCGGCCAGGATTTTCTGTTGCAAGTCAAGGATGACTCCCGCCGCCTTCTTACCCGCCTCGACGCCGGGCTGATGATAGGCATTGATGTTGACCATTTCGGCATAAAGGCCGACGGCACGCTCATAGAGCGCGATCAACATTCCGATCGTCGCGGGCCGGACTTCGTCGATCGTAATCGTGATCGAATCACGGCCGTTCTCGTAAAGGGCCTGACGCGTTCCCTGAAGAAATCCGCTCAGATAGTCTCCTGCCGTCACATTCGGTTCCACTTCGAATGTGCTTCCTCCATCGACGAGGACCTGCAGAAAGGTGATGAAGAAGTTGTCGAGGCCATCTCGCAACTGCTGAACGTAGGCATGTTGATCCGTGGAACCTTTGTTGCCGTAAACCGCGATCCCCTGCAGCACGCGGGCGCCGGAGCGATCCAGTTCCTTTCCCAGGGACTCCATGACAAGCTGTTGCAAGTATCGGCTGAAGAGCTCGAGTCGATCCTTGTAAGGAAGGATCACCATGTCCTTGAGCCCCTTCCCCTGCCCCACAAAGTACCAGACGAGAGCTAAGAGTGCCGCTGGATTGGATTCGATGATCGGCTCGCGCGTGAGCTTATCCATCTGGGCCGCGCCCGCGAGGAGTTCGTCAATGTCGACACCTTGAATCGCGGCGGGCAGAAGACCCACCGCCGAGGTCTCTGACGTTCGTCCGCCGACCCAGTCCCACATCGGAAATCGCGCGAGCCAACCATCCCGCTCAGCCAGTTGATCCAGTTTGCTTCCCTGCTGTGTGATGGCGACGGCATGCTTGCTGAAATTCAAATCCGAACCTTGAAAGACTTCTCGGGCCAGCAACATGCCGTTACGTGTTTCAGGCGTCCCACCCGATTTCGAAATCACGATAACCAGCGTCCTGTCGAGACTGTCGGCCAGAGTCTGAAGCGTGCGATGAATTCCGTCGGGATCCGTGTTGTCGAGAAAATAGGTTTGAATGGGATCGTTGCCGCTTGCCAGCGCATGGGAAACAAATTGCGGCCCCAAGGATGATCCACCGATCCCAACGACCAGGAGATTCTCAAACGGTCCGCCGGTACCTCGGATGTTGCCGCTGTGGATGCCGCGCGTAAATTCCTTGATCGAGGCAAGCGTCTGATCGATCTCGTTTCGGAGTTCGACCGTCGGCGCCAGAGACGAGTGACGAAGCCAATAGTGCCCCACCATTCGGTTCTCGTCAGGATTGGCGATCGCCCCTTTTTCAAGAGCCGTCATCGCCTCGAGCGCCGATTTCGCCTTGCTGGTCATGCTGGGAAAGAATGAGTCGGGAAACCGGACTCGGCTAATGTCGATCGAGAATCCCGAACTGGGATGACTAAAAGTGTATCGGCAATACCGCGACCAGAGCTCGTTTGTCATGTTGTTTTTCCGGGGGGACCCTCGCATCCTTGGCGGAGGAGCCCGCCGAACGCGAGCCCTCGTCTGTACCCCTTCATCGTACGGAGGAGAGGGCCTGCGATCCCCGCTCCATCGCGCAGACTCGAAAATTGATCAATCCATCGGGCCCGGCTGACCGCGTCCATAACTTAACAGGGGTTTTGAAGTCGGATTATCCAAGAGGAGACGAAGCGATCGAAAAGCGCGATCGGTTGACGCTGGCCGTCGGGACGGGTCTTTTCGCCGGGATGATTCCGCCACGATCGGGGACGCTTGGCTCGTTGTGGGGCGTCCTACTAGCGTACGGCTACCACGAAGTTGGGTCGATCTGGTTCGCTTTAGCGAGCACGGTGGTGCTGTGCGCCGCAGGCGTTTGGGTTTGCGGTCGATCGGCCCAGATTCTCGGTCGCGAAGATCCACGCGAGGTCGTCTTTGACGAGATCGTCACCATGCCGATCGTCTTTCTCGGCCTTTCGACATGGAACTGGCCGATCGCGATCACCGGTTTTCTTCTGCATCGACTCTTTGACATCACCAAACCGTTGGGGATCAATTCGCTCCAGCGATTTCCAGGGGGTTTGGGTATCATGCTCGACGACGTGGCGGCGGGCTTGGCGGGAATGATCTCTTTCCAAGTCCTCATTCGGACCGGTCTCTTTGAACGAGTCTGGGGAGGAAATCTACTTTGAAAGATGCTTACTTCTATACCGCCGGCGACTGCCCCAAGCATGAAATCTTTCCCGGTGTGACGATTCAAACCAGTTGGCTGGATCGAGTCATGACGAGTCTGGTGACGTTTCAACCCGACTCGATTGTTCTGGATCATTCGCATCCGCATGAACAAATGGGGATCATCATCTCGGGGAAAGTCTCGTTCACGATCGGGGGGCAAACCCAAGAACTCGGGCCCGGCGACATGTATCGAATTCCGTCGAACATCGTCCATCGCGTCGCTGCCATCGCCGGACCGGCCGTCGCCTTCGATGTCTTCTCGCCCGCCCGCGACGACTACAAGTAACGGACAATTAGGGAGAACTTCTCATCGACGCCTCGTTCGAAGAGCGAATCCTCGCCTGCTTGCGGGATTCCTCGTACCATCCGTTGAAACCAAAGGCTTTGGCTCGTCGACTCAACGTGTCGGCTGCCGAGTACGCGACTTTCCGCGATGAACTCAAGCTAATGATTCGTCGCGGCCAAGCGGAGTTCGGCATCGGCCGAGTCGTGAAGCTGCCGTCGACGCGAAACGAGATCATCGGAACATTCAAGTCGATTCGAAAAGGGGGTGGCTTCGTCACGCCCAAGGCGGGGTTTTTCTCTTCCGCGGGTCGAGAGGATATCTACATCGGTCCGGGTTCCACGCTTGATGCCGCCACCGGCGACGTTGTTTTGGTTTCCCTTCGCCGAGCCACCGGCACGAGCACGACTGCCGGGCCCGCGAAACGGGATCGCGCCCGGCCCGCCGATCGCTCGAGTGGTCGAAGTCCCCAGGGCCGCATCGTCGAAGTCATCGAACGATCCTCGCGTGAATTCGTCGGAACCTACTACATCAAGGATGCCGAGGCGTTCGTCCATGTGGATGGTTCGATTTTCCATGAGCCCATCTATGTCGGCGACCCCGGCGCGAAAGGTGCCCAGGCAGGCGACAAAGTTGTCTTCGAGATGCTTCGTTTTCCCTCGCCACAGATGTTGGGCGAAGGGGTCATCCGAGAGATTCTCGGCCCGCGAGGCGACCCCGATGCTGACATGAAGGCCGTCCTTCGACAGTTCCACATTCCAGAGAATTTCTCCGAGCAGGCTCTCGCAGATGCCCGAGAGCAAGCGAAGCTTTTTGAGGAATCGGCCCCCGATCCGCACCGGCGGGATCTTTCCGATCAACTGATCATCACGATTGATCCGGTTGACGCTCGGGACTTTGACGACGCGATCAACGTGGAGAAGGACGATGCGGGCCATTGGCGTCTGGGCGTGCATATTGCCGACGTTGCGACTTTCGTGCAGCCGGGAACCGCACTCGACGGCGAAGCCCGCGCTCGGGGGACGTCGGTCTATCTCCCTGGCCGAGTTATTCCGATGCTTCCCGAACTACTCTCGAACGGCCTGGCGAGTCTGCAGGAGAATCGCCCGCGTTACACGAAGAGCGTCTTTGTCGATTTCGATCCCGAGGGTCGCATCACGCATGTCGAGTTTGCCAACACCCTGATCAAGGTCGCCAAGCGCCTGGCATACGAGCAGGTTCAAGAGTTCTTTGATTCAACGACAGGCCGAACCCGCGTCGTTCATGGGGAAGTGGCCGACCTTCTCCTCCGAGCCAGGGAATTGGCGACGATCTTGCGCGAACGTCGACGGGCTCGCGGATTCCTTGAGCTATCGATGCCAGAAGCCCACGTCGATATCGGGCCCGACGGGCATGTGGTCGGCGCGACCTATTCGAAGCACGACGAATCGCATGCCCTCATCGAAGAGTTCATGCTGACGGCCAACGAAGCGGTGGCGCAGGAACTGAAAGATCGGGATCTCGCCTTTCTTCGCCGAGTCCACGAGAACCCCGACCCGATCAAATTACACGCTTTCGCGGAATTCGCTCGGTCTTTGGGTCTCGATATTCAGGACGAGACAAGCCGATACGAGCTGCAACGAATCACTCGTGAAGTTCGAGGCAAGCCGGAGGAGGTATCGGTCAATTACGCGATCCTGCGAAGCATGAAAGAGGCCGTCTACAGTCCCGAAGAGGTTGGCCATTTCGCTTTGGCAAGCCCGACCTACTGTCACTTCACGTCGCCGATCCGCCGATATCCCGATCTGACCATTCATCGCATGCTCGATGGTCTGATTCGTCATGGCAAGGCGGGCTACGACTATTCGGAATTGGTTGTCCTAGGCGAGCACTGCTCGTTCGTGGAACGACGGGCACAGAAGGCCGAGCGAGAACTCGTCAAGGTAAAGGTGCTTGAGTTTCTCAAGGACAAAGTCGGCCAAACCATCGAGATGACCATTACGGGTGTCGAAGATTTCGGCATGTTCGTTCAGGCAAAAGTCGTCCCCGCCGAGGGGCTCGTTCATATTCGAACGATGGGGGATGACTATTACGTTCATGATTCTGTTTCGCATACACTTACCGGCCAACGAACCAACCGGCAGTACCGCTTGGGCATGATCGTTCGCTGTGTCATTGCGAAGGTGGATCTCAACCAACGGCAACTCGATTTGCGTCTCGAGTCGCCCCAGGGTCAGCCTGCCGAAAAATCGAAAAAGCGGGACGCGAGTTTCTTTCCCAAACGAACGACTAAGAAGAAATCACGCTCGGCAGCACCTCCTCGACGAGGAGCAAAGAAGCGCCGGCGTCGGTAGTCGAGCCCCTGTTCTCCATTTAAATAGGAGTCATCTGATGAAAGATCTTCTGCTGTATCTTTGGAAATCGAACCAGCATTATGCGATGCAATTGCTTGGTGATATCGACGAAGGCCGACTCGCCGAACAACCAGTCGGCTTGCCGAACCATCCCGCTTGGACGATCGCGCACTTAAGCGTGGCAAGCAACTATCTCCTCGTCCCGGCACTCGGAGAAACGCCGATGGACTTGGCCGGTTGGGACCAAAAGTTCGGTTACGGCAGCAAGCCGTTGCCGGACCGATCCGCCTATCCCAGCAAGGAAGAACTGATCGGCATCTACACCGAGCAACATCGACTCGTGGAGCAAGGAATCAAAAGCAACTTCGACAAAATCATCGGGGTTGAGACACCTGATGAATCGATGCGAGCATACTTCCCCACGCTCGACAAGATGGTCGGCTTCATGGTTTCGATCCACGAAGCCAATCATTGGGGACAAGTCTGCGATTGGCGACGTGCGATCGGCCTGCCGAACGTGATGTAGTCACCTGACGGAAAGTCCTACGAGTAGATGGCCGAGGCTAGTCGAAGGCGGTACTCGGCCGTGAGAGGGTGCTGTTGACCCAGTATGTTGAAAATCTCGACCATGAGCGGACGAACCTCTTTTTCACCTCGCTTCGAGTCTTTCTCCGCGGCCGAGACAAACGATTCGAGCGATTCCTTCCAGCATCCTCTGGCTGCCTGGACCAGAGCGAGATCAATCCATCGCTGAACGTTGGCCGGCTCGGTCGTGACAAGGTGTTGACACTCCTCTAAGCCCGGCAGATGCCGGGCTGACTCGGCAAAACCAAGACGAGCGGTCACCGTGTGCGCTTTGGACCAGCCATCCGAGGCTTCATGGATTGGTTTGAGGAGGTCTTTCGCGCGAGTCTCATCCCCCGCATCGAGAAGAATCTCCGCCAGGAATGCGGCTGCTAAGGTATTGTCCGGGTCGAGCGTGACGGCCTCTTCGAGTAATCGTCGTTGGTCTTCGACGGCCAACCCTTCGCGGGTCAGCGCTTGGCGAGTCTTCTCCATACTGGGCGATGGAACGAGTCTCTCGATGAATTTGCGCACGGCAGGTTCGGGGAGAGCCCCCATAAAATGGGTGACCGGCTTTCCTTCGACAAAAGCCAACACCAGTGGGATGCTCGAAACCTGAAACTCTTGCGCTAAGTCGGTCTCTTTGTCTATGTCGACTTTGGCGAGCAAGAATTTGCCCGCATACTCATCCGCCAAGTCTTCGAGCAACGGCCCTAGCGCCCGACACGGACCGCACCACCGGGCCCAGAAATCGACCACCACCGGCACTTGCTGACTCCGGTGGATGACGTCTTCTTCGAAACGGTCGCGACCGACATCGAAACAAAAACTCTCTTTCCCTGCTCGATCCGACATCAGCCGTTCTCCCTCCGCAAGTTGTTCTTTGCGTATTCTATTCTCATCGGCGATCGTTCGACCGAAATCATGACGAGAACACGAGGAGAATCCGGAATGAGCCTGCTCACGGTGGCCGAGGTGGCCCGCATGATCGATCACTCGCTCTTGCAACCTAAGTTAACCGACGAAGAACTCTTCCTCGGCTGCCAACAGGCGAAAGATTGGTCTGTTGCCAGCGTTTGCATCAAGCCTTACGCCGTCCGGTTGGCCAGCAGCGTTCTTTTGCGCAGCGGTGTCGCTGTCGGAACGACGGTCGGCTTTCCGCACGGTAGCGCCACGACCGCTTCGAAAATGTTTGAGGCAGAGCAAGCACTTCGCGATGGAGCGACAGAGCTTGACATGGTCGTCAACATCGGCAAAGTCCTCTCCAGTCAATGGAGCTACGTCACGAGTGATATCCGGGGCGTGGTGGATGTCGCCCACGCGGCAGGGTCACTGGTGAAAGTGATTTTTGAAAACAGCATGCTCGATGACTCGATGAAGATCAAACTATGCGAGATTTGTTCCGAGGTCGGCGCCGACTTCGTTAAGACATCGACCGGATATGGTGACGGCGGGGCGACCGATGAGGATCTTCGTCTGATGCGTCAACATTCGTTGCCCCATGTCGGCATCAAGGCGGCGGGCGGCGTCCGAACCTTCGAGCGACTGTTGCAAGTGCGACACCTCGGTGTCACTCGCGTGGGGGCGACCGCGACCGGGGCCATCCTCGAAGAGGCCCGCCGAGCAGCAACATCATCCTCCGTTTGAGCTTGTCAAAAGCAACAGACGCGTCTCGCGACGAGTGGACCGATTGATCATCTCTTGGCAGAAATCAGAAAGAGCCTCGCTCTTCTAATCGCGAGCTATCCGACGTCATTGATGAGGTCGATCATTTGACGAAGCCGACCGTAGCCCCGTTTATCGAATGGAACAAACAGACGGGGTAAATGGTTCAGATCCTCCTCGTTGCTTTCATGGTGATGAGCGTCGCCGAGGCGAATCTTTCCACTGACGAGGATATCTTGAAACTCGTCATTCAATCTCTCAATGAGTTCAGGCGAGATCAATTTTTGCAATCGAATCACCAGTTTGCCCCGAACGTACCGCTGACTGTGATAGATGCGGTAGAAATGCTGGATGTGCTCGACGGCTTCATCGATCGAGGTGGTGACAAAGTACAGCGAGAGGTCCTCTTCGGAGACGAGCCCTGGTTCGAACAGCTCATCGCGGACATAGTGATCGAATCGTGACCAATAAGTTCCACTGGGCTGATCCACCATCACGATGGGCTTCAGTTCGGACTTGCCTGTCTGCATCATGGTCAACGTTTCAAAGCCCTCGTCGAGTGTCCCAAACCCACCAGGAAACAGGACGATGGCATGAGTCTCTTTGATGAAGAGAAGCTTGCGCGTGAAGAAGTATCGAAGGCTGACGAGCTTGGGATCGCCGACAATGATTCGATTGGCCTCTTGTTCAAATGGGAGCATGATGTTGATCCCGATCGATTCGGGGGCACCCGCGCCGACGTGGCCGGCTTCCATGATTCCGCCGCCGGCTCCGGTGATGACCATGTAACCTGCCTTGGCGATCGCTTGGCCGAAGGCGACCGCGTGTTGATAGACAGGATCGTCTTCGGGCGTTCGTGCCGAGCCGAACACCGTCACCTTTCGACGATGTCGATACTTGGAAAGCATGGCAAATGCCGTCCGTAGTTCCGCCAGGGCGCGTGCGATGAGCTTGACATCGCCGCGATCGGCCCCGTCTTGAAGGAGGCCATCGGCCGATCGCTTGATTTCGTCGACCAATCGAACTCGCTCGGTCAGGTCATCGCGCCGGCGATTGGTCGGCACGCCTGCATCGGGTCGGCGTTCCTCTGGACGACTGCTATCCATCCCGCTGGTTCCCCTTTTCATTTCGTGCTCGCCGGCAACCGGGGCAAGTCGCTTCCCATGGTGGAAACGTTGCCGATAGACCCTCTCTGGAATTCCCCTGCTGTAAGGATGAGCTTCTTGAACAAAGCACAGAAGAGAAGAATCGGGGCTTTTTCGATGAGGGTCGGTCCTCGGCGCGGACCTTGATCCGAGAGATCCCGCCGGCGACTCCCTCGGTTCCCAATAGATGATTCGCCGAAATAAGCTTCTGTTTGGAAAGGGTTTCTATTCGGTTGCCAGGACTTCCATGGCCTCTTCGCGAGTCTCGTAGATCGCCCACAATGTATCGAGAGCTGTCAGTTTGAGAAGTTCCTTCGCTCGATTCGAGACACCACAAAGAACCATGGTGCCACCTTGATGAAACACCGCCTTCCAAGTTCGCAGCAATAGCGACAGGAAGACGGAGCCGAAGAACTCGACTTCGCTCAGATCGATGATCACCAAGGGGGTATTCATCTCGGCAATGGGGGCCAGGACCAACTCGCTGGCCTGTTCGACCAACTCCCATTGCAGCGATTCGACTTCGCTGGCTGGAATCACTATGGCCACGTCACCGTGTCGTTCGATTCGGAATGCGTCTGGCATGAAATTGGATCCAACTAGGACTTTCCCCAACAGACATACAGGTTAATCGCCCGCGGCCCGGTTTGCAACAAACGAGTCGGTCGGGATTGCCGCAGGGGTGTTTTGGGGCGTGGCTCGTGCCGATCATGACGATCGAGAGGTCCCCGTCGGCGGCCAAAGGTTCGCTTGTTTTTGCCCGAATCGAGGAATCCTCGCTGGACCGAGCAAAGAATCGGAGGAAAATGCCGACATCTGCTGCCGAGATCAACTCGGCCATAGCCAGTTTGCCCTTCACGCGGGTAAAATGAGAGGCTGGGCCTTCTCGGTCGAGATCCGCAAAAGAAAAAGTTCCTCTTTCGGCGGATCCTCTCGACGAGTCTTTGTCGAGCAGGCCCCACCTTTTTGTGCAAATGGTCGATTCCCAGGGGAAGTGCCGGGCATGCGGGAACATACGTTTCAGGACTCACTGCGCGAGGCCTGGAGCGATCGCGAGATACCGATATGGTTGGCGAGCACGTTTTTGCACGTGCTTCTTCTTTTCGGGGCTCGCCAGATTACGATTCCCCCTAGCCCTCTGCCGGCGGAAGCGTCGCTGCGGACTCGGCTGCTAGAGATTCCGGAAACACCCGAGGTCGAGGAGCCCGAACCGGTCGTCGATCTTCCCCCTGTCGAGTCTCCCCAAGAGCCTCAAGATGAGCTTCTGGCGATCGATGTTCCCACGAATCCACCCTTGTCGACCGAAGTCCGCGATCCGCTCGAGCAGCAAGTGGCGACACTCTCGCCCGTCGATAACCCGGCGTCGGACGCGATCTCGGCCATGCTCGATGGAGAGAACGCGCGGGCCCTGGCTGCCAAAGGGACGGGGGGCATCTTGCAGGGACGAGGCAAGGGGAACAAACTCGGGTTGTTGGCGTCGCAAGGAGGTTCGAAGGAAACCGAAGATGCGGTCCACTGGGGTTTGGATTGGCTGGCTCGGCACCAGTTCCCCGCAGGCCACTGGAGTCTCGATCATACTCCGCTCTCCAAAGGGCCCTCGACCGGCGGCGGACGCTCGCGCAGCATGGTCGCTGCCACGGGGATGGCGGTTCTCCCGTTTCTCGCCAGTGGTTACACGCACAAAGAGGGGCCCTACCGGCAAGTCGTTTCGTCCGCTCTCAAATTCTTGATCGAGAATCAACAACCTTCGGGCCTGCTGCAAGCGCCTGGCGACTCGGCACTGTTTTACAGTCACGGCTTGGCAGCGATCCCACTTTGCGAAGCGTACGCCCTCACCAAGGACCCCAATCTCGCGGCCCCAGCCACGGCGGCAATTCGTTTCTTATTGGAAACGCAAAACAACCAAGGGGGCTGGCGCTACAACGTCGGCGACGGGCAATGCGATACCTCGGTTCTTGGTTGGCAACTCATGGCGATGAAGTCTGCAAGACTGGCGGGAATCGACGTCCCCGAAGAGGCTTTTACTCGCTGCAAGGCTTTTCTCGAAACCGTTCGTGCAGGTTCCGATCGAGAAAAGTTCGGCTACATCAACGAGCGAGGTAAGGTGGTGATCGATCATCTGCAGAGCACCACCTCCATCGGCCAACTCTGCCTGCAATTTATGGGCCTCCCCCAAGACGACGTCAGTCTCGGCAAGTCGGTAGATTTGATGCTTTCGAAGACGCCCAATCTGAATACCCGTGATTGCTACTACTGGTACTACGCGACGCAGGTGATTCACAATGTGCAGGGCCCCAAGTGGGATCAATGGAACCGCGTCATGAAGCGTGTGCTCGTCAGCAGTCAAAACACGGACGAAAAGAGCACCGATCATGGAAGCTGGGATCCCAACAAACCGACGCCTGATCTGTGGGGTGCGCAAGCCGGTGGTCGGCACATGGTCACTTGCTTTCACATCCTGTGTCTCGAAGTCTATTACCGCTATCTGCCGATCTACGTCGTCGAAAACCTCGGGGCACCCGCGCCGAAGAAAAAGACCCGCCCGGAAGGTCCGAACAACCGAAACGAGAAAGAAGATAAACCGAAAGAGAGTTCGTAAACCTCGATCCTCTTTCTCTGCAGCCCTGCTGGCGATGAATCAACTTATGCTCGACTTCTCTGACCCATCAACACCAGTGAGCAGCTCGACTGGCCTCCCCTGGCGGCTGATCGCGATGTTGGCGACGCTGCTGATCATGATGACGCTTGTAGCGAGGTGGAATCTTGCCGAGCCGGTCGATCCGGCGCCTTCCGACAATCGCGTGGGGCCCATCATTGATGCGACTATCGATCAGGCAACGCTCGCGAGCTTTGTCGATCATGCTCGCTCGATCGAGCCGACTTCGTACTACGCGTTGCTTGATCATGCGAGAAAGGCCGACGCTGCTTCTCTCTGGGCAGAGCGAGTCGGTCGAATCACCTACGCGCAGTTGCTCGATGAACCCGATCGCTACCGGGGGGCTCGGATTCATCTCCAGGGACGACTGCATCGATTGACCGAGTACCAAGCGCAGGCCAACCGATTTGGCATTGATCGTCAGTTTGAAGGATGGGTCTTCACCTCGACGAGCGGGTCACTGCCTTATGTCGCCGTCATGGCGAGCCCCCCTGCGTCGTTGCCGATGGGGGAAAACATCCACGAGCCCATCGAAATGGTCGGCTACTTTTTGGGATGGTGGCGCTACGAGACGAAAGAGGGAAAGCGAACCAGCGCACCGCTCATCATGGTGACCGAAATGCGCCCGGTTACCGCCCCTACCCCCACCGGTCCCGCGCCGATGGCGTGGAACCCTTGGCTGGGAATTCTTGTGACAATCGGGATGGTCGTCACCGGGATCGCTTGGTGGTGGAAAAATCAACGATCGGTCTCTCGACCGAGCGACTCTCCCACGCCATTAAGCAACGACATCTTGCAGTTTGAAGAGGTCGACGGATCCGAGGACCAGGATCACAGAACTTAAGGACTGCTGGCAATATTGCTGAACTCTGCTGAACTGCCGAAGAGAGGACTCGAACCTCCACGAGTGTTACCTCACCAGCCCCTCAAGCTGGCGCGTCTGCCAATTCCGCCACTTCGGCTTCGAAGTTTGAACAAGAAGAAGTAGGCCTACTGCCGCGTCATCACTCTGCATCCTCGACCCTTCCTCGATGAAGAAGGAGCCGACCAAAGCAAGGGTCCCGACAGCATGGAACCTACCACCGACCCGATGTTTGTTATCGGCGTTGTGCCGGCCCGTCAAGTTCGCACCTGGGTGAGACCGGAGGTTCCTTGCGTGTTTTTGGACTGATTTTCTCGATTGATCCAGAAGAATAGCCTCGGGCGAGGCAATAAACCCTATGGAGCCTGCGGGGAAGGTGGGTTACTTGCTTTCGGGGCCGATTTATCCCCAGCGATGGGGGGTTCGGGCGGAACCGGTTCCGCGTCATCATCATCGCTGGGCTGGCTCGCCGTTGTTGTCAAATCCGGCAAGAGAATCGTCCCACGTCGAACGCCCGCGCTCCCGACGGCCACCCAACCGACACCTCCCACCAATTCGGGGTTCTCGGCAACCCAAAGAATCTCCCCCATTTCGCGCGTCTGAAATCCCGCCAGTCCGACAATGATTTCACCCGCCTTCAGCCCCGCCTGGTCTGCCGCTCCACCCGGACGAACCGCCACGATAGACACCCCCTGCTTGAAGTTCACACCCGGCCGATCAACCGAAGTCGAGCGACCCCGAACGCCGATGCGGTTCCAGAGTAAAGCTTCCTCCTCGCGGGTCGGTCCCGACGGGGTCGATGCACTGGCCAGACTTCTCTTCTCCACGGGTGCACCACTCGAAAGAGGTGCCGCCGCAGGCCCCGATGTCGTCTCGACAGCGAGGACGTCGATCTTTCCGTCGCGTACGACGCCGTCCCGAATGAACTTGACAGTGAGCGGCGTCAATTCCGCCAAATCCGGAAGCTCGGCCACATACGCGAGATTGTCGTAGCTGGTGATCTTGTAGCGGTGCAACGCGATGATGACGTCTCCTGCTTCCCAGCCTGCGCGGTCGGCCGGCCCACCCAAACGAATCGCGCCGACGCGCATCCCTCCTCGGAACCCCGGGGCTACCACAAAAACTTCGTTGGGCGGCGAAATCAAAAACGTCGCGCCGAAAACTTCCCAACAAAGAAGAACATCCGAGGAGACCCGTTCGTCGGAAGAGGCAGCCGGGCTCGGAACATAGCGAGGCCGATTGCGTCCACTCTGTAACGCATTCGCGAGACGGGCTTGCTCGGCTCGGGCTCGCTGCGCCCCCATCTGCTGACGAATCTGTTGTTGTTGACGAAACATCCGAGACTGTTCAAGCGAGTTGAGCGCGTAGATCGTTCGAAGAAAATCACCGTTACTTGCGCGACCCAGGCCCAGACCGAGAATGAGGGCTCGCTCGGCCGGGGGAATCCCTTGGAGCTGCCCATGCGCGGAAGGGACCAGACTGATCAGCACCAGCCAACAACCCCAATTGGTTAGTCGATTTTTCTTCATTGGCTCACTCCCGAATCGCTTGAACCTACCGGCAATCTTAGCCGATATTCCCCTCGGTTTGACACTCTCTGCCAGATTCATTCACCCCGAAAGGGATTTTCTCCAATAGACGAAAGATTGCTCCCTAAATTCCTCTTCCCAAAGGGTCGGCATCGGTTCGCCTTGTTCCTGGGCTTGGCGAGCCTGTTGGCCGAGCCGGGCAAGCGTTCGATGGAGAGGCCGATTTTCCTCGAAGCGAGAAAGTCGTAGCGAGTGGATGACGCGGGGAGTCGCCAAGCTTTTGCTCGAAACGACATGCATTCGCTCGAGCCCGTCAACGACCGAGGGACTATTCAAGATTGCCGCCAGGTAGTCCGCTTCTTCGATCGAATCGGCCGGCGTAAAGCAATGGGTCTCTTGCGGGAGAATCGGCTTACCCTCTTGCGTGGTCACGACCGCCGCCGCCAGTCGCCGACCCATTCGATTCCATACGACCTTGATCGGCATCATCGTTTCCGGCCCGACATTGAACATGGAATAGTACGGGCCAACATCGACTCTCGTTCCTTGGGGGCCCGGCCTCTGAAAAAATCTCTTGAAGGCGGCCCTCTCGCGGAGTCGGTCTTCAAACCGCGCGACGTAAGCGAGCGCTCGGGGCGCGGCCAAGCGAAGTTCTTCCATCGACCACCCGCGTCTGGCCCGCGGATCTTGCAGCATCAAAATCCATGCCGATGGGATGGCGCGCCAGGGCCTGATGTCTTTCCCCAAAAGAATCGGATAAAGATGCGACGCCTCCAAGTCGACTTCGCAAGAAGTTACCGGTTGTCGGCCACGGTCGAAGAGATTGTTCATCCGCCAAAGATTGTCGTCGACGATATGTTGTCGTGACATCCAATAGACACCGCTGGCACCGCCGACGTTCACCCCAAGCCTCGCTTGGTAGTCGCATGCCCCCCAGAGATCGGTTCCTTCGCGATCCTCCTCGGCAATGAGAGGATCCTTTGACAAGCCCGCATCGACCATGTCGTGCCGCCAATGCGAAAGCGGATCGCGGTCGTCACTGGGACGCGCCATCGCGTGGTCGATTCGTTGACCATCAATACTTCGCCAGACTCGATAGGGAACGGGGTAAAGGGTGGGCCGACCTTGCGTGAAGTAGACCAGCACGGTTTTGACGGCAACGTTTGGAAATGGACGAAGTCGAGAGAGATCTTCGACGAGATCGACACGAAGAGGGGTCCCGTCGGGCTGTCCCCATTGCCGTAAGCCACGTCCGCTCGCAGTCGACTTGAAAAGCGATTGGGGGACGACGAATGCCGATCTTCCGTCCATACGAAGCCATCGATCCATGGAACGGAGCAGCAGGAGGAAAGCGACATCGCGCTTACCTCCACCCAGGATGCTTGCCATCCCCTTTTCGATGCGCAAACCGTAACGATCCCACAGGTCCGCCATCAATTCTCGATCCAGCGAGGCGAACGTGTCCCACAGCAACCAAGGAGGATTGCCGACCAGTCGATCGAAACGCTCCTCGATGTCGCTCGAAGCACCTTCTTGCAAAAGATCATTCAAGCCTACGCGAATCGATGCGGGGACGCCGGCCGTCCGCTGGGTCGACGCGATCGCCGCCGACGTGGCGAGCACGCCAAAAGAGCTTTGGTCCAGGCCTACAAAAATCGGAATCGGTTCGCCTCGCAGACGTGCGTGCCGCGCCACTGCGCGGGCGAACGTCCCTCCACCCGAGGTCGGATCTAGCCAACGAGCACTCGTCTGCCAAACCTCTTCGACGAGTCGGTCCGCCAACCAGTCGGGTGTGTAGAACTCGCCGGCCCGCTTCTTTTGAACCGATCGAAGAAGAGACTCTTGCAACAAGCTGGGCAAGTCCGTGTCCGCTCGTTCGAGAGGATCCGCATCGAACCAACCGATACTCGCTAGCGCCTCTCGCGCGGATTGCTCGGCACCACTTGCCCCCCATCGATCGAGCGATCCCCAGTCGGGATGCGAGTATCCGTCGAACCAAGGGACCTCGGACAAACTTTCTTTCTGAACGTCATCCAGAAGAGTCGTTCGCGCGATTGCTGAGATATAGCCGATCGCCAACCGGTCCACTGATTCAGCCGATTCCATGGAACGATCGAACCGCTGAAGCGATTCCCAATCGAAGCTCTCAGCGTTCTGCTGCCAGCGTTGCCAAGCGATCGATTCAGGCCCCAGCTTGCCGATCGCGTGCCGAGCCAGGCGAGATATCGACCGTCGGCGTGAAGTCATCCTGGATGTTCCTACCTGAATCCGCTTTGAAGATTGCTTGGCGCCATCCCGTCGCAGGAGGCCCTAATTGGCCTCAACCTATTTGTCGACGAAGCCTTCTTAGCCGAAGTTTGCCCGCGATCGCCCCCTTTTTCTTGAAACCACCCGCCCGAGTTCTCCCCAACTCAGCGAGCCAGGGTGGATTTTTCTTTGAAAACAGCCTCCAGCTTTCGACATTAGAGGGCTAGGGAGTTTTCCAGGTCCAGGCCAACAGAGTTCCATCAACGCCAAGGGAACTCAGCCACCTATCATTCGGTGGGAATTCACCACCAGGGAGTCTACCCGGATGCGCCAACCGAGCGCCACCATTTGCCAACTGCTCGCAGGCTGTCTCCTGCCGGGACTTTTACTGACGGGTGGAGGATCGACGGTTCGAGCCGACGTCAGTCTCGCCTCGATCTTTTCCGATCACATGGTCCTGCAGCGGGATGTCGAGGTTCCTGTTTGGGGGACGGCCGCCGAGGGAGAAGAAGTCACGGTTCAGCTTGGTGACCAGACTGCCGTCTGTGTTGCAAGTGGTGGCAAATGGAATGTCAAGCTCAAGCCGATTGCCGCGGGGGGGCCGCACGTCCTTTCGGTTCGGGGCAAAAACGCCCTCGCGGTCAACGACGTCCTTATCGGCGAAGTCTGGATTTGCAGCGGCCAATCCAACATGGTGTGGGGATTGAAGGACTCCTTCGAACCGCAGTCGGTGATTGCAGGCAGCGCGGATGACGGCCTGCGATTGATCACCGTGCCGCGGGTCTCCAAGGACGAACCGCAGTCGGCCATCGACGCGAAATGGGAGCCGGCCGCCCCCGGAAGCGTCGAAGCATTTTCCGCCGTCGGCTACTACTTCGGAAAGCACCTTCGGGAGACTCTGAAAGTCCCCGTGGGCTTGATCAACACGTCCTTCGGTGGAACGCCTGCGGAGGCTTGGACGAGCCGCGAGAGACTCGAATCCGTGCCAGAGTTGGCCCAAAGCATTCTGGGGAATTACAAGCAAGCGATTGATCTCTATCCCATGGCCTTGGCGAAATACAAAGAAGACATGAATCGCTGGCAGGAAGAGGCCAACAAGGCCAAGGCGGAAGGAAAACCCGACCCCGCCGCGCCACGTCCACCGGTCGATCCCAGTGGCAACCCGCAGCGACCCTGCGGGCTTTACAATGCCATGATTGCACCCTTGATCCCCTTCGCGATTCGCGGGGCCATCTGGTATCAGGGAGAATCCAACGCTGATCGCGCTCAGCAGTACGCCACGCTCTTTCCATCGATGATTCAAGATTGGCGAACCCGCTGGGGACAGGGGGAGTTTCCGTTCTTCTTCGTTCAGTTGGCTCCCTATACCCGCATCGTCAAAGAGCCGGCCGACAGCGCTTGGGCAGAGCTTCGCGAAGCCCAACGACTCACCACACTGTCGCTGCCCAACACCGCGATGGCAGTCATCACCGACGTCGGCGAAGAACTCGATATTCACCCCCGACGCAAGAGAGAGGTCGGCGAACGATTGGCCCTGGCAGCACGCAAGCTGGCCTACGGCGAAAACATTCCCCACAGCGGCCCGACATTCAAAGAACTCAAAATTGATGGTGATAAAGCGATCGTTCACTTCGACCATGTTGCCGGCGGGTTGGTGGCGAAAGATGGTCCGTTGACAGGCTTCACTCTCGCGGGGGCCGACGGTAAGTTCGTCATCGCTCAGGCGGAGATTGTCGGCGACACCGTCGTCCTGAAGGCACCCGAAGTTCCGGCTCCGGTTCATGTCCGTTTCGGCTGGGCGAACTTTCCCGTGGTGAATCTCTGGAATCAAGCGGGCCTGCCCGCCAGCCCCTTCCGCACCGATCAACTTCCTTGGATCACCAAGTAAGTTTTACCGGCCCAATGCCACGATCAACGGGTCGAAGGTGCGGCCCACCCTGTTCAGCCCATCTCAGGGACGACTCAACCAATCGATCGCCTCGTCGATCGTCGCCTTGGCGCGAGCGAACACGATCGCGTCTTGTTTCCCCAGCAGCCGATAGATTTTCTCGAGCGACTCCCCCGATCCTCCTTGATCATCCAAGTGCCGAACGAGAATTTCTGACGGAGCCAAGAGATGAGCTAGCCCGATCAAATCACCATACTTACAGCCACCGGCCAACAGCATCGGGTCGCCAAGCGAATCGACATCGCGAAAATGAAAATGATGGAAGTCGGCAATCGTTCGACGCACATGGTCCCGACATAAACAACTCGCCAGAATCACCCAGGGCCCCGACGCATCGAATCCCGCCAGATAGACCGACTCGGCGCGAAGAACTTGCTTCGCATAGCCGACCGAAGTCACGATGTCGTGGACACGATGAGCCAACAGGCTTCGGTGGTAGGTGAGCGTGAATCGCGGATTCTCCATTGAAACCGCCGAGTACGACGACGGGCCGGCCGGCCGAAGATGTTCGCCTGTCCAAAGAACGTCGGGGCTCAAGACCGCGTTACCCCTTTTCAGAAGCGTCTCGACAGGAGCGATCCACCCTCCGCCCCCTTCCTTCGCGAGGCCGGCATGCCCCTTCGAGTCGACCCACACCACCAACGACTTACCATCCCATTCATCGGGCCGAATCAACGCCGTCGGCACCGACTCTTTCACGGCGGGTGTCACAGGCGACACGCGAGAAAGCAAGAGACGATCCATTTCCCATCCTTTGCCGACCATCTTGCCAAGGTTCTCGTGACGCAGCTCGCCCGGCAACGGAAATGACGAACTGATCATCACCTCGAGTGCCGACCGAAGCGAGTCTTGAAACGGGACAACGTCCTGCGTCTCTTGCGGAACGGATTCTTCCCATAGGGTCTGCGATAAACGCGACTGTGTTGCCCGAAGCTGTTCGACACTTGCCCACGAGACACGGTGCGATGCATCAAACACCGACAAATCTGTGGGAACAACCGGATCGATCTTTGACTCACGGATGGACGAAGCATTCAATTCAAGGTGCTGATTCATCCATCGGTACATCACTTCTCGACTCACTTGATTGAAGTTGTGCTTGAATTGGGGAAACGCCTCGACGGCCACATTCGTCGGTGAACCCAACATCCCGTAGAGAGCTTGAAGTTCGGGAAATCCCTTCGTTTGAAAATGAAGAGTCCAGTCATTCGCATTGGTCATCCCCATCGGCTTGGGCGCGAATGCGGCAGCAATGTCGACATTCCCCATCCCGATTCGAAGCAACGGAGCGTTCTCGCAAGTACACCCTCCTTGCATCGATGTCGACACCATCACTGCCGGGAACGAGCAACGAAGACGATCATCTATCGCGCCGATGAGAATGGTTTGCGTCCCGCCGCCGCTCGCTCCGGTCATTCCGATGCGCGAGGCATCGACATCATCGAGACCAGCGAGAAAATCCAGTCCCCTGAGACTGTTCCAAGTCTGCAAGCCCATGAAACTCTGCAACCAGAGGACCGCCGCCGCATCGTCATAACCTTGCCGATGCGCGATCGCTTGGCTGTCCCCTTTGCCGACCATGTCGTACTGAAAGACGACGCAACCCATCTTTGTCAACTGAATCAGCGGCGATTGCGCGAAGTACGTCGCATTCTCGATGAATCTCTCGGCACCGATCGCGATCTGCTTGGCTGCCTCGTCGGCCGGCGTCTCTTGAAGTCGACCGTTGCCGAAATGACCATGCGGAAACAGAACCGCCGCTCGCTTCTTTTGGCGATCACTGGGACGATAAAGGTTCCCGCAAACGAAATGGCCCGGCAGGCTTTCAAAGTAAACTTTCTCGATCGTGTATCCAGGCTTGGTAATGGTCCCATGGATAACCGCTTTCACGGCCGGTCGTGCCGGCATCGGCCAGAGACCCTGCGAAACAAGGACTCTCCTTCTAATCGCGGCTGATTGAACTTCCCATTCATGGACGCTCGCCGGCGGCCGAAACGGAAACGGACTCACGATGGTTCGAGACTGGCTCTTCCTTTGGTCGGCTGGCCACTGACCAAGCGGCAGCACCCGAGTCCCCTCGCCTCCCCGACCATCCCGAATGCCCATCACCAAAATGAACATCAATGTCAGGATGATTTGAATGCGAGGAATCAGAGCTCTCATTGATTTCATCATCATCCCATTCACATGGTATCTCGCACTTAACCGTGACCGCAGTATCGCATGGGTGTTTTTAGAATCAAGCGGCCTGGCGATGGATGAGAACCATTCGTCACGTACGTGCAGGCCGGGGTGGGAGGATCTCTCGCCAGAATCGACACCAGTTGCCGTGCATGATGAGATCGATGTCTTTATCGGCAAAGCCTCGGCTAGAGAGAACATCTGTTAGGCGTATTACATCGGCGATGGTGTCGATGTCGGTGGGGGTTTGTTCGGTTCCAAATCCGCCATCTAGGTCGGTTCCGATACCGGAATGATGAGCGTTGCCGGCCAAGTCGCAGACATACGCGATGTGATCGGCAACGGTGTTGAGAGTCACGTTGGGCTTTGATTCCCCTCGGACGTAATTGGCTTGAAGCATCCATACGTCGAAGGCTGCACCGATGACGCCGCCTCGTTCGATCACCAAACAAAGTTGCTCGTCGGTGAATTGTCTCTGATCGGGCACAAGTCGGCGAACGTTTTGATGGCTGGCTAAGATTCGACCTTGAAACAGAGTTCGAACTTCGTCAAAGGCCTGGTCCGAGAGATGCGTCATGTCGAGGGCGATGCCAAGTTTCTCGATCCTCGCGAGCAGTTCGCTGGCCATGGGAGCCAGACCATCCTTGACAGCGGTCCCGCCGCCGTAACGGTTGAGGCCGTAATGAGTCAATCCGATCGCCCGTAACCCAGCGTGATACCACTCATCGATATTGGAAGGATCGAGAACAGGATCCGCACCCTCCATACTAAGGATAACCCCGATCGGCGTCGTCGCGGGAGAGCGATTCCACTGGTGGAGATGTTCGTCGAGATCTTCCCTCCACTGGAGCAGTCGAATGTCGCCGGCTCGGGCGAGGGCGCGGTAATAGGCAATTTGCCCCTGCCCCACAGCATAAACAGCTTCCGGAGTGGCGTAGCCGAACATCGGATTACCGGGCCGATGGAGTCGAGCGAGGATGGTCGCGATGCAGATGCCGACGCGACCTTCTCGAAGTGCGGGGAGGGAGACGGTGTTCGTTCCGTAGCCCGGTTCGGTGCGCCCGCGCTCGGCCTGCCGAATGTTGGCAACGCTTTGGCGGAGATCCCGCTTCCAATCGATGGCGTTCCAGGCCAAGTCGAGATGCCCGTCGAAGAGCCAAGACATCGGCGTCGCTCCCGGCAGATAAGGGATGGCAAAAGATCCGCTTGTTCGAGGTATGAAGATCACGCCGACAGTGCTTGGATTGCGGGATTTCTGGGCCAATATCCTTGATGGATCGGCGAATACAGGATGACGGATGGAAAACGCCCCCAGGCCTACCCAATTGCCACAAGCACTTGTTTTACATCATCTTCCGTCTTGCTTTGAGTCGTAAAAAGGTCGGTTCCCGGCGGTGGCCGAGGGCTGATAAGGGGAACAGGGCGAGATTCTGATACTTGTTGCCAACGGCGGGCCGACGAGCCCCGTATTGTTTGGTGGAACAGGAGCAGCACGATGGTTCCGAAAGGACGAGAGGCGGTCGCCCTCATCCCCGATACAGAGACCCTCGAAAGCGCGAGCGATTCTCGTTTGGTGGAGCAAATTCGCCAAGGGGTTCGAGCCGCGTACGGGGAGTTGGTTCGTCGGTACGAGAAGAAGCTTGTGCGGACGATTCAACGAATGGTCGGGCATGCCGAGACTGCCGAGGATCTGGCTCAGGATACTTTTCTGAAGGCGTACGATCGGCTGGATCGTTTCGACAGTTCGAAGCGATTTGGTCCTTGGCTCTTTCAGATCGGGGTGAATACCTCGATTGATTGGATGAGACGGAACAAAAAGCGGATTCGGATGAGCCTGGACGATATGGCTCGGGGCGAAGGGGGTTATGATCCTCCGGATCCCGATCCTCGCGGCTCTTTGGATCTGAGCCAAGAAGTGCAACATGTTCTGAGTCAGATACCGATTGATTATCGAACGGTATTGATGCTTCGGGATTTGGAAGGTTTTCCCTGTTCGGAGGTGGCCGCCATCATCGGCCGACAGGAACCGACGGTCCGGTGGCGTCTGCTTCGGGCCCGCGAGATGTTCAAAGAAATCTGGGATCGACGACAAGGGGAACCGGCGTGAAGAAGAGCACGGACTTTGAAAAGATCGCCCACCTGATTCCACTTCGCGTGACCGACGATTTGAGCACGCATGAGGCTCAGCTCGTCGACGAAACGGCTCGTTATGACGAGAAGAGCCGGGCTGCGGTGCAATCGTATCAGCACTTGATGGGAGTTTTGCAAGAGGCCGCGTTCACGCCGCTTCGGCAAGAGTCGAGTGTGATTCGGGGCGAGCGGTCTCTTTGGGATCGAATCGAGCCTCAGCTCGGGCCGGTGGCGAAACCTCGACCGAGCTTGCTTGAACGGATTCCAACAGGGTATTTGGCGATCGCCTGTGGGCTTTTGATCTGCGTCACCGCTCTGACCGAGTTTGGTGGTCCATTGCATCAAGCGCTACCGGTGGCCGTCACACAGGGTTGGGGACAAGGGGGAGTTCAAACCATCGGCAACGAACCGGGCGCCGGTCTTCGGCCCATAGTCCCTGGCAATGTCAATGTTCGAGTCAACGTAGCCGTTCCGATTGCCGGTGAATCGATCTCGATCCCCAAGCTCGGGCTTGTGGTGACGCGTGTGGAGCGTGTCATCCAGCGAGTGGTTGGTTTGGCGGATATGAATGCGGTCCTGATCACCGATGTACAAGCGGGTTCGGTGGCAGAGAAAGCAGGTCTGCACAAGGGGGATTGTTTAGTCGGGGTAGACGGACAAAGGATCTATGCTCCTCTGCATGCCCTTGAAGTGTTGGATAAACAGCTCGCTGATGGTGAAGCACCGTTCGAAGTGATCCGGGGGGGACAGAAGATTTCGGTGCCAGTAAACGTCAAAACGGAAAGCGACCAATCCGCTCGCGTGCCGAGCCTTTTCCTAGGCGAACACGATATCTCGCTATCGGTGTGACCCACCGACTTTCGTGATGAAAATGAGGAGTTAACGTTCTTTCCATCCCACGGGGCAAGCACGCAGAAAGGAGTCCATGAAATATGATCAAAACTATTCTCTCGGCAGGGCTCGTTGCCGCCTGCCTCACCTTCGCGGCTCTCGCCGATCCAAAGGATCCCGCGAATCCCAAAGATCAAGAGGGGGCCAAGCTAGCTGACCCTGCAGGTAAAGCGGACCCATCGGGCCCGAAAGAGTCAGCGGGTGCGAAGGCGCGTCCCTATCTCGGCATCATGGGCGAAAACCCCGTGGCGACGGAGGAGGGTAAATCGCCCGCGGCCCAAGGAGCGGTGATTCGCGAAGTCGCTCCCGACAGTCCCGCGGCCAAAGCAGGATTGATGGTAGGTGACCGAATCATCAGTCTCAACGGACAAGCCATCAAGTCTTTTGAAGACTTGAAGGTTCGCATCGGCGTCTTGTCGCCGAAAGAAGAGATCACGCTACACTTGGTTCGCGGCGACAAAGATATGGATGTCGCTGTCGAGTTGGGCGAAGCCAAAGTCCTTCCGCGAGGCCGAGCCAATCAAACGCTTCGTCAATTCCTCGAGGAGAATGCTCCGCCTGGAGTTGAAGAGCAATTCGACGGGATCTTTGAGGGTCGGCTTCCCGGACAAGGTGGTGCCGATCAGATGCAGCCTCGTCCCATGGTTGGGATCGAAGTACAGACGATTGATGATTCTTTGCGATCACACCTAAAGCTGGGCGATGTCAAAGGAGTCGTCATCGCCGATGTCGTCGCTGGAAGCCCGGCCGCTAAAGAGGGTCTCCAATCGGAAGATGTGATTACTCAAGCCGATGGCAAGGTCGTCACGGAACCGACCCAACTCCAAGAGATCATCCAGGCGAAGAAAGCCGGGGATAAGGTAACGCTGGTGATCGTCCGAGCGGGAGAGTCTCAGGAGAAGGTAGTCCAGGTCGAAGAGCATCGAGCGGCAAGTTCGCCGTTCTCTTTCCGAATGCCGAACACGGCTGGGATCGATGAACGGTTGCAGAAGTTGCAAGAGAGGCTGGGGGTTCTGGAAAAGAACATCGAAGATCGGCTCGCTGAAAAGGCGGACGCGGTCAAAGAGAAGCTTCAGGATGCCGAGCAACAAGCAGCCAAGACCGCGACCGAGCGAATCGAACAACTCGAGAAGCGAATCGCGGCCATGGAAGCGAATGCCGAGAAGCTTGCGAGCAAGGCCGTTCAGCAGCTCGAAGCAAAGGTTGCGGAGATGGCGAAGAGAATCGAAGAGATTGCAATCCCGAAAGAGCCGGTGAAGTAGTTTCCACTTCACCAGCCAAGCTCTGCTCGGCCGAGCGACCGGAAGGCACCTCCTCCTTCCCGTCCTCGGCCGAGCCTTTTTTGTTGGGTCCATCAACCAAACAAGAGTAACGAGTTCTTCTCCTCGACTTGATCATTCTCCTCATTAATGTCCCCTTTTTGCTGCCAAGCGCAAAGAACGGGATGATGATTGGATCGCTGGCTTCTGCGTCGGTAGAATCTTGATCGAGTCCGTCATCTCTAGTGGAGCTTCAGCCGTGATGCCTTTCTTTCGATCGTTGGGACTGGTTTGTTTCATCGCTGTTACTCTCGTGCAGGCCGATCCCCCCAAGCTGCCGGCCGATCGACATTTCTTCGACTCTGACGGCATCAAGATTCATTATCTCGACAAAGGTGCTGGCGAGCCGGTCATTCTCATTCACGGTTTCGGCGCGAATCTCGACGTCAATTGGACGGGGATGTCGAGCAAACTAGCTCAGCAATTCCGCGTCATCGCCGTCGATAATCGGGGGCACGGCCGCAGCGACAAGCCCCATGACTCCTCGCAGTACGGCATCAATATGGTCGGAGATGTTGTGCGATTGATGGATCATCTCCAGATCAAACGAGCACACATTGTCGGATACTCGATGGGAGCACTCATCACGGCAAAGTTCATCACCGAGCATCCTGATCGAGTCATCTCGGCAGTGATCGGCGGGATGGGTTGGCTGCAACTCGATGACAAATGGATGAAGATGCTGGATGAGATCGCCACCTCGCTAGAGGAGGGAAAAGGCCCGTTACCGCTTCTGCGGTTTTTGAATTCGAAGAACGGCATTAAGAATGTCGAGGAGGCGATTCAAGGTATCAACACGATGTTGAAGCTCACCAACGATCAGAAGGCGCTGGCAGCCTGCGCCCGAGCTTTTCCACAGTTTCAAATCAGCAAGGATCAACTGGCCAGCATCAAGTTCCCGACGCTCGTGATCGTGGGCGACCTCGACCCGTTCTTTGATTACGTCGAGTCCATGAAGGGGGTCTCGTCGCACATCGAAATCGTAGCGGTCAAAGGGGGCGATCATCTCAGCACCATCCGAAGTCCCCTCTTCCTCGAGAAGTTGACTTCCTTTCTCGAAGCTCACCGCGAGTCGCCAGCTCCTCCGAAAACAACGCCGGCCGGCAAGTCCGCTGCCTGATCGCTTATCGTTCCCTCATCAAGGCATCGTTTACGCCGAGCTGTGATGAGCGATCCATGAAACGATCGTGAATCGATCAATCGGCTCCCGGTCAATCCAGATCCAGATGGAGTTGATGTAGGAATCGGTGAACAATGGGCGCGAGCGTCACCGCGGTCACCGTCAGGAGTGCAAAGCCGCTGTACAGAGCATAAAAGCCGGCGAACATCTTGCCCGCTTCGGTCGTCATGGGAGTGAGCGGACCCATCCCAGAGAGAATCATCGACGCATTGGCGAAAGCGTCGATATAAGTCATCCCCTCAAAATAATGATAACCCCATATCCCTATCCCCAACGATCCGACAATCAGCAGCGATGCAGCCAGCATGGAACCGACTAGCCGCCAAAGGAACACTGCCGCCGGGGCCACCGGCTGCTGGTGATGCTCAAACATTTTCAAGTACTTTCATTCTGTTGATCCGCAAGACGGGCTCGTCGTTTCGACGGATGTCCGGCGACGCGAACAACGTGACCTAAAACGAAGGGTCTTCGATGAAGGGGCTCGGTATCGCGGCCCAACATCTATACAACCCAGTTCCGTGAGCACGAATCTGTTTTAGGACCAAGCCGATCGCGACGCTGTCTCTTTTCTTAGAAGAGATTGGCGAGCTTTCCTTCGAGGCGCTTTCCTTCGAGGCGTGATGGCGGCCGAGGAACTCGAATTCTTGACGACCGGAAGCGAAGCCGCCTGGGCGTCGTTTGTCGATCGTTATTTGCCTTTGATCGTGTCCGCCATCCGTCGAACCTTGCCCCATTCGCCGGCCACCGATCAAGAGGATATCATCCAAGACATTTTCGTTCGGCTGTGTCAGCATGACTATCGGCTTCTCAAGAGTTATAACCCCGATCAATCATCATTAGCGACCTGGCTGACGGTGGTCGCGCGCGGCGTCGCGATTGATGCCCATCGCCGAAGCGTTCGTCGAATCAAGACCGAGCCGATGGATTTCGCCCCAGAACCCTCGCGCGAGACACCCCTCCGGGAGGGAATCTCCCTCCCCCCGGGCCTGCTTTCACCTCGGGAGTCGGCCATACTGACGCTTCTTTTTGACCAAGACTGCGACGTCGACGAGGTCGCCGACCGCCTCGGAATTCACCCGCAAACTGTTCGGAGCACCAAGCACAACGCGCTGACAAAACTGCGAAAACATCTCGGAAAATCCCCGGGAGAGCCTCCCTGACGCCTATTTCCAGTCGACCCTGAGAGACCAGCACGCAAAAGCTTTTACATAAATTATTTAGATCAATTTATTCCAACCTGGATAAAGCACCGATCAGCGACGAATCACCCTTGGGAGGAACGAAAATGGACGATGCCGACAAGAGAATATGGGAGCAAATTCGCCGGCAAGCGTCGGGCCGCGATGAAGTCGATCAGGCGTACGCTCGTTGGCTGGCAGGGGAAAGCTCTGCCGAGCTTCTGAGCGACCTTCTCCTTCGGGATCCGGACTTAGCTCGGCTAGTCGCGCATCCCGTCCACGAAATCGTTTCTGACTCAATGCGAGCAAAAGTCCTTGCCCTGCGCTCGCCACCTTCGACCATTGTTTCCCCGGCACGCCGGGTTGCGGCCATCGGGTCAGCCCGTTGGGTGCAATGGTCATCGCTGGCGGCGAGCTTATTGGTCGCCTCCTCGGCCGGCTTGTATCTGGGAAAAAGTGTCGGCCATAGACAGCATCGTCCCGAGCCGCAAGCAAGGATCTGGATCGATGATGTCGAGGGGCTCGGCTTAGAAGGACTCTTTCCCGACAATGCAGGAGATTCCTGATGAACCGCCTAGGCTGGAATTTGTTCTACTCGTTGGCTGCTCTAAACGTTTTCACCATCGCAGGGTACCAATGGTCGCTCGCCAGTAGTGATGTGCGTCCCAGGTATCATACTCTCGTCGATGCATTCGAAGTCAGGGTTCCCCTCGCGCCGGCCGAGCGAACACTCCTCGAAGATCTTGAGACGAGGGTTCTCGCGAAACGGCAAGAGTTGCTTCCTGTGATGGAAATGATGGCCCCGCGGGTTCGTGAACTGTTGCTTGCCAACAAACTCAACACGGATGAACTGCTAGCCCTTTTTCAGCAGAACTTTCCCGAGCGGCTCGATTACCTGCGCTACGAACATGAGGAGTTCTTCAACGCTTTGCAGCAGTTGCCTCCGGAGAAACGGACCATGCTCGTCGATTTCATGGTAGAGCATCGACTCAATGCAGTCCGTCGATGGGTCAATCAGTCCGCCCCATGAGGATCGGCTTTTTTTAGAACATGAACCGTACTTTCAAAGTTTTTGCAAGGACGCCGGTGTGTTTCTATCGTCGGGTTCAATTCCAGTAGGAGCAAGAAAGATGACACGTTCCATGGTGATCTTAACGTGGATGATCGCGGTTGGGACTCTTACTATTCAAGCGGATTCACCCAAGAGCACGGGGTCGAAAGTCGGCACCACTCTTCCTGCTGTTGAGTCCCCGGACTTTTACGGCAAGCCGCACCAACTTCCCAAGACAGACTCGTCGGCGACGGTCTTGATCATGATCGGTACGGAATGCCCGCTGGTTCGGTCCTACGCACCCAGACTCAATCAACTCGCAAAGGAGTTCGGCGAGCGCGGCGTGACGTTCCTTGGAGTTGACTCGAACCGCCAAGACAACCTCGAAGAAATCAAGGCATTCGCTCGTCAGTATGAAATCAGCTTTCCGATCCTAAAGGACAACGAAAGCCGACTGGCCGATCTCGTCGGAGCCGTTCGTACGCCAGAAGCGATCCTCCTCGATGCTCAGGGAGTGATTCGTTACCACGGCCGAATCGACGATCGCATGGGGATCGGTTACGCAAAGGGTGCCGCCAGCCAAGAGGATCTCAAAAATGCGATCGAAGATGTGTTGGCGAAACGAGAGGTCAAGCTCTCCAGCACCGAGGCGCCGGGATGCCACATTGGTCGATCCCGTTCGACCGCGCCTACCGGCGAGATCACCTACAACAAGCAAGTCAGCCGAATCCTTCAAGATCGTTGTGAGCGATGCCATCGTGCCGGCGAAATCGGCCCCTTTGCCTTGAATGATTATCAGGATGCGGTCGACTGGAGCGAAACGATTGCGGAGGTCGTCGACAACGGGCGAATGCCTCCATGGTTTGCAGCTCCCAAGTACGACGGCGTCTTTCACGATCAAGCCACTCTCACGCCCGAGGAGAAAGCGACCATTTCTCAATGGATCGCCAACGGTTGTCCCGAAGGGAACCCAAGCGATCTTCCACCGAAACGTGAATACGTTGATGGCTGGCAGATTAAAACAGACCAGGTTTGGTACATGTCGGACAAATCCTTCCCGGTGAAAGCCGAGGGCATCATGCCTTACGAACACTTCGTTGTCGACTTGGGCCTCAAAGAAGACCGCTGGGTCAAAGCGGTCGAATGTCGGCCGGGCAATCGCAGCATTGTCCATCACGTTCTGGTCTTCATTCAAGAGCCAGGCGTGATCTACGCCGGCTTCTCCGGCGACCTGATCGCCGCTTACGCGCCGGGCTTTCCGCCGGTCGCCACTCCGGAAAGAATGGCGGTCCGGATGAAGAAGGGTTCGAAGGTGATCTTCCAATTGCATTACACGCCGGATGGTCGACCTCATGAGGACCGAAGTTGTTTCGGCGTGCAATATGCCGACATGGACGAAGTCGATTACCGAGTGTACGTTTCGCACGCGATGAATTTTGCCTTCACGATTCCTCCCAACGCCGACAACTTCCCCATCGCTGCCACTCGGAAAATCAACAAGGATTGCTTGCTGCTAGGAATGAATCCTCACATGCACATGCGAGGCAAAGCGTACACCTACGAAGCGATCTACCCCGATGGCCGAAAAGAAACGCTGCTAGAAGTCCCTCGCTTCGACTTCAACTGGCAGGTCCCTTGTATGTATCGCGAGCCCAAACCTCTTCCCAAAGGAACCAAGATCGTTGGGACCGGCATCTTCGATAACTCAACGAATAACCTGAATAATCCCGATCCAAATGCGTCGGTTCGCTTTGGGGAACAGACCTGGGATGAAATGCAAATCGGTTGGTTCACCGTCGCCGAAAAGCTCGCCAAGCGCGAGACGGCAATGGCGCCGTAAGCGTTGTAGCGGCGGTCGCTGCACGTTTGCCGATCGATAAAGATAAGAATCTCCTTTTCGGGAATCTATCAATCAACGGGTTGCGATGCCGTTGTCGGGCAGCGATATTGAGTCATTGATACTGACAATTTAGGGGGGGGGAATCCTGATCATGATCCGAACGATTCAAATAGTGAGCCCGCTCATCCTGTTGATGGCGTGCTCCGCCGTGGTTGCACAGAACGTCGATCTCGCCTGGAAATTTAAGGCGGGCGACAAAAGTGACTACGTTCTGGTTCGCAATCGAGTTGCGAAACTCGACTTGAATGGAAACGAACTCTCGATCGGCGTCAGCAGCACTGCCGACCTTCATTTTGTCGTGAAGAGTGTCGACGGGGCCAATGCCACGCTTGCGGTCACGATCGACCGACTTCAACTTAACGTCGACTCTCCGATTGAAGTGGTCGAATACGATTCGGCGGGCCTCATTCCCGGCGAGGAGAGCACTCTTTGGCCCAGCGTCAAGCCCCGCGTTGAAGCGCTGATTGGTTCCGAGATGATCGTCACGCTTGATCGCCAGGGAAAGGTTAGCGACATCAAGTTCACGGATGCAGTGGCGGAAGCTCTCAATGCCGAGAGTCCAAACCCTCAAGTTCAGCGATTCATGGCGGGCGTTTTCGATACGGCCGGGATAAAGCAAATGATCAAACAGGTTTTTGTCCCCCTTCCCGACGGATCCGTCAAAGTCGGAACCGAATGGAAAGTGAACGAAGAGATTGATCGTCCCCCCTTCGGCAAAGTGATCGTCGATCGGACGTTGACGTACGTAGGGCGGGATGAAGGAGCAGGCGATTTCGATGCGATCGCGATCGTCACCAAGGTGCAGTTTGAGAAGGCCGAGGGAGAGAATGCCGAGGAAGTTGAACTCACGATCAGTGAGCAAGAAGGGAAAGGGAACGTCGAGTTCGATGCCGACATCGGCCGCACACGCGAGATGGAATTCTCGCAGAAAATGAGAATGGACATTGTCTATGCTGGCAACGACGTGATCCAAAATATCGTCGAGACTTCGACTCTCAAACAGGGCAAGAGTGATCCCTTCGTTCCGAAGAAGAAGGAAGAGACTCCTGCCGATGCGCCAGCCGAGACCAAGAAGTAATGCTCTTCTAGACTAAATGCTGTCGAGCAGTTTTCACCAACTCTCGGCAGCATCATCGCCAAATCTCTTGCTCGTCTCTCACTAACCTCGCTAAGACGACCCAGCCTGCCGACGCCAATAAGTAGGCCGCGAAGTAGGTCAGGAACGCGGACGGATAACCCGCTTCGAGCGAGATGATTTGCGCCCAGCTCGGCGAGGGTGGAGGCGAGACTTCGCGAGAAGCTTCGAGCAGCCAGCCGGTTCCCCATCCCGCGGCAGCGGCTCCCAAAGTGCCGACCGTATTCATGACGGCTGTCGCGACGGCCGGGAATCGCCCGCCGATCTCTTGGCAGGTCGCCCAAGTCGAGCCGAGCGTAAGATCGGTGCAGAATGCCGCCGCCGACGCACACAGGAAGAACATGGTGGCCGAGGTTGCGAAGATGGCCGCCAACCAGAAAGCACCCGAGCCCGCCAGTGCGATCGCGTTCAGGATACGCCGCCAATACCTCGGTCGATCACTCCATCGACCGACTATCTCAGCCAGTCGGCCCCCCACGAGACAACCGATCGCCCCGATCCAGAGCGGCCCACCCTTATAAAGAGCCATCCATACATCCGTGTCCGAAGCAGAGAAGTGATCCTTCAAGTAGGACGGAAGATACGTGATGTTGAAGTACCATCCGTAGTTCGCAAGAAAGTAAATGGCGGAGAGAAGCCAAAGCTCTCCCAGGAAGAAAACCTCGCGTGAATCACCCGTCAATGTCGAGTCGGATGCGTGCTCGGGCTCTCTGCCATCGCGAATGAGATGCCGTTCGAGCTCGTTGACCTTCGCATGTTCACCGGGCCGATCACGAAAGAACACCCAAAAGAAAAGACACCAGACAAAACCGATTCCGCCGAAAAGAAAAAAGACGCTCCGCCACGAGAGGATGCTCCCAGGACCCGCCACAAGAAACATCCATACCAAAGGCGTCAGGCCACCGGCGAGGCGACCCGACATCCAAACCATTCCCTGCACGCCAGGCCATTGGTGAGGAGGAAACCAATCGTGAAGCGCTCGCGTGATGTTGGGATAAGCGCCCGCTTCGCCGGCCCCAAAAAGAAACCGAATCACAATCAGCGTCCCTGCCCCGCCGATGACCATTCCCTGCCAGCTCCAGCCGATCATTCCGGTGACGATCGTGAACGTCGACCACCAAAGTACGATTCGAGTCAGCGTCACCCGCGCCCCCCAGCGGTCGCCGAGCCAACCGCTCGGAACTTCGAACAACGAATAAGCAATGGCGAAGGCGGTGAATGCTCCCTTCAGATCGCTGACATCGCGCAGCCCGAGTGCCGAGACGATCGACGGACCCGCAACGCCGAAACAAACGCGGTCGATATATGTGATCATCGACAAGAGGCACAGTAGCGTCAAAGCACGATACCGCATGCGCGTCGGCGATAAGCTCGATGCCGTTGTCAATCGATCACCCGCCCAACGACAACAATATGCTGGCCGCGCGGGACAGGCGCGACCCACGCCTGCGCCAAAACAACACCATCGACGCCTGCAACAGCAGGCCAAGGGTCTGCATCGATGTGATCAAAATCATGAAGCAAGCCGACGGTTTGACCCTTTTTGACCGGCTGGCCGCACTCGGCGATGGGTTCATAATGCCCAGCAAAGGGAGCGACGGTGAAACAATCACGAGCGACCATTTCGAGCTTACGCTGCGTGCCGGCAAGGTGGTAACCAATCGGTTCGATCGATCCTTTCATCAATCCATGATGAATGAGAGCCGCCCTAACTCCGTGCTTACCATACCGAACACCCTCTGGGTTGACAGCACGCCCCCAACCTAGCTCTGTCCCGACGGTGATCTTGCCGAGTCGCTCGGCTTCGCTTGGCAACAGACCGGGCGTGAGGTTCTGATAGATCATGAGCGACGGCGTTCCAAACCACCGAGCCGTCTCTTCAATCAGTCGACTCTGCTCGGGATCGTCGACCGGATGATAATTCGCACACAGCGAGAACCGCGCGACATCGCCGCCTGAATGAAGATCGATCACGACGTGAACGCGCGGCCAGACTTCCTCGCGAATGAAGGCGGCAATCCGATGCGTGATTCCCGCGAGCGCCGGGGTTCGGCCAGCCCCCTCGACGAACGCGCGATTCAAATTGACCCGGTCATCGGGCGTGCTTTCGCGCGTGCCGGCCAAAAATGCCGACGGATTGAGAACCGGAATCATGATGACGCGGCCCAGCACATCGCCAAGCTCGATCTCGCGAAGCAAATGCTTGATCGCGATGGGGCCCTCGTACTCGTTGCCATGATTAGAGCCAAACGCCACCAGCCCCTTCCCCGCCTGAGTATGCGGACCGACCCACACCGTCAGCGGCAGTAGGTGATCTCCCCAAATGCTGTCGTGCTCGAGCGCCAGCCAATAGTCACGCCGGCCCGGCGAGTCTAAGTCGAGCATATCAGGCCGAACGATCATTCGATTCATGAGAGATCTCTTGCTCCTTCGAAAACCAATCTTCTTGCATCCCATGCTTGCTTAAGCCGGCCTGCGGATCAAGATAGAAGGGGATCATTGTTTCAAGCATCGATCGGCGCTCGCGCCAGTTGAAAAGCACACGCGCCCACGCGTCTACGCGCGAGCCGACTGCGTTGATCGCGAAGGGGTTTTCATGCGTTTCATGACGTACGGCTGGGCGATCGTCCTCCTCTATCACGCACCGGCGGGAGTTGGCGCGGAGTTCTTCGAGCCTGTCCAGCCTCCTCGCGCGGTTCAAGCGATCGCTCATCGTGGGATTTGGACAGCGGCTCCTGAAAACTCTGCCCGAGCAATCACGATGGCGGCCGCGGACTCGGTCGAATGGGTCGAGATCGACATCCGACTCACGCGCGACGGTGAACATGTCCTCTTTCATGACGCGAATCTCGATGCCAAGTCGAACGGCACCGGACCGCTCAAGGAAAAGAGTCTCGCGGAACTACAGGCCCTCGAGTTTGGATCATGGTTCGCTCCTCGATTCGCGAAGGAAAGAATCTTGACGTTGGCCGAGGCATTCGAACTAGCACGCGGAAGAGTCAATCTCTACCTCGATGCAAAAGAGATCGACCCATCGAAGATCGTTAAAGAGATCGCTGATGCGAAGATGACCAAGCAAGTCGTTCTTTATGCCGACGTCGATGTGCTCGATCGAGTGGCAAGGGCGTCCGACCATCACGTCCCGTTGATGGCGAAATGGCGGCCCGCCATGGGTCAACCTGCCTCGTTCGCACACAAGCATGGCTTAGCGGCGGTGGAGATTGATCCGCCCAACCTCTCCGCTGCTGTTTGCAAAGCGTTTCATGAGGCAGGCGTCAAAGTGCAAGCCAAGGCGCTTGGCAAGACTTACGATCAACCTGCATTCTGGATCCATGCCAGCACCATCAGGGTCGATTGGATTCAGACCGACGAACCGATCCCACTGTTGATGACGATCGCTCAACATGGGGCCGGCCCGCGGTGGCCTGTGGCGATTGCGTTTCATCGTGGAGCAAGTCGATACGCCCCAGAAAACACGCTCCCCGCGATCGAGTTGGCTTCGCGGATGGGGGCCGACTACATCGAGATCGATATTCGGACGACTCGCGACGGTCAGTTCGTCTTGATGCATGATCGCCGAGCCGATCGAACCACCAAACTAAAAGGGGACGTATCGCTTCTCTCCCTCACCGAACTTCGTCAAAGCGAGCCTGGGTCTCGATTCGGCAAGCCCTTCGCGGATGCCCGTGTTCCAACGCTCGAAGAGGCCGCCGGTTCGCTGGGGCCCAAGGCTCATTTCTACCTCGATGCGAAGGAGATCGCCCCGTCGGCACTGGCTCGTTTCATCAAGGATTACCGGCTTGAGGAAAGATCGGTCGTCTATAATTCCGTCGACGAATTACGCCAGCTCCGCGAAATCCTTCCCTCGGCACGCGTCATGCCTCCTCTGGATCGGGTCGAGGAACTTGACTCGTTAACAACGTTGGCGCCGTATGCGGTCGATGCCTCTTGGTCATCGCTATCGGCCGATCTCATCGCTCGCTGCCATGAACGAAAGATTCGCGTCTTCTCCGACTCGATCGGTCTGCATGAGTCGATTCGAGAGTATCGCCAAGCGATCGACTGGGGAATCGATGTCATTCAAACCGACTTCCCCGCCCGCCTCCTCCGAGCAATCGAGCTTCACCTGGCCGATCATCCCTAAATCACCATCGCGTTCCTTTTGGGTGGAGCTGGTCCCCATACGTAACGTGAATCGGACGAGCCCGGAGAAGGACTATTTTTCGCGGGTGGATGCCCCGTCCCGGCAACAGTCATTATCCGAAAGATTTAAGCAACTGAAAACGTTACCATGGATGTGCATCTCAGAAAGGTTTCTTTCATTTTCGATGAATGGGGACAAAAGTGATGTGGGGATGGGGCTTGATCGTGATAACGGCCGTTTCGGGTGAGCCGTTCCAAAAAACATTGATCGATCGGGCGACGAACCTGAACGTTGCGTCTTGGTCGATCACGTCTCGCGAAGTCTGTTCGGACGCATGCGACGCATGGAAGGTAACGAAATCCCGGTTGGCTGGGGGCAAGCAGGAGGGTGTCGATGTCATCGAGATTGATAGCGGTCGTCTGCGCATCCTGGTTGTTCCGACGCGCGGGATGGGTATTTGGCAAGTCATGGATGGAGATGTTCGCATCGGTTGGAATTCACCGGTGAAGGAGATTGTCCATCCTTCGTTTGTTTCGCTTCCTGCCCGTGGCGGGCTTGGATGGCTGGATGGATTTGGTGAGTTCCTGTGCCGATGCGGTCTCGAAAACAACGGTCATCCCGGGCGGGATACGATCAAGGACAACACCGGTGCCGAGTCTTCGACGGATCTCACGCTGCATGGCAAACTCGCTTATCTGCCAGCAGAGTTCGTTGAGCTCCGTGCGGAGACAACTGCTCCCTACCGTCTCATGCTTCATGGGATCGTGGCGGAGCGGATGATGCACGGACCAAAGTTTTGCCTGGATACCACGCTCACGATTGGGCCTGGCTCCCATCGATTCCACATCACGGATAAGGTCGTCAACGAAAGTGCATCGCCTGCTGAGTTTGAGCTTCTTTATCACACGAATTTCGGTTCGCCTCTTCTTGAAGCGGGAAGCGAACTATGGGCACCAACGAGAAAGGTTGTCCCCTTCAATGATCGCGCTGCCGAGGGAAACATCCACGATTTCGCGAAGTTCGGCCCGCCCGAAGTTGGCTTCGTCGAACAAGTTTACTGTCTCGAACTGTTCGGCCGCGACAATGGTATGACAGTGATCGGCCTGGCGAACAAAGCCAAAGATCGAGCAGTTTCGATGAAGTACAAAACCGATCAACTTCCTTATCTAACGCTTTGGAAGAACACGACGGCCATTGAAGATGGTTACGTGACGGGGATCGAACCAGGAACCAATTACCCCTACAACCGCAGTCTCGAACGCTTGGCGGGACGAGTTCCGAAACTTCCGGGTAAACAGCATCGGCTCTTCGAGATCGAGTTCGCTTTTCATTCGAGCAAGGACGAAGTGGCCGGGCTTCAGAAGGAGATTGAAGCCATTCAAGCGGGACAGGCGACCGACTTCATACCCAAACCCAATCCTCCCAAAGCGGAGTCTTCTCGATGATGCACGCTTGGATGCTGGTCGCCAGCATCGGCTTGGCCGATCGGCCGGACCTGCCATTGGCACGGTTCGAAGCGCGAACGTACGGCACATGGCGCACCGAGGGGGAAGCCTTCGGACATGGGCCCGCGGCTGGGACGCTTCCAAATCAGATGTCTGTTACCGGCTATCAGGGAATCGGCTTGGTCAACTCATTCGATGGCGGCGATGCCGCGACTGGGAAGCTCATCAGTCCCGATTTCACCCTCACGCGTCATCGAATTCTGTTCCTTATCGGCGGCGGTGGCTGGGAAAAGAAAACCTGCATGCACCTTTTCGTCGACGGGAAGATTGTCCGAAGCGCTACGGGTCCCAACCGAGAAAGTGGTGGAAGTGAAGAACTCTTGCCAGCTCAGTGGGACGTACGTGATCTCGAGGGAATGACGGGGAGAATTGAAATCATCGACGACGCGACGGGTGGCTGGGGACATATCAACGTCGATGAAATCGTCCTGTCGGATAACGATCCCCCTGCTCCACCTGGCCCGGCCGAACGAGAGCTACTCGTGGATGAGCCCTATCTATTGCTCCCGATAAAAGACAACCATCCGCGACGCAAGCTGACCATCTCGGCCGAGGGAGGGCCGACGTTGTCACTTGATATCGAGCTTGCAGACGAGAGGCCTGACTGGTGGGCATTCATCTCGGCCGAGCCTTGGATGCGAAAAAAGGTATTGCTTCGGATCGATCGAATGGCCGCTGGCGCACCGGGACTCGGCATGATCCGATCGGCCAACTCGATACCGCATCGCGAGGAACTTTATCAGGAGTCGCGGCGACCACAGTTCCACTTCTCGTCCCAGCGAGGCTGGAACAACGACCCCAATGGCCTCTCCTTTTTCAAGGGGGAGTACCATCTCTTCTACCAGCACAACCCGGTCGGCTGGAATTGGGGGAACATGCATTGGGGGCACGCCGTCAGCAAAGATCTCGTTCACTGGCAAGAAGTGGGTGATGCCCTGATGCCCGATGAACAAGGGGCGATGTTCAGCGGCAGCGCGGTCGTCGATTTCAAGAACTCATCCGGACTCTCCCGAGGAGAGAGTCCCGCGCAGATCCTTCTCTATACCGCGTGGGGACAACCTCAACGACAGGACATTCAAAGCCTGGCCTACAGTCTTGATGGTCGATCCTACATCAAACTTCCGCAGAACCCGGTCGTCAAACAGATCACCGCAGGCAATCGCGATCCCAAAGTCTTCTGGCATGAGCCGAGCCAGCAATGGGTGATGGCCCTCTATGTGGAACAGCCCAAAGGTCGACACACGATTCAGTTCCTCCACTCGTCGGATCTGAAGAATTGGTCACAGGGAAGCCATGCCGAGGGCTTCTTTGAGTGCCCGGACTTGTTCGAACTCGCGCTCGATGGAGATCCTTCTCGAAAGAAGTGGATTCTCACGGCCGCGGATAGCGGACACAAAGTCGGATCGTTCGACGGGAAGACCTTTACTCCAGAAACGGAGAAACTGACCGGACACCGCGGGCGTGGATTCTATGCCGCCCAAACCTTCAGCGACCTACCCAATGAAGATGGACGACGAGTTCAGATCGGTTGGCTGCAAGCCCCTTCGCCGGGAATGCCATTCAATCAGGCGATGAGCTTGCCCATGGAACTCCGTCTGGTTTCCACGGCCGACGGGCCTCGAATGACTTGGAACCCGGTCCGCGAGTTGGAGAGACTTCGAACGGGCCAGGCTCAACTGGAACGTCAGCTGATTCGTCCATCATCGAACAATCCTTTCGACAACTGGAAACTGGACCTCTTCGAGCTTCGGCTTCGCATCCGGCCCATGAACGGACCGAGGATCACTCTCGACGTGCGAGGTGCCAAGCTTGTCCTGGATGTCGAGAAGAAGGAGATCGTGTTTCTGGATCATCACCTCGCTTGGCCCGGATCCCACGACGAGATCAATCTGACGATTTTTGGCGACCGAACGTCGTTGGAAGTATTCACCGATGAAGGAAAGACGTACATCCCGATGCCGTTCTTAGCTGACCCGAAGAATCAATCCCTCGCGATCCATGTCAACGAGGGAGAGATTGAGTTAATGGAGTCGGTCCTTCATCATTTATCCTCATCATGGACCAATGATCACTCTTCTCCGTAGAGATCCTCTGCTCGCGACAGTGGTTCTGACGATTCGATGAAGAATCTTGATTTCATGGAGGCATCGATGAAAATCCGCCGTTTGTTTGTCCCCTTTCGAACCCGATCAGTAAAAGGGTGATGGACGAAAGAAGTAAGGAGAATTCAGCGATGTCGACACAGCGTCTCCGGGCGTGGGTTTATCTAGGGACGGTCTTAACCAGCGTGCCGACCTGGGGGGGATTGCCCACACCGGCCGGCGAGAAGGTCACGTTCCATAAGGATGTTGCCCCGATCCTTTATCAGCACTGTGCGACGTGCCATCGCGAGGGAGAGGTCGCCCCGTTCTCGCTTCTGACGTATCAGGATGCCGCCAAGAGAGCGGAGTGGCTGGCGGAGAATGTTTCCCAGCGCCGAATGCCTCCCTGGAAAGCGGAGCAGGATTTCGGGCATTTTCAGGGGGAGCGTAGGCTGACGCCGGCCGAGATCGACACGCTTGTTCGTTGGTCGAAGAACGGAGCCCCCGAAGGAGACGCCAAAGATGCCCCGCCAACGCCGACGTTTGCGTCGGGATGGGGACTGGGCGAGCCAGACTTGATTCTCGAAGCGCCGCACGATGTCGCGGTGCCAGCCGACGGGCCAGACATCTTTCACCATTGGATCATTGATCTGAAAGAGGCAGCGGGTCGAGAAGTGTCGGCCGTCGAGTTCCGTCCTGGCAACCCGCGCGTCGTGCATCACGCCGTGGTCCTTCTTGACCCATCCGGCTTGGGCCGATCGAAGGATGCTCTCACCCCGGAGCCTGGATATCTAACGACAGGCGGGCCAGGGGTTTCTCTGTCGGGGATCATGACGATCTGGGCTCCTGGAGTTGCTGCTCGGCATCTGCCCGAGCATGTCGCCATCGCGATGCCCGAAAAGGGTGATATCGTCGTTCAACTCCATTTGCATCCGTCGGGCAAAGCCGAGACCGACCGATCCAGGATTGGGATCTACTTTTCGAAGAAGCCGGCCGAGCGACACATCATGAGCCGTCCCTTCTTGTTTGGCCCGGTCACCATCGACCTACCGGCGGGGAATAAGAATTATCCGGTGGAAACGTCGCTGAAACTCCCCGTGGATCTTTGGCTGACCGCGGTGCTGCCCCACATGCACTTACTCGGCAAAGAAATGAAGGTGACCGCGACGTTGGCCGATGGCAAAGATGTTCCGCTGATCTGGATTCGCGACTGGGACTTCAATTGGCAAGATCAGTACGTCTACCGCGAACCGGTCCATCTCCCCGCGGGGACGGTGGTGAAGGTTTCCGCCACGTACGATAATTCGGCGGACAATCCTGCCAATCCTCGTCAGCCCCCCGGAAGAGTTCTCTTTGGCGAGGAAACGAATGACGAGATGTGCTTGGCTATTTTTCAGGCGTACGCACAAAAGCCAGAAGATGCAGAGCGAGTCCGGAGATCGATCATTGCCAACGTGGCTCAGCAGTTACACGATCCGACGGTCGCAAGTGATGTGAAGAAGAATCTGCTCGGTCATCTTCGCGAAATCGGCCAGGCCGAGCTTCAAAGCGAACTCCGTCAACGATTAACCAGCGTTCTCCAGCGAAAATAAGGCTCGATTGTTTCAACTGTTCCCGATGTCAGAGCCTTAGAACATCGACAAAGCCGTGATGGGGCCAAGGCTAGCCGACATGATGTCGGCCGGGCGTTGAGACAAAGGTCGACTTCTCGGATACGACCTGCCTCTCGACGAGAGGAACCTCGCCGAGAAGCATGCGAATCGCTTTTACGCGATCGAAGACCGTTTTAAGATCCGCTGGACCGCCGTCGGGCGAACAGTCCCATTCCCACCATGGCAGCGGAAACAAGGATCCAAGAGTGGGCCTCGGGAATGGCGAAAGCCTCTAAGTTGAGGGCAGCATTCTGGGCGCCCAGGAATTCCCCAACTGCCGTCGGATCATCTGCCGGATCCTCGATCAGTGCTTCCCCTTCCGGATCGTACGGGCCTGTGTAGGCATAGAACTCATAGCGGCGGGTAATCGATTCGGAATTGTTGCCCAACTCGTTCAGCCCACTGTCGAGTTCCTCCATCCCCCCTTTTCCCGCTTGGAGAAGCTGCCATTCCACTTCGACCTCTGCAGGATCAGAGCTATCGGGAACCCGCGGATTGCCGGGCAAAAGTTGATTCAACTCCATCGGGTCCGGCGACTCCGTCACGAAAACCTTGACCCAGATTGCTTCGCCAAAAAGGGCTCCGGGTTGCTCGATGGGAAGCGCGGGGATCACCGCTTGCACCGCGGGTGCGGCACCGGGAACCACAGGAGGAGCGACGTTCCATGTCGGTGCGGGGATGCTGACGTTGGTCCCGGTTGGATTCAGATTCCCGGACGCGTCGCCGAGCAACCAGCGGTAGATGGTGTTGGTCGGATTGCCGTTGAACGCGATGCCGAAATGCTCTCCCCCCAACGTTTCATAATTGGGGTCGCCGCCGTAGGCCGGGTAGAACGCCTGGTGCCCCCCTTGCGGAAACGGCCCACTGGGAACCGGGGTCCCCGTTGCCCAACCCGAAGGGCCGAAACCGCTCGCGTAACGGATCAGTGTGCCGGTCGGCGTTGGGATGATCGTCGGATCGCCATAGCGGATGTAAGGATTGCCAAACGTCCCGAAGATGTCCGACGGATTGAGGCCCTCGAGTTCAATTTCGAATCCATGGCAGACCTCGCCAGTATCGTTGACTACATCGAAGTTCGACAGACTCCCAAAGATCGGCGAAGCAGAAAGCGGGGCAGTGAAGATAAGGGAAAACATTGCCGGAAACCAAAAACGTTTGCAGACGACGGATGTCGCAAAACGCATGAGAAAACCCTTTCAGCAAGTGGCATGCTCCAGACGAGGTCCTGGACGGAAACCCCCCTGGCAAGCAGGCTCCACGGTTGGATGAGAGACCGGTTTCAACAAAACGCGGCGAGCAATCAAAAGGATAGCATCAATACTAGATCTTTTCATCCATATTCTGTTCCAAAATTCGAGGACCTTTCTCTGTCCCTCGGCCGAGCCAAGCGGGGCCGGCTTTCCAGCGGCACGACTTGAGGAGCTGTCCGCGATGCTGTTCTACAAGGCCGCTGGGTTCGTGATCTGCTGCGGGTAGCGACGCAGCAGACGGGCAACCCGGCTCGTCCGTTTCGGGTCATGCTCACTGTTTCGGTCCCTAACCCTTCTTTGATGGATACTGTCCGCAAGCAAGTCTGGACGTTGATGACATGGATCTAAAGAGAAGGATGACATTCGAGGGTCGATGGGCTGCCTTTTGGGCCAGCAGTTGGGGACACTCGAATCCGACAGAACACGAGCACAAAAACTTTCGACACCTGCTGGGCACGGACGGTGTTTGAAATAGGGTGGCGAAGCAAGACCATCCTCGTCGCTCCTCTCCACCTCCTGGGACAACCACGTCGAGAGGTTAACATGCCCCAAAGGACATACACGAGCGCTCGCCCCGTCGTATCCCTTAACCTGACGCCGCGTATTCTCGGGATCCTCGGGTCAGCCGCCCTGCTCGCCGTGGGAGTTCTCTACGCGTTTGCAATTCGTCCCGGAACCGGGGACTTGGCCCCGCCCGGTCCAGTTAAACTGATCGGCGTCAGTGCCTGGGGTCGGTTATCGCCTAGCAGCGAAGTCATCTCATTGGTCCCCGCCGCGAATTCTGACGGGGCTCGCGTCGAGTCTCTTCTTGTGCAAGAGGGTGACGAAGTAACAGCGGGGCAGCCCGTGGCGATCCTTGCCACGAGCGCTCGCCGCGAGGCCGCGCTTCGCGAAAGTCAGGCCCGACTCGAAGTTGCACGTGCTCGACTCGAACAAGTCAAACAGGGCTCCGAACGAAACGATATCAGAGCACAAGAGTCGGTCGTCAGACGCCTTGAATTCGATCTCGACAACACGCGCCGACAGTTTCATCGCATTGATGGGCTCTTCAAGAGAGGAGCCTCTACCGACGAGGAGCGGGACAATTCCGAATGGAAGCTTCGACAGAACGAGTCTCTCCTCGACCAGTCGCGCGCTCAGCTTGATCGTTTGAAGGTCGTTCGCCCTGCCGACCTGCTGGTGGCCGAGGCGGAAGTCGCCCAGGCACAAGCTGCCGTTCGCGTGGCCGAGGAAGACCTCGCCGCCACCAAGGTCTCTTCCCCTTTCGGTGGCGTTGTCCTTCGCATCCATACCCGACCAGGTCAGCGAATCGCCGAGGAGGGAATTGTTGATCTGGGCGCTACGCAAGAGATGCACGCGGTGGCCGAGGTCTATGAAGAAGATATCGGTCGAGTTCGAACTGGAATGAAAGCGACCGTGCGAGTTCCTGGGCTCGATTGGCAAGGGACGGGCGAAGTGATTTCGATGTCGCGCGTGGTCAGTCGCAAGGTGATTTTCAGCAATGATCCCGTGGCGGACACCGACGCGCGGGTTGTCGAAACGCGGATTCGGCTTCAACCTGACGACAGTAAGAAGGTCTCTCTTCTCTCGAATGCGCGCGTGGAAGTTGTCATTGACGCTCCATGATCGGACGGATTTGATAACGGGCGAAGAATAGGAACACCTGCAGTGTGGGCAAAGAGTCGATACCTTCCATTGGCCTGGCTTCAATTGAGATACCATCGAGGCCGACTGATGGCGGCCATCGTGGGGGTCATCTTTGCCGACCTGTTGATGTGGATGCAGCTCGGATTCTTAAACGCCCTCTTCGACAGTGCGCTGGTCCTCCCCCGGAGTCTACGCGGAGACCTCGTTGTCTACAGCCCACTCCTCAAGGCGATGCAAGCGACCGAATCTTTCCCACGTCGGCTTCTGCAGCGAGCCAAGGGACACCCTGACGTCGAAGCGATTCGCCCTCTCTACGTCGGGCGGTCACAATGGCGAAGTGAAACCGATGGCCAGCGATGGAACATTGCCGTTTATGGTGTCGATCCAGCAGACCCCGCCCTGTTGGCGCCCGGCGTGAAAGAATTCAGCAAAGAGCTCAGGCAACCAGATTCATTCCTCTTCGACGAAGGTTCTCGGCCCGAGTTCGGGCCCATCTCGGACCAATGGCGAAGCGGCCAATCGGTGCTGGCCGAGGTCAACAAACGAACCATCGAAATCGTGGGTCTGACGCGGATCGGTGTCAGCTTTCAGACCGATGGAAACCTCATCACCTCGCCGACAAACTTCCAAAGACTCTTCAATCAGAATTCGCCCGCGAGGATCGATCTAGGGGTCGTCAGCGTGCGGCCGGGCAGCGACATTCAAGCAGTCAAGAGAGACTTGAGTACGTTCTTCGGCAATGAAATGAAAGTTGCCACTTGCCAAGAGTTTGTCGCCCGAGAAACGGATTTCATGCGGAGGAGAACGCCGATCACTTTCGTTTTCACATTAGGAACCGCAGTCGGGTTTCTTGTTGGCTTTGCGATCGTCTATCAGATCCTCTTCACCGACGTCAGTAATAACTTGCCACAATACGCCACGCTCAAGGCGATGGGCTACACGAACAATTACCTTCGACAAGTGGTCGTGCAAGAGTCTCTCATTTTGTCCGCCATCGGGTATGTTTTCGGCACGATGCTAGCGACCGGTCTTTATGCCCTTGCGCGATGGGCAACCAAGCTTCCCATGACCATCACGCCTGATCGCGCTGCTCTCATCTTTGCTTTGACGCTGTCGATGTGTTTGATTTCTGGAATGCTCGCTATGCGAAAGCTCGAGCAGGCCGACCCAGCGGAAGTATTCTGAACCGAGGAGAATCGCTTGGTTGCTTCGTCTCTTCCGCTTGTTGATGTAAGGCAGCTGAACTTCTCTTACGGAAAGGGAAGCGAAGCCCGACAAGTCTTATTCGATGTCGATCTCACGATCGAGCCGGGCCAAGTCGTGTTCGTCACCGGTCCCTCTGGCTGCGGAAAGACAACTCTGCTTTCACTGATCGGGGGATTGCGAACTGCCCACGATGGGCACCTTCAAACGCTCGGCATCAATCTCATCAATGCCTCCACCTCGCTTCAGAACAGCGTCCGCCGACAGATTGGATTTGTTTTTCAGCTCCACAACCTGCTGGATTTCCTGACGGCGCGACAGAACGTGCGAATGTCGCTGCAGCTGATCCCAGATCTATCTCCCGAAGAAATGGATTGCCGGGCGGGAGTTCTCTTGGAAAAGGTCGGCCTGCAAGGACGAGAGGATGCGTATCCTTCGCAGCTTTCGGGGGGTCAACGACAGAGAGTCTCGATTGCCCGGGCACTCGCGCATCAACCTCGTTTGATTCTGGCCGACGAACCGACCTCGGCCCTTGATGGAAAGACCGGCCGAGAGATCGTTCTTCTCATGAATGAGCTCGCTCGAACGCAGAGCTGTTCGGTCTTGATGGTCACGCATGATCACCGCATCACGGATATCGCCGACCGGATCATTGCCATGGACGACGGTCGCATTAATTAGTTCATCCTCCTCACGCTCAGAAAAGGGAGACTTTTGCGGGCGAGTCTGCTCCGTGGGTCGGATTGCCGAGGGCTTTGCCTTCAAGAAGATCCGTAACCCTCTTCGCGAAAAGTTCACCAACAATCGCCGCCAGGGGATTCGTAAAAGTGGGTGAGGGGCGCGGCAGCCCCATCGGCTATTCTTTTCCCCTGCGGCGATGGGAAGAACGGAGACTCCATCGCAGACATGTCCTTGGGGCGATTTTTCGTTTTTCTGACAGCGACACGGGTTCCCAGGTTCGTCATTTGCCGAGATTGGTCAAAACGTCTCTGCGACCTGTTGACAACACCGCGCCAGAACCAAGGATGTTCAAGAGGAGGCGTTCGCTTGGACCGACATTCATGGTGCCAAAAAAGCAATGGGCCGGGATGTCCATCCATTCGCATGACGCGGACTCTTTGTGAGCTATCATTTTGGATATCGGTCAATCGAGCGTCTTGTCAACGAGAGCGGCAGTGAACTCATGGCGGTTGGCGAAGCAAGCATGACGAACCCTCTTGAGCAGGGTGGGCAGGCAAGCTTGACCCGTTGGTCTCGCCGACGATGGCTGTGGACCGGCGCCGGGTTCCTCGGCGCGGGCTCGATCGGGCTGGCGACTTATGCCTGTGGCATCGAACCGCACGCTGTTCAAGTCGTCCGTCGGTCCATGCCGATCGTCGGCTTGCCTGAGGCTCTTCAGGGGAAAGTTCTCGCGCAGATCAGTGACTTGCACATTGGCAAGCGTGTTGATCCCGTTTACTTGGCTCGCGCCCTGCAGATGACCAGCGATCTCAGTCCCGACATTCTGGTCCTGACGGGCGATATCGTTCATGGGAATGATGGTCTGCATTTGGACGAAGCGATAGGTTTGATTCGATCCCATCTGTCGATGGATCGCCTTGCCACGATCGCCATTTTAGGGAATCACGATTACGGTGCTCATTTTCGCGACAAGCGCGTGGCCGACCGATTGAGCGGGAAGCTTCGCGAGATTGGTTTTCAGGTTTTGCGCGACGAGGCAACCGATGTCGCGGGCATGACGATGGCAGGCTTGGATGATCGTTGGGGATCGAATTGGAATGCTTCTCGATCCGCTTCTGTCATCCGCGAGCGTCGCCCGTCGATTGTGTTGGCCCACAATCCCGACTGTTGTGACGAATTGATCTGGGGTGATTATCAGGGATGGATTCTTTCAGGGCACACGCATGGCGGACAGTGTAAGCCCCCGTTTCTTCCGCCGCCCCTTTTGCCTGTGAAGAATAAACGATACACGTCGGGCTACTTCGAACTCTCGGGCGGGAGGCACCTTTACGTTAACCCTGCCCTAGGGTATTTGCATCGCGTTCGGTTTCTGGTCCCACCCGAGATAACCCTCTTCACACTGGAATCGGTCCCTACCAAGTCGGCGACATAGCCGAATTCATCCACCAAAGCATCAAGCGGTTATCGGCAACCGACCGCGGTGGCCCAGGGCTCTAAAAACTGAAGGGCGAGTTTGTCGTCGAGTTGTCCTCGTTTGATCGTGCCAACCCACTCTCCCTGAAACTCGCAATGAAACTCGATGTCCATCCGCTGGCTTAATTCGGCCAGCCGGCCGACAAGATAGTGACACTCTTCGTAATGCGCGCGATCGACCTCGGGCGGAAGCTCATGACGCCATTCTTCATGGGCCGAATACATCTCCAGCAATCCCCCCACCGTGAGCACGGCCAGGTTGGTTTCGGGATCAAGAACGTCTTCCTCTTGATGCACAAAATAGGGGGGATGAATCACCCATGGCCGATCGTTCTCGAGTCGATCGATCATCTCTCCGATCTGTTCAATGATGGAATCGGTCGGCCGGTCGGCAACGTAGAACAGAAATGCATCGCGAGGATGCTGGGGATTCCAGTAAAAAACCACGTTACTTTCCTTGTTGCTGCGCTCCACTTCACGCTCTCCCCTATCGTACAAAAGGTAGAGAGTAGTTCCGTTGGCAGATGGAACATGCCCGCTTTCTATCGATGACTTTCTATCGATGAGAAACAGAGGTCGATCCATGATTCCAGACCACTCAAAGGTCAACGATGGGCACGACGAGTGTTCCTCTCGTGAGGCGACGAGCTGATGAGAACAAATATCTGGGACCGCTCAAGAGTTCATCTCAGCAGCGACTGGATGGAACGGAGCCCGCTTCGCGAAGGAATTCCGACGTTGGGGGGTCTGCAGTTCTGGGCCGACGTGCTGATTCGCGGCGACTGGCGAATTCAGATCCATGCACAAAGCCATCGGCATCGATTGCTGGACCGTTGGTTCGTGCAGCGCGCCACCGGCAGTTTTGCCGACTGTGCCGGTCGGTTAGAGTCGCTCATGGGATCGACGACCGGGCAAATCTCCTCTAGAGTCGCGCATGGGACAGTCCTTGTCTTACACGGATTGGGCCGAACTCGCTTCAGCATGGAGACGATCGCCAGTCATCTCCGCCATCATGGATGGAATGCCCACACGGTGGCCTATCCGAGCACGCAAGCCCCCATCGAAATGCACGCGACGTTTTTGGCAGCCATCATCCGATCTGTTCCTGGCGACGGTCCCATTCACCTCGTCGGACACAGCATGGGTGGACTGGTTGCACGAACGTACCTTGAATCGGATCCCGATCCCCGTGTTCGAAGGGTCGTGATGATTGGGACTCCCAACCAGGGAGCCGAGAAAGCGATTTTCTTTGAACGAGTAGGATTGATTGGTCTGGTGGGGCCAGCCGCCCGGCAGCTTGTCCCGGGGCCGGCCGGCATCGCGCATCGACTTTCGTCTGTCTTCTCTTCGCCTGTTGTAGAGATCGGCATCATCGCGGGGGGCGGTCCACTTGGGAAAGGATACTCCTTCGTTCTGCCCGCCGACAACGACGGCGTCGTGACTGTCGCGAGCACGCTTCTTCCGGGGGCCAAAGATTTCTTACTTCTTCGTGCTCATCATTCGTTTCTTCCGTCGATCCTTCGAGTCCGGACCGCGACCGAGCGATTCTTAAGAACAGGTTGCTTTCGTGACGACGGCAAGCGGCAAGCGATCTCGGCCGAGACCCATCCGTCTTGTGAAGAAAGCAAGGTGAACGGGTGAGTCCAATGGAACTCGGAGTGCTGGAAGCGTAGGCTGTGAGGAGTCTCCGGGGACGGGACGCCCCCCGAAGGTCGGGAGCGCCCGGTCCAGTGATGGGTTGCCGAGCTGCTATGGCCTCTTCCCTCAAACTAGGTCCATTCGACTTCGAACCTTGCCGAGTTCGTGTACGGGGCCGTCCTCCCATCGAAGACTGGGAGGGGCCATTCTGTTTTGCTCTCTGGTGTCAACGAGCCAGTCCCTGGTGGATCGGCGACATGCTCAATGCTGGCGACGATAAGTTCGGCGAGGTTTTCTACCAGTTGTGTGAAGGGTTCGGTATCTCGGCCGAAATGATCCAGCGATACAAGTCCGTCGCTCGTCGTGTCCCGGCACAGAATCGACGAGCAAACCTCTCTTGGTCGACGCATGCGATGGTCGCCCGGCTGCCTTTTGATCAGCAGAAGTCGGCCCTTTCCAAGGCAGAAGACCGAGGCTGGACAAGCGATGATCTCCGGCGTTACCTTCAACAGGAGAAAAGCCAACAGAACCAAGCGCCGCCACCAACCCAAGCCGACACGGATCCCAACCTAGCCGATTCAAAGGACGAACCATGACCGCTCGATCGACCCCACCGACCTCAGCGCAGAGTCCAGAACTTACGTGTGATCGGCGAACGTTGTTACAGCAAAGTCTCTTTGCCGTGTTGGCGGCGGGCTTTGTCCCGGCCAACATCTCTTTGGCGGGAGCCGAGCAAGAGAGCCCACCGCAAAACGACGTTCGATTGGGGAAGCTTCCTACGCTCAACGACGATTTTCCCTTTGTTGTCCCCCCTACCCTCGACGTCTGGAAGCATCGCGCTCAAGAACTCCGTCGACAGATTCAATTGGCGACCGGCTTGTGGCCGATGCCCGCAAGGCTACCGATTCAAGCAACCATTCACGGCAAAGTCGAGCGGAACGACTGCGCGGTCGAAAGAGTCTTCTTCGAGAGTTCACCGGGGCTGTTCGTCACCGGGAGCCTGTTTCGCCCGCTGAAAACGTCAGACAATATGCCGATTGTCCTCTGCCCGCACGGCCATTGGCCCAACGGTCGATTCTATTCTCATAGCCAAACGCAGATTGCCGAGGAACTCAGGTCGGGTGGCGAGAAACACGCCAACGGAGGCCGATTCCCCATTCAAGCTCGTTGCTTTCAGCTAGCTCGAATGGGATGTGTCGTTTTCAATTACGACATGCTGGGCTATGCCGACAGCGTTCCGATTTCTCAGGAGGTCGCTCATCTCTTTCGGAAACAGCGACCTACTCTCAGCCAGCCGGATCGATGGGGTCTCTTCAGCGCTCAAGCGGAATCTCGGCTTCTCTCGCCGCTGGGCTTACAGACCTTCCACTCGGTGCGGGCTCTGGACTTCCTTTTGACGCTGCGAGGCGTCGATACGAGCCGAGTCGGCGTCACGGGTTCTAGCGGAGGTGGCACACAGACGTTCTTATTGATGGCCGTCGACGATCGACCGACGGCGGGTTTCCCCGCGGTGATGGTTTCGACCAAAATGCAGGGAGGATGCACCTGTGAGAATGCCAGCTATCTGAGGATCGCAACAGGGAACATCGAGTTGGCCGCCCTCGCCGCCCCCCGGCCACTCGGCATGAGCGCCGCGGACGATTGGACCAAGGAACTGGAAACGCTCGGCTTACCCGAACTGAAGAAGCTCTATGGACTTTTCGACGCTTCCGATCGTGTCGAGGGAAAGTATTTTCCTTTCCCACACAACTACAACTACCCAAGCCGGGCCATGATGTACGAGTTCTTTAACAAGCATCTTTCGCTGGGACAAACCAGCCCGATCGTCGAGCCTGATTTTGAACCGCTCAGCAAAGACGAACTCACGGTCTGGACCGATCAGTATCCCAAGCCCGAAATCTCTGACGATGCCGAGGTTGCGGTGCTGAAAGCCCTCGCGTCGGCATCCGATCAGCAAATGGAAGAGTACAAACCGACCTCATCCGAGCGAATGCACGCCTTTCGAGAGACGGTGGGTGGCGCATGGGCATCCATGATCGGCCGAGCGCTTCCTGGTGCCGAGGAAATAAACTTCCGAGTGGCGACGAAAGCGACCGGTGAGGGAACGACGCTGATTCACGGGTCGATCGACTTTGCGGCCCGGCAAGAATCCTCCCCCGCCACGGTGATTCATCAAGACGGACCTTTGCCTAGAACGGTCATCGTTTGGATTTCTCCCGAGGGCCGATCGGCCGTCGAAGAGAATGGATCTCCTCGGCCGGTGATTCGTCAAATGGTATCGCGCGGGCTCGGTGTCATCGGCGTCGATCTCTTGTATCAAGGAACTCACGGCAACCGCGCTGGGAGCCGATCGCGCGCCATCGAGAATGATCGTGAAGCGGCATGTTTTGTCCTCGGATACAGCTCCCCACTTTTCGCGCAGCGGGTTCACGATGTGTTGTCGGCCATTGCCTATGCTCGACAATGGGTCGGGCCCGAAGGGACCATTCGATTGGCGGGTGCACCAGGCGCCGCGGGTTGGATTGCCGCAGCGGCCTTCGTCGCGGGACCAGCGATCGAACGCGTCGCGCTGGCGACGGATGGCTTTCGGTTCAATCAAATCACCGATATCGAGGATCCCAACCTCTTACCTGGCGCGGTCAAATACGGCGATTTACCTGCTCTTTTAGCTCTTTTGGCACCCGTCCCTCTTTGGATTCACGGCGAAAGCGAAGCCGCCGACGAGTTGCCTGCCATCATGTACCAAACTTCGCAGGTACCCACCAAACTCGACTTCGATGAAAGCAGTTCGACCGGCGTTCTCGAACGGATGGCCCAGTGGTTAGCCGCGGAATAGTTCAGGGCCACTGCTGGCGGTACGCGAAGTCTAGAATCTCCATCGTGTGGTAGGTGGGCAACGGCCGACCGAGTTGCGTGAGATGAGTCCGGATCTGTGTTAGGCAGCCGATATTGCCCGAGGCGACCAGACTTGCTCCGCTGGCGATAATGGACTCTGCCTTTTTTTTGCCAAGGGCGGCGGCAATGTCGGGCTGTTCGATGTTGTAGGTGCCGGCCGACCCACAACAGATTTCGCCGTCTGGAACATCCACGATCCGAAGGTTGCCGATCTTCGAAAGCAAAGAGCGAGGTTGATTCCTGACCTTCTGGGCGTGGACCAAATGACAAGCATCATGATACGCCAGCACATGCGCCACCGGCGAAGGCGGAGGATCGACGATACCGATCTCCTCTAGAAACACGCTGATATCTTTGGATCGATGAGCCAACTCGCGGGCTTCCTGTTCCTGCGGATCTCCCTTCAGCCAAAGCGGATACTCGTGCATCCCCGAACCGCAGCCGGCCGCATTGGTCACGATCGCGTCGATATCCTTGGGAAACGCCTTCAGGTTCTGACGAGCAAAGCTCTTCGCCTTTTCGCCTGCTCCGGTGTGAGCGGCCAGCGCCCCGCAGCAACCTTGCTGGCGAGGAATCACCACCTCGACGCCGTTCTTGGCGAGGACTCGCAGCGTCGCCCAGTTGATTTCCGGAGCGAGAACTCGCTGCGCGCATCCCGCTAAGAGCGCTACTCGTGCTCGGCGAGTTCCCTCTGCCGAGTAGATTTCCGGCAAAGCAGGTGCCGAGGGAATCGAGGAGGGAAGAAGTTCAAGCATTGACCGGAGCCGTCGAGGCAAGAGATGCTTGAACGGCTTGGCAAATCGTCCGCTCCAAACTCCCCAGCGAAATCGCTCGGGATAGGGAAGCGTCGAAAGAACGAAAAAACGAAGCAGTCGATCGAACAGCGTTCGATGGCGTTTGTTCTCGGCATAGGCTCGAAAAGGAGTGATGAGTTGATCGTAGGGGACGCCCGACGGACATGCCGTGACACACCCCAGACAACCGAGGCATTTGTCAATGTAAGGAAGAGCCTGGTCGAGGTCGCATTTCCCCTCGAGAACTTCTTTCATGAGAAAGATGCGACCGCGGGGAGAATCCATTTCGTTGCCAAGTTCGAGATAGGTCGGGCACGCCGGCAGACAGAACCCGCAATGAACGCACGTTTGCACGGCATGAGCCATTGGCTCACCCAACGGCCCCAGCTGCTCGGTCGGAATCTGATGCAGCAAACTTTATCTCCCTGTCGTCGTCGGGTTCACTTCTTCTTTGGGATCGGCTCTCAGTACCGACAAGCCAGTTTACCGGCTGGGTCGAGAATCTGCGCCAATCGCTTCTGAAACTCGGCGTCGCGCACCGAGCCAAGAACGCCCCATGGCTTACCTCGGATCGCCATCGCCCGCGAATCGAGTTTCGAAAGAATCGCGACCAGATCGGCGGGCCCCCGATCGGCGGGCCAAGCAAGCCAACAGACATTTCCCGCAACGCTGTACCGCCTTGGCGTCGATGCCAAGCCAATCGAACTCAACATGGCTTCCAATGAAACAATCTGGCCCGCCAGTAGCGGGATCTTCAGCAGTGTATCCTCTGTCGGCATCCAACTAAACTCGCGGGCGGCACGCCAGACTCCCTGTTCCTCTTCATCCAAAAGAACTTCAACCGGGAGAGCGACCAATTCCGTGATCCGCTCCACTCGCCGAGCCAGTGCCGACGCGAGCCCCCCCACGCGCATCACCACTTCACCCGGCGGTTGATAATCGAGACAAGCGAGCTCGAGCGACGAGCGAGCAAGCTTCTGTAATAGAGCCGATCCTTCGAGTGGACTGGTTACTTTCACACGAACGGTGGCGTACCGCTGAGGACGGGGAAAGACCTTGAAGGTGACTTGCGTGATGATCCCCATGGACCCGCGCGAGCCGACCATCAGCTTTGGAAAATCGAATCCTGCGGCATTCTTAACGACGCGCCCACCTCCTGCATGAGATTCGCCATCACCGGTGACAAACTGCAAGCCGAGAATAAAGTCTCGGACGCCGCCGTAACGAAATCGCCCCGAACCCGACAAACCGGAGGCAATCGTGCCGCCAAGAGTCGCACCCTGATCCACCCAAACCGGGTCGAAGGGAAGATACTGACCGCTCCCCGAGAGGAGCGTTTCCACCTCGCGAACAGGCGTCCCCCCCCGTGCGGTGAAGGTGAATTCGCTTGGATCGTATTCGATCACACCGGTCAACTTTTCCATGGAGACGCCGGCACCGCTCGAAAGGGCCGACTTCGTCCCACCACCCCGAACGTGCACTCGGGGAGACTGCCGAACAATCTCTTGCAATTCTTCGATGGTGGAGGGCTGCTGCATCATCAACTCCGAAACGCCAAGCCTTGCTTCTCCACCGGATGCAAGCCCCGATGCGTCAATGCCGGCGCGGAGGTATCGGGCAGCATCTTGCCCCGATTGGCGATCTGCCCTGGATCGATGGCGTCTCGAATTCTTCGCATCAGGTCGGTATCTTTCTTGCCGAACATCTCTTCAAAAAAGGCCCGCTTCTCAAGCCCCACGCCGTGCTCGCCGGTGATCGATCCACCAAGCTTGATGCAAAGACGCAGGATTTCAGCCGCGACTTCCTCAGCCCGTTCCAGAGCCCCGGGTGTTCGACCATCAAAGAGAATCAAGGGATGGAGATTTCCGTCACCGGCATGAAAGACGTTAGCGACAGGAATACCGCTTTGCCGACTAATCTCATCGATGCGAGCCAAGGCTTCTCCAAGCTTGGTGCGCGGGACGACTCCATCTTGAACGATGAAGTCAGGACTCAAGCGACCGACGGCCGAGAAAGCACACTTCCGCCCGGTCCAGATCTTGAGTCGCTCGGCCGCATTTTTGGCGACATCGACTCGGTAGGCGCCGGAATCATCGATCAGCTTTTGCAGCAAAGGGGTCTCGGCATCAACCTCTTCAATTGGTCCCTCGAGTTCGACGATTAGGATCGCCTGCGCATCCTTGGGATAGTTCGCTTGAACCGCCGCATCGGAAGCATTCATGGCCAAACGGTCCATGATCTCGAGCGCGCCAGGAAGCAATCCCGAAGCCACCACCATCGAAACAGCGTTCCCCGCTTCTTCTAACGACCGATAAGCCGCCTGCAACGTATAATACTTTTCGGGTTTGGGAAGCAATCGAAGCGTGATCTCTAGAGCGCAGCCAAACAGTCCTTCGGAACCGACAAACATACCAAGCAGATCCGTGCCGACTTGTTCCAGCGATGGTCCACCGAATTGAACGACCTCTCCATCGGGAAGAACCCCCTTGATGCCGAGAACGTGGTTCGAGGTCATCCCATACTTTAAGCAGTGGGCACCTCCCGAGTTGAAAGCGACGTTGCCGCCAATCGTGCAAACCGCCGCGCTGGAAGGATCGGGGGCGTAGTACAGACCATCGCCGACGGAAATCTGCGATGCCCGCTGATTGATGACGCCCGGTTCGACAACGGCGATTCGTTCCTGCGGGTCGTACTGAAGAATCCGATTCATCTTATTCAGGCCAATGAGAAGCCCGTCTTCGATCGGAACCGAGCCGCCGCTCAAACTGGTGCCGCTCCCTCGCGCGACAAACGGAACGCCGAATCGATGACAAAGCCTCACCGTTTCGATGACCTCGTCGGCCGACGTCGGCAACACGACACCGCCGGGCCGAACGCGAAACGCCGTGAGGCCGTCCGACTCATAGGGGGCAAGCTCGGCGGTCCTGGTAAGGAGTCTGCCAGGTGGGTAGATCCGTGCGAGGGCACCAAAGAATCCCGACGAGATCATCGTTAATCTACCCTCACCCCATTGCCAACAGAGAGAACCGCCGATTCTCTCGCGCGACGTTTGTCCGCCCATGCTCGAATCGTTGGGCCAGCAAGACTGGCTGAATGCTGCCGAGCAAATGCCGGTCGATCACCTCTGCCCGACCATCTTTCGGTGGCTCCGTACTTAGTTCTCTATCGAGAGAACCGGATTCCGCGACGCTGTTCCACCAAGATTCCTATTCATCCGCCGTGGATACGAAAACCAAAGAGTCGAAGGGGAACCGACGCGGGCGAAGTTTCGGGATGTTCGTTTTGGAATGGCCGTCGGCGATGGTGCCGGAGGAGGTCCGGTTCGCTTGAAAATCGTGTTTCGCGATGCCGACCGACGGTCGCCTTTGGTGGGTGAACATCATCCTCTCGGGCAGGGGCATTCACGCTTCTTTCATCTCATCATGACACTGAATTTGGAAAACTCCCGATTCCGCGGCCATTTCGCTGGCATTTCTGGCCAACTTGAGTGGAAAAAAGAGGACGGGAGAAAAGTCCACGCGGGCCAAGTCCGATCGTAAGTGAGGGAATTCGTCAGGGCAGCCCCATGAAGCGGATGTCGGGGCGACAAGGGATTCAGATTCGCGTAGTCAGGTTCGGCCAAAATAGTTGTCCACACTTCAGGGGAAACTACAATCTGCGGGGCCAAGAGAATGCCTCCCGCCCCAGTTGAAAACTCAAAAGGAAGCCGAGACTGATGTCGACTCTGGGAAGCTCGAACGGTTGGGCCCAAAGTAAAGACCCTGCTCGCGCCAGCCGCGTTTTGCCCGATGTCGCCCATCAAGGGCAGGCGGCCGCCTTGGGTCCGCTCGACCAAGTGGGCATGTCTGGGATTGATGTCGCTTTGCGCCGTCGCGACGAACAGGGCCACACGATCCTTACCCCTGCTAAAGCCGACGCGTTCGTCAGCCTTGACGCGCCGGACGTAAAGGGGATCCATATGTCCCGGCTATTTCTTCATCTTCACCGGGCACTGGAACATGATGAACTGAGCCCGGCCCTGATTGAAAGAATCCTGACGGGCTTTATCGACTCCCATTCAAATATCAGCCGATCGAGCATGATTCGTCTCTCTTATAGCCATCTTTGCAAACGCCCTGCGTTGCTTTCGGATCATGCCGCCTGGCGAAACTATCCCGTGACCATCGAAAGCAAGCTAACCGGTGGCAAAATGGAGCATCAGTTGACGGTGAAGGTAACCTATTCGAGCACATGCCCTTGCTCGGCTGCGCTTGCTCGTCAACTTCTCCGTGAACAGTTCGAAAGCGAGTTTGTTGGCGACGAGATGGTCAGCGTGCGTCAAGTTTCTCGCTGGATTGACAGCGATCGGATGACCTATCCGACGCCTCATTCGCAACGAAGTCACGCCGACGTCACGGTGGTTCTGGGTTCGGTCGATATCGCGTTTCCGGTCAATGACCTGATTATGAGCGTGGAAGCGGCGATTCTGACCGCGGTACAAACGGTCGTCAAACGCGAAGACGAGCAACAGTTCGCCAAGATCAACGGCGAGAACCTGATGTTCTGCGAGGATGCCGCCCGCCGAATCCGCGAGTCGATCGACAAGCTCGAGTACGCGGCCGACTTCCGAATTCGGGTGGAACATCTCGAAAGCCTACACCCGCACGACGCGGTTGCCGTCGTTACCAAAGGGATCAATGGTGGTTTAACGCCCTGATGGGTGCCGGGTCGATTGAGAGCATAGAACTTGGGGGCCGGCTCTTTTGAAAAGGGTCGGCCCCGATCCATTCCATGGGCCTGCGTATTCCTGCTCGATTGTTTTCGCAGGCGTCAGTCTCAATAATGTGAGCGGGCACTCCAAAATCAAAAGCCGCTCACCACGAGAAAGACAACCCCTCTTCTCGTCGAACAGGAGACTCGCGCTATGAAGACGCTCATACGGTCGGCCACATGCGTTCTCCCGCACGATACACTGCGCACGAACGTCTTGATGGACGGGGGCAAAATTGTCTCGATCGATGCCGCCAACCACACGCCGGCGGACGAAGTCATCGATGCGCAAGGCTTACATCTGTTGCCGGGCGTGATTGACGATCAAGTCCATTTTCGCGAGCCGGGCCTGACCCACAAAGAAGACTTGCACACGGGGAGCGTCGCCTGTGCGAAGGGGGGTATCACGACATTCCTCGAGATGCCCAATACGAACCCGCTGACGATCAGTCAGCAAAGGCTCGACGAAAAGCTCGCGCTGGCGGCCAGCAAATGCGTTGTGAACTACGGATTCTACATCGGCGCCACATGCACCAACGTTGATGACCTTCGGACCGCTCAGCGAACGGCTGGGATCAAAATCTTCCTGGGATCCAGCACGGGAGACTTACTCGTCGACGACCAGTCGGCCCTCGAGAGAATTTTTGCCGAGACCACGCTCCCCATTTGTGCCCATTGCGAAGACGAATCGACATTCCGGGCCAATCGAGATCGTCTCGGAGGAGGACATGAATACGCCGATCACAGCAAGATTCGCGATCATCAGGCGGCAATCATCGCGACCAAAAGAGCTCTCGACTTAGCCTTCCGTCATCATCACCGATTTCATGTGCTGCATGTGACGACGGCGGCCGAGGTCGATTTGCTGCGGGACCATCGCGGATTGATCACCAGCGAGGTCTGTCCGCACCATCTCTTCTTTTCCGTTGATGATTATCATCGGTTAGGTTCGCTGTTGCAGATGAATCCGTCCATCAAGACCAAGGAGGATAACCAGCGCCTTTGGCAGGGCCTTCTCGAAGGAACGATTCAGATCATTGCCACTGATCACGCGCCGCACACGCTCGAAGAAAAGTCGCTTCCCTACCCTGCCTCGCCGTCGGGACTCCCCGCGGTTGAGAACTCATTGGCCCTTTTGCTGGATCAAGTTCATCACGGCCGAGCGACGCTGGAACAGGTGGTGGCATGGATGTGTACTCGGCCGGCACTCATTTGGGATATCGTCGACAAAGGAAAGATCGAGGTCGGTTACGACGCTGACTTGGTGCTTGTCGATCTGAATAAGTCCCAAACGATCCGCAACGAGGAGCAACTCACCAAATCAAAGTGGAGTCCTTGGCATGGAACAACCCTAACAGGCTGGCCGGTCCAAACGTTCGTCGGTGGTAAGACCGCGTTTGTGCATGGCCGAGTGGATGAAAACGTGCGAGGAAAAGAGGCCATCTTCGACCACGCGCGGGGGGGATATTGGAAGTCATCAGACGCCAGAAATGCTTGAGGGCCGCCTTTTCTTGGACGGAACAATCCCGTCGGTTGCGACGAGCGAGGCTCTCTTTCCGCGTGCGAAGATTAGTCTTTGAAGAAGTCGCCGGGATGAACGGCCAAAGCCATGGCGATGCGATACAGCGTATCGACCGACGCGCTGTTTTTTCCGAGTTCTATCTGACTCAGAAAACCGACCGATAAACCCGTGCGCTCGGCCAACTGAGCGAGCGTCAACCCGAGCGACTTTCTCCCTTCGCGAATTTTCTCGCCGATCCGGCGTTGTAACTCGCTTGCGGACAGTCGCAGCAGTCCCTTGGCTTCAAGTGCCCGATTGACCGCTTTGGCAAGCTCGTCGATTTTGACAGGTTTACTGAGATAGTCAAACGCCCGCTGGCGAAGACTGGCCACGGCGGTCTCCAAGCTCGGCCGACCCGTTACCACGAGAACTGACGCGTCGCGGTCGTACTGCTCGACCAGTGCCATCAAGATGTCGCCGTTGACCTTGTCGACATCAAGGTAGTAATCCAACAAGATGACATGATGATGGCGTTCGCGAACGAGCTGTTCGAAGTCCGACAGATTCGAGGCGGCATCGACCTCGAAGCCTCGCTTGCCGAAATACTTTCGGTACGTTTCAACAAAAGTAGGTTCGTCGTCGACGCAAAGCATCCGCAGACTTGCGTATTCGAGCTCGGCAGCAGGCATCTCTTGAACGGCCGACTCTTTGTTCATGTTCGCCTCGATGGGAGCAAGGATCCTAGTCGTCAGGACATTATTATACCAGGAGGGAAGGCTTCCTTCGCAAGGGAATCGCCTTGAGAACGGTTTCTCCACGCGTGAATCATGGGCTGCTTCGCTGATCTGCTTTTCTCACGACGGTCCACGGAGAAGGTCGGCCTCGAAGGATCGCCGGATGTTGAGATCAAATCGACCCAGCGTCATCCGCCAGAATCCCACCCCTGCCGCTAAGAAAAGAATCATCACCAGGGCGACCTGCATCGGCTTCACCGGTTGACTGATGGCGAAGTAGATCATCCCAGGGGGAAGGAGCCTAGCGTAGCTCTCGGCCCCCATCCGAACCAAGCCCCAAACCGCCAGAGGTATGACGACGCACAGAACAAAGCCCGTCGTCGTCCCACCGCCATGGACCGCCAACTGACGAAAGCCGATCGAAAAGTAAATGATGAGAAGCAGCCAAGCCGACCCCATCGCGGCAAGGATTTGAAGTCCATCCATGCGACCCGATATCCCCGCTGCCAACCAAAGAATAATGGCCGAGTAAAAGTAGCCTCGGCCACGAGCCCACGAGGCCGACCACGACGCTCGGCCGAAATCGATCCCGTTCAGATCGGTGGTGAGAAGAGTCTCGAGCCGACGACAGCGATCGGTCTTGCTGCTATCCCATAGGCCGTACTGATAGGCGGCGGGAACCGCGGCCAACACGATGAGAATCGTTGTCATGGTGGCGACACCGCCGTTCATCTCGAATACAAGGAAGACGCGGTTGCCAAGCCAAGTGGGCCAGGCAGGACCAAGTACCAAGTAAGCGGCATAAAGAATCGATGCTCCGCCGGCGAGATAAAGGTTCACCCGGCCCGCGTATTCCGCGACCCTTCTTACCGCCCACCAAGAGAGAGGATCGTCCCCCATTTGGCCTCGTCGGCCCGTCGCCTGTTCACTGATGGGTCGATAGTGTCTGTCAACGTAGTGCGGTTCAAGCCGAGCGGCGGAGCGAAACAGAGAAAGAAGGATAATCATGATGGCGACAGCATCGACGATCAAGAGGCTCATCAACGCGCCGGGATCGCGGTCATCGATTCGGTGAAGGACAGCGAAGGGATGTCCATGATGAAACGTCCAGATGGCTTCCACGATTCCCGTGCCGACAAAAGGTATCGAGCGGAGCAGCCCCAAGGTATGCTCCCCCGCCAAGCCGCCGATGACGAAGTACGTCGCCAACATGGTGCCGAGAATTCGCTCGGCCCAGAGCCGAACGGAGGCGACTTCATACGCCCACGCGACCAGGCCGAAGCCGACCGCGCTTCCCCAAAGAAAACCCTGCACCGGGAGCAGCAGGACGCCGACCGGATCCATCCAGCCCAGACCCGCCAGGAGGCAAAGTAGCGGAACCCCACTGAGCGCGATCAGAGCCATCTGTGCCAAGCCGACCGCTTGTTCGCCCGCCATCACGGCTCGGCTAGAGATGTTGGCCAGCAGGAGTGGTTCCAACGATTGGCTTTTAGGCCACTGCACCAGTCGCCAACCAATGACGAGGGCTCCCTCGACAATCCCCAAAAGGAGGTGCGCGAAACCGACGATGGAAAAAACTCTCGACTGACGCGAGAGCATCACAAGGAGCACCGTTGCGCCGAGCACCACCAGATGCATCACGACCAACAGGCGAAAGGTTCGGTTTCGGGATGGGCTCCGGCCGGCCCATCGAAAAAAATCGACTAGCATTGTCCCGTGCCATCCCGTCGAACCAAGGATTTATTGATGATTCCCCGCTGAAACGTAGCTCGCGCCCAGCCGAGCGGCCCTCGAAAGGCTCGGGCGAATGGCCTCAACATGGATGAGTCCCGCCCGTACAATGCTCATCACTGGGGATGGTCTCCCTGTCCGTAGGGAGAGAATTCTCGATTCGATGTCCATGAAACCCGGCGGACGTTTCGATTCGAGACCAATGCTTGTTGGCAAGGATGTACCGCTTGATACTGCTCCGTCCTCGATCGATGATGCGACGATGGGGACTCGGCCTAGTCGTCTTCCTTGTAAGCCTCTTTCTCTTCTCTCGCCATCTCCTCGACGAACCCTACTTCATGGACGAGGGTGCCTACATCGCCGGCACCTACTACTACCGTTTGATGAAGGAGGGAGAGTGGAATCACGTCGATTGGTTCCATCTGGCATCTTACGACCACCTGAACGTGGGCCGAGCCATTATCGGAGGGACTCTCGACGGATTGGGAATCGAGCTTCCGAACTCGATCCATCCTCTCGAAGAGTGGTACGGCATCAACGGGCCGGCCAAGTCCGATTCGGGTGCGCGTGACCCCGACCGCCTTTTGGCGGCTCGCGTCTCCATGATGGTCGGCGGAGCAATCGGTTGCTGGGCCATCTTCGCGCTCGCCAATGAACTCATTGGTCCCGTCACCGGTTTCTTGGCCGCACTCTTGCTCGGGTCGAGTCCTCTCTACTGGACCCATGCTCGCCGAGCCATGGCCGACGACTGGGTCATCGCCTTCGGCTTGGTGGGGCTGACCAGCGTCCTATTCGTCACACGGCGAATGCCGTTGCATCACGGTCGGCTTTTTCACCTGAAGAGGACGCTCCCTTGCATGCTCCTGGCGGGCGTCGCCTTCGGGCTGTCGTCGGCGACCAAACTCTCGGGGCTCTCCCTATTAATGGGAACGCTGGTCGGAGGAGGTTTCATTCTAGCCAAGGCGGCACCCTGGCGGCAGTTGGGCCCAAGTCATGCTGTCTGCCGACGCTGGGGGATCTTTCTCGTCGGGATGACCGCTGTCGCCGGCAGCACCTTTTTGGCCGTCCATCCCTTCTTCTACGCCCATCCCATTCTGCCAGCCGGCAACGAGGCGGAGCCTGGTATCGTCATTGATGGAGAGCTTCGCGACCGGACGTGGGTCGATAACTATGTCCGACCGTTAGCGTCGTCAGGCGTGTGGGAACGACTCCGCTATTTGGTTCACTATCGACAGTCGGTTCTCGACGATAAGGCGATCCAAGAGCGATTCTCGGACGATGCCCTGCCGACCGCCCGCTCTCGAATACAAGCGATGTTCCTAGAAGGTTGGGGCAGACGCTCGTTTGCTGCCCATCTTTCGCTGCAGGAGTTCTGGGCGGGTGCGCTCGTTGGTCTGCTGGTGTTGTCGGGCTTCATTTGGACGATTGCCGAGGGAAGAAGGCATTGGCGGCTAGGCCTATTGCCGATCCCTTGGTTGGTGACCGCATGGTTCGTGGTGGAAACATTTGTTCTGGTTCGAGAGTTATCGCTCAATTGGGATCGGTACTACATGGGTTGGATCACGTTGGCCGCTATTCTGGCGGCTCTGGGGATCAGCGGGCCGATCACCTCGCTTAGCCGAAAGCTTGTTCTCCTTCCCCCTATCCCGACCGACGAAGAGGCCGAGAGCCCGTCCCCCTCGAAATCAAACTAACCGAAGAGGGGACCACCGCCGCTTCCGACACCACCTTTAAGATGGCTTTGGCTCGGCTTGGGGCGACGTCCCTCGGGGACCATAGGCACTTCCGGCTTATCTTCTTGGACGATGTCGGCCTCGGGAGTGGCTCCCTTCAGCGACAAACTAATCCGCTGTCTTTCCGGATCGACCTCCAGAACCTTCGCTTCGACCTGGTCCCCTTCTTTGACGATCTCGGTCACACGACGAATCCGCCGACCGGAGAGTTCCGAGATGTGGATCAACCCTTCGATTCCTGGCTCGATCTCAACAAAGGCGCCGAACTCGGCGGTCCGGGTCACCTTGCCGGCGATGATGGTGCCGACGGCCAAACGCTCGGCAATCTTGTTCCAAGGATTCTCCATCAACTGTCGCAGACCGAGCCCCAGCTTGCCGGTGGTCGGCTCGTAGTTGACGACCGTCACCTTGACGGTATCTCCCTCTTTCAGAATCTCACTGGGATGTTTGACCTTTTGCCAACTCAGTTGGCTGACATGAACGAGCCCATCGACGCCGCCGATATCGACGAACGCCCCGAACTCCATCAGCTTGCGAACCTTCCCTTCAAACACTTTGCCGACGGCGATCAGTTCGCGTGTCTTTTGGGCAAGCTCTTCTCGCTCGCGCTCTTGAACCTTTCGGCGACTGACGACAAGGTTTCGCTCGGTGACTTTCGCCTCGGTGACTTCGCAACGAAGGACCGCGCCGACGAGCGTCGTCAGATCGGCAATCCGGCCGATATCCGCCTGGCCGGCCGGCATGAAACCCCGAAGACCGTTGACGGTCACTTCGAGACCACCTTTGTTGACCCCTTTGACGTGGGCATCAACAATCATCCCTTTGGCGACCGTCGACCAGTCGGCCTCTTGCGACGCGCCCGGAAGTCTCAGCACGAACAGACCGTTATCGCCGTCGTAGCGATCAACGAATACGTCGATCGAATCTCCTTCTTTGGGAAGTTCCGCCGAGAACTGCAGTATCGAAAGAACCCCTTCGCTGGTGTCCCCCAGATCGACAAAGACATCATCGCCACGAACGGAAATGACCCGGCCGGTCGCCTTGGCTCCGCGCTCGAGATTGACCGTTGGGGTCGCGTCCAGTGAGCCGGCGGGCGCCGAACGGGTGAGCCGATCAAGACTCTCCATTCCCCCCAGGGCCTCGGCCAGTTCATCTTCAATATCGACATCAAGTGATCGCCGGAGTGCTTCGCCCAGCATTCGCTTGACCGGTTTGGCCGCGGGCGCCGTCTTGGGCGACGCCTGGATCTTCTCTTCGTGAACTTCGGGGACGTATGCCTGCATCGGCGTGGGGGCGGCTGGTGCATCGCCGGGCCCGGCATTTTGACGCTTTTCAATCAGTCGCTTGGCGACTCGGCTCGCGGCCGCGGGGCCTTCGTCAGTGGATAGGATATCGTCGGCCATGGCGAGCCTTTCTTGGCAATCACGTCTCTTGTTATCGTGAGTTTACGAACTCGGGCCGCTCGCCCAAAGGAGGACGGCAGCCCGAGTAGATCGATCCTTATCTCGACGATCACGAAATCGACGTTATTCGATGACCTTGTAATACTCGATCACTTGACGATTGCGAAGTCGTTCCAGATCGTAATTGGCATCGATATCATCGGGTTCATACTGGGTAGCTCGGCTTCGATCGATCACAAAGAAGGCCCGGTGCCGTTTCACCCGACCATTCTGAGAACCGACTTCCGCCCCCAAGAGAGGAACCTTGAGGTTCTCCGTCCCAGGCTCCACTTGGAAAAAGCCGACCGTCACCCAGGCGGAAAAAACATGGCTTCGCGTCGTCGTGTTGCCACCGATCTTCGCCAAGATGCTATTACGCTTTTCGTCAAGCAGCCAGTAATCGACCGGCAGCGACCGCGGCAAGGCAGTCGCCGCATCCGGCGTCGGCCGTTGGTACTTCAGTTTCGCCGTCGTCTGCGTCTCTGACGCCTCGGAACTCGCCCCCGTATGCATCAGATAGATCGCCGCTTCTCCCACATCGACCGAAGGATCGTCCTTGTAGGGATTCGGAACCGGATCGAACAACCTGGGTGCTTCCTGCCCACCTAACCGGATGTTGTAAGAACCAAGACTCAAATGCGCGTTTAACGGCGAGCCGAAGGGGACCGAGAAAGAAAGCTGGTTGGTGGTGATGTCGTTGGCACTATCGAGCCACGTCCGAGCAATCGCGAGCTGCCTGTCTGATCGATCGAGTACGATGGCACCGGTCCCATTAACGGTTACCGTCGCGGGCTTAGTGCTGCCGGCAACCTGCGGCGACCGACTCCGCAAGATCGTATCCTCCACATCCAACGACGCGAAGCTTCGGAAAGGACGATCGTCGGCCGTCCCGGTGATCCCATCCGCGCCCGCTCGGCTCATTAAGAAGGAACGGTACATTTCCGAACTGACGAGGTGATCGGGACTGGTTCCGGGGTAGATCAAGCTACCAGGTGAGGCGAGGCCACCAAGCGGACCTTGGGCAATGCCCGGCCACTGACTATTGATCTGCCGCATCAACGGCGTGGGATTCGTTTCCCAGATGATGGAGTCAGACGTGTTCAAGCCAACGCCACCCGCCAGATCCATCCCGCCATACGCGGCGATCGTTGGTAGCGGCGTCCCCGTCGCGCCGGGCGGTGTCAAGACGCTTGCTTCCACCGCTCGCGCAAAGCTCAGCGATCGCCACGCTACCAGATCGCCCAGGACCTCGACTGTCGTCTGACCCGATCCGGGATTACTTAACGGGTACTGACCTAGCGGCGTGAAGAGCGCGAACCAATAATCGACCGGCCAGTAACTCGTCATCCCCGGCGGGATATTCGGCGGATTAGCGCTCGGTCCCTGCGAGTTGGTCCGGTAGTTCGTGATAAGAGTGGTATACTCCGCCGGATCGAAGTACATGGCCGAGACCGAATCAATGAGACCCTTGTAGACCTCCTCTTCGGTGATCGTGTTCAGGTTGATCTTCCCCGCCACGCGGTCCTCGCGCGCCGACCGAAGAACATTACCTCCCGTCCCCGATGGCATCCCGGCCGGTTGGACAATCGTATCCCCATACCACTGCTCGCCCGGCCTCTTACCGTTGTTCATCCTCGATCGGCACTCAACCAGCTCAAAGAACCGGTATAGATTGCCCAGCGGCAACTGAAGTTGCTCACGGTTAGTCGCGACGGTGGTCGACAGCGTGGCCGGATCATACGTGGTCAATCCAAAGCTACCCGCGCTTTGACCCCAGGTCGGATGGCTAGTCCGATCGCTTTGGTACCATGGAATCGATCGGCTTCGCCAAGTCCTTTCAAAGAACGGACTGCTCGGCGACGGCGTCACGCTCGTGGCATCGGGCATGTCGTAGGCGGACGTCATGAATTCGCAGTCGTCCGTGAACCGCAGCCGCCATTCAAATACACTAGTGCCGACCTGCCAAAGATGACTCCCGTAGAGCTTCACATTCAGCAGTTCCAGCGGCGTCGCCAACTGACGATTTGCGAAGGGGAAACTCTGCCAACGAGCATATTGCGTCGCTCCCGTCACTTTTGAAATGCTCCTCGTCGGTGTCCCACCCGGAGAGGTGGGTTTGTTTAAGGAGGGAGCCAACGGCACGAAGCCATTTTGCCGGATGGCGTTGAAGGGAAACAATTCAGCCGAATTAGAAACATCCCGCGCGGAAGCCAAGCTCGGCAAGCCGAGGAAGAGCCCCTCCAGGTTCTGCCGACGTGACGAGAACCCACCCACGGCCCCTCGGGTATCCACGAGGGGATGCGTCGCCGCCGTCGTACTCGCAGGAGCAATATCGTAAGGGTCGAATTCCCCGCTCCAACCATGCCAAGGCTGCCGGCGCTGCCATGAGTCTCGACTAGTCGCCGTCGACGTCGTATCCCAAGTGGCGGCAACGTTCATGGTGCCTGGCTCCGGCGTGGGATCCTTCGAGTAATAGATCCCGGAACCTACCGGACTTGGTGCAGGCGAGGTCGTTAAGTTGCCCGACGTCCCTCGATTAAAGTGCTCTTGTGTTGCCGTCGTATTCGCCGTCGACATCCGAACGGTATCGACCGCCACGTACGGATTCAGCACCGCATCGAAGATGCGAAATGGATTTCGAACCCGGTACAGCTTGACATCGATGTCGACTTTCCCTGCGCCCGCCAAACCATTGGCGGCCGTGATCGGCACAACCTGCCCACAGGCGGTCGCCGCATAGTCGACCGTGCTCGAAAGATTGGCAACACTCGTCGGATCAACTCCAGAGAGCAGGAAGTTATTGATCACCTTGCCGCCATAATTCTTGTTGGTGCTCGACTCGATCTTGCTCGAAATATCTGGGCCAATCACAAAATAGCCATGCTCGCCCGTGTTGAGCGGATCGGGCTGCGGTGTTCCATCGGGAAGGGCCCGCTTCGCGCCGTCGCGACTCGCCACATAGAGGTCGGTCGACCCCGCCCCGCTCGACGAGAGGATGTACCCATCGCTCGTCGGACCCGTTGTCCCGCCGACTAGATCAAAGCGAACCAGCGGACGATAGGTAGTCGGGTTCGTTGTTAGATCTGGAAGCACCGGAACGATCCCGGCCTGCGGACAGGTAATGCTCACCATGAAACGGGGCTGACCCAACGCGGGGTCAAAGAGCCGGATTCCGCGAATGATGTTGCCTGACGAATCTTGCGGCGACACAGGGTCGGGCGTGCCTGGCCAGGGATTCATCAACTCGACAAAGGTATTCAACACTTCGTTGCGCACGGGCGATGGAGGCGGATCCCCCTGCTTCGCATCCGGCTTGTACCAATTCTCTTGCACCACCGAAACGGTTTCGCTGATCACCAAGTCGGGCATCTCGAAGCCGATGACCGTGCACGTCGCTTGCCACTGGTCCGGTGGCGGTGCCGGGGTAAAAGCAGGGTCGACCGTTCCATCCGCTCGCCGAGGATAGGCTGGAATCCAAGGCACTGTCGCTGGAGTAGGTGGTATAACAGGTGATGCGGCGCCGAGATTGTCGCTCCATCCATCGACAAGGTAGGGATCAAAAGTCATCTGCGTCATGACACTGTCGGGGTCCATGTAGTCGACGATGTTGACGGCGATCTGGGCCAAAACGCGCGCTTGGGCGATCCGCGTCTTCGCGTCGACCCACTGGGTGGCAGTACCGTCATCCCCCACCAGACCTGCTGAGATCGCGAGCAGAATGTAAAGCTGCTGAGCGATCGATTCCCGTTCCAGATCGACGGTTGCGGGATCCTGAATTGGTGAAACCGTATCCGTGCCAGAGGGGGGATCAAGGACGATTGCCGGAGTACCGAGTGTCGGATTAGCGGCGACTGAAGTACCTGCTGGCAATCGTAACAATTTGCTCGATGCGCTAAAGGTCGGAAGCGCATAGGCCGTCAGCGGGCGATTGAGATCGAATCGCCGACCCATCTGCACTTCGAAAGGAATCAGAAAATCCTTTCCATCCGCCGTCCGTCGCGTGGCCAAATGTTCGAGAGCGAAGCGAGAATTCAAGTAAGGCGTACTGGCGTAGGGGGCACTGCTCGGGTTCGAGCCCCAAGTCAAACCGGTCAACGATGAAAGGAGCGGTGTCCCGGTAACGGGATCAGGCAATAGGTTTGTCAACTGATTGGAAAGAATCGAGGGAACCCCCGACGACGAGTGCCGACGCGAGATCGCTTCGAGCACGTCGGAGGTGAACGCTGTCGGCGAGCGGCGCATCGCTTCGACGAGATCCTTGACATCGCTTGGGACCGAACCACCAAAGAAATTCCCCAATGACGCTAAGCCGACCCCCGGCGGCGAACTGAATCGATTCAAGTCCCAACTCGCGTGCGTGAACATTCGCTGTTGACGCTTTTTCGCATACGCTTCACGCGTGTAGGCCGGCGGCGTCGGCGTCGTGTTCGATGCGGAGATATCGGTGGTGCGCGGAACAACCTGACTCCCTAAGAGCCCCGTCAAACGCGAGTTCGACGTCGAGCCATCAATATCGCCCGCCCGCCACACAGCCGCCAAATCAGCGGCCGAGTAAAAGAAGTCATCGTTATCAAACGGAGCGTACGGATTGACCTCGAGGGCTTCATCAAATGTGAAGAGCTCCGCGACCAGTCCCCCATCGGTGACGGTCGTGATGGGCAAGACGATGGGCAAGACGATGGGCAAGACGCTCGAATCGTAAACCAAGCTCGTATTCACGCCCCAAGGAGATATTTGGTTGGGGGTCACGTAGCTGACGAACGGGCTCAGCGGGAAGATCGAATAGGGAACTTGATGATTGATAAAGAGCGGCAGCAAATTACCATCATCCCAACGAAGGTTCGAGTTCGTTCTGCCATTGGAAACCGCCAGAGCCAATTGACTCCAAGGAGAGAGCGTTCGCCCGATGC
>JAIELF010000056.1 GCA_019753235.1 bacterium
GCCTGCTCGGAGCCCGCTGGATCTACCAGTCGGCCCCATTCCCTTTGGGCACTTCACCCACTCACCTTTCGGCAATGGGTCATCTTTGTCCCTCATCCACACGCCAATGGCGCTGGATGACCCTTCGCGAAATCATCCACTCGCTAGAAGCGGTGGATGACCCCTCTTGAAATCATCCACGCGCTGGAAGCGGTGGATGACCCCACTTGAAATCATCCACGCGCTAGAAGCGGTGGATGATTTGAAACTCTCGCACCAGTCCCGAGCGTGGCTCCAGTGTTCGAATCGTTATTTGAATCCCCCGAATCGGACGGTCATAAGGAGGAAGGTATTTGGTCGGCCGTGGAGTCGGTAAGGGCGTCAAGAACTCGGTCGCAAATGTTTCTGCGTTGTAGTCCGGCGACCATGTGTCGTACACCGAGGCGATCGGTTCTGCGATCGTAGCGTGCTGTATGTTTAGCCACGCCTCGGAACGTCCAGTCGACATCCATCGAGCCGGTGTTTGCTGGCCCCATTGCACTGAATGTGCGCGTGTGTTAAAGAATGACAATGGTAACAAAGACCGAATATTGTTCGAAATGACGCATCTCGCTTCACTCGGAAACGTCGATCCCCAGCCAGCATTAAGCTCTCGAACCAGCGTAAAACCAATATCAACGAAATTCGATTGAATCATCGCAGGTACCGCAATACCTCGAAGTCTTGACGTATTGGTTGATAGAGGCCCCGTCCTAAAGTAGGTGCTTTTATCCGCCGGTGATCCGTCAAAACCGTTGTCTGATGGATTGATTCGTCGAAGCAACGATGTCCGATTCGCCGGCCAATCGGAAGCATCTCCAGAAACAGTTGTTCCAGGTGTTCTCGGGAAAAATGTCGACTGATCGAGATCCTCGGGGAATTGAAGCCCAACGGAAGGTACCGACGACTCGTCACTCCGAAGAGGGAACGATGTGTATCCCAACAGAACGTCGTCGTTCAAAACCTTCACATCGAAAGAAAGAACATTGGTAAGAAGCACATCAGCATTGCCACGGCGAGCACTTGAAGAGACAAAAGGCGTCGTCTGCTCATCGAATCTGAGGTTCGGATTAGCAAAATTCCAAGATGCATGACTACTTGCTACACTTGGGTCGTAATCGAGATTGTTTGCATTGGCGTAGCCCTGATAACCGACGATCGTTGATTCAAACAGCGTTGGCCGACCTCGGAAAAGTGGACGAACTCCTGCTGGGTACGTTCGCCCTGGAACGTGCATTCTCATTGTCAAGGAAGCAGCCGAAGGATCGTGATCATAAAATGGAGCGGAAAACTGGGGATTTAAGACGCGAGGCACGACGCGCCCATCTGGGAATGGCGCGGTTGAAGCTACCCATTGCATCCCGTACCGATTCTGTCGCAATCGAAGTGCAACAACATCGTTGAATCGAACAACATTACTGAGAGGGTCGAACCGAAACGCCACATCGTAGTTCTGATACAGTGACGGATTATAGTTCGGGTTAGGGACAGGATAAAGCGATGGGTTTCTATTCTGACCCAGAGGCGTCGAAACAACCTGTTGAATGTCAGCAAGTGCAGAGACGGAGTTCAATCTCTCTTCGACTTTGTTCCGCTGTGATTCGGCAAGGACGAGCAGTTCTCGGCGATAGAGCGTGAATGTCGCCGCCTGGGCGAGTCGACCTTCATCGGACCCAAGCGCGGGACGATTGATCTCGGCCAAGCTGTAAGGGCGATCAGCTCGAAGGAAGTAACAGATCTCGGCCGTCGGGCTCGTGAATTGGCCGTTGTTCGGGGCATCAAACCGAGAGCCGGGATCAAGATCGTTGTCGAGAACGCTTCCCACCGGGACCCGGCCATAAAATATCTCCGACGCGTTATCGCCCGAAAGTCGAGCTGTGAAAGCAAGGACATCGTCGGTGTCAATCTCGAGCGGGACGCCCCGGTCATCGATCCCTTGCCGATAGCCGACGGCCGGCTGAGCCGGTCCGCTGTAGCCGGGTGGCGGCGCCAACTGAAGCCGAGCATTGATCGCCTGCACGCGGGCGGCGAAATTGGGATCATGGGCTGGACTCGTGACATTCGCTGCTTGTGTTGCATCCTGCACATAGTAGGGAGGGCTCGCGGGCAGGTTCTCTTCGATGGTGAAGTAGCCGGCATTGGGGATCGATGTAGGACTGGTGAACGCCTCGCTTAACTTGACGCCATCGCCGATGTAAACGTGTTCGAGATCTCTTTTGATCTTCGTGATGCTGGCCTGCACCGAACGATCGATCTCGCCCGAGCCCCGGGCGGCCCGCACCGCGTCATTCCCCGCCCCGAAGAGGGTCGCAAACAGCGACAAAATAAAGATCGTCAAGGTGATCGAGACGAGCAGCTCGACCAGCGTGAAACCTTTTCTCGACATCCGCTCTGAACGCATCATGACGATCTCACCCTATCACCCTAAAGACATTGTTTCCGTCGCTTGATCTTGGACAACCGTATGTCACGCCACCCTGCCCTTTTAATCGGTGTTGTACTCGAAGACTTCTCGCAGCCCGTCAAACAGAATCACCGGGTAGTAGAAGGAGTACTGGTCATATTCCGCCGGCGGCAGACCCATCAACGCCGCCTGAGTGCAGTTGGTTTCGTCGTTGTAGAAGGAGGTAATCGTCCCTACGGGAAGCGGGAACGTCAGCGTCGTGCCGATCCGATCGACGATCGGCCAACTGATCGGGGAGGTAACTCCCGGGGGTGGATTGTAACCCGGCGTCACCCCGCTGCCGGGTCGACCGAAGGGTGGATAGGCGTCAATGGGTCGATCATCTTGACCCGACAAGGGCCCGAGCGCGCCCGTCAGTGGATTCTGATACTGAAGCGGGAAGCCGACCGCGGGTCGTTCCAAAGTCACTTGTAAGTACGACCGATTGTTGGCCGTATCATCGACCACGTCCCCCACCGCCGTCACTCGGTGAAACGAAAACGCTCGGCGATACAGGCGACGTGACTTGAGCAACACGGGCGGAACAGTTTGGACGTCATAATCCACGACCGGACTCCCCGGATCGCTCGAATCATCGATATAGACTCCCGTAAGGGTCGATGTGCTTCCCAAGAGGGGATCAGCCAGGCCTGTTCCCAAACTCTGGCCCATGGTGCTTCGACTAATCGATGCTTCGCAGAGCCAGGATCCGACGATGACCGACGGCGCGGGAAGATTGCTTGGCCAGGATAGCGTCGCGACTCGGCTCCCGGTGTAGAAGCAACCTTCAATCACACGGTAAGGCTGTTGCAAGTTTCGCCGATAGAAGCAGAGGATCGCCAGCTTCCCCCGGAAGTCTCGATCGATCACGTTGGGCCGAGCTGTCTCGGGACCGCTCCCTTCCTTCGGGGGAACCAATCGCCTCTGGAACATGGCAGCCCAGGTGTATTCGTAATCGCGCTGCGCGGTTGGACGGATCGGATTTGATGACGACGGGGGCAACGTGCCATCGACAGGCACCGGTTCAAAATAGTTTCGCGGCGTGAGGGGTATCAGCGTCCCCGTGGTATCGAGAAAGTCTTGACTGGACGGATTGGCAGGCTGGCCCGGTACATCAGTTAAGTAGTTGATATCGGCCAACGATGCGAACCACCGCGCCTTGACCGTCTCGCGATCAATACTCACGGCTCCGGCAGGAAGCAACGTTATCTCCGAAAGAGAGAGAACCGCGATGTCGGCAAACGGACGGATACCAGTGAAGCTCGAACTCCCGTAGTGGTTCTCGAACCCTGGCACCGGTGTGCCGGTGTTGCTTAGCATCGGCGTCGCAATATTGATCCGAGGAACACCTGCCGGGAAAGCAGGAGGGGTGGCCGGAAAGGCCGGATTCAGCAACCCAAACTGAAAAGACATCGCGTCGTAGAGGTACGGATCGAGCAGCACCGGATAACTCAGGTTGTAATCGGCCGGCACATCAATGGCATCAGTTCGAAGGACGCCACCAGCGAACAGCCCAAACACATCGTCATCTTCGGCCAGGAGTCGCTCGCGGAAGCCGAGAAGCCAATCGACGGCAACATTGCCAATGTTCCGCTGGACAAGACCAGCATTCAGGTTCAATGACGAGTTAAACAACAGCGAAAGCTCGGCGTAGGAAGGGTAGGCAGGGGGCAGAGGCGGAGGAATGGTCGGAATTCCAATGATGGCAAGATCCGATGGATTCGGTGCTCCCCAGGGACCATTCCATCCGCCGACCTGCGGGCTCCAAGCGGTAAACGCGAGGGGGTTGCGAACCGGATCGTCGAAAGTATACTCGGCAGCAGCCCCCGCCCCCGCGGCGCTAATCACATCAAACGCGGCAAGGTCGACAATGGCGGGATCGTTGGCCATCCGCTTCAGCGAAAAGAGCGAATGCGCATTGGATGCCATGATGGTCGTGCGAGTATCGAGCGCGGCATTGCGGACACGATTGACCCCGACGGGGAAAAGCGCGATCACGCTCGTCAGCCCGATGGTGAGGATCACAAGCGCGATCAACACCTCGGTGAGAGACGCTCCTTGCCGGCCCCAACTCTTCGTTCCCATGCGTGACACTCTTCCCTTTTCCATCGGCACTCAAGCGGTCTCCCGCTTCAACCTGGCGTCCTATTGATCGTTGACACCAATACCGTCCTCGACGTTGCGGTAGTATTGATCCCAGTCGGCAAAGCCGTCACCATTCTCATCCACCAGCACCGGCTTGTACGTTCCGAGTTGACCTGTGCGGGTGGACAACACAACCAGCGAATTCGAGTCAGGCGAATCGGCCCGGACCTCTTTGCGATAAAGAACAGGCGTAGACGATGGCTGCGTGGCGAATTGTGTATTAGGCTCGGCAATGACGGCGTTCTCGTCGCGCATCCAGAGGATCACGCGGTCATCGACGGCGGCCGACCCGATGACGTTGCGGTCGGTGCCGAACATGATGTCGAAGCTGAAATCGGTCGCCCCCGTGGCTCGATCGATCAGGTTGCCGAACTGCATCCGAGGTGTGATCCGCGAGAGACGCTGGTTCGACGCATCGGCGGGCGTTGCCGTCACCACGTTGGCGACATTGGTCGTATCGATCTTCGGAAGCTGTCCCAGATCGATGACAATTCCCTGCGGTAAATTGAGCGGCTCGGCCCCCTCCAACGGCACCGGCGGCCGAGCAATCTCGATCCGAATACCAGACGACGCCACGGGGAAATCAACACGACCAAGATCATTGTTCAGAGGAGTATCCAAAACGAGCAACGTCCGACGTTCTGCTCCGCCTGGCGGATTGAAAATCACTTGATTTGCCGGTGTAACGTTCGCCAACGCTCCGCCATCAGGGAAGATACTGAATCCTCGAAAGGCGCCCGTCCCATTGAGCCGAAGGACGCCGCGATAGACGCTGACATTGAACACGCTGTACCGAGCAAGCGAAATCTGTTCCCTCGGAAGTGCCGCCAAGATGGTATTGAGGAATTGTCTATCGAAGAGGATCTCGACTGTGTCGAAGAAGAATGGCCCCGTTCCGCTCCGAATAGTGCTGACTCGACTGGTCACGACCGCTCCGCCGGCTTGGCTGCTGCCGGGAACGATGGGGTCGGCTTCGCGTATGAGGACGATCTGCCTGACGAGTTCGGGATTGTTCGCGTCCGAGATGAGACGGATGCCGGTGGGGCGATTGTCGAGGGCGGCTCGCTCGCGGGCGGCCGTGATCGTTGCTTGTACGCTCGACGAAGCGTCACGAATCTTATCCCCTTGAATGATCGAGAGGATGATCGGGACGGAGATACCCGCCAGCAAGGTGACGATTGCCATCGCTGTCAACAACTCGATCAGCGTGAAGCCGATCCGCTCGGGGGTCTTCGCGTGTGTCATGCATCGACCGGTGGGATGCCTCATTGTTGCAACCCTTCCAGCAGTTTGACCGAGTAGATGTTGTCACGAACCTTTGCCCGTCTATCGGGATCCTCTTCCACTCGCCCCCCTTTAAGTCCCATATGCAGCGCGGGGTGAGTAATGTCCGGCACGCCGTTGCCGTCGATGTCAGTCGTGGTGCTGTAAAGGCCGAACTCTCCATCGCCTCCTGCCGAGACAATCATCGACCGGAACGGATAAGGACGCGGAACGTCTTGTCCGAGGTTCTCATTGCGACCACTTGATTGTTGGAGCCCGTATGGCTGGGTTGGATCGATCGCTACCGGGTCAGAATAACTAAAAGGGGAAACTCTGTTGTACGCTCGATGAAGACGTCCAAGGAACATTTCGAAAACTTGCTTGTGAGAGATTCTGCCAAAATTTTGTCCGAAATCGTCGCTACCTCCAGGGATCCACCACTCGTTCGTCGGAGTGAAACTCGACGCGTCATCCGTGGGGTACTCATACAGAACGTTCTGTGAATCAAAGGTGTTGTCGCCCACTGGTTCGTCTTCACCACCATCGCGAGCCAAATTGATCCGAGCCGTTGAAGCGGACCGATACTGCTGGGTGACTTCGATCCAGTAAGCGTAGAGGTCGGGAGCGGCTCGATAGAACTTGATCGGCTTACCGTAGCTGTCGACGAATTCGAGCAGACCATCGCCGTCGGTATCCTTAATGAACTTGGCCGATACGCCTTGAATAGCAGGGTCCTTCTCCAGGATAAGGTACAGGCACTCACTACTCTCCGTTTCAGGAGAATGAACTCCTATGCCTTGACGAATCTGTCCCGAACCATCGCGATGAGGAATCGCCGACCACGATCCAGCGACACCTGGTTCAATATTTCGATAGCCTTGTCTGAACGAAAACTCAGACTTGTTGGCGATCTGCTTAGTCGCCAGTAAGTACCCGATCATGATGTCCTGCATCGCGGGATCGGGAGCGACCAACGGAGCAGAGGCGATTCCAATGACGGAAGCTTCGCCTGGCGCAACCGAAGCCATCGAGGCAAACGCCTGCCTCATCCTCTCGACGAATCCGACGTGGTCCGAGGCAGTCGTCGAATTCGTAAAAGGAGGTCGTGCGTTGACTCCAAGGGCCAGGACGACGTTTTCGCCGGGGATGATTTCCGCAAAAGATTGCGGAAATGCTGATCGGAGACTATCCATCCGAGCGATGACGGCAGCCCGCTGTCCAATTGAAGAATTCGGCTCAACGGCTTGTGAGTATGACGCGTCCAGTCCCGCCCAAACGATGTATGGACCAATGTTGGGATTCGCGAGGTTGGTGTTGTAGTACGTCTTCATTTTCTCTTCGAGAGCCGAACTGAGTGTCTCGATGAGGACACGGCTGGCGCTGGCGTTGGCGAAATTGAGGCCCAGGCGCGCGGTGGTGGCGATCAGCCCGACGAGGACGATCAAAATCGAGATCACGACGAGGATCTCGACCAGCGTAAACGCGCGTCTCTTACTGACTCTTCTCACGATCCTTCGCACTCCTCAATGACTTTGTCCAAACCTTGGTCCATTTTTTCTGGTGACACCGGGATGTCACCGATCCCTCTTCTGGGTAGCCGACTTACTTTTGTGTCTGTTGGTTGACAAACTCCCCAATCGGCGCGCCGCCCGTGAAGTTCGTCAGGTTGTCCTCATTCGAAAGCCAATTGGTTGTCAGGCTTGTCCCCGTGCCGCTGTAATCGAGCTGCGCACCGCCCGCCCCGAACTCGTTGTCGGCCCCAGGCAAAATGATCTGATACGTCTGCGGGTTGTAAGGTTGAATGCGCGAAACGCTGTTGGGATTAGCCGGCACAAATTCTGGACGAAGAGCCGGATTCGCTGCATTCCGCGAGTAAGGATTGGGCCCGAGACTCGGCGGCGTGACACGTGACGTACCGCCTGCAACGCCCGTTACCTGAGGCCATGTCAACTGAAACAAGATCACATGATCGGTGGCGACCGCGGTGGTCGCTGGTGGGATATTCAAATCATCAGGCCGATAGCCGCGTCCTTCATACGCGCTGAAGTACGCCATCGGAAGGGGCCGAGATTGATCGGTCCCGATTGCTTTGTAGCTCGGCAACGCACCAGGACCGAAGCGCGGACCACTCGGTGCTTGTGCAAGTGGAATCAGCATAGGAAAGAACTCGGAGTGTACGCCTCCAATTGGAGGCAAGTATTCCGCGAGCCGATCCGAGTCGTTTGGTTGCACCAGTGGTTCGGTCTGAAGTGCGCGTTGGTACAGCCGTCCGACATCGAAGGGGAAGGTCGAAGCGATTCGTTTCTGTGTTCGAGCTGTGGGTATGGTGCCGACTCCTGTCGGATCGACACTCGTCGGGATGCGTGAGGGATTAGAGGCATCGTCGGTAAAGCCATGCAGGATGTAACGGTTCTCGCCCGCTTTTTCGCAGATCCCTCCAAGGAAGAAGACCAGGCATTCGTCCCCTTCGAGTTCATAGACCCGCGGCGTGAAAGCCGAACCGGCGCTGTTGTCTTGAAACCACTGCCCATAGCTCGGGGCAGCAGGCGACTCAGAGATGGTCGTCCCATTCGAAGTAACAAAGAGTTTGATGCTGGGCCAGATCCGCCGAAGGTAGGCGATGGAATGCGCGTCAAATGGATCATTCGTGTTGTAAAGAGTCGTTTGTGGTGAAGGTGTATTGGGAGCCGTGCATACCCACTCCCTCAAGCGGATTCGGCTGGGGGGGAAGATGCCGTACTTGCTTTTGAAGGTTGCTAGCGCCAGATCAAGCTGCGTGAGCTCGGCCACTTGCTGTGCGACGCGGACGCGACCCCGCACCACCAGGACCGCCCCGAGTAGCAAGCCCGCAAGTAACAGGACCACGACGAGAACGATAAGAAGTTCGATCAGCGTGAAACCACCCCGCCCTGCCGCGCGGTACTTGCACCAGAACGGCTTGGTTTGGTAAGCTCTGTCCATCGACATCCCGTCCTCATTCATGCCCGAATCCTCTTCGTGCGGGTTCAACGTTGGCTCCGCATTCTGGTTCATGACGTACGTTCCACGTCCACGCTTCATCAGCGTGTTTTTGAACCCGGCAAACCAGGCTATTCCACCTCGATCGCCGTCCTAATAAGAGCATCTAGACCCAACCTGGATCCGATGCCGACGGAAGAGAAGTTCCCCCTCTCCCGCTGTTTCTTTCGCGCCGACCGATCCTCAAAGGGAAATCAGCGATCGGCTCTTCATCCCCCCAGTACCCCGAGGAATTCACCCCCCGGGGATTGCTCTCTTGCCGGTTTAGCCTTTGCCTCCCGACAGCGAGTTGATCAGCTTGATCAGCGGCAAGAAGAGCGCGATGACGATGAAGCCGATCATGCCGCCCAGGAACACCACAAGCAGCGGTTGAATCAGGGCCACCATCCCGGTCACCATCGTGTCGACTTCTTCGTCGTAGTTGTCGGCCACCTTCATCAGCATCGAATCGAGGTCGCCTGTCTCTTCGCCGACGTCGATCATGTTGACGACGATCTCACTGACGGCTTTGGTCTCGCGCAGCGGGCTGGCGATCGATTCTCCTTCGCGAATCGAGTCGTGGACCTTCTGATACGCCTTCTCGTAGACCATGTTCTGCGACGTTTCTCGGCAGATGATGATCGATTCCAAGATCGGCACGCCCGAGGCAATCAGCGTCCCAAGCGTTCGCATCGTTCTCGCCACGATCACCATGCGGGAAAGCGGCCCGAAGACCGGCGTCCGCAGCCACATCCAATCGAGGGCCCAGCGACCGTACTTAAATCGCTTGATCAGTTTTAAGATCAACCACCAAACGATGACCACGATCGGCCCGACCCAGAAGTACCGGGCGGCAAAACTGCTCGCCTTGATCAAGACCTGCGTCATGGCAGGAAGCTCGACGCCGAAATCGCTGAAGATCTTTTGAAACTGTGGCACGATCCAGATGAGGATGAACGTCAAGATGCCGATCGCGATGATGACGACGACGACCGGATAGATCATCGCCCCCTTCACCTTCCGCTTGAGCGACTGCGCCTTTTCTTTGAACTCGGAAAGTCGTTGCAAGATGACTTCTAAAGCGCCGCCTGCTTCGCCCGCTTTGATCATGTTGACGTAGAGGTTGTCAAAGACCTTGGGGTGCTTGCGCATCGAGTCGGAAAGAGTCATGCCCGACTCGATATCTTCGATGACGTCGCCGAGCGTGTTTTTGAGCGGGCCGGGCTTGGCCTGTTGATCGAGAATGCGAAGGCTTCGCACGACCGGCAAGCCGGCATCCTGCAGCGTGGAAAGCTGTCGCGTGAAGAGTGACAGGTGCTTGGCCGAGACGCCGCCGATCGAGAACGTTTTCTTTCTCTTCGGGCCACCCTTTTTTGCCCCCGCGGTCTTCTTCGTCTTCTTCTTGCCTCGCTCGGCAAGCTTGGTGACGTAGAAGCCTTTCTGTCGGATCTTCTGATGCGCATCATCGGCCGTCGGTGCTTCGATCGTGTCTTTCACGACGCCGCCCGAGGTGTCCATCGCTTCGTACTGGAAGATCGGCATGACCGTTCTCCAAATCTTCTAACGCCGGCCCTATCGAACCCCATGGAGCCCGCCCCACGGGCAAGCCCCCTTTGTTTCTTCACCGTGGACGATTCATGACCTATTTCAGGTCGTCATCGACGACGGTTTCGCGAACGATCTCTTCGATCGTGGTCACACCGGTAAAGATGGCTTCCAGACCCGCTTCCCGCAAAGTCATCATGCCGTTCTTTCGGCCCGCCGCCGCCAGGACGTCGCGCGTGGCGCCATCGAGGATCATTTGCCGAATCTCATCGTCGATCTCGAAGAGTTCGAAGATTCCGTTTCGACCTTTGAAACCGGTGTTATTGCATTTATCGCAGCCGCGCCCCTGGTAGACGTTCTTGCCACGAATTTTCTCAGGCGTGAGACCCAACTCGAAAAGGAGTTCGACGCTGGGCTGATACGGTTGCCGACAGTTCTGACAAATCTTTCGCACCAAGCGCTGGGCCAAGATCCCTTCGATGGTGGCGGTGAGAAGGAAGGGAGGAACCCCCATATCCATCAGACGCGTCACCGAACTGGGTGCATCGTTGGTGTGGAGCGTGCTAAAGACAAGGTGCCCCGTCAACGAACTCTGCACGGCAATCTGCGCTGTTTCAAAATCGCGGATCTCGCCGACGAGAATGATGTCGGGGTCTTGCCGTAACACCGCTCGGAGAATCGAAGCGAACGTCACGCCGATATCCGCATTGACCGGCGCCTGCACGATGCCATCGATGTCGTATTCGATCGGATCTTCGGAAGTGATGATCTTGGTGTCGACGGTGTTTAGCAAGTTCAACGCTGAATACAGCGTGGTCGTTTTGCCCGACCCGGTCGGCCCGGTGACCAGGACGATGCCGTGCGGCTTTTCGATCAGCAGCTTGAACTTCGACAAGACCCCTTGGGGCATGCCGATATTGTTTAAGTCGAGCTTCACCACGCTCCGGTCGAGGATTCGCATGACGATCGCTTCGCCGAACATCGTGGGCAAGACCGAGACGCGAAGATCAACGGGGTTCCCCCCGACGGTCAATTCGATTCGCCCGTCCTGCGGCACTCGTCGCTCGGCAATATCGAGATTGGCCATGACCTTGACCCGGCTCGAAATGGCTGCCGCGAGATGGCGAGGGGGCGGAACCAGTTCCATCATGACGCCGTCGGCCCGGTAACGCATGCGGAACTCATCTTCGAAAGGCTCGAGATGAATGTCGCTGGCTCGGTCTCGAATCGCCATTAAGAGAACCATGTTGATCAGCTTGCGGACGGGCGCGGCGTCGGCTTGTTCTTCGAGGCTATCGAGATCGATCGAACCGTGTCGACCCTTCGCGGCGGAAAGTTCTTCGTCCTCTTCCATTCCGCGAACGATGTCTTCAATGGACTCGCGTTTGCCGGCGAAAGTCTTTGAGATGGCGGCCTCGACCTCCGCTTCCGACGCGACCACCGCGTGAACATCGCTGACGCTGAGCATGTTTCGCAGATCGTCAAGGGCGGCCAGGTTACTGGGGTCGGCCATCACGATCGTTAGCACGCCCTCTTCGAGCCCGACCGGAAAGATCTTGTAAAGCGTGCACATCGTTTCGGGAACCATCTCGATCGCGGCAGGAGGAACCTTCAGGTTTTCCGGATCGAGGGTGATCGACTTCATCCCCTGCTGCTCGGCCAGCGCCTGCGTCAGCATTTCACGGGTGATGATCCCCAGCGCGACGGCGGTCATGCCGAACTTCTGACCGGTCTCATCCTGTTTTTGACGAACGAGCTGAAACTGCTCGTCGGTGAGGAGCCCCAAATCGATCATGACCTGACCGATTTTCTTGTGGGAGCCGACCTTCGGCCGAGATCCGCGAATACCCCCACCCGACGGCGCTTCGGGAGCGTCGAGACCGGGAGCGTCGAAATCGCCGGCCCCGGCGGGACGCGGCTTCTTCTTGAGACCCGACGCAAACTTACGAGGTGCCTTGGCCACGCTGTGCTACCTTACTCCCGAATTTTCCCGTTCCCAACGACGATCCATTCCATTCACATTCCACTCACTCGGCGCCGAGTTATTTCTTCGGAGCGGGTCGAACGCGGCCCTTGGCGGGGCCGGCATCCTCCTCGTCCTCGTCATCATCCTCTTCGTCATCGCCCCGACCCTCCTCGGCATTCTCAATGCGGGCTTTGACTTCCATGGGCTTGATCGATTTGCGGATGGCATCCTCTTTCTCGATGAGTCCCTGCTTCCAGAGATCGAATAGGCTGTCATCCATCAACCGCATGCCGAACTTCTTGCCGGTCTGAATGTCGGACGAGATTCGATAGGTCTTGTTCTCTCGAATCAAGTTGGCGATCGCGGGCGTGACGATTAAAAGCTCGTACGCGGCGATAAGACCCTTTGGCTTTCGCGGTAGGAGAGACTGACTTAAAACGCCAATGAGCGCGACCGAAAGCTGGGTCCGAATCTGATCCTGTTGTTCCTTGGGAAAGACGTCGATGATTCGATTGACGGTACCCTCGGCACTGTTGGTGTGGAGCGTACCAAAGACAATGTGCCCGGTCTCGGCGGCCGTGATCGCCGCACTGATGGTGTCGAGATCTCGCATTTCGCCGACGAGAATGATGTCCGGATCCATTCGCAGCGCCCGGCGAATCGCTTCGGGAAAGCTGGGGACATCGACCCCGATCTCTCGCTGATTGACCGTCGATCGCTTGTGCTTGTGATAGTACTCGATCGGGTCTTCGATGGTGATGACGTGATGGTCGTGCGTTTCATTCAGGAAGTTGATCATACTGGCCAAGCTGGTCGACTTACCCGAACCGGTAGGGCCAGTCACCAAAAACAGTCCGCGAGGTCTTTCGATGCATTCGCGAATGGCCGGGGGCAGACCAAGCTCCTCGAAGGTGAGGAACTTGTACGGAATTCGCCGAAGCACCATTCCGATATTGCCACGCTGCTTGAAGACGGCGACGCGAAAACGGGCTTGATCCCCAAAGGCGAATCCAAAGTCCGTCCCGCCGACCTCCTGCAGTTCGGTTTGGCATCGCTCGGGGGTGATCGACTTCATCAAGGCGGTGGTATCGTCGGCTTCGAGAACCTTCGTCTCAAGCCGGCGCATGTGACCATCGAGACGAACCACCGGGGGCTGGCCGGTCGTGATGTGAAGATCGCTCGCCCCGAGGTTGACAACCGTCTGCAACAGTTTGTCAATGACGACAGTACCCATGTTCACTCCTATTGCCCCGATCCTTCGGCCCAAACTATTGGCGGGCAGGCTCATCCTTTATGAGAGTCGACATCGCAGGCGGACAGCCGCGACGCCCTAGGATATCGCGCGGGGATTCGGTGCAGGCAAAGCATTGTTGGAAGCAACCGAGTTCAACAGCAAGACTGAAACAGTCCGAATTTCGGAAGGCCGTCCCCCTCTCCCGAGCCCGCCCGGCCAAAACCTTCCGCGATGATTGACCGAGAATCCGACCCTCGACGAACGCCCCAAAGGATGCGGACATTCGACCGCTCGGCCTAGGCCGATTCCCCATGGCCCATGAAAAATTGACCCGATCCATGGCGAGCCTTGGCAGATTTAACTCGACTGCCTTTTCGACTCCCCGAGAGCGCGTCTTTCACTCGTATTAGTGGCCGGTCTCACCGGTGCCGGCCGTGTCGTAGACCTCCCGGATCGTGGTAAGCCCCCTAAGTGCTTTGGCAATACCATCTTCGTACAAAGTGGTCATGCCGCCACGACGGGCCTCCTCGCGGATATTCATGTGAGGCTCTCTACGGAACGTCAGTTCACGTACAGCATTACTGACGGGCATCAGCTCGAAGATCCCTCGTCGGCCGCGGTAGCCCGTCCTACTACAGTTGTTGCATCCTGTCCCGCGGGCAAAGGTCGCGGACGCGATTCGTTCTGGGGGGAGTTTCACCAGGTCGAGTTCGTCGTGGCCGGGCATGTAGGGAGCCTTGCATTTGGAGCAGTTAATGCGGACCAATCGCTGGGCCAAAATCGCGACTAAGCTTGCCGCGACCAAGTAAGGGGCGACACCGATATCGACCAAACGTGTAATAGAACTTGCCGCATCGTTCGTATGGAGTGTACTGAAAACCAAGTGTCCAGTTAGGGAAGCTTGGACTGCGATATCTGCCGTCTCTTTATCTCGGATTTCACCGACAAGAATGATATTGGGCGCCTGCCGAAGCATCGCCCGGATGATCGCCTGGAACGTCATCCCAATATCAGAACGAACTTCGCATTGGTTGATCCCAGGTAGGTAGTACTCCACCGGGTCCTCGGCCGTGATGATCTTCTTATCCGGGCGATTCAACTCGTTCATGGCCGCGTACAGCGTGGTCGTCTTGCCACTTCCCGTCGGGCCGGTCACTAGGAAGATCCCGTTCGGCCGACGGATGATCCTCGCGAATCGCCGATAGTCGTCCTCCGAGAACCCAAGATCCTTCACACTCAGTTTGATATTGTCCTTGTCCAAAAGACGCATGACACAGGACTGGCCATGGTTGGTGGGTAGCATGCTGACGCGGATATCGAGCTCTTTGCCGCTCGATGACTTCCACTTGATGCGCCCATCCTGAGGTCGCCGTTTCTCCGTGATATCGATCGAGCCCATGATCTTAAGGCGAGTCATCATTGCCCCGAGGAGTCGCCGGGGGGCGTTATCACGCTCGACCAGCCGGCCGTCAATCCGGTAACGAATCCGTACCCGATCGTCGAACGGTTCGATGTGGATATCGCTGGCACGAAGATTCAGCGCCTCGTTCATGATCAACTCGACCAGGCGGACGATCGGCGCACTCGACTCATCCGAGGTTGCCGACTCAAGCTCCGTCGTTTCGACCGCTGTTTCCGTAAACTCTTGCATCATCGAGTCTACTGACTGCGTTTCGGTCTGCCCGTAATGCTTGTTGATGGATTGCACAATCGCTTCACGAGGGGAGAGAACGCGCTCGACCTCCTGGTTGAGCATGAAGCGAAGCTTGTCGACAAGGTTAAGGTCGTCCGGGTCGGCAACCGCCACCCGAAGGATTCCGTTGGTTCGACCGACCGGAATGACGGTGTTCTCTCGCGCGACCGATTCCGGAATCATTTCGATAATCGACGAGGGAATCTCGACTCCTTCGAGAGGAACAAAACCCATCCGATGTTCCTCGGCGACGGCTGCCACCACGTCTTCTTCGGTAGCGTGGCCGGTCTGGACAATGGCTTCGACCAGTTTCAACCCGCGGGATCGGCTCAACTCGGCCGCCTCGGCCATTTGCGGCGCGGTGAGCTTTCCCTTGCGAAGAAGGATTTCCGTGAATCGAACTCGGTCTTTAGCCATCGATAGTTTCTTTCTCGGTTGCCGACTGCTTGTCTTCCTCGACGTACGAAGTTTGGGTTTCGTTCGTCCACTCGAAGGATGGCTCGGCCAGTTTGGCCGATATTTTATGGAATGACGAGGGCCTTTGGTCAGGAAGGAAGCCGACGAAGATCCACTCTCAACTTCTGGGAGGCAGGCGGATCCTGACCGGCCCAGCGGATGCACGATACGGCAACGCCCGCCCACCCGCAACCGCAGGTGGCCCGATCAAGGATCTTTTCTCCAACACAGTTGCTTTGTTATCAACAAGAGCGTGCCGCGATACCCTTCTCGAACGCGTCGATATGCTGGCGAGCGACGGCATCGATCCCGAATCGCGAACAGGCGTCGGCCCGGATCTTCGCCCGGTGGGGAAGTAAAGACCCGGTTCGGAGGAGCTCTCCCACAAGCTGTCCCTGCTCCGCCGGGGCACGGGCGGGGAAGGTCGGCAGCAACTCGGTCGGCAAGATGCCGAGATTGGCGGGCGTATCACTGACCACGGCCGGCATACCAAAACAGAGGGCTTCTAAGAGGGCGACGCTGAGCCCCTCAAAATGGCTGGGAAGAAGATAGAGATCCCCGCTGCGAAGGCTCGATTCGACATCGCGAACCGCTCCCGGCAGCATGACCCGGTCGGCCACGCCCAACGAACGAGCAAGTTCTTCGAGTTCCCCCCGCAGAGGGCCCTCCCCCACCATGACGAGCTGGGCCTGCGGGACTTTCTTCAGGATGATAGGCATGGCGGCGACTGCATCTCGCACGCCCTTTTCCCAGCTCAGGCGACCAGTGGTGACGATGGTCGGCCGATCAACCCAGCCGAGTTTTTGCCGCCAGATGGACGTCTGCTCCGGGTCCCAAACCGGCTCAAAAGGTGGAACACCATTGGGGATCAGCAGAATTCGCGGATAGCCCGCCTGCTTCAGTTCTGCTTCAACGGCACGACTGGGCGCGAAAATGCCGTCGACCCGTTTCGTCCCTGCACGGATGACGCCCCCCAGTCGGCCGACCCGCTGCCAAGCCATATCTCCCGAAGTGCCCGCGCCCCAAGACTTCAGGAAAACCGGGAAGCCGAGCCTGCCCGACGCACGTGTCGCCATCCACGCTGCATGTTTCAGCATGGAGACCATCACCACATCGTAGCGGGCGCGATTCTTGGTTAACCAATCGTCGATCTGCCAAACAAAGCGAACCGTCCCGGCAAACCGAGTCGTCCAGACGGGCCAGCGGATAACCCGGTGATGATCGATCTCCTCTTCCGCGGGCCAATCGTTATTCCATCGACAGGTCAGAACCGTGACGTCATGACCATCCTGTCCCCACTGGCGAGCCAGCATTCTGAGCTGCGACTGGGCTCCACCCAGGTCAGGCCAGTAAAAGCGAGAAATGACAACGATACGCATGGAACGCCCCATCGATACGATGGATTCGGTCGGCCGATTCCCTGGTCGAAGGATACGACGCTCCGTGAAAGGTCCCAAGCGAAAGCCGACTCGATCCGCCTCCGCCAAGGCCAATTCGCAGGCCAGGCAGACCAATCCCTGGCTTAGCATGATCGACCGATCGCCGGTCCCTTTGGTGATTCTGGATGACAAAGGGGTCTGTCTCGTCAGCAACCCAGCGTTTCGCGAACAACTCGGCGGCGAACTTCCCCAGCCCTTCAGTGAGTATTTTCCCGCTTCCTATCCTGTCCGCTTCGAACTGGTCTGGACCGTCTGCCAAGTGATCGGCGGCTTCCGAGGAATGCTCGAATCCCGCCATCTCGATACCGGTGAACAGGCGATGTTCGAGCTGGTGCTTTGGAGAAACACGCCGGAGTCATCGCAGAATCATTCCTACGCGGCCATGCTCCAACCGGTCACCGATCGAGTCAAGCAAGAGCGCAACCGGGGGGATTGGCAGGCCCGATTCGAGCGAGCCATCCGCGTCAGTGGCGACGGCATCCTCGATTGGGACATCGATCATAGGCGAGCCTTCTTCTCGAGCCGATTCCGCGCCATTCTCTCAGGCGACGATCTCACCGAGCCCGTCACGCTGGCCGTCTGGAAAAAGCGAATCATGCGCGAGGACCGACGACGCGTGACGAGAATGATCGATCAGCATCTCGCTCGGCCGGGCGAGCCCTTCGAAATTGAACACCGAGTCTGCACTCCCAGCGGGGCTGTTCGATCGGTCGTTCTTCGCGGTCAAGCGATTGCCGACGCGTCGGGCAGGCCCTACCGCTTGATTTGTTCCCTTCGCGATACGACCGATCAACGAGAGATGGAGTCCCGCACCCGCCAGCTTCTAGGAGAGTTAGCCCACGTTCAAAGACAGAGTACCGCCGGCGAGCTAGCCGCCAGCATTTCGCACGAACTGAATCAACCTCTTGCGGCCATCGCAACCTTCGCGGCGGGCGGCCTACGCCGGGGAATGGAACGAATGGATGTTGCCGAGTGGCGAGACTTACTTCAAAAGATCCGCAAGCAAGCTCTCCGCGGAGGTGAAATTATTCGTCGACTTCGACAGTTTGTTCGGCGTGAACTGGTGCCTCACGTCCTAGTCGATGTCAATTCGCTGGCTCGGGAAGTGATCGAACTGTTGGCCCCCGAGGCTCTTGATCGACAAACCACCCTAGCTCATCAACTTTGCCCATCTCCCCTTGTTACCATGGCCGACCCCATTCAACTTCAACAGGTGATGGTCAATCTGCTACGAAATGCCTTCGATGCGGTCGATTCGCTCCCCAGCCGTCGTCGCTTGATCCGGATCGTGACCCAAGCAAACGCGACCACGCTAGACTTCATCGTCGAAGATCAAGGAAATGGGATCGACCCAGAGATCTTCGCCAATCTGGGAATGTCGATCCAAACGAAGAAGAAGGATGGGCTCGGCATGGGCTTATCCCTCTCGAAATCGATTATCCAATCCCATGCCGGCCAACTCGTGCTCCACCCTGCGACCATCGGCACCAAGATCGGGTTCTCTCTCCCCATGCAGCCAGAAAGCAGCGGAGGGCCATCCACCTAAAGAGGATTGCCGAACACCCCGGACACACGCATCCCTCCCCAAGCTCCCAAGATGATCGCCTCTTTCGTTCGACGAGGAGAGTGCGAACCGAATTGACACGACCTGGGTTACCGGTATAGCCGACTTCCGAATCTCCCAAGATGCACACCACGATGTTGTTGGCGACGGCGCATGCCGAGCGGTGTTAACCGCCCCGGCATCGCTTGTTGGTCGTTGGGGACCAACGGTCGCGCGAAAGTTCAGGGACGACCACTCGTGCGGGAAGTTTCGATTGGCTGATCGGCTCTCTCTTTGCCGACTCGCGTGCATCAGCGCTTGGGCGCTCGTGGTCTCTATTTGTTTGCATCTCACGCAAGCATGGGCCGACCTTCCCGACCGGGCTTGGTCTCTTTCCTCTCAAGATATTCGCTTAAGCGCCGATCGTTCCAGCACCTGGGCCGCGGGCGATGATCGCTTCGTCCTGCTCGAAGGGTCGGCCATGGTCGAGCAAGGACTCCTGCGCCTTCGTGCCGATGCTATCCTCGTTCGCTTCGCGGATCATGCAGAGGCTCTTCCCCATCAACAAGTCATTGTCGTCGGCGAAGGTCGCGCGCGGGCAGAGGGGGCTGGCCGAAAGGGGGAACTTCGTTCAGACTTGGCGGAAACTCTCGAGACGAAGAGTCGGATCATCATGCCTCGCGATGTGCGATCGCAATCCGTCAGCGATCATCCTTTGGTCGCGCGGGTCAACGACCCTAGCTTGAAATCATCGTCGGCTCGATCTGATTTGATGCCCACGGCGGCCGAGCCCTTGGCAAACTCGCCGGCGAACACTCCATCTCGCTCCCCCAGCCAAGACGAGATGATTCAGCAAGTGCAAAGCCTGGATGGCAGCATGCCGATCAATGGAGACCCCAATCCTTTTCCGATGCCCAACGAGAGCCGACCGACGCCATCGATTCGATCGAATCCCGCGTCGACTGGGATCGGCGGCAACCTCGGGAGTGGCGGAATCAAACGGATTCGATGGTTCCCCCGAACAAGTCAGCCATTCAACGTGACCAGCTCGCTCTCGGCCGACGGTCTCTATCGGCAATGGATCTTTACCGGCGGGATCAATCTCATCGTTGAAGAGGTCGGCACCGGAAGTACGGTCGATATCGTTGCCGACCGAGCTGTCCTCTGGACCAAGGGAGATCTGGGAGGCGATCCGGCCGGCGGCGGCTTGCAATCCGACGGCAGCCAAGAGATCGAAGTCTACCTCGAAGGAAACGTCAACATTCGTCAGGGAAACCCAACCCAGGCGACAGGCGTTATGAGCGTCGTCCTGTTCGGAAAACAGGTCTACTTCAACGTCAACACCAATCAGTCACTGGTGCTTGATGGATCGGTCGAATCTGTCGAGCCTCAACTGCAGCTACCGATCTTCATGTCGTCTCCCGAGATCCGTCAGCTCGCGCCGGGCGAATTCTTCGGCCGGGATGCCTCGTTCACGTCCAGCGTCCATCGCGGCACGCCGGGCTACGCCCTTCACGGGAAGGAAATCTACTTCGAAGAAATTCGTGAACGGATCAAAAATCCTTTCACCGGTCAACCGGTGACCGACAGTCAAACCGGTCAACCACTCGAAGTTGCTCGGCACTACGCGACCGGATACGCCAATACCCTTCGCATCTCTGATGTGCCGGTCTTTTTCTGGCCCTATGCTCGCGCCAATGCCGAGGATCCGCTCGGCCCCGTACAGAATATTCGTTTGGGACAATCACAGAATCTCGGCACCATTGCCGGCGTCAGCCTTGATGTCTGGCAACTGATGGGGCTTGATTACCTTCCGATTGCCGACCGAACCAAGTGGCTTTTGGATCTGGGGTATTTCTCGGATCGAGGCATCAGCGCCGGCTCGCGATTCAACTATTTCGGTAGAGATCTCTTCAGTCCCGACGACAAATACTTCGGGCGAACGCTCGGTTGGTACATCAACGATAATGGCTTTGATCAACTCGGTCCGACGCGTCGCGGGCTCGAGCCCTCCACCACCAATCGCGGCCGACTCCTTTTGCAAAATCGCTATGATCTACGCGAAGATACCACCGTCATCACCGAGTTTTCGTACTTGTCGGATTCGAACGTTCTCGAATCTTTCTTCGAAGCGGAGTACGACAACGGCAAAGACCAGGATACACTCGTCTACGGTAAGTTTGCCCGAGAGAATTACGCCATCACTGGTTTGGTGCAGCCGCGCGTTCGAACCTTCTTGCCGCAGAATGAATGGCTTCCCCGCGCCGATGCATACTGGATCGGCCAACCTCTCTTCGGCGATCGGGTGACGTACTTCACCCATAGCTCGGTCGGCTATGCTCGGCTCAACACGCCCGATAATTATGTTCTTCCCACCGATGTTAGCTTTGACCTCGGTCGAGGCGATACCCGGCATGAATTCGATGTTCCGCTCTCGTTGGGGCCCTGGGAAGTGACCCCGTTCGTGACAGGTGTCGCAACAGGATACACCGAAGCGATCAACGCGAACGGGCTCGGCCGGCTTTACGGAGCGACCGGTGTCCGAACGAGCCTTCCCTTCTATCGCATCTTCCCGAACGTGAAGAGCGATCTCTTCTATCTGAATGGGTTGGCGCACAAAGTCGCGATCAATGCCGACTACACACTGGCTCGAAGTGGGCAAGGGTTCAATGAACTTCCTTACCTTGATCAGCTCGATGACGACACCTCGGATTTGGTGCGACGTCAGAACCTAATCCGAGCGTTCGGCGGCGTGACGCCTCTCAAGTACGATCCTCGTTTTCAGGCACTTCGCCGAAATATCATCTTCTACCCCGAAGCGCTCGACAATATCGATACGCTTCGGCTCGGCGTCGCGCAGCGATTACAGACGAAGCGAGGCCCGGCCGGCCGCGAGCGCATCATCGACTGGATGTATCTCGATGCCGGCGCGACGCTCTTTCCGGCCCCCAACCGAGACAATCTGGGCAATTCGTGGGGCTTGATCGATTACAACTACCGCTGGAACATCGGCGACCGAACGTCGATCACCTCCGAAGGGCTCTACGAGCCTTACGACGGAACACTGCAAGTCGGGGGCGGAATCTTTGCGCAGCGTCCACCTCGATCAACCATGAGTATCTTCTTCAGCCACTTCGACTCGGGGCCGTTTCAGTCGAACTACATCGGCTTGGGAACAGCGTATCGGCTGAGCAATCGCTACGCGGGCTTCTTTGAGATCGGCAAGGATTTGGCCGCCCCCAACGCGGTCAACGTGCGGGCCAGTTTCTCTCGTATCGGCCTCGACTTTGTCACCACGCTGGGAATCTATTGGAACGCAGGCCGAGATGATCTCGGCTTCGACTTCAGCATCCTTCCCAGAGTGGGTATCCGAGGTCGCATGAATCGTTCAATGGTGCAGACGCTTCCGTTTGGCGTCGAGCCCGCTGCCCAATATGGATCCTCGGCCATGCAGCGACAATCCATCATCAACACCGACCCGAATTTCTAACATGACGGGTTAGACCATCAAAGAATCGGACCCAAGATCGCCAGCGTGTTGTTCCAGAGACGACGACGAATCGGCCAGGCGATCACTTCATCGCGCTCGACACGCCGTGAACGGGAGATGAACTCTTGTTGTCGAGTCCGAATGGCGTCTGTCAATTCTGCCGAGTAGAAGAGAATGTTGTTCTCAAAGTTCAGATCAAAACTTCGACGATCGATATTGGCCGATCCGACCAGTCCCATCTCGCCGTCCACCGTTAATGTCTTCGCATGAAGCAGGCCGCCGACGTACTCGTAGAGATGGACACCTGCCTCCAACAGATCGAGGTAGTAGCTGCGACTAGCACCTCCTACGACCCATGAATCGTTCTTCGCCGGCAGGATCAACGTCGTCGCCACTCCTCGATACGCGGCCGAGCAAAGGGCATCCTGTAATGATTCGTTCGGAATGTAATACGGAGTGGTGATCACCAACTCTCGCCGCGCCTGGTACATCAGACTCTCGAAAACCTCGGGCATCGCCGATGAACGTCGCGTTGGTCCCGTCGCGATCACCTGCGCCACAACATCCCCCTCGGCGGCGACGTTCGTTGGCAACGTCTCGTCCGAAAGTGATTCGTTGGTGTACGTCATCCAGTCGATGGCGAAAATCGCCAGGTTCTGCAAGGCGATTGGCCCCTCCCAGCGAATCATGACATCGACCCAAGGCGCAAATCGGGGTTTCACACGAAACTCCGGATCGGCGCAATTCTGGCTCCCGCCGTACGTGATGCGCCGATCGATGACGGCGATCTTTCGATGGTTGCGAAGGTCGATCCTCCCGGTGACCGCGCGGTAGAGGAGATTGCCGATCGGCAATGCAACGCCAAGCCGAACGCCCGCGTCGCGCATGCGACTCCAACATGACGAGCCGATCATGCCGCGAGAGCCGAGGCCATCCACCATCGCCCGACAGATAACCCCACGTTTGGCCGAACGAACAAGCGAATCCGCAACCCGCTCACCGTTTCGATCCGTCAGCCAGATGTAGAAAAGAACACAGACCTCTTTCTGTGCCGAATCGATGTCCTCGATCAGTCGATCAATGCTGGTGTTCGAATCGTGCAGCAACTCCGCTCGATTGCCACCGACAGGATCGAACTGACTCACCGATCGACCGACTTGAAACAGCGGCTCATACCGTTCGGGGATCGTCGGCATCGATCGACGGACGGACGAATCACTCTCTGTAAGACGGCGATCGATTGTTTCGATCGCTCTTCGATTCCGCTGAGAAAGCCTTCGGCCAATGTTGACTTCACCCAACAGCAAGTAGGCGAGCACTCCCAGAAACGGAATCGCGGCCACTACCGCCAACCAGGCGACGCGCGATGCCGGCTCTCGATGGGGACGAAGCATGATCCGCACGATCACGAGTCCAAGGATGGTGAAATGGACCAGCGTCGTGATGAGCACGTACAAACCGATGACTCCTTACCATTGAAGCTTGTTGCTCGCTGGCCCAGGTTCTTTGCCGGGCAAAAACGTCCGTTAACGCGGCGGATGACTCGACTCTCGCTTGATATCGTTGGCCGACAGAGAAGCAGCATGAATCTTTAGATTGCGCATCCGACCCTGAAACGGGTAGTGATCTCCTTGACCAAGCGTGAGCCGATGGACGTTTTCGAGTGACACACGCTTGTCACCGATGGCGGTTGATCGACCTGCCTGCTCGCCATCGATCCAGAGAGAAATCTCGGGGCCGGCTCTCCGAATCGAGACATGATGCCAACCATCAGGGAAAGCGTGATCCCAACTGACCGATTGACCGACGGACGTTGACCAGACATGACCCGAGGGAAGCGTTCCGACGAATAGCTCCCCCCGATGAACCGCCATCGTCCATGCTCGCCGATACTTGACGGCCGGCGTCGCGTCGACATTCCCAGACTTTGTCCAAGGGCCTCCCTCCCGGTAGGAGTAGACATCCGCCAGCGGAAGCGTCCCACCCCAGAGTCTCCCGCGGTGCACCGCCAGACCCATCACTTCCAATTCATCGCCGAGACGACCGGTATCCTCCCAGCCGTCTGCTGTCGAGAGACGAAAGACACGACCGCTCGGCCAGGTGCTCACGTAGAGGTGCCGACGATAACAGGCGAACGCGTACGTCTGCGTGTTCTCTCCCACCGAACCAAGATCCATCCAGGAATTGCCATCGAACCGATACACATGCGCATTGTCGTAGCTGGTCGCATACAGTTTGCCATCATGAACAGCCATCGACTCGACGCGCCGATCTGTCTCGGGCAAACGCTCTTCCTTCCAAACACCCTTCAAGTCCCACGAGTAAAGTCGGGCGGGCTTGTAGAGCGACGAAACCCACAGCCGATTCTTAAAGACGACCATACCTCCCACGGCATCGGCATCGAGAAGTTCCCCCACGGGTTGCCAACTTCCATCTTGATCGCGTCGATAGAGACGTCCTCCGCGATGATTGTTGCTTGATTCCGCAAGCGACGAGCCAGTCAATCGATACTTACCCGTGCCGGCGTAAAGCGAACCCCCGAACGATGCGAGCGATGTCACAGCGTTGGAATCATCGGGCGCGCCGACGGAGACCCATTGGTTCGGCAATTCGTAACGAAATACTTCCCCTCGCTCGGATTCGCCGGGCTGACAAACGCCGGCGTACAGAGAACCTTCGTGTACCGCCAACGAATGAACATAGATTGCTTGGCCGGGCCGACCATGATCGATCCAGCCGATGTCGCTGGAATCATCATGCAATGAGAATATCAGTTGCCGATTTGAAGAGAGACTGCTGGTGGCTCCGCTCCGCGTGACAACCGCCAAAGAGAGCCCGTTCCCTTGCCTGTCCTCGGCAAATAAGACATCACCGCCGGCTGGCTCGGCCGATCCGAGCATCAACCAGAGCGAAATCGTGAAATCACCTTTGCCTAGTTTCGAAACAGCTTCGACCGGAAGTTCGACTTGGCTGGTCACTTTGGACCATTGAAGAGACCGAGGCGTTTCATCACTGATCTCCACGTCGCTCAGCGATAACTCCCCGGCGTTCTTTTGGTGAAGAGGAAATGTGACGGATTCATCGGCAAGGGCGAGCCCGAGAGTGATCCAAAGCATGACAGTGATCGGCCGCCATCCCAGCATGATTGCGTTCCTGGCAGTGAGGGAGGCTTACAACTTGACGGGTTCGGCCGAACGAAGAACTATCTTCGGAACGTGCCTTTTTTTCCGAGGACGATTTTCCATACCACGACCAAGTTCGGCCGGCCGAGCATCTCGATAGCGGTCGATCGCCTCCTTCAGCATCGCTGCCACCTTCGCCCGGTCTCGATCTAGCGTATCAACGACGATCGGCATTCGCTCCTCGATATCGGTCGTTAAATCAAAGAATCGACCATCTTTATAGAGCTTGTATCGCGCATTGAATGCAAACTCGACCGGTGGCTCTTCGTGCGGCGAATACCACGAGTACAACCACTCGCGCGGCGAACCCGCTTCTCCCAGCACTTGCGGCAAGAACGATCGTCCATCGATCACCATCGATTTCGGAATACCAATCCCTGCTGCCTGACAGATGGTCGGCAAGACATCCGTGGTGTCCACAAGATGATCCACGACCGCTCCCTTATTTACGCGGGCAGGCCAATCGACAATGAGAGGTACGTGCATCCCACGCGACGTCGTCGTCCCCTTCCCGCCGATCACCTCTTGCTCGTTCATTTTCGAACGAATCCCTCGTCCCGTGCCGTTATCTCCCAAGAAGATGATCAGTGTGTTCTCTCTGTTACCCGTCTCATCCAGCTTGGCCAAAAGCCGGCCCATGAGTTTATCCATGTAGGTAACCATGTCGGCAAAATGCTTGGGATGCTGATTCACCTTCTCCCCGATTCCTTTGGGATTCCAATCCGCACTATCCGGCGTCGGCTGATTGGGTGCGTGTGTCAACGTCATCGGGTAGTAGAGAAAGAAAGGACTATCGGCGTGTCTGCTGATGAAATCCTCGGCAAACTGTTCGATCAGATCGGGTCCGTATTCGCCGTTGGTGAAGTTCTTCTCGATGCCGTTGTATTCCAGACCAGGGTTGGCATATCGCGGCGGACGGCGTGTATGGTGCCAAAGGCAGTATTCGTCGAAGCCCAATCGCTTGGGCAAGTCGACCTCGGGACCGAGCTGCCACTTGCCCGCGATGCCGGTCTTGTAACCGGCTTCCGTAAAAAGATGGGCGAAGGTCCGTAGCTTGGGATCGAAATGGCCAAACGTGGTGTAGTTGCGAACGTTGAGCGCCCCGGTCATGATCTGCACGCGAGTCGGCGTACAGAGAGGCTGGGCGTAACAGTGTTCAAACCGAGCACCGTTCGCGGCAAGACGATCAAGGACGGGCGTCTTGTACGAAGTTCCCCCATTGGCACCGATTGTCTCGTAGCCAAGGTCATCGGCAAGGATCACGATCACATTGGGTCGACGAGCCGGCTCTGACTGAAAAAGAAGACTCACGCAAAGACAAAGCGACAGCGTCATCGATTCGTTCCTCCCAGCGTCATTCTAAATCCATTAACACCATCCCGCTTTAAATGAATTGGTTCGATGGTCCACTTTTCGATCTCGAAGGGTCTCTCCCGCCATGACGACCGCAAAGGCTATAAATAAAGCCGAGCGATCGAACAGACCGCTCGGCTTCTGTTTATCATTTAAGTCCGAACGCTCTCCGGACGGCTACTCCGCGCCCGAGTCGGCATTGGGAGCCTCGGGCTTGCTTGCGTTTTTAGCCCCTGTTTCGAGGGCATAGACATGAGTCCGGTCGGCAATGTAAAGGATGTTGCCCGCCACGACGGGGGTGGTGTAAACCGAATTCCCCATGTTGGTCTCGTAGAGCATGTTCATCTCTTTGCTGTGCTCGAAGATCGTGACATCGCCGTCTTCGTCACCGACGTAAACACGATTCTCAACGATCAAAGGCGATCCCCAAGACGCCGCCAACATGTCGTAGCCCCAGTGCTGCTTGCCAGTCTTGGCATCCAGGCAATGGACGAAGCCGGAGAAGTCGACGATGTAGAGAATATCGTCTTTGATCGCCACCGAGCCACAAGTACGATGCATCACGTTCTCGGGAGCCTCGGCCGGGGGCTTCTTACCTGGCGCGGGCCTTTGCATGGGCCCACCAAAGTGCCAGATCGCGGCAGAGTTGGGGTTCGGAATGACGGAGTCACCCTCCTCAGCCACACATGCTTGTAAGCGTTTGTGCGAGATCGGCTTATCGGGATTCTTCTTGTTGACGACAAGCTGCGTGCTGACGTCGCCTCGCTTGGTCGGGTCGATGCACCAGAGGTGACCCACTCCTTCGCCGTGCTCAGGATCTTCGCCGACGGCGAGAAAAACCTTGCCGTCATAGACGACTGGTGTGCCAATGAGATGATTTCGATCGGCCTTGCTTCCCAGAACGTAAAGAGAATCCTTTGGGTTGCAGTCAAACTTCCACAGCAGCTCTGCCTTGGGAGTTGCCTCGGCTTTGAAGCTGTAAAGCCAACCGTCCCCACCTGCGAAGAGAACCTGCTTGACACCGCCGAGCTCGGCGACGGTGGGACTCGACCATTGTCCATGAAGGATGTTTGTGCCGGGCGAGTTGTCGGTCCAGATCACCTTTCCGGTGTTGCGATCAAGGCAAAGAAAACTCGGCGCGGTCGGAGAAGGAATATTGATGTGACTTTCGTCGACGCCGTTGCTGGTGTGAACAAAGAGGAGGTCCCCCAGGCACGTGACCGAGCAACTGCACATATTGTGTTGGGAGATGTTCAGTTCGCCCATCATGTCGAGCTGCCAAACGACATCGGCCTCGTCTTTATTCTCGTTGGTCTCCTTTTTGAAGGGGCCGTCATTTTCGCCGTCGTGAAAGCCTTCGGTGTCACAGCAGATCACCAGACCTCGGCTCGATACGAACCACGCCTTGTCCCCTTCGACAAACGGGGCACAGCAGATTCCTTGCTGGGGCCAATCATGTACTCGGCCCGTGGGGAGTTTTTCGCTGGAATGCTGCCAAAGAAACTTTCCGGTCTTTTCATCGAAGCAAAGAAAACAGCCGAGGTCGACGTTACTGGGATACCGCTTGACGTAGCCCATGCCGTTGTTGGTGCCGACAAAGACTTTGCCGTTGGCGATGACGGGGTTCCCGTAGGACTGTGAGCCAAGACCCGCCGTCCATTTCACGTTCTCGCCGGTTTCAAGATTCCACTTCTGCGGGATGTTCTTGCCTTCGGGCGTATTGTTTCGAACGGAGGTTCCACCCCATTGCGGCCAATCGGTCGGACGGACTTTCATCGTTGAAATCCGCTTGATCGCATCGGCAGTCGGATCGAACGACGTATCCCCCGCGAGGCAGAACGTCGGCAGGGCCAGCAAACAAAAACCGCCGACCCATGCTGTTCGAAGATCGATCATGAAATGCTCCTCTTGAATCCCGAAGCGTCGCGCCCGACCGGTTGTCGAACGACCGACCTACTCTTCTACGACTGATCCCTACTCATTCGACAGAAAAACCTCTCCGGTCCGCTAACTCTTATTGGGCTTGACCGAGACGTTATCGATGAAGATTTCCGCGTTGGTGGCGTTGCCATACATGCCCGGGCTGCCGGTCCGATTGGGGGCGGAATCCTCTGCCTCGATGGTCCATTCTCTTGGTTCACTGGTTCCGCGCGGCCAAACTTTTCCTCGCAGGATCGCCTTGGGACCCTGGTTGGAGGCCTGCAACTTGATCGTGTACCAAGTGTCCGGCTTCCATTCGAACGGAATCGTTTTGCCCATTCGCTTCAGAACGGGGGGCCAGGTCCGAATCTGTATTTGTTGCTTAGCCAATCCGCTTCTCTCTTCTTCGGAGGGCTGCTGACCGAGCTGTTGATTTTGACCCATCAGGTCCAGCGTGTATCTCTGCGCGATGAGACCCATGTCGGGCATCTTGCCATTCTTCTGCGAGCCACGAACATCGGCTTGAATCGTGTAGTCATGAAGATCCGCATGTCCCATCCAAGATTGGCTGCGCGTCCCCTTGGGAATGGTGGTGATCTTGACGATCAGCTTTTCTCCGTCGACTTCTCGCGGCACATGGCGATAGCGGGCGCCGATCCAGGTGATCGGAACTTCATTGTCCGAAAAATCGAAATTCCAAGGAAGATTACCGACGATCCTAACCCGGGCCTGGCTGGTCAGCTCTCCTTCCTTCGCGCTGATGATCGAGGCTTGATGGTTCGCGTTAGTGTCGGCCGAGTACGCACCATCGGTCGTAATCTTTCCAGCCGCATCGACCGAAAACTCAGCCTTGCCGGCGGCCAGACGCTGACCTACTGCATTGAATCGCCGGGTCTCGAAGTCAATCTTCTCTCCCGGCCGAACCAACGATTCGACAGGGACCGCCTGGATCAGCGTGACTTTGTCGTCACCCTTTTTCTCGACCGAAGCAAGGGGCACGATCTTTTCCCCGGAGGTCTTGGGCTGGATATCTTTCTTGCCGATACAGAACATGGCTTCGGTGGAGGTGATGATGATCTTTCCACGCGAGACGATCGGCGAAGCTTGGATCTCTCCTTCGAGTTGCAACTTGCTTAGGACATCGACTCCCTTCGCGGAGGGCTTGAAGACCCAGCAGCGACCGTTGGCTTCACAGGCGTAGATCTTGCCATCGGCGTACAGCAGGCTCCCTCGCATCACGGTTCCAAGCTTCTGTTTTTTGATCAGCTTGCCGGTCGCGATGTCGAAGATGAATAATCCCGCGCCGTCATCGACCACATAGAGCCGATCGCCGACGAGGAGAGGTTGATTTCGGCCAGCGACGATCTCGCGAATGCGCCAGATCGCATCGGTATCTTTGATTTCGCCACGTTTGTTGCCGGGCAACGCGACGGCTGCCCCCATGGTCGCGTCTTTGATATCCCCCTGCTCTTCAGCCTGGGTGACGAAGATTTGGCCTTGATGAATGAGCGGCGTACCGTTGACGCCACGCCTGGATAGTTGATACTTCCAGACGATCTTGCCGGTGCGGGGCTGCATCGCGTAGAGCCCGCCGTCGCCGGCCCCGACGACGAAGAGAAGCTGGCCGTCAAAGTTTCCGAGAATCGGAGTGCTGTAGGTGGTATCGTCCGGTAGTGGGCGGGTCGCGTTGAACCAGATCGTTTTTCCCGTCGATTTGTCGAAAGCAATGAAGCGGTGATTCGGCCGAGCAAACTCGCCCCATCCGATCATGACTCCGCTGATGATCACGAGATCATCGAAGACGAAGGGGAAGTTGGTTCTTCCTCCGTAGGTCGTCAACAAGCCGAACTCTTCGCTCATCGAGTGCGACCAGATCGTCTTTCCGGTTTCGCCGTCGATGCATTGAAAGTATCCACATACACCCAAGGCATAGACTCGGCCCGTCGTCGGATCACCGACGACGCTGGACCAGCCGATGCGGGTATCGGGGACATCAGAAAGAAAGACGTTGAAGACGTTTTCCCAGAGAAGTTTTCCGGTTGCCAAATCGACACAGATGACTTTTTCTGCTTCATCGGTGGTTTCGGGTTTGTGTCGAACCAGCGTGTAGAGCTTACCGTTCATGGTGATCGGCGTTGATTTGCCGGCAAACTCGGGTTTGGACCAGATCAGGTTTTCCCCGTCGACGGACCACTTGTCGACGAGACCAACCTCGTGCGAGATCCCGTTCTGCTCGGGACCTCGGCAAAATGGCCAATCCATCGGCTGGGCGGCGGCGGGCTCGGCCAGCGTGGCGGGGCTCGCGCCGGCATCGGCCGCGGTAAGACTCATCCACAACAACGTCGCGGGAACAAACCCAACCATGAGCCGAACTCCCCCACTGATCACTTTTTCTCGGAGAACCGCGCCGCCGAGGAACGCTCGGCAACACCGACCAGCGAACCCTTTACCGCTTCGAGCGGAGAGAATCGCCTTGAACACCTCTCTCACTTTATGATGCGACCGATACCGCGTCCTTCCCGCACGATCTCGACGATGCCGATTCCACTCGCCGGTCGGTAGATCTTCACGAACTCCTCCGCATTTCGCCGCCGACACCAGCAATCAACGCGGGTGAACTTTGAGAGTCTGTTCGGCTAAGAATTCTTCGAGCTCGTCCCGCGTGAAGACTCCTTCGGTCGCACCGGCTCGACGAACAGACGACGCCCCCAGGGCGGAACCGCGTGCGACACATTGGGAAGCGTCCAAATGGTCTAAGAGACCCGAGATGAACCCTGCCGAGAATGCGTCGCCGCCACCGGTCCCGTCCACCAAAGGGACCGCGAACGCCTCCGCCCGAAAAGAATCGTTGGCCGACAAAAAAATCGAACCTGCCGATCCGCAGGTAATCGCCACCGATCCAGCTCCCCAGTCTCGAAACTGTTGAGCTTGATCCCATGGATCGCTCAAGCCGGTCATGAGATTCGCTTCATCCCGGTTGGGAAGAAAAAAATCGGTCTCGGGCAAGATCCTCTGCAGGCTCTTCCCGTAGTCGCGACCGTCAGGTGTCACCACGTCGAGGACCGTGGTCGTACCCTGCTTTCGAGCCTGGCGAAACAGGGTCGAGACTTCCTCCGGGTCGAGTCGATCCATGAGGAACAATCCTCCCAGATAAAGAACTCGCGTCTGGGGCGTCAAAGTTTCGCTCAATTGCCCAGCCGACAGAAGATCGTTGGCTCCTCGTAAGTGAATGAACCGGCGATCTTCACCTTTGACATTGACGACCAGTGTCTGACTGGTGGGAGAGTTGTCCCAAAAAACGAGCTGGCTTGTCTCGATCCCCAGATTTCGGAGAGTTCGCTCTGCAAATTCGCCGAGGACATCGCGTCCAAGGTTGCCGAGAATCGCAACCCTTCGGCCCAGCTTCGTCAAATCGATAGCAACGTTGGCCGCACACCCGCCAATGAACAGATCGCATGACCTCGTCAGGACCAATTCGCCGGACGCAGGCAGGTGCTCGATCGGTGCCGAGACGTGATCAACGACAATGATTCCTGCAGACAAGACTTCCGGTGCGGTTTCCAATCGTTTTAAATCCTCTCTCTGATGTGAAAGAGTCCCTAATTTATCAAGCTTCTCACCGTTCCAAAACAAGAGAAAATTCAGGCGAGCGGCGTCGAGGGAATATCGGCTCGTTCATTTGACGCTGATCGGGGAGCTCTTTCTCGGGGGAAAAGAATCGCTGACTCTTGCCGACCCGCGTCGGAGTACCAATCATGGGATGATTGAGATTCAACGGTCGGCGGGCCTAAGCGGCCAAGGGGCGCTCAAGGGTGGGAGCCCGCCGACAGAAGATCGGCTTTGCCGACCGCGGTGAATGGGTACCCACCCTCGGTGAAACTGATTCCTTCAAAGGAGGTAGTCCATGCGTTTTGTTTCGCGGGCCGGTGTGGTAATGACAACGATGTGGGCAGTGGCGCTCGGCCTGCTGCTGACAGACGCTCCGTCGGTGGAAGCTCGGCCGGAATACAAGAAGGGCTTCGATACCAAGTACAAGGAGTTTTTCGATAAGGCCAACACGAAGACGGCCTGCGAACTCTGTCACGCCAAAGGTGACAAGAAGAAGCGAAACGAGTACGGCGAAGATTACGGCAAGACTTTGGGCGAAGCCAAGGTCAAGGACATGAAGAAGATCGAAGAAGCACTCGGCAAGGTCGAAGAGAAGAGCAGCCCCGTCAAGGACAAGAAGTACATCGATCTAATCAAAGAAGGGAAATTCCCTGCGGGCAACGATCCTTCGTAACTTCGAACCGACGGTTACCGATCACAACCTCCGCATCTTGAAGGAAAGGTGCGGAGGTTGATTCGTTGTGGTCCCGTGCGAGAGGATTCGATTCGCCGATGAGCCCGATTCCTCCCAGTCATTTTTATGGCCTAGAACCTCCGCTGGTTGTCCTCTCCGATTTGCATCTGGGACACCCTGCATCCTTTATTCGCGACCCTGCCGAGGTCATGCCTCTCCTAGGCTCGGCCAAGACCGCTATCTTTAATGGCGACACATTCGAGCAGCTTCATTTCGGAAGACGTGATCGAGCCAAGCAAATGCTCAGGCGTTTGATGGAACTCTGTTCCGACCGCGGAGTGCAGCCCATCCTGTTGAGCGGCAACCACGATCCCATGGCGTCGAGTTTGCACTATCTCGACCTGTTCGACGGGAAGGTTCTTCTCACGCACGGCGACATCTTGCACGAAGCTGTTGCCCCATGGTCGCGCGAGGCCCCCGCTGTCCTGGGGGAACGCAAACGGCTTCTCAAGACCCGCCCGTTTGAAGCCGAACTCGATGATCAAACACTTCTGCACAAACAAAGCGAGATGGTGGCGGCACTTTACGACCACGACGTCGCCCAGGGTCTTGCCGCCCAGGGGTACATGATTGGAAAATTCCTCGCCAAACCCTGGCGGGTCTTCATCGCGCTGCACTATTGGTCGCGCGCCGTCCATTACGCCCGGGTTTTTGTCCAACGATATCGGCCGGCCGCAAGACTTTTTCTCTTTGGGCACACGCACCGGCCCGGCGTCTGGTCGCAAAAAGATCTCACGGTGGTCAATACAGGCAGCTTCTGCCCGCTTTCGCACCCGCTGGTGATTCATTTGGATGACCAGCGGGCGGTCGTGCATCGAGCTCGATTCGATCGCCACGTCTACCACTTAGGCGACGAGTTACACCGTGTCATTTTTCGTTGATTCTCTCAGCGGAACCTTTTGCCCACCTATTCGATAGCTGAAGGATCTTCCGAACATCCAGAAACCTTGGGAACAATGACCTATCGCGATAGGTAAGAACTGGAGAATAATATCCAGTGAACGAGATTCTCAAGACAAGGCGCGGGTTGTTTGGCAAACGGTAGCACGACTTCATCCGACGAAAACCGTTGGCTCTCATCCACGCAAGTGGCGAAGGCGCTCGGGGTCAGTTCGACGACCGTCAAGCGATGGATCGATGATGGGCTTCTGTCGGCCCACCGAACGCAAGGAGGTCACAGACGAATTCCTCCGGACGAACTTCTTCGTCTCGCGCGGTCCGGACAAGTACCACAACTCGACCTCTCGAGTGTCCAGCTCGCGGCCCACGCCCGAGGTGCCTGCGGCCAGGAATCGACCCATCTGAAACAGTACTTATTGAAAGGGGACCGATTGACCGCGCAGCGATTGATGGAAGAAAAACTTCTCGCTCGCGGAATATCAGCGCTTGCCGAAGAGTTGATTACCCCTGCCATGCAACAAATCGGGACCGATTGGCAAACGCACAAGATTGAAGTCATGCACGAGCATCGCGCCACCGAACTGTGCCTATCGATCCTATACCAGTTTGTTCCCATGATGGAGCGAAAGATCACCAATCCATCGCGCATTGCCGTCGGTTGTTCGCCGACAAAAGACTTTCACCGCATTGCCAGCTTGTTGGCCAAGATGATGTTGAACGAGGCAGGTTGGAAAGCAACACATCTGGGGGGGGGCGTGTCGGCAGGGGTCCTCGAACAATCATCCGTCGAAATGGGTGCCGAGCTCGTCTGGATATCCGCGACCAAAGTCCCGTCCACGAGTTGGCTTGTTCGCGAATTCGGCCCGGTGCTGAAACGCCTTCGAGAGCGAGGAATACTGATTTGCACGGGCGGACAGGCCATATCGCCGCGCATCTCGCGCAGCATCGGCGCAAATTACCATGGCACGCGACTATCGGACTTAATCAAAATGGCCAATGGCGCGATGCCAAGCTGAGCGGGCGGGCTATTCGTACTCGGGGAGCTCGATCATTTCCGCCTCGGCCAAGACGAGAAGCTCTCGCATCGCGCGAGTTTGAATCTGTCGCACACGCTCCCGGCTGACACCCATCCCCTGAGCAATTTCCTTTAGCGTCAGCGGAGTCTGATTGTAGTCGAGACCAAATCGAGAACGGATGATCGCCTGCTTCTGTTCATCGAGCTTGCTCATGATGCGAGCAAGACTCTTGCGAACGTAGTTCAATCGACTTTCGCAAATCTGTTCGTTGGTACCCTCTTGCACCGCACCGGTCAACACTTCATCCTCGGCAAGATTGACCTGCTGCCTTTTTCGGTGCTTGTCGAGAACGTAATGATAGAGATTGTTGCGAATCGCACGCGTCGCATAGGTGCTGAAACGATTTCCTCGGGAGATATCGAACTTCTCTGCAGCCTGCAAAAGAGACATGTTCCCTTCGCTGATGAGTTCGTCAAACGTATTGGCGGCGTTGACATACTTCTTCGCAATCGAGATCACCAATCGCAAGTTGGCGTTGATGATCTGTTCGCGGGTTGCGTCTGCCTTCGAGAGCAACGTTTCGAATGCTTCCAGTCGCTCGGCAAGCGACTCATCTTTTCGCTTGAAGGACTTCGCAAGCTTTACTTGCGAGAGGGCGGCCAAATGGCGAAGGTAGTTCATCTTTCGGAACAGGTACTGTTCCTGCTCTTTGCTCAAAAGAGGAGCGAAGCTGAGTTCACCGACATAGCTTTGGAGTTCGTGACCCGATGCAGACGAAGGGCGAAACTTCTTCGCGAAAGGACCTTCCCCCGTCGGATAAGTTCCCAGAATCGATGCCCGGATCCCAGGCCGATCGAACTCAGGATGGAGAATGTATTCGATGGTTCGCGTGCTCGCCGCGAGGGCCTTCTCCAAAAGTTCGGCCGATGGCGCTCGTCCGGCCGACAAGCGTTGTGGAGCCTTCTTCACCCGAGAGACAACTTTATTCGCAGACGTCGCCGTCATCGGACACCATACCTTTCCTAGAGCTTTCCCCACCGAACGCTCGGCCGAGGTGTTTCCTTGTACCTCGACCGAGAATCAGTCCACTTCCCTTACGGCAGCAGAACCTTGTCGATCACGTGGATCACGCCATTGGCAGCCGAGATGTCGGCTTTCAAGACGTTCGCCCCGTTGATAGAGAGCGTGGTTTCATGCGACTTGGTGCAAGTCGCCTTTGAAATCGAAACACTTTTCCCGTTCAGCGTCTTGGCCGAGCTCAGGCCAGCGGCTTGTTTCGCCGTCACCTTCCCTGCCACAACGTGATAGGTCAGGATGGCGGCAAGCTTCTCTTTGTCCTTCTTCAGCTCGTCGAGCGTACCCGTCGGAAGCTTGGCAAATGCTTCGTCGGTCGGAGCGAAGACCGTGAGCGGCCCCTCTCCGCGAAGAGCATCGACCAATCCTGCCGCGTCGGCGGCGTCAAGAAGAGTCTTAAAGCTTCCCGCGGCCGCCGCGACATCGACAATGTCATCCTTGGGCAGAATGACAGCATCGATCACGTGGATGATTCCGTTAGAGGCTACGATGTCGGCCTTCGCAACGGTCGCTCCGTCGATCTTCACTCCACTCGAAGCATCGATCGCGACTGATTGACCATTGAGCGTTTTCGCTGAGGAAAGCTTCACGACGTCGGCCGCCTTGACCGCGCCGGAAACAACGTGGTACTTGAGGATCGTTCGAAGTTTCGCAGGATTCTTCAGCAACGCGTCCAAAGTACCGGCGGGAAGTTTCGCAAATGCTTCATCCGTGGGAGCAAAGACCGTGAGTGGTCCAGGCCCCTTTAACGCATCGACGAGACCCGCCGCTTTCACCGCTTCGACCAGCGTCTTGAAAGAGCCGGCCTCCACCGCCGTATCCACAATGTCTTTGCCGTCGGCATGAACGCTTGCCGACAGAACCAGAACAGAACCAATGACTGATCGCCACATGAGGTTAACTCCCCACTCTGCTGACCTTGTCGGCCGCCAGAGTCCTCAAACCCGACACTTGACCCACAGCCAAAATTAAAAGGAGGCTGCACTCCCTCGTGATCGCAAGCGACCGGTCGCTGTCGTCACATCTCTTTGTAGCCTTGACCCATCGGCCCGTCAACCAGAGAAAGATCCAAAACGTTCAAATTTAATATCGACCTTCTTTCGTAAATACCGGAGAAAAACGTAGTATTCTCAGAAGCTGATGGTGTTTAGTGAACAAAACGGTCGATTTAGTCTACAATCGGAAGTGGCTGTTACTGGATTCGATCGTCTCGGTCGCCGGCAAGGAATAACTCGGTCGTGGGCGGCGAAAAGCGATCTGTCTAAAATGAGGGAGCAGAGCCAGAAGCTCTGATGCAAAATGAGCGTTCCACTGAATGAGCTGGATTGTCTGGAATGCACCGATCCCGCGGAGGTTCATGGGATGACACGCGCGCCATCTGCCTGGAGTAGAATCGAGCGATCAAAAAATCGTCCGGATGAATTCTCGGAACGCGAAGGAAGCGTTCCGTCGACGGCCGTTCTTTGCTTGGCGGCCATTTTGCATTCTTGTGTTGCCGGCATGGTGGTTACTTCGCCAGCACCATCCAATTTGCCATCGTGGTTTCCCTTAGGAATGGCAAGCCTGATCCTTTTGGAAGTTTTGGTGTTCTCGTATGCCGCATGGAATCTTGAATCTGGTTGGCCGCTGTTGGTTGGGGTGATCTTCCTCAAACTCGGGGGAGTCGTGACGTCGCTGGTCGCTTGGAACCAAGGGATGATCGACACTCGCTTGGCTTTGCCCACCATCTTGTTTGATGCTTTCTGGTCAGTGGTTCTTTGGCGAATTGTCTCTTGGGTACATCGGGATCAGGCAGAGGGCGTCCCGGTGATGCCATTGGCCGACGCGCTCGTTGCCGCGAAAGATCAGACTGGACGAACGCTTCTTTCTCTGTCAAACGAATCACCCGTTCTGGTTGTGTTTCTAAGGCATTTCGGTTGTACGTTCTGCCGAGAGGCATTGGCAGACCTTGCTCAGCAGAGGCCTCAAATTGAAGCTGCAGGAACCGCGATCACGATTGTTCACATGGGGACCGAGGAAGAAGCCAACTTTATGCTGAATGGTTACGGCTTGGCGAAGACTCATCACATCAGCGACCCGCTTCGGAGAATCTATCGTTCCTTCGAGCTCCGCCGTGGCCGTGTGGGCCAACTCTTTGGGCTTAGCGTTTGGCTTCGCGGTTTTCGAGCAGGCATTCTGAATCGGCATGGACTGGGGCGTTTGCAAGGGGATGGATTTCAAATGCCGGGCGTCTTCGTGATCGATCACGGCAAGATCATCAAGGAGTTTCGTCATCAATCAGCATCGGATCGACCCGATTACCGAAAGCTGGCCGCTTCCCGTTAAGTTTTTTATCGAGTCTCCTCACGTCGACCGAGCGCGCGATGGTTCAGTATCCGCCCAGGCCCGTTGGCATTTTCCCTAACGAGTATGCTTTGGCTGCTTTGGCTTCATCTCTTCGAAGTCGGCGAAAAGCGATCAGTCGAACCCACCAGGGAATAGTGGTCAATGGCTCACCCGTCGAGTGTGCCAAAACGAATGACTTGGCACATTTCTCCAGCAACTCCAGGTTAAAGACGGCTCGCTCAAGGGTGTAGCCCAGTGTCAGAACCTCCGAACCGAGCAAGAACACCGTTCCGCCACGAGCGATTTTCCGAACATCGTCGGGCGAGAGGGTTTCCCCTGTCTGATAGAAGAGCTTTTCGACGCTTGGCCCGATTTGCCGAACCTGTTCATCGAATAGGGCCGGCATCATGTTCGAAATCTGACAGAGGGCTGAGCCCCACGGGGGCCTTCCCAGAATCATCCCGCCGACACCGGGCCGCCGTGAAAAGATTATCGACTCGATACTGTTCGACTCGAGTTCCTTTATGGCCGCGCCGTCGCATACCAGAGACAAAGAGCGGTCACTTCCCGAAACCGGCAAACGAATGGAGAGCCGTCCATCGCCTCTCTCGAAGATCCCCTTCTCTCGAAGGCGAGTCTCGGCCGATCGCAGCATGGTTTCAAACGAGAATGAGTCCATGAGTCCCCTAGCATCCCCAATGTACGAGGCGGCGCCAGTCGGCCTCGATTGCCGAACGTAGGCGGCTTCGTTGTCAGGCTTCATTCAGCAAAGCTTCAAAACTGATTCGAACCGATCGAGTGCGTCATCGATGACGTCATCGGTATCGGCCATGCTGGTGTACATTCTACTTCCTGCGACGCTGATGATTCCGTGAGCCGTGTAGGCAGCTCCCATTTCCTCCATCATGTGCTTGCGGGGCTTGTTTTCGCGGAGTGCTTTGAGCGGTTGCCTAATGGAGAGAAGCAGAACGCCCGCCGTTTCGAGGTGGACAATCGAGCCTTGGTTGTAAGCGACAAAAGGAAGCTTGAGTCGATCGATGATTTCGTTGAGCCCGCGACAAAGGCGGTCTCCCGCCTGGCCAGCGACTACCGCGGCGCGGGTCCGAACCATCTCTTTGATGGCGTAATAACCCGCCACGCACGAAAGTGGATTAGCCGAGAGAGTTCCGCCCACGAACGCCCGCTTGCCGGTATTGCTGATGCCGCCCGCGAGCAACATCATGATCTCTTTTCGTCCGCCGATCCCGCCGGCCATGGGATATCCGCCGGTGAGGCATTTTCCGAGAATCGTCAGATCGGGTTTCACCCCAAAGTACCCCTGCGCGCCGCCGGGACCGAGCCGAAAACCACTGACGACTTCATCGAAGATCAGCAGCGTGCCGAACTCGTCACAGACTTCGCGGAGTTGGCGGTTGTATTCGCGATAGACAGGGCGAGTTCCGCTTTCGGGTCCAATCGGTTCGACAATGACCGCGGCAGTGCCGCCGCGAAGTCGGTTTAGCCACAGCATCCGCCGAAGCGTATTGATCTCGTTGGGAAAACATTCTTGAGTGCCCGCCGTCGCCCCGCGCGGAATGCCATACGCTTCGCGCCGGCCGGTCCCTGGGATCCGCAGGCCGTAGACCATCTGATCGCTCCAGCCGTGATATCCTCCGCCTATTTTGATGATCCGTTTCTTACCGGTGTGAACGCGGGCCAATCGAATCGCCCCCATCACCGCTTCGGTTCCCGAGCCGAGCATGCGAAACATTTCGATGGACGGGACCAGTTCGCATACGAGCGCGGCCAATTTTTCTTCGTACTCATGCAGAAGTCCGGTCACGGGTCCACAACGCTCGAGCAACTCCAGGACTTTTAGCCGAACCGGTTCGTAGTTGGATCCAAGCAGCGTGGGGCCGCCCGCTTGAAGAAAATCGATGTACTTGTTTCCGTCGACATCGTGCAGGAAAGCCCCCTCGGCTCGGTCGAAGGCCAGTGGAAAAGGATAGTTGAAAGCAAGGTTGTGCTGCACCCCGCCTGGAATCACTTTCTGCGCTTGCATCGCGAGTTCTTTTGATCGCCCGCATTTCTTCTCGAACTGAGCGAGGATGCCCTCCATCTTGTCCCGCTGGATGACTCTCGGGGGCTGCTTCAAAAGCACGTTGAGTCGAGCGTAGATTTCTTCGGTGTTGTGCCAATGCGAGATACCGTACTCGGACGTTGCCGACGTTGGGGCGGGGATTGTTGCGGTTGCCACGCTCGTACTCCTGACTCTCTATTTCCTTCGTCGATCGTGTTGTTTTACAGAATCAAGGTGTCCACATGGATCATCTTCGGATGGTAAGTCTTGCTCATGAGGAAAGCGAACGGACGACTAGATCGCGGATCTGGGAGGAGAGCCCTGGTGTCAGCCGAGCAAGGAGATACCTTTTCGCCGCCCGTTCGAGTCTGCCGACATTGGCAATCGCCTGGGGCATCGACGCCCCCCCGCAAACGATCCCATGGTTCTTCAGCAAGTAGGCCGATGCCTCTCGACGAAGCCCCTTGCCGAACGCCCGGGCGAGAAAGCCCGTCCCGGAAGGAGCGTAACCAATCAGCGGCGCCACCGATCCCAATTGGGCCCGATCATCAGCATCGTCAATCGGAAGACTTCGTTGAAGAAGGGTGATCGCACTGGCCACCGGCTGATGCGTATGGATCGAGGCATGAAAATCTTGCCGATAGGTCAGCAACCGAGAATGAATCCCCAACTCAACCGACGGCCGACGCTGGCCGAACACCTGTTTGCTGGTGGCCAATTCCACCAGACAAATATCATCGACGTCCATGGTGTAGTAATCGCATGCCGACGGCGTGATGGCGATGACGTCGCTCGACGCACGAAACGCGACGTTGCCCCCCGTCCCTGGAAGGAAGCCGATATCCGCCAACTCGTGGCACGCATCCAGAACGATTTGCCTGGCCTCACGAAACATCTTGCTCACCTTCCAACACGCGGAATCAACTTGCTCGTGTCGCGTGACCGGCAAAAGAGAAGCTCGCGCGATCAACTCGGTTTCCAGATACCCTCGGCCGCAAGCTCCCGAGCGGTTTCATCGATCGATTCTTTGAGTGCCGAGACGACTTCATCGATCTCTTGCTCGGTGATCACAAACGGGGGCGAGACCGCTAAGTTGTTCATGATTGGCCGAACGATCACGCCGCGTGCGAGAACTTTTTTATAGGCTCGCATCGCGACCCCAAGCTTCAGATCGAACGGGGCCTTCGCCTTCTTATCCGCGACCAGTTCCATGGCCGCAACAAACCCGACGCCGCGGACTTCGCCCACGAGCGGATGGTCGGCGAGCGTTTCTCGCAACTTTGTTTGCAGGATGGGGGCCAGACGAGCAACACGATCGACCAGCTTTTCGCGTTCGATGATGTCGAGGTTGGCCATGGCCGCCGCCGCTGAGACTGGGTGGGCCGAATACGTGAAACCATGCCCGAAGGGGCCCATCGTGGGCGAACCTTCGTGAAGCACCTTCCAGATCGGCTGGCTGATAAGTGACATCGAAAGCGGAGCGTACCCGCTGGTGAGCCCTTTGGCCCCGGTCATCAAATCTGGTTCGAGATGGAAGTAGTCGGAGCCAAACCAGCGACCCAGTCGGCCGAACCCGCAGATCACCTCGTCGGCAGCAAAGAGAATGTCATACCGACGAAGGATCGGCACGATGGCTTCGAAGTATCCCTCGGGGGGGACATAGACACCGCCGGCCCCCATCACGGGCTCAGCAAAAAAGGCCGCGATCGTGTCGGGCCCTTCACGCAGGATGACGCTTTCCAGCTCTTGTGCCAAGTGGGCGGAGAATTCTCGCTCGGTCATACCGGCAGGGGCTTGCCGGTAGTAATGCGGCGTGGTGACATGCAGAAATCGATCCACAGGAAGATCGAATCCACCATGCAGATTGGGTAGGCCGCTCAAGCTTCCCGAGGCGACGGTCACGCCGTGATAGGCGAGTTTACGAGCGATGATCTTTTTCTTCTTGGGCCGACCAAGCAAGTTGTTGTAGTACCAGATGATCTTGATAAGTGTGTCATTCCCATCCGAACCGGTCAGGCCGAAAAACACTTTCGAAAGAGACTTCGGTGTTATCTGCACCAATCGTTCGGCCAAACGAATGGAGGGTTCGTTGGCCATCGCTAAGAACGAATGATAGTAGGGCAATTTCTTTGCCTGGGCGGCCATGGCGTCGGCAATCTCCTCTCGACCGTAGCCAACGTTCATGCACCATAGACCTGCGAATGCGTCGAGGTAAGACCGGCCACGATGATCCGTGACATGCGTCCCCTTCCCCTCGATCATGACCATCGGTCCGTCGGCGGCATGGGCCGCGATCGAGGTAAAAGGATGCAGGTGATGAGCTTGGTCCAAAGACGAAAGCTCGGCAAGATTCTCGACGGTCGGCACAAGATGAGCCATGATTCCCTCAGATGATGGATGCAACCTGTTCGCGTCCAGGCCGACGAACGGGATAGCTGTTTTTTCTATCAGGATGTCGACAGCCAAATGCTGCTTTCTGCCCGCCGGTACTCTTTCCCATCAGCGGCTATCAGACCGATAGCCCGGCCGCGACCCTCCCTTGGTCCCCATTAATCTATCCGTTCTCCTGGGGATCTTCTGCCAGGAAAGACCGATCGCGCGGAGGAAGCGAGCCAGGGATCCCTGTTTTTCTCACCGCGCGGGCTTGCTTACCCCCAAGCGATGCCGCCCGGCAAGGTAGAATCGCTAGAATGCAAGGTGGAACCAACCAGTCAGGCGGGCAACGATCGTGATGCGAGGCAAGCAATATTCGCTGGGTTTGCTGCTGGCCCTGTGGGGAGTGGGGACGTCGTTCTGCCCGATGGCCCTTGCCCAAGGGGTCGACTTCAATCGCGATATTCGACCGATCCTTTCAAACAACTGCTTTAAGTGTCATGGCCCCGATGAAGAGAAACGAGAAGCGGATCTCCGCCTGGATGAAGCTTCGAGCGCTATTCCTCGAGCGATCGTCGCCGGCAAGCCGGAGGCGAGTCCGCTTGTCGAGCGAATCCTATCGAGCGACGCGGACAAAGTCATGCCTCCCCCGACGTCGAACAAACATCTCACTGATCGAGATAAAGAAATCATTCAGCGATGGATTCGGGAAGGAGCACCGTACGCTCGGCACTGGGCTTTCGATCCCCCGGTTCGGCCTGGCGTTCCCGCGGGCGAGGCTGGCTTACCCGCGTTGGCCTCGTCGGATTCTCCCATCGATCAATTCATCGCCCAACCGCTCCGTGGGGAATCGTTGTCGCCGGCCCCAGTGGCCGATTCCTACCGCTTGGCTCGACGCACCTATTTCGATTTGATCGGACTCCCTCCGTCTCCTGCTGAGACCGAACGCTTCGTGAGCGATACTCGACCCGACCATTACGAACGAATGATCGATTCACTCTTAGCCTCTCCCTCGTACGGCGAGCGGTGGGCTCGGCGATGGTTGGATCTGGCTCGCTATGCCGACACCAACGGTTACGAGAAGGATCGGGTTCGCTCGATCTGGCCTTATCGCGACTGGGTGATCAATGCCCTTAATGCCGATCTTCCATTTGATCGCTTTACGCTGTTGCAGTTGGCTGGCGACATGGTTCCCGGGGCAACGCTCGACGACCGCATCGCTACCGGCTTTCATCGCAACACGATGATCAATGAAGAAGGAGGAGTCGACCCCAACGAGTTTCGCTTTCATGCGATGGTCGACCGCGTCAGCACCACCGGGACCGTCTGGCTGGGACTCACGGTGGGCTGTGCTCAATGCCACACTCACAAGTATGATCCCATCACTCAAAAGGACTACTACCAGTTCATGGCGTTCATGAACAACAGCGACGAGCCAGAGATTCCTGTTCCTTTGCCGGAAGTCACGCAACGACAGCTCGCCGTCGATCAAACAATCCGTGAGTACGAACGATCGGCCCCCGCTTTCTCCTTTAAGAGCGACGATCTCGAATGGACCTCGCTCTACCCCACGCAGGTCAGCTCCGCCAGTCAACAGCCTGCCGTTCTGCTGGGGGATGGATCGATTCGCTTTCAGGGAACGCCCCCCGAACGAGAGACCTACACCATCGAGTTCGACAGTCAGGAAAGCGATATTGTTGCCCTTCGCATCCACGCGTTGACCGACCCCGCCTTTCCGCGCGGCGGCCCCGGAAGGGCGGACAATGGGAACTTTGTGCTCTCGGAGGTGCAGATATCGGCAGGCCCGACAGACGGACATACCCCCCTGGTCCATGTCCCCATCGCCTTCGCGGAGGCACCGGCTCGGCAGCCTGGGTTCGCGCCGTACCTGGCGGTGGATGGAAAGCTGGATACCGGTTGGGCGGTCGGCATTCCGGGTGAGGAGAACCGCGATCGCTTTATCATCATCCAACTCGCTCAACCGATGGCGACCACCAGCACCCATTGGACCATTCGACTGATCCAGAATCACGGGGACAAACATGTCCTGGGCCGATTTCGTTTCGACGCCGGCCGATTCGCAACTTCATCGATCCCGATCGAGTTTCGTCGACGTCAACGTCTTGAACAGGTGTTCGAGCAATGGCGAAAGAGAGAATCCCTCTATGCGACCCGCTGGGAAACGCTGCAACCGATCCAAGCGAAAAGCAACCTGCCTTATCTGACGATCCTCGATGACAAGTCGGTTCTTTCGAGCGGCGATCAGACAAAGAGCGATCGCTACGACGTTCGCTATGCCAACTCGGCCAAGGGAATCACGGCATTTCGGCTGGAGGCCCTCACCGATTCTCGACTTCCCCTTCAGGGTCCTGGTCGAATCTTTTACGAAGGGCCGTTCGGCGACTTTTTTCTGAGCGAGTTTCAAATCGTCGCCGATGGCCGACCTATCCGAATTCGCCGAGCGATCGCCGATGTTGCCAACGCAGGCAATCGCCCCGAATTCACTCTCGACGGGAATCCTCAAACGGGCTGGTCGATCGACGGGTTTCAGGGAACACCGCATGTGGTCATCTACGAACTCGACGAACCGATCGATGTCGACAACCAACTCGACTTAAGCATGATCTTTGAACGGTACTACTCGTGCGGCATGGGACGGTTTCGGCTTTCCTACACGACCGATCTCAAGGAAGAACGCCAGAACGTGATGCCTGCCGACGTCGAAAACGCACTTGCCACGTTGGCGGCGGGCCGCTCGGCCGAGATGACCCAGCGAATTCGTCAACAGTTTCTGGAACTGGCCGAGGAACGAACCATCTTTCGAGAACAAGCGAGGCAGATCGCTCGGCAACGTCCGGAATACCCCACGACCCTCGTCATGGCAGAACGGCCACCCGAGTTTCCGCGTCCGACGCATCTTCATCACCGGGGCGAGTTTCTTCAACCGGCCGAGGTGGTCCTCCCCGATCTCCCGAGCGCTTTTGGTCGGCTGAGCAAGTTCGACAAGCGCGATCGTCTTCGCTTCGCGCAGTGGCTGATCGAGCCCAACCATCCGTTGACCTCGCGCGTCACGGTCAATCGACACTGGGCCAATCTCTTCGGAAAGGGGATTGTCCGAACGACCGAAGATTTTGGATACCAAGGGGAGTTACCCAGTCATCCCGAGCTCCTTGATTGGCTCGCGACGGAATTCGTCGAGCGCGGCTGGTCGGTCAAAGAGCTTCATCGATTGGTGGTAACAAGCCGAACCTATCGCCAATCTTCCGCAGCGTCGGCTGACGCCATCGCCAAGGATCCGAACAATCGTTGGTTGGCTCGTGGGCCACGCGTTCGATTCGAAGCAGAGCAGATTCGCGATGCATTTCTCGCAACCAGCGGACTCTTAACGCCTCACGTCGGCGGACCCAGCGTCTTTCCCCCGCAACCGCGAGGAGTCACGTCCGAAGGAGCCTACGGCCCGCTTGCTTGGAATGTCAGTACCGGCGGCGATCAGTATCGGCGATCGCTTTATACTTTTGCCAAGCGGACGGCTCCCTACGCGATGTTCACTACCTTCGATGCCGGCAGCGGAGAAGCATGCTTAGCGCGCCGAGAAGTCTCGAACACGCCGTTACAAAGCTTGACATTGCTTAATGACCCACTGACGCTCGATTGTGCCCGGACTCTCGGACGAGGATTGGCTCAAGGGACCGCTCCCGTGGCCGAGAAAGTGAATCAGCTCTATCAGCTTTGCCTCGGTCGGCCGGCCCTGCCCGAAGAACAACAGGCCCTCGAACGATTTCTTGAAAAACAGCGGGTCCGCTTTGTCGCCGCCCCCGCCGCCAGCGAAAAGATCGCCGGCGTCAATGGATCGGTCAGTCAGGATCAGGCCCTCTGGACACTGGCGGCCAGAGCGGTCTTGAACTTGGATGAGATGATTACGAAGGAGTGACCGCGTGAATCGATCGACTTCGTTCCCGACCGATGTTGCCAGGCTCTCGGCTCGGCGATTGTTTCTCGGGCAGGCGGGACTCTCGGTGGGGACGATGGCCCTTTCGGCGCTCGCGTCGGGTTCTGCCAAAGCCAATCCAGCCGCGTCGCCGTTGGCGGCTCGGCCGGGGCACTACCCCGCAAAGGCCAAGGCGGTGATTCACCTGTTCATGGCCGGCGCTCCCAGTCATCTCGAATTGTTCGATTACAAGCCGAAGCTGACCCAGTACGAAGGTAAGCCAATCCCCCCCGAAGTGATTGGCGGCCAGCGCTACGCCTTTATTCGATCCGATGCCGCCGCCATGGGCCCGAGATTCAAATTTGCCAAGCATGGTCAATGCGGTGCCGAGATCTCGGAGGCTCTCCCGCACCTGGCCAAAGTGGTCGACGAGATCTGCATCATCCGCAGTGTCCATACTTCCCAATTCAACCATGCTCCGGCCCAGATCTTTTTCAACACCGGTTTCGCACAGCCCGGTCGGCCGAGCATGGGATCCTGGGTGACCTACGGCTTAGGCGCGCAGACAAGCGAACTCCCTGCGTTCGTTGTCATGAGTAGCGGCAAAGGGATCAGCGGCGGGGCAGCCAATTGGTCGAGCGGGTTTCTGCCCAGCGTTTACACCGGTGTTCGACTCCGCAATCAAGGGGATCCGATTCTCAACGTATCGAGTCCCGACGGTATCGATGCGGGTATCCAAAAGGATTCTTTGGACCTGGTTTCGCAGTTAAACCAAAGGCATTTGGCCCATATCGGCGACCCAGAGATCGAGACGCGAATCGCCTCTTATGAGATGGCGTTTCGGCTTCAGACATCAGCCCCCGAATTGATGGATCTGTCAAAAGAATCTCCCGCAACGCTGGAACTGTACGGCGTCGATCCGAAAAAGCCTTCCTTCGCCAGAGCGTGCTTGCTAGCCCGGCGAATGGTCGAGCGAGGCGTTCGCTTCATCAACATCTATCACGAAGGATGGGACGCCCACAGTGATGTGGTCGGCAACCATCAGATGATGAGTAAAGAGACCGATCAAGGCTCGGCGGCACTGGTGGCAGACCTCAAGGCTCGGGGAATGCTTGATGAGACCTTGGTCATTTGGGGAGGCGAATTCGGTCGGACGCCGATGATCGAAAACAATCCAGCTTTGGGAAGAAGCCTCGGTCGCGACCATCATCCGCAAGCCTATTCCATTTGGATGGCGGGTGGCGGCATCAAGCCGGGCATCTCCCACGGTCAAACCGACGAGCTCGGCTTCAATATCGTGGCTAATCCCGTCCATGTCCACGACGTGCAGGCAACGGTACTTCACTTGTTGGGCCTCGATCACGAAAAGCTGACCTATCGCTACGCGGGGCGCGATTTCCGACTGACCGATGTGCACGGAACTAGGATCGAAGCAATCCTCGCGTGACGGGCCCCCAACATCGTCATACACCTTTCGCGTCGGGTAATCGTTACACTCTGTTATCGCGATTCGGATGCGACATCTGTTCCTGAAGGCCCTTTCAAGGATTCCACGGCCGGCGAGGATCTGCGTTGAAGAGATCGAACGAGTTGCTGGCTGGTTGGGGAAACGTTCGGCCGGCCCGATGCTCGGTGCTGCGGCCCGGTCCCGAACAGGCGGCCTCATCCATTGTGGAACAGGTCGCGGATAATACATGGATCGCGCGCGGCCTGGGACGAAGTTACGGCGACAGCGCTCAGAATGACGCTGGGGTCGTCATCGATTCCACAGCGAGAAACAAGATCCTTCGGATCGATGTTGAAAAGCGGACGCTGACCGCTCAGGCCGGCGCCTCCCTTGCCGATATTCTTTCGATCATTGTCCCGGCGGGCTTCTTTCTACCGGTATCGCCGGGCACGCAGTACGTCACCCTCGGCGGCGCCATCGCCGCAGACGTTCATGGAAAGAATCATCATGTCGATGGCTCGTTTGGAGAGCACCTCGAATCGCTTGTCCTTCAAACTGCTTCAGGCCAGAGACTGCTCTGTTCGCGTGAGCAACATGCAGACATCTTCCATGCGACCCAAGGCGGCATGGGGCTCACGGGGCTGATCGACGAAGCAACATTTCGGTTGTTGCCGATCGAATCGACGCGGATCAGTGTCGTCGCCTCTCGAACGTCCAATCTCGAAGAGACCCTCGCTCGACTGGAGTCGACATCATCCCGTTATCGCTACTCGGTCAGTTGGATTGACGTTTTGGCAAGTGGCTCGGCCCTGGGGCGAGGTTGGGTCCTCGCGGGCGACCATGTGCCGAACCAGAACAAAGAACCGCTCCGCTGGCAGCCAAAAGCATGGGGAAGTGTTCCATTCTTCATGCCCAGCAGTCTCCTTTCACGCACCACATGCGGATGGTTCAATAGCCGAGTCTATCGCCGGGGAATCGTGACCGGCGATTCGGTCTCGCTGGAGCAATTCTTCTATCCCCTCGACCGCATTCATCATTGGAACCGAATCTACGGCCGACGAGGCTTCATCGAGTATCAAGCAGTGATCCCGACAGAAAACGCCCATCGAGGACTGGCAGGCTTGCTGGAACGAATCGCTTCCTCAGGAATTCCGGCCTTTTTTGCCGGCATCAAAGCGACAGGCGCGGCGGGAAAGGGGCCTCTCTCTTTCCTTGTTCCAGGAATGACCCTGGGGATTGATTTCCCCTGGCGCGCGGGTGTCGAGGATCTTGTCGACCAGCTCGACCGATGGGTGATCAAACACGGAGGACGTGTTTATCTCGCGAAGGATGCTCTTCTCTATGTGGACCATTTTCGCGCCATGTACCCGCGGCTAACGGAGTTCCAAGCAATCTGCGATCGACTCGATCCCGAGCGACGACTGGTCTCGGATCAATCTCGTCGACTCCAGATTCGTAGCCAAGATTAAGTCGGCCCTTGGTGACACCATGATGTCAGCGATGATCGGGCGACGTTACTGATGGACGATCTCATTCCATTCGATCGCCGTGGAGCGAAATATAGGGCCCTCCAGACAAACTCGCGAGTAATCCCAGCCCGCAGGCGAAGAATCCTTGACGGGACAGACGCAGCTAAAACAGACGCCGTACCCACACGCCATGCGGGTTTCAAGCGAGACCCACGTCGGGACTTGGCACTCTTGACCTAGCCGAGCCACGGCCACCAGCATTGGTTCTGGACCACAACTAAAGATCGCGGTCGGCCTGGGACCACGCTCGATCAGCTGTCGAGCGAGATCCGTGACTCGACCATGATGCCCTGCCGAGCCGTCGTCTGTGGCAACGTGGCACTCGATACCAAGCGTCTGAAAATCGTTAAGGCCGGCCAACAGGGACTTCGTTCGAACACCCCAGATGAAAGAGACGGAGGTTTCCCCCGCCTGCCGATTCGCTGGGGCGCCGTAGGTTTGTTGACCCAACAAGTCTTTGGCCACGGAGAGAAAAGGGGTTTGACCGATCCCCCCCGCCAGTAGCAGAACTCTTTTCAAATCGTTCGAGGGATGCCTGGGAAAAGAGTTTCCCAAGGGACCCCAGAGATCGACCCGGTCGCCTGGACCCAGCGAAGCCAGCGCGCGTGTTCCGTTCCCCTGCACCAAGTAAACGAAATCAATCGATGTCGGCTCGCCTGAGTCGCTTCGCCCGACATCGTACATCGCCAGGGGTCGACCCAGCAGCGGATCGGTTCGGCCATGAGGCCGGAGCATCGCGAATTGGCCGGGCAGAATCTCCCGAGCGATGGCAGGCTGCTCCACCCGAATTTTGAAGATCGTCTCGCCGAGCATTTCGTTGGACAAGACCGTTGCAGTTGATTGAAGTACCATCGCCTCTCCTTCCAGAAGAGTTCTATGGCTTTGAGCGGGCGACGGTCGAGTCGGCAACTCGTTCGGGTCGGATCAACACCGTTGAAACATAATCGACCACGGACGATTCGAGCCAACGGCTGACCGCTCGCACCGCTCCGAGCGTGGCGATGATCAACAGGCCAACCCCGATGGCAGGCGAATCCGCAAAGAAAATCCACGCAACCGCGGCAGTCACCATGGGAGCGGGCCAATAGAGCCGCATCGATGTCCAGAGCCGATAAACCAGCACGAGAACGAGCGTCATCGCCGAAACGGCAATCCGAACCCATTCGTTGGTTGTTAACAATCGCGCCTCGATTCGCGTCTGTGATGCGACCGGCAGCGAGATGGTCGAACCGTTGAACCTGCCGTAGTGAACGTCGGTTGTCGGAACGGTCTCGGACGCCTGCCAGAGGAGGAATGACTCGGGCACTGTCACCTCCGGGCCATCCGCCGGGCCTTTGCCCCGCAGCGATGCTTCCAAAAGATCACGCTGGCGCATCAACTCCGTCGCGCGGTCAGCCAGCGGCTGATCGGCCGAGCTCGATTCAGAGTTTTCCTTGCCAGGGGATGACGAGTTCGCACGAATTAAGGAACGGAGCACGTTCTGTCCATCACGCGTCAGGGCGAGATCTTGGAGCATCGATAACCGATCGCTTGGACGGAAAGGGCGACGCGAGCGAGCGGTGACGTCCTCAACCACGTGCGAAAGCCGATCGACAAGCCAATCAATCTTGTTGATTCCGTCGCGAGGCGCGATCAGCAACGAGCTTGCCGACGAATGTCGCACGCGAAGAATCCCCGGATGTGGAGCCGACGACAACACCGTCGGCAAAGCGAGTTCGTCGCCCGACTTCAATGGGGTCATCGACCATTCGAGGACCAGTCTCTGCGAACGACCCTTTAAGAAGACCGGCAAGCGAAGTCCTCGGGCATTTCTCTCGACAGCAGTCAGTGGGTTCTCATCGAAAGAGATCATGTCGCATTGCAGGTTGGTCGGTGTTTGAATCTCGATGATACCTTCGGACTGATCAATGATCTGCCAAACCGATCGGCCCCGAATCGATCCTTGCTCGCCGACGAGGAGATCATGATCGGACCATGTGACCAGGAATGAAGGGCTGGCGGACTTCTGTTTATCCAAGGAGAAGGAGAGCTGCCAATCCTTCGACTCAGCCAAGAAACTCTGGGCGTTGGGCAGAGCAGTCCCCAAGACACCACTGACCAGGGTGGAAAAAATCGGCGGCAGCGGATTGGCCAGCAATCCGGGCGATTGCAGATCGATCTTTCTCCCCGTCAGGTTCACAACGCTGACCCACTCGCGAACCCGCGCGGGAACATCAAGGATAATCCGGGGGATCGTGGTGCCACTGGCGTCATCGAGTTTACTGGTGCGCCAGCGAAGAGTCATGTCGCCGGCCACACTTCGCCCCGCGCGATGGACCCAAACTCGCTCGCCGCCGCGCTCCTCAGCCGTTGGCGGGATCGATTGATCCGATTCCCACTGAAGATTGCGGAGCCCCCCTTTCGAGCGAAACTCGAGCTTACCAATCGTCCCGCGATCGACATGCAGTTGAATGATCCCCTCGATCACGGTTTGTCGATCGCGAATGGTAACGCGGGTGAGCGTCTCGGCAGAGAGTTCACGCGCTTCCGGAGCGATCTGGATCGCGATCGGATCCGTCCCGATCACTTGCTTGTTGATGCTGGCTGACCCGCGCGTAACAGGATCGGTCGCGGAAGAATCCGACATCGCCAACTCCCAGCCGGACGCTGTCGAGACTTGCCACCGAGTGATAGGAGAATCGGCTTGACGCCAGCGAAGCGGAGCCAGCGAGCGAGTGGTTCGGCCCACCGCGCGTCGCGACGAAAGATCCCATGGCAAATGAATCGTCAGTTCGACGATGGCGGGCTCTTTTGTCGATTCATTCTTCGAATCCCTCAAAAAGATCTCCAGCTCGTCCCCCTGCTCGATCCAGTCTTTCACACTTGGTCCACCCACCCGGATCACGCGAGCCTCTGCCGGTAGCTCCAAAACAAGTGGTCCCAATGGAAGATCGCTTTTCTTCGCGCGGATCTTTGCCTCGATCAATGTCGTTTTCCAAACGGGTTCAAGCCGAGCGTTGATATCTTGCTCGATCGACCATTTCCCTTGACGAGGCCGAAGTTCGATCGTGACGGCAACGGGTGGTTGGCTTTCCATCCTCTCGACACGAAGAGTCTCTTTGACTGATGCCGGCGGAACCTCTCGGCTAAGCCGACTCCAGGTGGCCAAGAAGTCCGACTCCGTGGTTGGTCGGCAAGCTTGACGGTCGACAATACTGGCCTCCCAATCGGGCCCGGTCACCAAACCCAAAACCCCTGATTCTCGTCCAGACTCTTCCACGCGAATGGCCGGCATCACAAACGGACCGGCGGGATCGATCGCCACTTCGCCCCGAATCGAAACTTGGCGAATCTTTTGGCCTGGCTCGATCTCGACATGAATCACTCGCTGTTTCTGACCCAGCAATTCGAGATGCCAATCCCGAATTCCTTCTCCTTCCAGCTCCCGAAGAACAAAACGATCCGAAATGGGAATCACGACTTCGTGACGATCAGGTGACACGGTCAGCCGAAGGATGATGCTCATCTCGACCGACGAACCAGCCACCTTTAAAAGCCGAATCGACTCGAAATCGATCGGGCTGCTCGCGGGCGGCCCTTCCCCAGCAACGCGCCAACGGACCGATACTTGTTCCGTGGCGCCGCTCTCCCGCGCGAGGATGTGCTTGCCATCGATCGTCGTCGCTTGCCAGCCCTCGGCACGACTCGCTTCATCAAGAATGACTTCCTGATCCATTCCAACACGAACGTCCGTGACGGATGCGGGGGGAACACGAAATTGAAGAGAACGCTCGCCGGCTCGACCGACCACAGGGGAATCAAACTCGACTTCGGCCCGAAACGATGTCGAGGAGCTCCCTTGCTCGGCCGGGAGGATGAAATCGATGCTGGTTTGCGGGCCAGCAGGATGATAATCCTCGACCTCTTTTCCATTGATGACGAGCCGAAGCGGCTCGATGCCCGCCAGCGCCAGCGTTACCCGGCGTTGTTCGGTCTCCATCAATGCCGACCCCACGAAGACTGCTTTCCACCGGTACTTGCCCGCGACCGTCGGCTCGCCGCGGTATTCACTTCGTTCGATCAGCACTCGATCAGGCGACGGCCCGGCTTGCTGAAGTCGACGAGCAAGATCATCGGAGACGATCACTTGTTTGACTTCACCGGTCGGCGAGACCGGGATCAGGACGCGATCGTCTCCTGGCTCGGCCCCGCTGGCCATGGAGAGAGGACTCATCAGAATCCCGAGCAGCGTTGTCAGCATCCCCGATCGAAAAGCGGGAAATCCAGAGGAAGAATTGTCCGGCGATGGTCCGACGTTCGGTTGATGGACGGTGGGGCGAAACATTCGAAGAAGGAGGAGACCCACCGAAGAAGCCACGGCGGTCCAGAGAGGAACGGAGAACAGGTGATGCGCCCATGATCCAACCGACGCGACTACCAATGAAGCCAGCAAGGCTCCGATCAGAAATCGGCGATGGGCGGCAATATTCCAATGTCGGCCAAATAGAAAGGTCAGAGCCAAAGCAACGATCACCCCAACTCGCGAAAGTCGCGTGAGAAGATCGCTTGGAACCAGCAGCACGTCGTAGGCCAAGCCTTGGCTGGGACCCGACACCACGTAAGACCAGGAGACTTGACGCGTGGCACCGGTTTCGATGTCGTGCAGCGGCATGGCAAGAAGGCTGGCTGGTTCAGGGACGGCAGCGAGGAACTGCTGGTCGTCGCTTGACCCGTTCGCGCGGACCTCGCTCAGAATCTGTTGGGACCAACGTTCCCAGTTCCAGTTCCGTCTCATCTCTCCACCGAGAAAAGAAGGGGATCGTTTGGTGATGATCGCTGACGAATCGAGAGCGCCAATCCAGATACCGCGGGCGGATAGCCAATCTCCCAGAAGTTCGGCCGATCCCGTGTCGGCTGGACGCGAAGCGATCGAACGCCGGCTGACGGCGAGAGTGGCTCCGGGGACAAGCGTCCTGGCCAACTCGCGCAGAACATCTGGGGTCGATGTGCGAACGGGTTCTGGTAGGTCGGTAAAGGCATTCTGAAATCGGAGAAGCGTCTCGCGTGACGCGGGACTATCGGTCAGCGAAACAAGATGATTGGCCGGCCCGCGTTCGATCGTTTGCAAAACACTCATCAGCTTCAGCGACCGATCCGCCAGTAGGTACGCCCCAGAATCTCGATCGATCATCCAGGTTGAAGATATCAGATCCCATTCTTCCAATGGGGTCGGTAGCGCCACGTGCAGCAATCCCCAGAATCGTTTCAAGGGAGAGGAAAACACCAATCGGCAAGAATGAACACCTGGCTCGAGCGTCGACGCAATCTGAAGAATTCCCCCTCGCTGGCCCGGCTGAAGGGACGCCCCGTCGAGCATGACCTGCCAGACGTAGGCCCCATCAGGCAGGCGAACCTGCAAGGGAGAAACATGTTGATTCTCCATCACGATCTCGATGGAGTGGACGACCGACTCCTCTTCAAGGCGAGAAACACACCGGACAATTGCCCGGCCACGCCGAGGTGCGAGCGAGACCTTGTCGTCTTGAACACTCAATCGAAGGGACGCCTGTCTTTCGAGTGGATCGTATTGCCCCTTCCAGACAACCAAGGTCTCGGCATCATCGTCACCTTGAAAAGGGTTCGTCGACACCAATCCGCGAGATTGAACGTCCACCACGCGACCGGTGCGGCTTTCGATTTGCACCTGCGCGGAGAAATCCTCGGCATCGGGCAATCGGAGTAAAGGAGGCTCGATTGATTCACCTGTGTCGTTCCATTCTGTTTGCAATCGAATCGACTTGCGAACCGGAAAAGCCAAACGAAGCTGATAGTGGTGCTCGCGCTCGACCTTCGGATTCGCGCCAGGCTCGGGCTCTTCATCAGGAGCCTGATCGCCGCGAGGTTGGAGCAACGACGGATTCTCCGAGGCCAATACCTCCGGGAATCTCTCGAATTCCACAACGGCGTTCTCGCTTTCGAAAGTTCTCCATGTCAGGTTTTCGGGAAGTGGTCGCGGCGAAACGAGATGAAGGGTTTCCAGAGAACCTTGCTGAATATCAAGATCCAGGCTCCACTCCTGGCGCCAATCCGATTGCCGCCAGCGAATCTGATGATCCAGACTCGCCCGAAATCGCGGCAGGGCCGGCAGCAACGTGATCGACGTCGCCGGCAGCGGGGAAAGGAAGTCGAACACATACTGAGGCTTGCTAGGCGAGGCTGGATCGGTGGACGTCTGGCGAGGGGCCGGGAGTTGATCAAGGCTCACTGGGAATTGCGGATCCAGCAGCAATCGATACTCTTGCGTCGATCGAACGTGGGCATCCATCAGACGAATCTCGGGCAGGACAAGCGATTCCTCGGCGGCGGCCGGTGACGCCAATCCTTCTCGCTCGGCAACGATCTCCAGCGTCGCGGGCGCCGCGGGGGTCAACATTCGTGGCAACGGTAAGAACGCGACTTGCCCGCCATCCTGCCGAACGTCGGTCCGGACGGACGTCAACGTCGTTGCCCCATCCAACTTGGCCGACACCAGCCGCCATTGAGCAGGGAGTTCCGCCTCGATCGAATCTCTCTGACCTTCATCCAGCGTCAGTTCGAACGTTCCCGTGACGCGGGGCGGATTCGCTGACAGATCGAGCTTCATCCCACCCTGAGCCAGCATCGGCGTTCGACGTCGGATGACTTCCATCGACGGGCGTTTCGATCGATCCATCCCTCGAAAGGCAAAACGAAGCGATCCCGCTTCATCCGTCGATGTCGCTTCGAAACGAAAAGAGCCCGGCGAAAGACGAGCCAATCGGTAAGCGGTCGGCACCACAAAGATGATCTCTTCCGACAGAAGCTCGCCATCATCCAACCTGATGAAGGGAGGCTCCCACAAGGTATCGGCCGGTGTCCCTTCTGCTGGGGGAGCAAACTCTCCCGCAAAATCGAGCACCACGCGGTCGGTCGACATTCCCGATGGAACGAACAGCCATTTCGATTGATCGGAGTCGCGAGAAATGAGCGTCCAATCTCCAGGCTGATCCACCTTCGGCCGAAGCTCGCCTTCGGGCACGCGAATCGTCAAGCGGATACCGTTCTCACTCGACCCGATTCTGGTGATCTCCATCCGAGCGCGAACATCGATACGAGTAGGAGTGACCGTCGACTCAATCCGTGCGATTCCCGAGGTGACCGCAACCGCCGAGGAACGACTCTCGGCGGACGTCAACGAGAAAGCCAGCGTTCCTGTCGAATCGGGAAGCAACAAATGCTCTCGGGCGGAGATCGCCGAGACAACCCCGGGCGACATCAACGACCAGTTCGGCGGTATCGTCAACTCGAGGGAATGGAGCGAATTGGTGGGGAGTCGGAGACGAAAATCGAAGCCATTGCGACGCCGGGCTCCTTGTTGTTCCCAGCCAATCTCGAGCCCTTGGGCCAGCGGCGAGGAGGGAACAATCACCAAGGCAGACTGCTCCGTCGCGCCCCAAACCGTCGGCGTCAAGCTATCGGCCGGCACCGATTGAACACTTCTTACCAACAGGTTCCATGGATGAAATGCGATCCGCGGTCCGGTGGAAGAAGGGACGACCCAGGTGCTTGTTCCCTTCAACAATCCAGAGATAGGATCGATCGACGCCCGGAGTCTCCCTTCGACAGGTTGGCGTTCCTGACCTTGCCGGCGAGAGTGGCGATACCTTTCCAGCAGATCGGCAAAAGTGGTGGGCGACATCGATTGCGCCTGCCCAGGCAAGTATCTCCGAATCTGATCCACGAGATTCTCGTCAGGAATCTGAATCGCCTGAATGGCAAGGCGATTTTCGGGTGTCCCCATGGGCAGCATCGGTGCAACAGCCGATTTTGCTGCCGGCCCCGCGGGTGGGTCGGCAGTCAACATCGCCAGCGTCAGACACCACCCTATCATCAGATCACTTTCCGATTGCAAAGAACTTGGCCGAGCTTGTCACCATGTTGTCGATGGCCTGTCGGTATCAGGACTTCTCGCGTCGAGCTCCTCGGCTGGTGATTCGCGTTTTCGGTTCAAGTTGCCGCAAGATGGAGGAGCCCATTGCTTGGCCTTGCCGGCCGGTGCGCTTAGCGCCAATCACGGGTTGCCGTTGCCGTCGCATCACCATCCATGCATGCACGAGGGCCGCCAGCAAACCGAGCCCCAAACCCCAGCGAGCCCCCATCCATAACCACGTGAGCATTTCTGGAACGACCGCCATCAGCGCGGTCAAGAGAAGCAATGCCACGAGGAGAACGCGGACCTGGTACGCCAACGAAAGCCGAGAAACCGCCAACACGAAGACCAGACAGCTTCCCGAACAGGCGAGGATCCAAAAGGGTTCGCGAACCGTGATGAGTCGAATCGAAGAATCGCGATTGAAGAGAGAGAACCTCCAGATGCGAGGCGCGACGACCTCGCGCGATTGTTCCGTCCACGAGACATCGTAGCCAGCCTCGTTCATCCATTTCAGATCGTCGGGCTCAATCCCCAAAACGCCATCATCCCCTTGCGTCAGTCCAAGCCACGCCAAGGTTGTTGAAGGACCTGCCGATCCCCAGCGAAACAAAAGTCGATCTTCCATCATGCGAAAGCTCCACCGGACCATCTCGATGGCCGCATCATCGAGAATCACCGGCGACTGAATCTGTTCGAAAGCGACGGCGCCGCGTCGAACGGCATCGGGAAAGTCATAATCGAGTTCGACCGTGGTCGGAGCATCGACCGCGGGCAAGCGGACCTGAACCACCTGCTCGCCGGCGGGAGTTTCCTCGACGGGCTGACCATCCACAAATGCGTTCAGCCGACGAGCGCCGGCCGGCAACCGAATGCTAATATCGCGAGCCCGATGCTTGGCGATCAACCAACGCTTCCGCGCCCATCGGCTCCCCTCGGGCGTCACGACCTCTTCGATCGTGACGCGCGGGATGACGAGCGTCGCTAAGAGTGCCGTCGGCTCAAACTGGATCGACAGCTCTTCGGGCATCGCCAAGATATCGGCCGGTCGAATCTCTGCCACCGCTCGCCTGCCCGACTCAACGACTCGGCTCGGGGCAGGAACAGTTCCAACCCAACCATTGCCCACTGATGCCCGCAGGCCCCGCTCGGTGTAGATGCGCCCGGTCCATGACTCGATGGTGGTTCCGCGGGGGAGTATCAACGGAACCGCGATGGGGAAGGATTCGTTTGCTGATAGTCCGACGCGATAATCAAACTGTATCTCGCACGAACTGCTCGGATTGCGCAGTCGAAGCGGAACGACCGCACCTGGCTCGAGTCGGACGTTCTCCACCAAAAAGTCGCTGCTCACCTGAACGCCGGGCAACTTGGAAGGGACCGAGACGGATACTTCATCAAATGGCGCGTATTGAGCACGAAACCGAATGATGGTCCGAACTTCTAGATCTTTGTCGGTCCTGGCCAAGAGACATTCGACGCTCGCATCAACGGTTGCCGGCAACGATTCAACGCGGAAGGCCAGACGTGCCTGGCCCGGCTGTCGGCGGAAAAACCAGTACGCCGGCGGATCTCCGGAATCCCCATCCGGGATCGGTTCGCGACGAAGGTACTCGGTGCCGGCATCATCGAGAACTAGTCGAAGGCCCGGCTCGACACGAACGGTCATCGCCCCCTGCACAAATCGATCGGACTCAAGAGCAGGCAGCGACACATGATTCACGCCGGGCGTTTCGATCGGCATCTCTCCTCGAAGCGTCACTTCGACTTCTTTGTCTTCGACGACCTCGGCAAGCACCGCGCGCACCTGTCGCGTGGGAGACTCTTGATCAATCTCAAGCTCTTCCAAGCGGAACAAGTCAGCTGGAACCATTTCGATGTTCCGCATGGTGCGAGGAACAAGGAATACAAACGAGTCCGCTTGTGCCCCGCGCACGCTCATGACAAATCGGGTTGCCAAGAGGGCCTCTTTTCCGATCGTGAGCTCACTGTCGGCCGTCGCGGATAATACGGGTCGAGCAGGCTCGGCAATTGCCAAAACCGAAGCTCCACTGCCCAGCAGGCGAAAGACCTGTCGAGGGGACGACTCGGTGAACTCTCCCCCAAGCTCCGAGAGGTTTACCCGCCGGGCCGACGAGCCTGGTCGAATACGAACCCACAAATTAGGTGACCATCCCATCATGATCAACGAGTTCGTTACCGGGCTTGCCATCCATTCCACCGGAAGCAATTCCATTCCCGCGTCGCCTAGCACCGTGGGACGCTGGGTTGTCACCTTGATCTTCATCGGTCCCGTCAATGGCCGAGCCAGGCGAAAGAGACACTCCCGTTTTCCATCGACATCGCTCCAGATCAGATCGTGCGCGAGCGGTTGATCATTCTGCGTCGGGAATATCTGCACGTTCTGATCATCTGCTGGAAATCGAAGCGTCCCCTCCACGAGTTCGCTGGCCGACCCTATCTCGATAGTCGATTCCATCGTTGTTGTTTTCGGCTCGATCCGAACCTGCGTCAGCGTGCGAACACTCTGCGCAAGAACACTCAGCGGTCGATCGATTCCACGCCGCCAGGCGATGGCCAAAGGCTCGCCCGGTACGATGGTGAGATCTGCGCTCTTGTGATCGGCCGAGAGCGCGACGTCCTTCCCCGAGGAGAGTTGCCGAACAAAAGCGAGTTCATCCGAACTAACGACCTTGCCCCGCATGACAGGCGACGCGGGAAGGGAGAGTTTGAGATTCCACTCCGAAGGGAGTCTTGAAACATCGACTAAGAACTCAATCTCGATTTCGTAGTTGCCGGCACGATCGAAGCGAACCTCGTAACCGGCGGCCGATCGGCGAACGGCGGGAATCCAGTCCTGACTTTTTTTCACACCCCCGAGCTCGGCGGACGCGGTGATCCACTCTCGGGCTCGCACTTGTTTGAGAACCGCCTCGCCGAGTGAGATCGTTCCCCAGGTCGCTCGATTTCCCTCGGTACGAAAGCTCATCGTGGCCCGACCGTGCACGGGGTCAGAACCAAGATCCAGTTCCAGGTCAACACTCGTGACGCTGGCAGCGCCGCTGTGTCCAAGCCTCTTCGCGACTTCTTGATCAAGCCACGCATCCAGCGACTGAAGAGGAAGAATGGCCGTCCCATCCGCGCCGACTTGATTACCTGCACCGGGCGGAACCACAATCACATACGGAAAGAACTCAAGATCCTTCAGAACCTTTTCGACGATACCGCTGGCGGACGCCGACGGAAGGGGCGCGCTTGTGGGAGGACCCGGCGCGGCCGGAGCCGGAACGCTGTCGGTCGGTCCCTTTCCATCGGGAGTAGACTGTGCCGATAGAGCGGGCGCTCCGCAAAGGGCGAGCATCAAAACCCAAAGCCCCAGGGGATTCGCCCGAGCGAAGCCGGCATGCTCAACCTTTTGTGCCGGTCCGATCAAACTCTTTCTCCTCACTGGGCGGCCGAGGCCTACGGTGCTCTCTGGAAGATTAGCCCGGTCGCCGACCGACTGCTATCGAAATGAAAAACGACAGCGTAGACGCTGATATCCTCTACGGCTGCCGGCCGCAGAAAGACCACGGCCTGCCGAGCTCGTCTGGACTCTTCAAGCGTACCTTCGGACCGGCGTTCCGGTCAGGTTTCGGCCGATAGTTCGCGAGCGACTTCTTCATGGAGCAACCCGTTGGTCGCCAGGAGACTCCGATTGTAAAGATCGTACCGGTCCGAACCGAAGTTGGTGACCTTCCCCCCCGCCTCCTGAACGAGGAGCACGCCCGCGGCCACATCCCAAGGTTGAATGATGTGTGAGTAAAAACCGTCGCTTCGGCCCGCGGCAACGTACGCCATACTGAGAGCGGCCGAGCCCATTCGTCGAACCGATCGAGTCCGCGCGGTCATCCGAACCATCCCGCTAATCGTTTCAGGATGATGGGCGGGGACCGCCGGCAGTCCAACACAAATCAGCCCTTCGGCGAGTCTCGGCGAGGAACTGACCTGTAAACGATTTCCGTTGCAGGCAGAACCTTGGCCTTTGACCGCCAGAAAAGTCTCTTTCTTCGACGGATCAAAAATCACGCCGACAACGATCTCGCCCGCGACTTCGAGCGCGATCGACGTGCCGAAAAACGGGAAGCCGTGAACGAAATTGGTTGTTCCATCGATCGGGTCGACAATCCATCGCCTGGCCGATCGAAGCTTGGCGACGTCGGTGGCATCTTCCTCGCCCAGAAAGTCGTCGTCAGGAAATCGCCGGGCAATGGTCTCTTTAATGGCCACCTGGACGGCGAGATCGGCCTCGGTGACCAGGTCATTTTGACCTTTCGACCGGGTCGTGAAGCGACCCATCCATCCGGTCATGACTTCGCCAGCACGTCGGGCCGCCTGCAACGCGGTCTCTCGTTCCGATTCCCATGTCGATTTCACGATTCCTGCTCTCTTTATCTCAGGCTACTACGATACCCCAGGCGATCGGAACAATTGCCCCTTCGGGAGCCGGTTTCGGCATGAGATCATGCTCAAAGCCCGCCCCAGCGTTATAGCGAGGAAAAGTTAGGTGGAAAAAAAGAGGATACGTGTCGGCCATAGCCCCGATCCCGACGACGCTTTTATGTTTTACGCCCTGACCTTTGGTCGCCTCGATACCGGCCCCTACGAATTCGTTCATCAACTCGAGGATATCGAGACGCTTAATCGCCGAGCGCTCGAAGGTGAACTCGAAGTCTCCGCCGTCAGCATTCACGCCTACGCGAAGCTGACCGACCGCTATGCCCTGTTGCCCACTGGATCGAGCATGGGGGACCAGTACGGCCCCATGATCGTCGCGAGAGAGAACTTCTCCCGCGAGGAACTCCCGCATCGGCACCTGGCGGTCCCCGGCACGCTCACGACGGCGTTCTTGTCGGCATCGCTTTACAGTCCGGGCCCATTGCGATACACCGTTGTTCCTTTCGATGAGATTCTCCATCGCGTCGAGGCAGGCGAGTTCGATGCCGGGCTCATCATCCACGAGGGTCAGCTCACCTTCGCTCAACAAGGCCTCTCGCTCCACGTCGACCTGGGTGTTTGGTGGCAAGAAGAAACGGGTCTTCCGCTGCCTCTGGGGGGAAACGTGATTCGCAAAGATCTCGGACCCAAAGCAATGTCCGAGATCAGTCGAATGATTCGTCAAAGCATTCGCTACGCTCTGGAACATCGCGATGAAGCTCTCGACTACGCTCTCAAGTATGCTCGCGATATGGAGCGGGATCTCGCCGGTCGATTCGTCGATATGTACGTCAACCATTGGACGCTCGACTACGGCCAGCGCGGTCGCGACGCCATTCGAATGCTTCTCGATCGGGGTGTCCAAGCGAATATCATTCCCGGTCCGATTCAGATCGAGTTCGTCGAGGATGACCAGAGTTAGATCTCGACATCCTCGCGATCGACCCTTATCGCGCAGGACCAGAGAATAACCATGATGGGCTGCCGACCTGGTACTTCGTCCCCTGGGACCGTTGGGTGAACGTGATGAGTAAAGACTCGGCAGTCTCGTCCCCGCCTCGCGTTTGGTTGATCGCCAGCACGTTCGAGCCGCGCGGCAGTTCCCTTTACACTTTGCGACTCGCGAGTCATTTATCGGCTCTCGGTTGGGAAGTGCAAATCATCTGTGAAAATGACGAGTATTTGCCGCCGCGCTTGAAGACCGCTTGGCCGATCCACGCGATTCCACGGCTACGAAGCCCACTGCTGGGAGCGGGGCCGCTTCTTCGGCTCGCGCAGAGAACGGCACATCCCCCCGATATCATTCATTCGCAGACACTCGGGATCGAGCGGATCGGCGATCTGCTGGCGGAAGAGTTTGATCGGCCTCACCTGTTGACGGCGCATCATCTTCCAGAGGAGGTCGGCACCCTGGATGTCACCCCCGAAGATCTCTCGGCCATCATTGCCGTGAGCCCCAGCATTGAACAGGGTCTCGTTCAACGAATGTCGGTCCCGACCGAGCTCATTCGGATGATACCCAGCGGCGTAGAGATTTCTTCCCATCCGAAGATCCCCATGCCGCGCGATAAAGAGAGGGTTCCGATCGTTGGGACGGCCAGCGTTCTCGAACCATCGAAAGGTGTCATGTACTTTTTGATGGCTGCCGACCTGATCCTCTCGGCAGGGCAAGATGTGGAGTTTGTCGTCGCCGGCGGCGGACCGGAGGAAGAATTCCTTCGCCGGGCCGCCCGGCATATGGACATTGAACAGCGGGTCACCTTTGTGCCGAACGTCTCCTCCTTTGCCAAGATCATCGAGAACTACGATGTCTTTGTCGCGCCCAATATCGCGGAGGGGGTCGGCTCGATCGTGCTAGAAGCGATGTCTTTGGGCAAGCCCGTCGTCGTTACCCGAGCCGGTGGGACGGCAGATTTTTTTGAAGACGGCGAACATGCAATGCTCATCGAAAAGGCCAACCATGTCGTTCTGGCCGACAAGATCGAATCCCTGCTGGACTTTCCGAACAAAGCTCGGCAATTGGCACTCCGGGGACAAGGATTGGTGAGAGAACGGTTCACCGCGGCCCAGATGGGCGACCAAACCGCCCGACTCTACCGAGATGTTTTGACGATCACCCAGCCCGCCGTTCCATCGTAAAGAGACGCTCGTGACACCTCTCGCTTTGAAAAGGAAAACAGCGATCGACAGATGATGTTGAAAGGAAAATCCGCTCTCTTGGGCATGAAAAGAGGGCTCTTCGTCATGCGAAGGATCCGCCGGCATCACCTATTTTGGCTTGTCGGCCAGCGCAATCGAAATCTAGACGGCATAGAAGACGTTGAGAAATTGCCAGCAGGATCCCACAATAGGTCTCGGACGAGGGTAAGCCGATCCAGGCAGTGCCGGTGCGGACCTCGTTTCGAACGAAAGAGATGTCATGCCTAAGCCGTCGGCCCTCATCATTGAAGACGACGCCGACGCAGGAGAAGTCCTGGCGGCGTTGCTGGAAGAGCGAGGCTACCAGTCCGTCGTCGTTCCATCAGGACACGAGGGAATTCGGCAAATCAAAGAACATCCCTTCGACGTTGTCTTCTTGGATGTCATGCTTCCGGATATCGACGGCTACCGGGTCTGCGAGCAACTCAAGATTGATCGCCTGACCAATCCGATTCCGATCGTCATTCTCTCGGCACTGAGCGCTCATGACCATCTCGTGGCGGGGCTTCGTGTGGGTGCCGACTTTTTCATCCCCAAACCCTACACGACTCAACAGCTCGACAAGGTCCTCGCCGAGATCGACGATTATCGCGACCGCGCGAAAATGGAAAAGTTGCAACTCCGAATCCGATTTGATCTCGCAAGCCGAGTCCAGAATCTCCACTCTGTAAATGAACTTTTCGGTCTGCTACTTCGGCACTCCGTGTTGACCGAGAAGCAGGCAACACAACTGCGCACGGCGATGCTCGAAGTCGGCTCGAATGCGATCGAGTGGGGAAACAAGCACGACGAAACGAAAACGGTTTCCATCACCGCCGAGGTGCGCGATGACCGCATTGAAATCGTCGTGGAAGATCAAGGCGAAGGATTCAATCCCAGGCAGCTCCCTCATGCGGCCGATGGAAAGGAAGACCCTGTCTCGCATATGGAAGTTCGCGAAATGCTCGGCCTGCGCGAGGGTGGATTCGGTATTCAAATCGTTCGCGGCATGGTCGACGAAGTCCGCTACAACGAACGCGGCAATCGCGTGACCCTGGTCAAACACTTGACCGCCAAACCTGTTCAACCGTAGCCGCGCCAGGCACCCAAGCGTCCGTCGGCGATGGCCCCTCGTCACGGACGTTAATCGAAAGGACGCAATGCAACCCTTCCATGCCCGCGTGATGCTTGATCTGGAAGATCCGATGCAAGCCGAGGCGTTTCACTCGATGCTTTCCGGTTGGGGCTATGAAGTCGTCGCCATGATCGAGTCCGCCGACCTCATTATTGCCGATGTGAAAAACCTGCCTCTACCGGAACGCGTTCAGAAGCACCAAGCAACGTTGCTGTTGCTTCACGAGCGGGATGATCTGCGTCATCACGACGCCCCGAACTTCCATGTTGACCTGATGATGTCATCCTCTTCGGAACCGTTCTTCGTGCTGTCGGCCCTGCGTATTCTCACGGAGAATCGGCAAATCGCCAAAGAACTCGAAACCGAGAAGCGCTTGTCTCAGGTCGGCAAGATCACCACCGGTCTTTTGCACGCCCTGAAGGGGCCTATTCACAATGTGGTCATGAGCATCGATCGTCTCGGCTCGTACCTGAACGGGAACGACGCTCCACAGCGGTGGGTCAGTATTCTTAGCCGAAACGCGGACTTTCTCCGAGAATCCATCGACCATCTGCTGCAGGGATTTCATGACAAAAAACAGCAGATCCCCATCAACGTAATCGACGCGGTAAGGGCAGCGATCGCCTACTCGATCGAACACAGCGCGACCGAGCACCAGATCACGGTGCAGAAGCAGTTTCCCCGCGAACCGGTGATGGTACTTTCTCGGCCCGGCTATCTGGTTCATCTCATGGTCCAGCTTCTCAACAATGCTCGCGAAGCGATCGGCGATACACCCGGAACAATCGCCGTGGACATCACGATGGAACCTCCTGATCTCGTACGGATAGACGTCACGGATTCGGGGCCCGGGATTCCACCCGAGATTAAACATCGGTTGGGGGAAATGTTCTTGACAACCAAGCCAAATGGAACCGGGCTCGGCTTGGCCACGATCCTTTGGGCTGTGCGGGAATGCCAAGGTCAGATCGAAGCAAGCTCTCCCCCGACGGGAGGCTCGCGTTTCACTCTTCGCTTCCCAGTCGCGAAACCAAGTGAGGCTAACACGACCCAAGCGGCTCCCCGGGAATGATTCTCCAACAATGCCCTACCCTCGATTGGTAAAAGAAAAGTCAGAGGAGTAACAACGCGACATGACCGAAGGTGATCGGCTGACACTCTTGATCGTGGATGACGAAGAGGATGTCCTCTTGTCGTTGCGAAGCATGTTTCGACGAGAGTTTCATGTCATCACTGTTCCTCGCGCTCGAGACGCATTCACCCTGATCGAAAATGAATCGGTGCAGATCGTCATCTCTGATCAGCGGATGCCGGACATGAACGGCGTCGAATTTCTGGAACAGGTCTCTCGGCAATTTCCCGATGTCATTCGCTTGATGATCACGGGCTATGCCGACATCAACAGCGTGATCTCTGCCGTCAATCAAGGGCACGTCTTTCGTTACATTGCCAAACCTTGGGACCCAGCCGAGCTGCAGGCAGCCGTTCGACAGGCGGCCGAGCAGTACCGCGTTCTGGCCGAGCGTCGCCGACTGCTCCACGAACTCGACGAAGCGAACCAACTCAAGACTGCCTTCATCACGATCGCCAGCCACGAACTCAACACACCGCTAACGATTGTTCTGGGGATGTTGCAACTGGCCGCCATTCGATCGAAGGACGATGTTGTCCGCAATTGCCTCGACCGCGCCACCCGGGCCGCTCAGCGATTGCAGCATCTGTTGACGAATACTTTTAAACTGCTTCAGCAAAGCGAATTTCACCGCTCTCTTGAACGGACCAACATCCCGCTGGCCGACTTATTTCGCGAAATTCGAGAGGACCTGGATCCCTATTTGTCCGAACGTCAGCAAAGTTGGGTCGAACGAATCACTCCTGCCGATGCCAGCATCATGGCCAGTCGAACGCATCTGCGTGACGTACTGGAAAACCTTCTCACCAACGCCATTAAGTTTTCCAACGATGGTTCGCCGATCATGTTGGTCGCCGACCAGTCGAACGAGCGAACCCTCTTTCGCGTGGTTGATCAAGGCGTCGGAATTCCGCTGGAAGATCAACCTCACGTCTTCGAGCCTTTTTTTAGCACTTGGGACACTCTGCACCATTCCACCGGTAGCTATGGATTCTGTAAGAGAGGCTTGGGAATCGGCCTGGCCATCGTCCGAAAATTCGTTGAAATGCACGGCGGCACGATTGATTTTAATTCTTCGGCAGACCAAGGAACCGAGTTCATCATCGACCTGCCCAATCGCCCGGCCAGCGAATCAAAGTCCGGTCGACCAACACGCACGGAGGTGAACCGATGACGCTGGAAGCGAAAGAGATCGTCGTCAAAGGAGCGCGCGAGCACAACTTGCAGGGGGTCGATCTGACCCTGCCGAAAAACAAACTGATCTGTTTTTCCGGCGTCTCCGGCTCGGGGAAAAGCTCGCTTGCCTTCGACACGCTTTATGCCGAGGGGCAAAGACGCTACATCGAGTCTCTCTCGTCGTACGCTCGCCAATTCATGGGACAGCTCGCCAAACCTAATTGCGATCATGTGTCGGGTCTGTCTCCTTCGATCAGTATCGAGCAGAAGACCGGCGGGGCCAATCCGCGAAGCACCGTCGGCACGATCACGGAGATCCACGACTACTTGCGCGTCTTGTTCGCGCGGATCGGCAAAGGGCACTGCACGAAGTGCGATCGGCCTATTGAGGCGCAATCGAGAGAGCAGATGATCGCCTCCATCCTGAATTCGTTTGCGGATCAGAAAATCCTGGTGTTGGCCCCCGTTGTTCGAAATCAGAAGGGAGAATTTCGAGACTTCTTCGACGATCTTGTCCGGCGAGGCTACATCCGCGCACGCGTCGATGGCGAGATCGTTCGTCTGGCGGATTCGATCAAGCTGGATCGACAGATGAGGCACCATATCGAGGTCGTCATTGATCGAATCTCGCCCACGAAGAACGATCGCTTGAGGCTCGCCGATGCCGTCCAGCAGGCACTCCAGCTAAGTGATGGATCCCTTCTCATCCTCGCGGACGACGATGCCGGCAAGAGCATGATCCTAAGCGCGAAGTATGCCTGCCCACATTGCCTGATCAGTTTTGAACCCCCCAGCCCGCAACTATTCAGCTTCAACAGCCCGCTGGGGATGTGCCCCTCGTGCGATGGATTAGGAGAGAAATATACGTTCGATCCGGACCTGCTTATCCCCAACCCTTCCCTTTCCTTTCGTGACGGTGCCATCGAACTGATCGGCTCGATGAAAGAGATGGGTCGTTGGCGTCGGCATATCTTCGAAGGGATCGCTCAAGAAGTCGGATTCTCGCTCGATACACCGTGGAACAAACTTGCTGCCGCCGCGAAGAGTGCACTTCTCCATGGAATGGGTGATCGCCATATCACCTTCACTTGGCGAAGCCGAAGCAAAGTTCAACTTCATGGAGGAACATGGGACGGCATTATCCCCCAACTCAACTCTCGGCATCGCAAGACGGGCAACTCGATGCAGCGAAAAATGCTCGAGAAGTACATGCGCGTCATCAGGTGCGGCGAGTGTGCCGGCCAGCGGCTAAATGCCCAGGCTCGGCATGTTCGGCTCGGCGGCAAAACGCTGCTTGAGTGGGAAGCCATGCCGGTCGACGAACTTCATCGTTTCGTCGAAGAGACGCTCGAATCAAACTTCTCGGCCGTCGAACGCTTCATCGCGGTCGAGCCTGTCAAAGAGATCAAAGCTCGGCTTGGCTTCCTCTTAAATGTCGGGTTGCAGTATCTCTCTCTCGATCGGCGTGCCAACACACTTTCGGGCGGCGAAGCGCAGCGGATTCGACTCGCGAGCCAAATCGGTTCGGGCCTTGTCGGCGTCTTGTATGTATTGGATGAACCCTCGATCGGTCTGCATCCACGCGACAATCATCGGCTGTTGGGGACACTCGAACACTTGCGCGATCAAGGGAACACCGTTCTGGTTGTCGAGCATGATGAGGATACCATGCGGGCCGCAGACTACTTGGTCGACTTCGGACCCGGGCCAGGCGTGCGCGGCGGAAAGGTCGTGGCCGAGGGGACGTTGGCGCACCTGATCCAAGAGCCCGATAGCATCACCGGCCAGTACCTCGCCGGCCGAAAATCGATCGCTGTCCCATCCAAAAGACGTCCCATCGATCTCGCCACGTTACCTATCGAATCCCATACACCCATCCCATCCTTCCCAATCGCCCAAGCCAGCAAGCCCAAACGGCCTCGCGCGAAGAAAACCACGTGACCGACTCTCTTCGATCGGGTGATACCCCGGGTGTCGAACAACTGAACCCGGGACGGCTAGCCGGTCGATAAGAAAAGAACGGGATCGCTTGACGCGATTGCCGAGCCCTGCCATAGGTTCGCAGAGTTTCCTTCCTCAACAGACGTTGTTTTCGGGTACGGCCTTGGCCGTAAGGATGAATCGCGCATGTCCTCCTCATGGATCAACGGAATTGTCGGAACGGGACTTCTCCTTGCGTCGACCGGGTGCGAAACCGTCGCGCAGAGGGGAGCGCTGGGTGGAGCAGCGCTCGGCGCGGGAGCAGGGGCGCTCATCGGCAGCGCGACTGCCGACGCGGGCAAAGGAGCACTGATCGGCGGAGCACTCGGGACGATTGCGGGCGCCCTGACCGGGGCGGCCATCGACAATGCGGAGGAACGCGCCACTGCGAAGGCAATTGCTCATCAAGAGGCTGCCGGCGCAATGACGGTCGCCGATGTCATCACGATGTCACAATCCGGTGTCAGCGAGCAGACCATTGTCGCCTCGATCCGATCAAGCAGTTCAGGTTTTCGACTGGCGGCCGCCGACGTCGTCCATCTTCACGAAAGCGGGGTATCGGACAAAGTCATTCAAGCGATGATGGATAAAAGGCCAACCGTGGTCGCCGCCGGCCGACCGGTCTATGTTCACGAAGCGCCTGTTTACATTTACGATCGTTGCCCCCCTCCTGTCGTCATCGGCTACCATGGTTGTTGGTGGTAGCTTTCCAACAAAATCAGATCAACGTGACGAGCCTTGCTGATGATCGACTGGATCTTCTTCGATGTCGGCAATGTTCTCTTTGACGACGCTCCCCAAGATTTCGAGGCTATGCGATACTTTCACCGCGCCGTGGCCGAGATCGACCCCGACTATTCATTCGAGCAGATGCTGCTGGATCGAGAGGAACTTGGGAAACGGGGCGAGAAACTCATCCTCGGCCAAATCGCTGCACGGTTTCTTTCCGTCTCCGAGATTCAGTCGGTCTATCAGCAGGCCAGGCGAGCCCTCGCGGCTCGCTACGATCAGATCAACCTTTTGTTGCCGGGCGTGCAGACGGTTCTCGGTTCATTAGCCGGCCGATTTCGACTTGGGGTTCTCGCGAATCAACCGACCGAATGCCGGGCGAGCCTCGATCGGCGTGGCCTTCTTGATTTCTTCTCGGTGGTCGCCATCAGCGATGAGCTCCGCCTTCGTAAACCAGATAGTGCTATCTTCGAGTGGGCGCTGCGCGAGGCGAACGTTTCGGCCGAGCGTGCGATCATGATCGGCGATCGACGGGATAACGACATCCTGCCAGCCTCCGCATTGGGGATGAAAACGGTCTGGATCGATTGGCCATCCCATCAACAGAAGTGTTGGTTCCCCACGGACCCGCAAGCGCTTCTCTTTTTGGCTTCGACCGATCGCGTCCCGTACTTCGGTCAACATGAGCATTTGGGGGTGTCGCCTGATGTCACGGTTTCTACGCTGGGGGATGTTCCCGACGGAATCGAGCAAATACTCGTCTCGCGTTAGGCCCTTCAGACTCGTCGCCTCAGAATCCTAAATCGCGCCGGGCCATTCGAAGACGATCCTGCTTGAGTCCGACAATCGGCATAGAACAGTTCATTTCGAGAGGATATCACAAGCTAGAGTTCGATCTTTCTTAATCGCATGAAATGGGGCCGATATATTTGCATGGCCGATCATCTCCTCAGACATGATAAAGGAGCCTTCTTCGCCCGACAAAAGAGCGACGGTTCTTATCAACAACGGCCGTGATGGCCTGATCAATGCTAAGGCGGTGTCGCTTTGGCCGGAAGGAATAGAGACAGAATCATGATCGAATTGCCAGAAGCGTTACGGAGGCCCAGCGTCTCTCTTTTTTTTCCTGTCTACAACGATAGCCGAGCAATCGAAGACTTGGCTCGGAGGGGATCTAAGATCCTCGCGGAACTCACCTCGAGCTACGAGATCGTGATCGTCGATGATGGTAGCCGAGATGATTCTGCGGAGATTGCCGACGCGCTTGCTCGCGAGTTACCGAACACCCGAGTGATTCATCATCCGAGCAATCAAGGGTACGGTCGCGCCCTGTTGAGCGGTCTTCGCGAAACTGGTTCGATGGATTGGATTTGCTTCACCGACGGCGATCACCAATACGACATCTCGGAACTTCGCCAGTTTATGAAGCACTTGGACGGGCACGATTTGTTGATCGGGTTTCGCGTGGACAAGTCGTATGGACCGGTCCGAAAGGCTCTCTCTTGGGGGCTCAACGCGCTTGTTCGATTCCTTTTCCACACGCCGTACCGTGACGTGACCTGTGGCTTCAAGATGATTCGAAGCAGCGCCGCCGGAGAGATCGCGATTCAAAGCCAGAATGTGTTTGCCGGTGGTGAGATCGTGATGCGAGCCCATTATCTCGGCTTCCGCATCGGCGAAATCGCCATCAGCATGTATCCGCGACAATTAGGAGGGACAACGATTATCTCCCTCCGTGGCGTCTGGCGAACGTTTTGTGAGATATGGGCCGTCTACGGCGATTTACACCGCAATCAACCTCGTCCGAAAGAATGAGTCGACTACCACGCTAAAGGCTTTTTCCAGACGTCGCGAAGTTCGTCGATCGATTCGCGAGCAAGATCGATTCCCGCAGAGCGGATCTGCACAAACGGTTCGTCGGTCACACTACCGACGACCGCGATTGGTAACCCTTCGAAGATTTCAAGCAAGTACGTTGTCTGGTCGGGCTCAACCTCTAACAGGAATCGGCTGTTGGACTCGGCAAACAACTTCATCATGTCGTCGAGCGAGCCCTCCGTCGGGATGGAATCAAGTTCGACAAACGCCCCCAATCCGCCGGCAAATGACATCTCGGCCAAGGCGACGGCCATGCCACCTTCGCTCAAATCATGACAGCTTCGGATCAAACCTTCGCGAATGGCGCGGTGAAGGGCAAGGAAGATCGCGCGACCTTGTTTGGTATCGACCACGGGTGGCGCCCCTTTCGCGCCACCCGTGACGAGTGCCAAGTGCGAACCACCGACTTCGTTTCGCGTGAGCCCGACCAACAGGATCCCGTTGCCGGCCCGCTTCAAATCCATGGTGACGGCTTGCCGAACATCGGGAATGATCGCGATCGCGCTGATCAGCAAGCTCGGCGGAATCACGATCTTGTTCCCCGCGAAGACGAATTCGTTGTTGAGGCTGTCTTTGCCGGAAATAAAGGGAGTCTCGTAACCGAGTGCTGCCTCCATGCAACCGCGTGCGGCTTCGACGAGTTTGCCCAGTTCTTCGGGACGTTCGGTTCGTCCCCAGCAAAAGTTGTCTAAGATGGCGATTCGATCGGGATCACCACCCACGGCGACGACATTGCGAATCGCTTCGTCGATGGCCGACATCGCCATCTTGAAGGGATCGAGATCCCCTAGCCGAGGATTCATTCCACAGGCAACCGCGAGACCCTTATTGGAATGAAGCAAAGGACGAAGGACGGCAGCGTCCGAAGGGCCATCGTCTTGCACACCAACCAGCGGCTTGACCACGCTTCCGCCGAGCACTTCGTGATCGTACTGTCGAATAATCCACTCTTTGCTGCAGACGTTCAGCGAGCCCAAGATTCGTTTTAGTACCTCGCCGACACTCGCCGAGACGCCCGGCTCGTACGCTTCGACAGGACGCGGAGGAGCTTCCGCCACGCGAACGGTAGCGGGACGCCCTTGATGCAGAAATTCCATCGAGAGGTTGCCGACCTCTTTGCCTCGGTAACGAAGGATTAACCGGGAAGGATTCCCCGCACCAAATCGGCCGATGGCAACAACCTCGACCCCTTCGCTGTCGGCCAGTTGCTTCAGCTCGTCCCACTTCGTGGGGGAAACAGCAAGGACCATTCGCTCTTGTGCTTCGCTGATCCAGATCTCACGGTAGGAGAGACCATCATACTTCAGCGGAGCGGTCTCTAGATCGACCTCGGCCCCCAACTCTTCTCCCATCTCGCCGACGGCCGAGCTGAACCCCCCTGCTCCGCAGTCGGTCACAGCACGGAAAAGTCCTCGGTCACGCGCTTGCAGAAGTACATCTTGAACTTTCTTCTCCATGATCGCGTTGCCGATCTGCACCGCGCCGCTTGAGACGACTTCCGATTCTTCGGTCAGTTCTCCTGACGAGAACGTCGCGCCGTGAATTCCATCGCGACCGGTGCGTCCTCCCATCGCGACAATCAAGTCTCCTGCGGCTGCCTGTCCAAAACACTGATCGGCAGGCATTAATCCGACGGTTCCCGCGAAAACAAGAGGATTCCCCAGGTAGCGGGGATCGAAGAAGACCGCACCATTGACTGTCGGGATGCCCATCCGGTTTCCATAGTCGCGAACGCCAGCGACGACTCCCTGCAGCACGCGTGCGGGGTGCAGCGTACCAGGCGGAAGGTCTTCATCGTGAGTATGAGGGGGCGCGACACAGAAGACATTCGTGTTGCAGATCGGCTTGCCGCCGAGCCCTGCTCCCAGGATGTCGCGAACGACACCACCGATGCCGGTGTTCGAGCCGCCGTAGGGCTCGATCGCAGAAGGATGGTTATGCGTTTCGACTTTGAAGGAGACATTCCACTGATCATCGAACTTGATGATGCCCGCATTGTCGACAAAGACGCTAACGCACCAATCCTTCTTCAGCACCCGGGTCGCGTGAAAGATGGTCTCTTTCAAGATGCCCGATTCATGGAGCGTGCCATTAAAGCGATAGGGGCCACGAAGAGTCTTATGAGAGCAGTGCTCCGACCAGGTCTGCGCGATGGTTTCGAGCTCGACATCGGTCGGATCTCGATCCAAGGAACGAAAGTGCTCACGAATCGCGTTCATTTCGTGCTGATCAAGATAAAGCTGATTCTTCTTGCTCAACTGCAGGAGTTCATCGTCGGTCGCGCCACGCAGCGGAACGCGGACCGCCTCTGTAAAGGGGGCGCTCGATCCTGCTGATAGACTGCTGACAGGGATATTCCCCAGGATAATTTGGTCGATCGCTTCGTTGGCAAAGAGCTTGGACGAGATAAAGCGAATCACGTCGGCCGGGGTTCCATCTGTGAAGTCGAGACGATGAAAAGTGCGGACCGCCTCGGCCGGTTGATCGAGTGCGCGAAGTGCCTCTTTGGCATGGTCGGAAACTGGGTCCATGACGCCGGGCTTGCGAAGGATGGTCGCCGTGGTCGCGGCTAGATCAAGCTCCGCCACGGGGCGGGCGCGAGAAAGATCAGTCACGGGATCGGAAAAGAACGTCATCGCCAGGCGGTCGGCATCCTTTTGATTCCAAGCCGCATCGACGATGTAGCCGCGACTCGCGCGGGGCGGGTCTACCGAGCGAGAGAATCGCTGGCGCACCAGCGGCGCCAATCCCGCGATGGCCTGCGACACCCGCTGTTGGTCGGGATCACACTCCGGATGAACGGGGGTGAGAAGAATTTCCCAAGAGACCCATGATTCGGTTGGCATCGCGCAGTTTCATCTCCAGTTCGTCCCATTGCTCTTGCTCGATCAGCGAACGCAACTCGCTGAGTTTCTCGAGGAACGAATCGATCGCGGGCAGGACCTGCGGCCGATTCTCCTTAAGGATCTCTGCCCACAGCGCAGGAGGGCTGCCGGCTAACCTTGTCGTATCGCGAAAGCCTGGCCCGGCCAACAAAAGATCTTGCTCATGACAAGCGAGCGCCAGCGCAAAAGAGGCCACATGAGGGAGATGACTGATCCTCGCCACACGCTCGTCGTGCTCGACCGCGGGCATCTCTTGGACATCCATCCCCAGCGAACGCCAAAACGCCGAGACCCGATCAAATGTCAGATCCGAGGTCCGTCGACCACGAACCACCACACAAGTCCGGCCGACAAACAAGTCGGGATCACTGGCGGCGGGACCTCTCTTATGCGAGCCAGCCATCGGATGGCTCCCGACAAACTCCGCCACCCGCTGATGGTACGGATCGAGTCGATCAAGAGCATCCAGGATGCTTCCCTTCGTGCTGGCGACATCGGTGATGACGGCCTCGGGCGACACCACCGTCCAAAGGCGACGGACCATCTCGACCACCAGCGGGACCGGCGTCGCGACGATCACGAACTCAGCCTGCGAGAGCTCCGGACCGATTCGCTCGTGGGCTTCATCAATCGCGCCGGCATTCATCGCTTCGGCCAAAGAGTGAGGCGATCGGCCGATACCTATCACGCGTCGGCAAAGGTTTCTCTCTTTCAGCGCTCGACCAATCGACGCGCCTATGAGCCCGACCCCCACAATCCCGACTTGCCGATTCATCGGTTGATGGCCTCCTGTTTCTCTCCGCCTGAGTTTACCGACTTGCCATGCCCCGAGGAGTAGAAAAGGGACCAGAGACGCCGACGGTCAGGCATCACCCTTTTTATGACGAGGTTCTACTTTCCATGGAATCAGAGAGAAGAGGGCATCTCGTCGGGATGAGGGCAAGGAGTCGGACTATTCGAATTCGATCAGCGTATTCGAGCGAACAATGGCGTACTCACACGGGAAGGTGTGCCAGGTTTTGATGATCAGACTGCGCGGGCGAGCTTCCAATTCAACGAAACTGAGGGGAGAAAGCCCCAAGCGGTCGTTCAGCGATAGATGCCGAAGGATACCGGTCTTCTGGCTTTGGTCGCGGAGTTCGCCGTCCATCTGGTAAAAGATTTCCGGCGAGGTCCGCTCCACACCGAAACGAGTGCTGTACGTGACCAGCGGACTAGGGCGAAATTGCTCGCCTCGTTCGCCGGCCAATCGGTGGGCGAAGAGTGGGCCCGGTTCGGGGATGGCTTGTTTTGAATCACTGAGCACCTCGACCATGCAGCTGGGGCCAAGCCGCCACTCCACAACATGCCCCCCTCTTAAGAGGTAAAGTTGCAACCGGTACCCTTCTCGTTCAAACTTTTCCGAGGCATAGCTGGAAATGAATTCTGGATGGAGCGGTTTCTCGAAGCCCTGAAAGACGAGATCGGCGACGGGTGGGCGAGATAAAAGCTGACTGGCCATGATTGCCGTCCACCATGCATGGGTTCGATCTCTTCGTTACACACGGCATGGCCTACTCTGCCTGCAACATTGATCAGGCAAGCCAGCCACACACCCCAGTTATTGTAATCGGCCTCCTAAGAATGGACCAAGGCCGACTCCGGCAACCTATTCACCGGATGTCGTGATCGACATGGGACGCTCTTCATGTCCAAAGGAACCCCAATCTTTCTTTCGCGGCACTCTTCGCGCTGACGGCTGGAACGCCGGGCTAGTCCCGTAGTTATCTCGGCAAGAGGATTTGCTTTTCAGGAGATGGGTTCAGACGGGCAAGGCTAACGAGTTCGATAGATGATTCGGCCACGGTTCAGATCGTAGGGAGAGACCTCCACCTGCACGCGGTCACCCGGAACGATGCGGATAAAGTTCTTGCGCATTTTGCCACCGACATGGGCGAGGATCTCGTGCCCGTTGTCGAGCTTGACTCGGAAAGAGGTATTGGCCAGCGCCTTCGTCACGACGCCGTCGACGGTGATCGCTTCTTCCTTCGGCAACCTTACACTTCCCTCGGGCACGATCGCCCACATGAAAACTCCGTGTTCCCCCATCGTTCATCGTAGGTTTTTGCGAGCATTCGGCCCAGCAGCGACCGGAAAAAAGAATTCCCAACAAGCTGATTTCCCGAGCCCGGATTCGGAAGACTGACTCTATCTCCACATTTTGAGGATGACGCCAACTCAACTCGCCGCTCGAACGGGCCGAGTCAATCGGGGAAGAAAAGGCTCTACCCCCCGCATGGTTTTCTGAAGTGCACCTTGCTGACTTTCGATGAACGAGCGAGCTCGCTGGCCACAAGAACGGGCCGCCGATGGCTCGTCGAACCAATTACCCACAGTCTCTTCAAGATCGCGTGAGGAGGTGACAACCTTCGCGCCGTCGACCGCGAGAAGCTGCTCGACGGTCGACTTGAAGTTCGATGTCGACGGACCAAAGCAACATGGAACACCAAAACCGGCTGGCTCGATCATGCTCTGCCCGCCTCGGGCCCCCGTTAAACTGCCACCGACGAAACCGACACTGGCCAGGCCCCAAACCTGGGCGAGCTCTCCCACCGAATCAACCAGGATCACTTTGGCCAATGCAGACTCCCCCGGCTGCAATCGCGATCGCCGAGCGTACGGGATGCCGGTCTGATCGAGCAGTCGGGCGACCTCGTCGAAGCGTTCGGGATGTCTGGGCACCAGCAAGAGTTTCAATTCAGGATGCCGGCGAAGCAGAGAGCGATAGACATCGATCACCACCGATTCTTCCGGCCCCAGTGTGCTTCCCGCCACCCAGACGGCATCGTTCGATTCAATCGAAAGGAGTCGAGCCATTCGATCGACCGCAGGGTCATGACGATCGCGCAGCGATCCCTCGTACTTGATCGAACCGGTGACCTGGACAGTATCGGGATGCGAAACAAGATCGCGCAGACGATCGGCATACTCGTCTGTTTGCGCCCCCCACCAACGAACCGCCTCGAGTGCGGGGGCAAGAACCTTCTTCCATCGTCGGTAACCGCGATAGCTTCGCCGGCTGACGCGGGCGTTGATGACACAAACCGGAACGTTCCGTTCGCGCGCGGTGAGGAGCAGATGGGGCCAAAGCTCGAGCTCAGTCAGGATGATCAGGCTGGGGGCAATATGATCGGTGACACGTTCGACCGCCCAGGAGAAATCGAGTGGTGCCCGGAACGAGACCGCATTCTTGATTCGCTCAGACGCGACCTGCAAACCGGAATCGGTCGATGTCGAGACCAGCAACTGCAGATCGGGCCGAGAAGAAGAGAGAACGTCGACCATCTGCCGAGCGAGGACGACTTCCCCCAAGCTGACCGCGTGAATCCAAACACGCGGACGAGTTGGATCGACGGCGGGCTTGGCCCCCAGAAATCGCTCGGACCATCCCTGTCGATACTTCCCGGTCTTGGCGGAACGCCAAATCCAATAGGGAAGCGTTAGGGATAGTGCCGACAGATAGGCTGCATCAAGGATTCTCGGCATCGAAAGATTCCATTCTCTCGTCGACCTAGGTCAGCAGAAACGACTGATCTGCTTCGTCGATTTCCATCATGTGCGTACCGGTCGAAGGTCAGCCTGCCTTGGCGGCGCCACCGGACTTGCCCATGCAGCAATTCTTAAACTTCTTCCCGCTACCACAGGGGCACGGGTCGTTTCTTCCCACCCGCTTACCGGTATGACGAATCGGCTCAACGGGGGCGTTCCCTTTGCTTGCCTCGATCGCTGCATCCTGCTGCTGGCGAATGTCATCGTCCCCGGCCGAGGCGGGCGGCGCTTCGCGATATTGTTCGTGCTCGACATTCGTGATGCGCCAAAGGTTGCCGACGAAATTCGGATCAACCTCTTCGAGACGAAAAATCAGGCTGGCGACTTTCCCTTCGTAGCTTTCCCACATCCGCTCGAAGAGAGCGCGTCCCTCTCGCTTGTACTGGACTTTAGGATCGATGTTAGCGTAGCCCACCAAGCCGATACCGCTGCGAAGATGGTCCATCGCATAGAGATGGTCTTTCCATCCTGTATCGAGAAACTGGAGTATCAGCGTTCGTTCAATCTCGCGTAGCTCGGGCCGATACTTTGCTTCGCCGGCTTCATAGAGATGGCCCATGGCCGTCGAGCGATAGACAAGCGGCGTTTCGAACTCGATTGACTGCCCGAAATGCTCTGCAGACCATTGCGACAAAGATTGCAGCTTGTGGGCCGAGACGGGCTCTTTGGGATCGGGAAAGTACTTCTCAATCTCAGCTTCGATTTCCTCGCGGAACTTCGTCTTTTCAAGGAACTCCTTGCTGACCTGCTGAAGACGAGACTCTACCTGGTCGCGAGTCATTGTCTTGAACTCTTCTGCATCCAGCTTCACGCCGAAACGACTGGCCGCCCAGGCGACGAGCCCGTCTCGATCGTAAACCGCGTTGGGGTTCTTCGTCTTGTCAGGCAGAAATCGCGTCATGCCGCAATGGACAGGGAATTCGATTTCTTTCCGCTGATAAACCTCGCGAACGCGCGAGCGAAGCTTGTCGCGGACGAAAGCGACATCGACCAGACCGTCTCTCTTGAGCTCGTCACTTGTGATGCCCAGGTGGAACATCTGCTCGGCCCAAGAGGCGAGGCTTCCGACGCCGAAGTCATCCTCGAAAAAGACCTTCCCTTGCTGGAGATCGACCTTTTCCATCTGGGCGTGGGCCTGCTGCACCAGCATGGGCATAATGTCGTTTCGGCTCATCTTTTTGAGGTCGTGCGGCTTGATCTTCACGCCGTAGTTAGCCGACACCGAATTGCAAAGGGCCTCCCAGTTCCATTCTCGCTGCTCAACATCTTGACTGAGGTGGTCCTCGACCCAGTCATAAATCGATTGCTCCGCACGATGGCGAGATTCCTCGAAAGCAATCCGTTCCGCCTGTTCAAAGTCGCAACGGCTGAACTCCTTGGCTTCAAACTCGGTCCCAAGACGGGTTGATGCCCAGGCCGCAAAGGCCATCGGTCCGTAATTGCGATCGAGAAAATTCTCGAGCGCCTTGTCAATCTCGTGATCGAGCATCTCGATGATGAGATCTTTGCCATCGGCCCCTTCGAGGATGGCTTGGCGAAAACCGTAAACCCGTTTTCGCTGCGCGTTCATGATCTCGTCGTATTCGAGAAGGCTTTTGCGCGATTCGAAGTGTCGTTCTTCGACCTTCTTCTGGGCGGCTTCGATGCGACGGCTGACCATCGCGCTTTCGATCGCTTCGCCATCCTTCATCCCCATCGACTGAAGCAGCGAACGGACCCAATCGCCCGCAAAAATCCTCATCAGATCATCTTCAAGACTCAGGAAGAATCGGCTTGAACCGGGATCTCCTTGACGTCCCGAACGGCCACGAAGCTGATTGTCGATTCGGCGAGAATCATGCCTTTCCGTGCCAACGATATGAAGCCCGCCCGGATGCGAACCAAAATAGAGGTCGGCCAACTCCTCAAATTTTTTCTCATCCAAACCGCTCTTCTTCGCGAGCCGAGCAGGGTCTTTCTTTTCGTTCTGTGAGGCCGACTCGAACGCGGCGACGAATGGTGCCGGGTCCTTGACGCGAAGATTCTTTGCGAGCTCGGCGACCGAGGCGGGCTCGCGAATTTTGTCACCCTCAGCCCGCATACCATCCTTGTACTTGTTGATCGTTTCGGCCCAGACCTCCGGGGGAATCTCCAGGCGGCTGGTGTACTGATTCTTGAGATCGGCCCACGCCTGTGCTTCGGGGTTGCCGCCAAGAATGATGTCGGTGCCACGGCCGGCCATGTTGGTGGCGATCGTGACCGCTCCGCGCCGGCCAGCCTGGGCGACGATCTCCGCTTCTCGCTCCACGAATTTGGCATTAAGAACGCTGTGCGTTATCCCCGACTTCTCCAAGATGCTGCTGACGAATTCGGACTTCTCGATGCTGGTGGTCCCCACGAGAACAGGCCGGCCCGTCTGATGAATGGTTCGAATTTCGTCGACGACGGCTTTCCACTTTTCTTTCTGCGTGCAGAAAATGACGTCGGGATGATTGAGCCGTTTCATCGAGCGGTTGGTGGGAATGGCGACGACATCGAGGTCATAGATTTTGTAGAACTCTTGAGCCTCGGTCATGGCGGTGCCGGTCATGCCGGAGATCTTGCTGTAGAGTTTGAAGAAATTCTGGAAGGTGATCGTCGCCAGCGTCTGGTTCTCTTCTTTGACGCGAACGCCTTCTTTCGCTTCAACCGCCTGGTGGAGTCCGTCGCTCCATTGTCGCCCGACCATTTTTCGGCCCGTATGTTCATCGATGATGATGATTTCGCCGTTGTCGACGATGTAGTCTTTGTCTCGCTTGTAGAGGAAGTTTGCCTTTAGAGAGTTGTCGATCAAGTGCGGCCACTGCATGTTGCCCGAGGTGTAGAAACTTTCGACCCCCGCTAACCGCTCGGCTTCGAGGACCCCCTCATCGGTGAGGTGGCATGTGTGATCCTTTTCGTTGACTTCATAATGTTCTCCTCCGCGGAGGGCGACGGCGATCTGCTGAGCCCGGCGATACTTGCTGGGGTCGTCAATAGCCGGACCGGAAATGATAAGGGGCGTACGAGCTTCATCGATCAAGATGCTGTCGACTTCATCGATGATGGCGTAATGGAGTTCTTTCTGTGCCTGAAGTTGACGCGTCGCTTTCATGTTGTCGCGAAGATAGTCGAAGCCGAACTCGTTGTTGGTCCCGTAGGTGATGTCGCAAGAGTAGTGATATTGCCGATCGTTGGGACTCATTTGCGATTGAATCGCGCCGACCTTCATCCCCAGACCCGTGAAGATCGGGCTCATCCATTCCGCATCGCGCCGTGCCAGATAATCGTTGACGGTGACAACGTGGACGCCACGCCCCGTGAGCGCGTTCAAGTACGCCGGCAACGTGGCCACCAGCGTTTTTCCCTCACCGGTGACCATCTCGGCAATCTTGCCCGAGTGCAAAACCATACCGCCGATTAGCTGAACGTCGTAATGCCTCATGCCGAGATAGCGCTTGCCCGACTCGCGACAGGCGGCAAACGCCTCGGGGAGCAAATCGTCGAGCTTCTCTCCGCCGGCGAGTCGCGCCTTCAGCTTGGCGGTCACCCCTTTGAGGTCGGAATCGGTCAGCGCCTGCATGGCCTCCGCGAACTCACCCACCCGCGCCACGTTCGGTTGCAACCGACGAACATGGCGTTCGTTGCTGTTGCCGAACAGGCCGGTGAGACTCCGATTGATGCCCTCTAGAACCGAATTGACTCCGTCAGTCACTCGATCCCAGACTTGGCTAGCGTCCATCAATGTGTCCAATGACTGAGTAAGAAGACGGGAACAGGCACTCTTCCAACCCCTCTACGCAAGGGATGTGCCGTTATCGCCGATGGCTTTCCCGCCTCGCGATTCCTCTGCCAACCGGGCGAGGTTCCTAGATATAAACTCATTCCCAAAAGGGCGTTACAAACTCTTCGGTGGGGAAAATACCCATCCTTGTTGTGTGAGTATCCGGGCACCGTCGGTGCCCCCACTGAAAGGCAGGTTTGCCACCCTTTTCGCAACTTATGTTACTTGTCCTGCCAAATCGGGTCAATTTCACCAAACATGACCTTCAGCAAGTCGTCGAACAACTGGGGCCAAGCCCCCCCCAACGACGGGCCGACATCGGCCAAGAAGGAGAACTCTGTGAAACGTGCCCTGTTGGTCATTGATGTTCAAAACGAGTATTTCACGGGGGCGCTGCCGATCACGCACCCGGCCAAACACTTCGACAACATTCTTTCCACCATGGACACCGCCCGACAGGCCGGCATCCCGACGGTAGTGGTTCAGCATCATTTTGCCGGGGAAAGCGTCGGGATGTTCGAACGAGGATCCCATCAGTGGCAGATTCACCCCGAAGTGGCCCAGCGACCCTGCGATCTTCACATCGAGAAATCCCTGCCGGGCAGCTTCACGGGAACCCCGCTCGAGGATTGGCTTCGGCGGAATGGAATTGAAATCGTCACGATTGCCGGCTACATGACCCATATGTGCTGCGACACGACGGCTCGACAAGCGGTTCACCGTGGGTTCAAGTCGGAGTTTCTTTCGGATGCGACCGGTACACTGGATCTCGCCAACAGTGCCGGCCAGGTCAAGGCGGAGGAACTTCATCGCTCGATCCTGGTGGCTCAACAGATGCTTCTTTCCGAGGTTCTCGACTCGGCCACCTGGAAAGATCGCGTGCAAACGAGTTCCTGACGCATGCCGACCAAATGCCCCCGACCTCTGTCGGCGCAAGCGGGAAGCAAGACTCTCACAGGCCCGGCCCTGTTCAGGTCGGGGGAACGTTGCTACGTTAGGTGACGGTGGAAGAGGGATCCCCTGCCGCAAACCTCCTTTCTCTTACGGGAGTTTGGACTTCCCGAAGGGGACCTAACCTGCTGATCGATAACCGAAGGACCCCTATCCCATGCCGGACCCAACTCGGCCTGTCTACAAACGAGTATTGCTCAAAGTCAGCGGCGAAGCGTTCGCTCCCAAGAGCGAGAACGGCGTCGAGATGGAGGTCGTCAGCAAACTGGCCGACCAGATCGCCCGGTGTCGATCGAGCGGGACGCAAATCGCCATCGTTGTGGGTGGCGGAAACATCATTCGGGGCTCGCAGCTCAGCGCTCGCAGCCAGGTGATCCAAGAGTCCACGGCTCACTACATGGGAATGCTCGGCACCGTCATCAACGGCCTCGCATTGCAAGATGCGCTCGAGCATATTGGCTGTCAGACCCGGCTGATGACGGCGATCCGAATGGACGGAGTGGCCGAGCCTTTTATTCGCCGCCGATGTTCACGCCATTTGGAAAAGAACCGCGTGGTGATTCTCGGATGTGGCACGGGACAACCCTTTGTCACCACCGACACCGCCGCCGCCCTGCGAGCCTGCGAGATCGGGGCCGACATGCTTCTCAAGGCAACCAAGGTCGATGGCGTCTACAGCGACGACCCCGTGAAGAATCCGCACGCGGTTTATTACGATTCACTGACGTATCAACAGGTTCTCGAACAGAACTTGCGAGTGATGGACATGACGGCGATCGGCCTCTGCATGGACAATCGAATCCCGATCACGGTGTTCAACTACCTCAAGGAGGGGAACATCGAACGGGCCGTGGCCGGCGAAAAGGTCGGCACTATCGTCAAAGTCTCGTGACCACGTACCAAAGTTAGGTCGGTAGCCTCCCGAAGAAAGACCTCTCTTGGAAGGCGTGCCGATCAATGATCTCTTAAAGAATGTCGGGCGGATCCAAAGTCTCCTGCGAAAAGGAAGATACCCATGACCGAAGATGAGATTCTGATGGATGCTGAGGAACGCATGGAGAAAGCGGTCGGGTTCTTTCGCAGCGAACTCGTCGGCCTGCGGACCGGTCGAACCTCCCCGGCATTGATCGATAGCGTTCGCGTGAACTATTACGGCAACCCGACGCCGTTGAAGCAGATGGCCAACGTTTCCGCCCCCGAGCCGCAACAGCTCATCGTTCGACCTTTCGACCCTTCCGTCCTGAAGGAGATCGAGAAGGCGATTCTGACGAGTGATCTTGGCTTGATGCCGCAAAACGATGGCAAGGTGATTCGCATCAACGTCCCAGCACTCAGCGGCGATCAAAGAAAAAAGCTATCGGCCCGAGTCAAAGATCTCGGCGAGGATGCCCGCGTCTCGATCCGAAACATCCGCCGAGATGCCAATAAGCATGTCGATACGGCCGAGAAAGAAAAAACGCTCACCGAGGACGACAGCAAACGAATCAAGGAAGAGATTCAAGAGCTCACGAAGAAGTTCGAAAGCAAAGTAAACGACATGGCCGAGAAGAAGACGGCCGAGGTCATGGAATAGCCAGGCTGGGATCGGTCGCCGGTCACTTTGCCTTTCTCGTTCGAGCGGGCGGGGATTTTGCCCCCTTCCCGTGGCGAACGACTTCCTGAAAGTGCTTCGCTTCCACCGGCTGAACGGAGAGCCTGCTTCCACGCTGCAGAACCATCATCCCCTCGAGCGACTTGTTTTCTTTCATACTTTGCAGCGTCACCGTCTGGGGGAACTTCTCGACAAAGGCGACGTCGACCATCATCCAGATCGGTTCCAACGGCGTCGACTTGGGATCGAAATGATCGTTCTGACGATCCCACGCAGTATGGTCGGGATACGCGGTTTTGATCACCTTGGCCAATCCCGCCACCCCTGTCGGGTCGGCATTGGAGTGATAAAAGAGAATCGCGTCGCCGACCTTCATGTCGTCGCGCATGAAGTTGCGGGCTTGATAGTTTCGAACGCCATCCCAGAACGTTCGCCGATCCCGCGCTAAGTCGTCGATCGAGTAACACGTCGGTTCGCTTTTCATCAACCAGAACCGTTGTTCGGCCATGGGATCAAGCTCCGTGATGGATGGTTGTACCCAGGACATCGAGGAAATCGGCCAGCCATCGAGGATGTGCGGGCCACGCGGGCGCCGTCACGAGGTTGCCATCGCGAAGGGACTGGTCCGCCGCCAGCGGGACGAATTCTCCGCCTGCCATCGTCACCTCGGGCCCGCACGCAGGATACGCCGTCACTCGTCGACCTTCGAGCACGCCGGCCGCTGCCAGCAGCTGTAAGCCATGGCAAATGGCCGCGATCGGTTTGCCGGCGGCGGCAAACTGCTGCACGAGCTCCAAAACATTCCGGTCGAGCCGAAGGTATTCGGGAGCTCGCCCTCCAGGGACCACCAGGGCGTGATAATGGTTTGGATCGACATCGGCGAAGGACTGGTTGAGGATGAAACGATGGCCTGGCTTCTCGGAGTAGGTTTGATCCCCTTCGAAATCATGGATAGCAGTGCGGATCCATTCGCCTGACGCTTTTCCTGGGCAGACCGCATCGACCTGATGCCCCACCGCTTGAAGCGTTTGGAACGGGACCATGATCTCGTAGTCTTCGCCGAAGTCACCCACGAGGAGGAGGATTCTTTTACCTGCCATGAACAGACTCTCCTGGCCCTGGACTCTTACTCATTGGTCGAGCGACCTTCGTTATAGTGTTCGATCGACACGCAAGGGACGGCTCGAGGCTTGCTGTAGAACAACTTTCCATTCAAGTTCGCAAAGTTTTCTTTAAGTCACCCAAAGACCCAACAAGCAAGCGACTGTCGAGTGATTGACGAAAAGTTTCCCCCATCATCGAAAACCTCAACATTCCGCTCGAAAACAGTCCCTTCGGAGGGAACGTGTGGACTTGTCGAGGGGAACCGCGTTCAAAGGATCTCCTCTTCGGCACAGGTGTTGCTCTTCCATTTCGTCTGTCAGGCCCAGCAAGTCGCTTGTCCTGACGAAAGGACCGATGTCAAACACAAACAAGGGAACTCATCGCTGAACTTGGCTCGATGCGGGAGACTCGTGACGGATTGCTCGAACAACTCGTCCAGTTGGTTTAGAACCGTTTTGCGTAAGGTAAGACGTGGGACGAGAAGGGGAGCATGTGACCGAAGCGACTCTTAGAATTGTCGAAGACTGGGGTGTGGGTGAAGCGGTAATCGGCCGATTTCTCCTGCGTGCTGGCGGACTCGGTCAACGGGTTTGGCCCACACGACGCCCCGGTGGCCGACAGTCGCGGAGCAGGCTGTGCGAAGTTCCCCACGGATTGGTTTGAGCACCTAGGAACAAGAACACGTATCCCGTGGGAGGCAGCATGAACTCATTCCAAGGCCCCGGTTCTTCCTTCTGGTCCCGACCATCCCGGGCCAGCAATTCCGTAACGCTTGCCGGTGTGGGGCTTTCTCCTTCGGCCGAACCAGAGGCCCCGATGCCGACCTTTTCTGCCCAGATGCACCAGCTCCCGGAAGATCGCAAGCAGCTCATCTTTCGCATTCGTCGCCAGATTGCCGAGAATCGCTACGACTCGACCGACAAGCTCGAATTGGCGCTCGACCGCATGTTTCGGCGGATCGATGCCGACCGTCGCTAATCTCGCCCGCCGAGGTTACCACTCGCTGGGATGGTAAACTCGGCAAACCAGCGTGGGCGAAGGTATCACGAAATCTCTTCTACTTTCGAAACTGCAAGGATTGGGCTTTTTTCGATTTTCCCTCTCGGCTATTGCCCCTCTGGATTGGGTAGGTCGATGTTGTCCGAATCCCCGCGAAGGCTCAGGGGGTTCGCGACTGCTGGGAGGCGAAAACGCCATGGAAGTTGCTTGCTCCACACTCTGTTTTACACGTGAGCCCCTCGTGACAGCGCTTCGTTTGATGGCGGAGCTCGAATTCAGCAAGGTCGACTTAGCGATTGCCGATGGTAGTCCGCACGTTTCGACCGATGCGCTGGTCGCCAGCCCCACCACGGTCATCAATGAACTCAAGCTCGGCCCCACGATGGCGGTCGCCGCCATCACGTTACGAACTGCAAGAACGGGTGAAGCTCTCGACGAATGCGTCGATGCCGCCTCTCACATGGCCAAACAGATGGCCACGCCCGTTCTCGTGTTGGAAGCAGCCCCCACTGGAACACACGTCGACGACGAAATCGCTCGGCTTAAGCGACTGGTCCGCGTGGCCGCCCGCCATGGAGCGACCGTCACCATCACCACCCGCACCGGCACTTTGGCCGAGGATCCGGAGATGTGCGTTGCTCTCTGCGAGCACGTAGAGGGCCTGGCGTTGACGCTAGATCCCAGCCACTTCGTCTGCGGGCCCCATCAAAACAAACCGTACGAAGAGGTCTTTGCCTACGTTCAGCACACGCATCTGCGCGACACGGGTCGGCGATTCGACCAACTGCAGGTGAAAGTCGGTGCCGGCGAAATCGAGTATGGCAAAATCATCAGCTCTCTTTGCCGATTCGGCTACCAGGGTGGGTTGACCGTCGCCATGGAAGACCAGCTTGCCCCCACCGATATGGACGTGATGGCCGAGGCACGAAAGCTTCGTTTGTTGTTAGAGAGCTATCTCATCCAACGGGACTCTTCCCTCTTCCGAGCGGCTTAAGGCCGACCGGTTTTCGGCAGAACGATGCGAGAAACGGGGCCCAGCTAGTTCGGCTCCGTTTTCATGGAGCGGGCTACTTGGCCCGGAACGAGACGTAGAAAAACGACATCGTTTACCCGGGCAATCTCCTCCATCTCATATCGAAGCAACTCGGGCGTGCTCGATCGGCTCGCCTGCTGCAACTCCTCTAAATACGAATCATGCACGAGCGCGAAGAGAGCTGTCCCCGCGTCGGTTGCTCGGGCGGATAGCTCCTCTCGGCTCATCACCGCCTGCACTTTTCTCTGGGCATAAAAGCAGGTCGCCACCGGATAAATGCTTCGCCGACCCGACTCGGTCTGTAGCGTCAACACGCGAGCCTGTTCGGGAACGTATGACGCCACCAAAGGTCCGATTCGGCGAAGCTCCGATTCATGCTCCTTGGTGGCGGGCGTCAGGGAAAGGACGGCGCCACTGATCACGGCCAAGAGAATGGAAACCAGCATGATGGATAACGGCTGTTTCGAAAGGGTCAGCTTCGGCGCCAAGCACTCGACGGCCAGCAGCGAAGCAGCAGGATAGATGGGAACCAGGTACCAACTCCACTTGGCCCATGCGAACGAAAGAAGAATCGGGGGGACCAGTAGCCAGCACCAGCATAGGACAAACATCGCATCCCGTTTTTGCCGGATCAAACCGACGGTTGACCCTACTGCCAGCAACAAAAGCGGTATCCCCCAGGAAGCCCGTTTGCGAATGAGGTAGTCGAGGTAGTACGTGGCAGGGGCCCCGGGGGCGTTGGACTCGGGGTAGATGTCTTCAAAGAACTGCGTGAAATGCCGATTCACGTAGTCGTGCAGAAAGAGATCGCCGTGCTGATGCCACTGCTGCCAATGCCAAGGGACAGCCATCGCCACGCCGATGATGCCGCTGGCCCACCAGGAAGTCTGAAAGAGCGGGCGAAAGTCTCTCGCGACGATCATGGCCGCGAACTGGATGAGATAAGCCAGGCCTGCTGCCATCCCTTTGGTCATCAATCCCAAACCGAAGACAAAGCCCGCCACAAGATGCCAACGACCTCGCTGGTGGCCCGCCAAGAACAGTGCCAACTGACAGGCTAGAAAGAACGCGATCGGCACGTCCATTTGCCCGCGGATGGCGTATCGGCCAAAGTCGGGCCACGCCAACAGGAGCGTTCCAGCAGAGATGCCCCACGTCGGGCCCCACCGTCGAGCCGACCATCCGGTGATGAGGCCGACCGTTGCCAATCCGCACACGAAAGAAAAGAGCCGAGCCGATGCCTCGTGTATTCCGAGGAGATGATAGGCCGCGACGGTGACCCAAAAGTAGAGGGGCGGCTTGTGGAACCAAACGTCACCATTCCAGTGAATAGTGAAGGGATCGGTCGAGAGGTAGAGATCCCGGCTCATCTCGGCGTACCAGGCTTCGTCCCAATGACGAAGCGGGTCGATCACGATTCGTGGCAACCAAAATAAGATCGCCAACAAGAGCGTGCTTGCCAGTGCAAAAAGCAACTCGGCACGCGAACAGACGATGCCGGCGTTGGGCGGGGCGACGGAGGTCATCCGTTTGCTCTCTGTCAACAAAACCCCATGCCGAGCGAGGCCTGCCGAGCGGCCCGCCAGGTTTCTTTACGTCGTCACGATCCCTCGGACTTTTGCTCGCCATCAGTCGGCTTCTTCGGCGTCTTAGGCGTCTCGGGGCCTTTTTTGTGATGCTCAAAAAGAGCCTTCAATTCGCCAAAAGAGTGGAGATCTTGCTGGCCGGCGATCTTCTCGTCGGTCAACTTAATGGGTGGCTTTTTTTCTTTCGGAGCGGCCGAGATGATCCGCGGGCCTTGGTCGGCCCTCTGTTGACCACGCTGACGATCTTGACCTCGTCCCTGCCCACGGCGTTGGTCGTGCTGACCTTGCCGTTGGTGATACTGGCCACCACCGCCGTCCCGCTGACCCTGCTGTCCCTGGCGAGGTTGGCCCGGACGACCCTGTCCACCTTGCCCACCCTGAGGCTGTCGGCGCTCCTGGGGAGGCTGATCCCGTCGATCTTGTCGAGGAGGTCTCTCTTGCTCGCCGGTCGCACCTCCCTGATGGGACGATGATTCGTGCTCGTGCTCTCCTTCTCGTCCGGGCCGGCCCCCACGCCGACCGCGCGGCCCACGGGGTACTCGTGGCCGCTCGGGGTCCATCATCGACAGCGACACCCGTCGGCGTTGCATATCCACATTGAGGACCCATATCGTCACCACGTCGCCGACACTCACGACGTCGTGAGGACTCCGAATGAAGCGGTCGGCCACCTCGCTGATATGGACCAGACCACTGTCTTTCAGACCAATGTCCACGAAAACGCCGAAGTCGACCACATTGAGGACCGTCCCCTTTAACTCCATTCCCGATTGCAGATCCTCGATTCGAAGAATCCCGGTTTTGAAGATAGGCTTGGGAAGATCTTCGCGCGGGTCGCGGCCTGGCCGAACAAGATTGTCCAGGATGTCGCGAACCGTCGGCTCGCCGGCGCCGGCTCGCTCGGCCAGGAGAGGGATCGGGATCTCCTCAAGCTTGGCCGCCAACACCTGCGGATCGACCCGGCCCTGGTCATCGAGCGTGAGCCCCAACAGTTCGAGCATCTTTTGCGCGACGGCGTAGCTTTCGGGATGGATCCAGGTGCTATCGAGAAGATTGTCTCCACCGACAATCTTGAGGAAGCCGGCCGCCTGCGTGAAGGTTTCTGGCCCGATACCCGACACTTCTTTGATTTGGTCGCGGGCAGTGAATCGGCCATGCTGCTTGCGGTAGTCTGCAAGATTCTTGGCCCGCAACTGATTCAATCCCGAGACGTATCGGAGAAGCGGAACACTGGCAGTATTCAAATCGACGCCGACGTAATTGACGCACGACTCGACGACTTCGCTCAACGATTCCTTCAACATGCGGGGATTGATGTCGTGCTGATAGAGACCGACGCCGATATTCTGCGGATCGATTTTCACGAGTTCTGATAGCGGATCTTGCAGTCTTCGACCGATCGAAATCGTTCCTCGCAATGTCGCATCAAACTCGGGGAACTCTTCTCGGCCGACCGTGCTGGTGGAGTAAACACTGGCACCCGCTTCGTTGACGATCACATAGGGAACATTGATCATTCCCTCGGCAATCATCTCCGCAATCAGTTCTTCGGTCTCTCGACACGCGGTACCGTTACCGATCGCCAAGACATCGATGCGATGTTGGTTGCAAAGCTCGGCAAGCAGCTTCTTCGATCGATCGCGTCGCGAGATATTCGCTTCCTCGGCCATCGGCGACTTAGCGGGCTTCGGCTTGGGTTCATCGAAGATTCCAGGAGGAGGAATAACGATGCCAAACCAAGCAGGCCTTCGGCGAGGAGGTTTTTTCGGTTGATCACCCCGGTGCTTGGGATGAATCGGAGCATTGGCGCCGCCGACGAATCCCCCTTGCGTAATCTCTTGCCAATCCTTGGTGATTTCCGCTTCGAGACCATGGTCCTCGGCAGACTCGCCGTCTGTCGAGCGGTGCACCGAATCTGCTGACAGGACGGGAGGATCCTCGCCCGGATCCCCTTCGGAGCCTGCCGATGCAATTTCGGATGCCTGCTCGATCCGGTCGACTTGGTGGACAGGCGATTCCTCGGCTTCTTCTTCGTCCGAGCCTTCCTCGCCGTCGGGAGCCTCGGCCACCGCGACACCCGCCCCCTTTTTCTTCGGCTTCTTTTTTCGCTTCAGGTGTGGAAAGATCGTCCCTTGATCGATCAAGTTGCCGATCTCGTCGAGAATGGTCCACTTACATCCGGTCTTGTAACCAGGATCGATCGCTAGAATACGTTTGCCATGCACCGGGGGCTGGAGCAACAGATTTCGAAGATTCCGAGCGAAGACGTCGACCGCGTGTCCTTCGGCCCATTCGGTGATCTCGCCGCGAACTTCTCGATCAAGGCTTCGGACCAGCAATCGATCGATGGCGTCGGCGACGCACTTCTCCATGAGATCGCGATGCGGATGAGTTTCGAGTTCAAGCCTTTCCTTGATCCCAAAAAGGATGTGCTCTCGATCGAAATCAAGCTTGACCTTTAAGACACCGCGACGTTCGCCCCGGTTGATGGCAAGAATGCGGTGTGGGGGAACGTGACGAATCGGTTCTTCGTAGCGGAAGTAGTTGCGGAACTCGTCGAGACCCGGTTGCGGCCCGGGTTCGTTCGATTCCACCATCTCGGCATTGGCGGCTCGGACGGTTTGCAGAATTCCGTTCCAGAGAATTCCCCGGGCGATCTGGCGAACCTCGGCATCTTCGGAGATCTTCTCCGCCAGGATATGTTGCAATCCGGTGAGAATCTCTTCTTCCGTGGCGAGTTGCTTGTCGGGATTGACAACGCCCGGGAGGATCTCTGCCAAGTTTCGGACTGCTTCATCGCGAGTCCAGATGGCGTCGGCCAACGGACCCAAACCCTTCTCTCGCGCGATGGTCGCGAGCGTCTGCTTTTTCGGCTTGAACGGGAGATAAAGATCTTCGAGACGTTTTGACGTGTCGGCCCGTTCGATGGCGGTGCGGAGTTCGTCGGTAATCGTCCCCTGGGCTTCAAGTGTCCGCAGGATCGTCTGCCGACGCTCGGCCAACTGGCGAAGCTGACCGACGCGATGTTGAATCGCGCGGATCTGTTCTTCGTCGAGCCCGCCGGTCACTTCTTTTCGGTAACGGGTGATAAAGGGTACGGTATTGCCCGAATCGAGCAACTCGACGACCGCGGCCACTTGAACCTTGCGTAGTTGCAGGTCTTGGGCGAGTCGGCCTAGATCAATGACAGGAGCTTCCATCAACAGCACCATCCGGTTGAAAGACCAGAAGATCCCCCTTCGCTTCCCATCGATCGACCTCGTGGAAGCGACGGAGAATGTATCTCCCAGTCCTCGTTGGGTTGTCTCTTGCCCATCCAGACGACCTGGCGGGCTTCCCTCTATCCTATTATTCCACGCGAGAAGGGCTGGCATCCCGAGAGAAGCTCGTCGAGAACCACTCGATACGGATCTCGCCGAACCTCGCGATACGCTGAAACCTTCTTGCGTTCTTTGGTCGATCCAACAAACCTATTCTCGTGAGCGAACGCCGTTTATGCAACCTAACTTCGTGAACGATCGCCTACGCAGATGAAACCTCGTTAACATCTAAAGAACTGGCCGACAACTTGACGCAGGCTACGATGCTTGGAGTGTTTTCTTTCGCACGCTTGCACGAACGAATCAGAGAGGATCAGAATTGTGATGGACTCGCCGGCCGGCTTGAACGCTCCTGCTCCTTCCTTGACGCCGATCCAACGGAGAATCTTGGGGGTGTTGGTCGAAAAGGCGATCACGACGCCCGATGCTTATCCACTCACCTCGAATGCCACCATCACTGCGTGTAACCAAAAGAGCAACCGCGAGCCGACGACCAATTACCAAGCACATGAAGTCGATGAGGCGTTGATCGATCTGAAGCCGATGGGATTGGTCTTTCAGGTCTTTGCCGCCACGGGTCGAACGGAACGCTGGAAGCACAACCTTCGCGAGGCATGGGGCCTTGAACGGCCTCATCTTTCCGTCTTGGCCGAGCTTTTTCTTCGTGGAACGCAGACCGAAGGGGATCTCCGAGCGCGGGCAAGTCGCATGGCGCCGTTGGCCAGTCTGGAAGAGCTTCGCGCCGTTTTACAGGGATTGGCCGAGCGCGGTTTCGTCAAGAAGCTCTCGGCCGAGGGTCGCAAGCGGGGCGTGGTCTGGGGGCATCTATGCGTTACAGAGCGTGAACGCGAAGCTCTCGAAAACTACGTGGATGATGACGACGAAGAAAGCGACAGCCCGGTCCGATCCACAGGCTCTTCCGCGACCACCGGCATCAAAGAATTACTCGAACGGATCGATCAGCTCGAAGCGCGCGTGGCGCAGCTCGAATCCATTGTTGAAAAAGTGACAACCTAGCGCGTTTTCGTCATTGGGGTCGCCCGACACCGTGAAACGGAAGTGGACGGAATCTGAATTAGACTTCGTACGCTTGGCAGAACTGGCTGACACAACGGTACTTTTCGAGGTCTTTCTCTTCGACGAGGGCAACCATTCCCGATCGACACTTCGTCTTTCCAAAAAGTTGGGTGACGAGGGCTTGATCACTGAGGAGCGTGGGGCGCTTGGTCACCATCACCAGATGGTTCGCCGAGGGCCGAGCCAGTCGCTCTGCCTCGAACCATTTCTTCGAAACTCGACTCATCACGCTTCGTTTGATGGCCATGCCACACCGTTCCCATGTTGTTCGCGCGGAATTGTTCGGTCCGCGATCTTGCAGCCAGGATCGATCGACCTGCCGATCCCGGGTCTAATGTTCTATGGCGTTCCCCCCTCCCGCGACCAGCCCCCCTCCCCTGAACCGAAGGCGAATCTCCATCTGGGGCCGATGGGGCTGGGAATCCCTCGTTCTTCCGGCCCAAAGGCAAAGTTCCGTAAAAAGACGTCGGCGGGACAATAAAAGGGTGGATGATGCTCTCTGACAAGATTCGACGGACTCAGCAACGACTGACCGAGGGGCTGATTCTGGACGGCGGGCTGGCGACTGAACTCGAGCGACTGGGGTTCGACCTCGATCATCCGCTTTGGTCGGCCCGAGTTCTGCTCGAAGAACCCGAAGCCATCCAGGCGGTCCATCTCGACTACCTGGCCGCGGGGGCTCAGTGCATCACCACTGCCAGCTATCAGGCCTCCATCCCTGGATTGGAAGAGGCCGGCCTCTCCCGCCGACAAACCAAAGATCTGCTCAGGCAGAGTGTCCGACTGGCTCAGGAGTGTCGAGACTATCTCCTCGATCAAGACGAATCCGATGATCCAGAGGAGCGAGCATCCCCTTTGGTGGCGGCTTCGTGCGGGCCTTTCGGCGCTTACCTGGCCGATGGTTCCGAGTTCCGAGGTGATTACGATGTGTCGGAGACGGCCCTGTACGACTTTCATGCGCCGCGCGTCGAGATCCTGGCAGACGCCCTGCCCGACTTGATCGCTTTCGAGACGATCCCGCAGGCCCGCGAAGCCCGTGCCATCGCGCGGTTGATGAAGCTCTCGGCAATCCCGGCCTGGGTCAGCTTCTGTTGCCAAGATGCTGATCGCCTTGCCAGCGGCGAATCCCTGGCCGAGGCTATCGCTCCCCTAGTTGAAATCGAAAGCATCGTCGCGGTCGGTGTCAACTGTGTGTCACCGATGGTGACCCTGTCCGTGATCGAACGCATTCGGCAATCGTGGCCCCGGGCAATCGTGGCGTACCCCCATGCCGGCGGTAGCTGGAACAATCAACGACGCTGTTGGGAGGGAGATGAGGATCCGAAGAGCTTCGTCTCACAGGCCAACAACTGGCGAGCGATGGGAGCAAGCGTCATCGGAGGGTGTTGTCGCACCACCCCCGAGCACATCAAGCGATTGGTGAGAGTTCAAAAGCGAACAAGCTGATCGATCGGTGATTGTTACGGAATGAACACTTCGCCGGCGTTAACGCTATGCGGCTCGTCGAGGTGATCGTCGGCGCCGGGTCAGCTTGTGGAGTGACAAGCTTGTTTCCCCTTCCTCGAAGATGTAGCCGGCGAGAACCTTGTAGAAGAAAAGGATGCTGAAGGCTCCCGCGATCGCGACCAATGCCCCGGCCGCACTGATGGGGGTTACTCGGCTTCCACCCATGAAGAACGAATAGGTGCCGCAACCGATGATCGTTCCACCGATGCCGGTAAAGAGCGTCGCTAAGGAACCCCCTGGATCTCGGCCCGGCATGATCGCCTTAGCGATCAGTCCGACAATGGTGCCGAAACCAATCCAAACCAAGATGTCGTTCATCCATTGAGCGACGGTGGTAGCTGCCTGATCCATGGCTTTGGTCTCCCTCGATCATCATCGCGTATGCCGACATCGGTCAAGGCGACAAGGGGATCGAGAACACCCGTTCTCTTTTCGAAGTATCGTCTACCAAGGGATCAAGACTTCCGCGACTTTCCCATCCAACCAAATCAACTTGTAGATTTGGCCAGAACCGTTGGATAACTTTTCCAAAACGATCGCGACCTATTTTCGAGAATGATTCAAGTCCCAGTAAAAACAGGCTTGCCGGTTGGAGAGGAACAAGTTCGGCACAGCAACTGCAACAACATATTCGCCGTCGCCCCACGGGCGCAGGTTTTTCATCAAGCAGAGTCGCGGCCGAGGATCGAGGCAAGGAGCCTATTCCCCGCGAACGGATGCCAACGGTTCGATGCCAAGGAGGAAGATCATGCTGGTGCTTTCCCGAAAACTAAACGAACGAATCTACATTGGCGACAACATCACCCTGACGGTAACCCGTGTTGGCGCAGGCCACGTTCGTCTGGGAATCGATGCCCCCGACGACGTTCTCATTCGCCGGAGCGAACTTCTGGAACAATGGGAAGAGATGCCCGTGGTCTCGTCGCGATCGCGCCGCTAACGGATCTGACCTAAAAATGAAAAGCAGCCCAGCCAAACCGTACCGGTCACGCTGGGCCGCTTCTCTTACCGATGCCGATACCGCTATCAGAAATCAACCGAACCGTCGCCGACAATCTCCTGGATTCGCTTCTCGATCAATCCATCGCGACCTTCCTCGCGTTTCTTAATCGATGTTTCAATCCGCTCGAGATCCTGACGTATCCGATCGAGAACGGCGCGGCGAAGATCCTGACGAGATTCAAACTGTTCCTTCACCTTCTCGATGATCTGCGCGCGAAGCTTCTCCTTCTCCTCGGTCCCCGCTCGACCAAACCCCTCGCGAAGCCGACGAATCTCGTGCTCGATCTGCGACTCCTTTGCCGCCTTCTCCTCAACTTCTTTGCCCGGAGGCATGGGACGAAGCTCGTCATGCAACGTCCGCGAGAAGCCTGGCGGCGGACCATGAGGTCCTCCGTGTGGCGGGCCCCGACGGCCTGCTTCTTCATCGCGATCATCGTCGTGGGGTGGCGGACCACCCGGATGTGGGCCTCGTCCGCCAAACGGCCCGCGGTGAGGTGGCCCGCCCGGCGGCGGACCTGGGAATCGGCTCGGCAAGATTTCGATCTCTCGGCCATCTTCAAGCTTCAGCTTGATCGGCCCGGCAGGGTCGAAAGGCTGATTATCATCGGTCGCTTTGATGCGAATGGCGGATTGCTCTAAGACCCAGAATTCGCCATCGCGAATCAGTCGATCTTCCGGCCGCATCGGCGGCGGGCCATGGATGTCAAACTCCACATCGATGCCCGGTGGTCCTGGAGGAGGGCCTGGCGGCCGACGACCGAAGGGCCCTTCGCGCCTTCCCTCGCGCGGACGAGATCGGCGACTCTTTTCCCTCTCATCGTCATCATCGTCATCGTCGTCGTCTTTGCCCTCGACTTCTTCGTCGTCGTTCCATGCCAAAAGACCGATACCTTGTTGATCGCGACCTTCTTCTGCCCAGGTCCGCGTTGTCGGCTCACCTGCGAAGATCGACCCGGCGACCAGCGAGGCTGTCCACCATTCCCACATTTGCTTCTCCTTCATCGAAGAACACATCCCGCACTACTAGAAGGACTCCGCATCCCCCAGTGACTCAACCCACTCGACATCCGAAACCAATGTCTCGAACTCAACAATCGACGGAGAGATTCCCGGCAACGAATCGATCGCGCGGTCGACCCGTGTGACGATCTGTTGAAAATCATCGTCCCAAACAAGTTCTCTGGCGTTGGGCGGGCGAACAGACTGGTTCCAAAGATAGACCCCCATCACGATTGACGCCGCCAGCGACGCCACCAAACCGGCTCGCCCTGCCCAACGGCGAGCCAGATCGTTTCGCTGCCGAGTCCGCTCCTCACGAAACTCCATGTCGAGTCGCGTCAGCAACAATTGATCCTTCGCCTTTGATTCTCCGCTTGGCAGCGAATCTCCTAAGCGGAGCCATGCCGATCGCGAAAGCCCAAGCCCGGGAGAATCCATGCCGGCAAGGTCATCGCCTATCGCTGCGGCTGGTCCCGTGATGAGTTCCAACTCATCCACATCATGAGAACGCTCGTTCACGATTTGTTCTCCTGCGTCACACGGCCGGGCCCGACGCGTTCTTGCGAATCCCAATGGACTCTCAATTGTTCCAGACCTCGCCGCGCATGGCTGAGAGCGGTGTTCAAGGGGCAGCCGACCATGGTGGCGATCTCCTCGAAGCGAAGCTCGCCGAAATAACGCAGCAAAAGGACACGCTGCTGGATCGGCGACAATGTTTCGAGACCCTCGGCAATGCGACGGGCCGACTCGCGAGAGATGACTTCGTCGATCGACGTCAATCCCGCCGAGTCGACCAAATCAATCAGCGCGATCCGTGAGTCCGGCTCTCGACCATATTTCGCCCGGCGATGATCAATCACCAACCGGTCGGCAATGCGAAACAGGAACGCCTTGGCTTGGCCTTGTTCGACGTAACTTTCTCGTTGACGCCAGGCACGAAGGAAGACCTCCTGCACGAAATCCTCGGCCAAACCGGCATCATGAAGCAATGAAGTGACGTAGCCTCTGATCCCAGAGGCGTACTCCTTCACCCAGCGAACCAGGGTGGATTCGTCGAGGTTCGACTCCCTCGGCTTGGTCCCCATGAATTCCCTTCCCGGCCTCGTTCCCATCTCAGAACGACGATTCGAGCAAGTTATTGCAGCTTGGAGAAAAAAATCTCCTTTCGCTCGCACGTGGGGCGATCGGTAAATTTTCGCCCGCAGGTCGGGCGATCGGTAAAGTATCCGCGGGGCCAAGGATCGCGGCCAAAAGAAGAACCTCCCTGCTCGTGTCGGAAAAGGAGATCGGCATGCCGACGCGTCCATCGCCTGTCACGGTGATCCATTTGCTGGATGCGGCCGGCGGGGATGGCCAACTTTGGGGCAAGGAACGAGTCGCTCATTGGCTCATGGAAGCCCAGCTTGCCTCGGGAGAGGTCCTTCCTCTTCTACGGACATTAACCCCGAAGCTACTCAACGAGGTCGCCGGCCGGTCGGGAATCGATTCGCAGGCGATCGCGCAGACCGTGACCAAAGATCCACGTCCGTACGTCGCCGGCCTCAGAAAAGCGCTCGATCAGCAGCCAGGGGCACTCGTTCACACGCACGGATACAAAGCCAATTTGATCGGTCGAGCCGCCAAATGGGCCGGCGTCAAGATGGGTGGTTTGATCTCGACCTGTCATGGTTGGGTGGAAACGACAAGATCACTCCGAGTCTACAACGCGCTCGATCGATTTACGTCGCGTTACAGTGACGCCGCCACCGTCCCAGCTCCCAACATGCAAGAGCGAATGCCCCGCGGAACGATCTTTCTTCCCAACGGTATCCCCGATGCCCCGGTTCCCACACCGGAAGAGGAACAAGCCCTACGCGCGAAACTACGAATCCCTTCGGGGGCGATCGTTGCCGGGACACTGGGTCGCCTGAGTGCCGAGAAAGGAATTGATGTTCTCATTGATGCCGTCAGGCAAACAAGTTCGGTTCCCAATCTCGTATGGATCGTTGCAGGGACGGGGCCGCTCGCCGACGATTTGAAGCGGGCGGAGACCGAACTACCTAACCTCCGATTCATCGGATACGTGGAAGGTTCGGAGGGTCTTCTGCCCGCGATCGATGTTTTCGTTCAACCTTCATGGACGGAGGGATTGAGCTTGGCGCTCCTAGAGGCGGCGCGGGCACAGCGAGCGATTGTCGCCACCCGAGTAGGGGCCACCGACTGGGCGATTCGGCCACAACAAGAGGGCCTTCTCGTACAAAAGGGAGATGGAACAAAGCTGGCGGAAGAGGTGACCCGCTTAGCTGCTGACGAAGAACTTCGCCGCGATCTGGGGCACGCCGCCCGCCACCGATTCGAGGATGCCCTCAACATCCACGCGATGCACCGTCGGTTGCTGGAGGTTTACCAACAGGTCCTGACCAGGAATTCTCCATTGTCGATCGCGCAGAAAGCCGATGCGCGAGATTGAGTTCGAGGGGATATCGACAGGCGCTCTGTTGACGCCGGTCATTCGATTCGCCACCGTTGCGAGGAACCGTCATGGCTCGACCGATGCTCGTGGTGATCTCTTTGGGATACCTGGTCGGATGCCGGGCCGAGACGATTACGTATCCGCCGGGCGTTTTGATTTCTTTCGAGTCCGCCGCGGAGGTCCAATCGGATCAGGGAAATGCTCGTATTCAAGCTGTTAACGAGCACGCCACGCAAGGCAAAAAGTCGCTGGAAATCACTCTTCAGGGACCCGAATCCGGTTTCGGCGTCGAAGCTCGGCCACAAACTTTCGATCTTTCCGGTGCCCGCAAGTTGCTGGTGGACGTCTTTCGCGAAGGGATGCCGATCAGTCTGACCTTTCGAGTCTCGGACGCCGCCGGCAAGTCCTACACGATCTGGTACTATCGTTTGCAACCAGGTCCGAACACCATCGAGATGGATGTCGCGGGAATGGCGGCATTTGTCGACATCAAAAAGATCAAGAGACTCTACGTCTACGCGGATGAAGGATCGGGCAAGATCTTTGTCGACCATGTTCGCCTGGCGGCCGAACCGATCGACCTTTCCACCAGCATCGTCAAGCCGACCGAGCATCCCAAAAAAGTTCCGCCGGGCAACGGGCTTCTCAACGGCGACTTTGAAGTTGGCCTAACGGGCTGGAACTCATGGGGCGAATGGGACGACGGCAAGTATTTCTTCTCCTCGGATTTCGGAGACAACGCTTGCTCGGGATTGGCATCGCTCAAAATCATCTGCGAAAAACGAGGGCGCGGCGGCGTCTTCACCGAACCGATGTTTATGCCCGCAGGGACCTACGAACTCCGCTTCTGGGCGAAGGGAGATGAGAAGGGCTCTCTTCTGCGGTGGACCTTCGAAGGGAACGGCGAGGCTCGGGCGGCCGTCGAGAAAAACTTCGAAAGCGAAATCATTCCCGTTGATATCGAGTGGAAAGAGTACCGCTATGAAGTTCCCCTTCGATCAGATGCCGGCCTTCGACTTTACTTTTTCAGCCTGGGTGAAGGAACGCTTTTCATTGACGGCGCTTCGCTGGTTCTGAAGGGAAAAGAGAATCGGCCCGCCTTTAAGGTTGCCTCCTCGGATCCGCCCCGCGCGGTGGAACTGAAAGGGAACCGCTTCTTCCTCGATGGCAAACCCTTTTTCCCGATCGGCGTTTATCTGGGCAAGCCAAGCATGCTGGCCGAGACCGGCTTCAACGTGATGATGCCATCGGCCATGACGCCCGAGGTGATCGAAGAATCGACGCAGACGGGTATCTTGCTCACACCCGAATTGACCGGGCTCATGCGGGCGCATCTTCCCTGGCAGGTCGGTGTCGCGATGGAGCCTTTTCGCTCGCATCCCAACCTTTTCGCTTGGTATCTGTGTGACGAGCCTGACCATGCGATGATGACGGTCCCGCCTGCCGAGATGCGTCTTGCCACCAAAATGGTCAAAAAGATCGACCCTAATCGTCCCACCTGGGGCGTCGTGATGTCGTGGGCCGACGCGAACATGTTCCAGTATGCCGACACCGTCGACATCTTGGCGACCGACATCTATCCCATTGAGGACGCAAAGACGAAAAAGCCGCTGACGATGGTCGCGGACAAAGTCGACATGCTTGTCAAAGCAACAGGCGGCAAGAAGCCGGGCATCGCCGTCCTTCAATCAACTCCGCTGGCTACCCCCGCCGAGGAGGTCGCCATGACCTATCTGGCCCTCACGCATGGTGCCAACGGCCTCTTCTATTGGCAGCTCTTCGAAGCCCAGCAAGATCCAGCGGTTTGGACGGCCATGAAGAACCTCTCGCGCGAAGTGAAAGCACTCTCGCCGGTCTTGACCGCGCCCGACGACGACATCCCGACAAAGGTAAGCGACCCGGCGATCCACACGCTGGCTCGACGTTTGGGAGATCGTCTGTATGTTCTGACCATCAACGCGAGCCCTGATTCGAGACCGGGCATTCAATTCAATCACCCCAAAGCCAAAGGGAATGAAGCCAAGGTCCTTTTTGAAAAGAGAAATGCGCCGGTCTCGCGGACCAATTGGATGGATGACTTCGAAGGATACGAGCGACACGTCTATTCCATCCCCGTTGCCCCATAGTCGATGGCCGACAAGGCTCGTTCGGTCCGAGGCACGACAAGCCGATCACGTTTCTTTGAATGGGCAAGGCACGGGAGTTGGAAAAGCATGACCGTACATTCGACGCCCGCACGTCGACATGGAGTTGCTTGGTGGCCCTTTCTATTACCAGGAGTCTTGATCAGACTGCTCGTGCCGTTCTCTTCTGACTCTCGAGAGAGTATTCGTCCTGACTTTGCCGACCGATCTTATACCGCTTGGCAACGATCTC
>JAIELF010000041.1 GCA_019753235.1 bacterium
CGACTTTCGCACATTTATGGAGGTTAAATTGGGATCGCGCAAAAGCGAGCCTCCTGCTATGGACGGGGTTACAACATCTCGTCCCGAGCAAGGAGGCTCACGATGGATCTTGTACCAGGATTCTTCTCCCTTGTGCAACCCCTGAGTAGATGGATGTACGCACCGACCTTTCGGAACCTGAGTGTGCTTATCGTCGGCTGGATCTTTGCGGTTCACCGGACCGTGACGGGTTTGTTGCGAGCGGCGATGGTCGATCGACATCATGCGTCGTTCCATCGTCTCTTTGCCAGTGCCGCGTGGTCGCTCGATCATCTCGGCTTCGAAGAGCCGCAAGGTTGGAGCCCCTGGGCCGTTCGTCGAACCGCCCCCATGGCCATGCTGATTTATGGATGGATCGTGGTGTGGTTTGTGCAAGACGGGCATCGTTATTGGAAGCCACGACCTCAAAGCTGGCATCCGGATAAACCCCACGCCTCGCTTCGTGACATGCTGGCGACGCTACGGTTCCAGACCATCAAACGCTACGCTTTCAGAGCAGGCATCCGCGGAACGAAAAACCGGAAACTCATGAAAACAGTGGAAAACATCATCCAACTGGCTGCATAAATGTGCGAAAGTCGATCTAAAAAGTCTTGGCATGCCTCTTCGTGGCGCCGTCTCCGCTATCGGATTGCGTGGCGAAACGTCCTCTGATGCTCTGCCCTTTGTCCGCACGAACTCTCGAAGAGCCCTTTCTGCTCAGGCTCAGCGATCGACAAAAGCAACCCGGCAATACCTGTTGAAATCCCTTATGGACCTGGTTAGCTTATGTTGTGCCGAGACTCGTGGGAACGACGAGGTGAGATCGCGTGGACAATGGATCATGTTTCGCCATATGATGCGCGTTATCGTCGCTCCTCGAACAAGAGTTCTCCGCATTCGCATTTCGTGAGACGGCATTCTACTCGGATTTGGAGCAAAGGGGTTTTTTTGGGGGCTTTCGAATCCACTCGCCCGTATCCTCGGCAACCATGGACCGTTCGAAGTATCATTGCCGTCGGCTGCCTCCTGTCGGCTTTTCTGGCCAACTTTTTCGTTCTCGGCTTTAAGCCCATGTCGATACAGAATATCGATGAAACCGCCTGGATTTATGGAAGTTATTACTACTACCTTGCCTTTCAAAAGAAGGATCTCTTCTCCGACGATTGGCAGGTACGTGATGCGATTGATCATCCGCCCGTCGGAAAATTCTTTGTGGGAGCGGCATTATCGCTCGTCGGCTATGAAGTTCCGTCGGTCGATTTCAAACACCGCTGGTACGAAAGAACTGACCTGAACGAGCATGAGGTACTTGTCGAAGAAGCGAAACAATTGCCGCCATTGGTTCTTCCTGCCGGCCGACTCATGAGCACGCTCTGCTTCGCCTTGAGTGGATTGATTGCCGCCTCCTTATCCCACCGTGTCTTTGGATCTCCTTGGGCAGGTGTCTGTTCGCTGGCAGTGATGCTATTAAGCCCACTCATTCGCGAGCTATCTGTCAACGTGATGGCGGAGGGTCCTTTTTATTTGCTGTTGTCGCTGACAGTGTGGCTATCCGTTTCGGTGGTGGAACGATGGAGGCAGAACCGTCCCGTCTTGTCCGCATTAGTTCTTCTCGGAGTCGTTGCTGGACTCCTCACCGACACGAAAATCAATGGGTTTACCAGCGTTCCTCTATCAGCGGCTTCACTCGTCCTCGGAGCCATGTTGCTCACACCGACCGCAGAAACATTCCTGAAACGCTCCCTGGTAGCAACGATGATCGTTGCCATCATCTCGACCACGACGATTATCTACGCCAATCCCTCACTCTGGCGAGAGCCGATAGCCTACTTGAATAATGTTTGGAATTATCGATTGCTTAATCTCGAAGGCCAACTCATTTTCGTCTACTGGGAGGCGTTTCCAACGCTCGGCATCAAAATCTCCGCCGTTCTTGCTGCCGTTTTTAGGGAGCATGATCCGTTTTTTCCCATTTGCGTATTGCCTTTGGGTCTATTCGTCGGCCTGCTGCTCCTTGGATCGAAGGACTCGAATCGTACCGCAGGAATAGTACTTCTAATTCATACGATGGGATGGTTTGCGTCGAACTTTTTGACGTTTCAGATAAATGGCCCAAGGTACTTTCTCGCCACTTCGTTCTTTGTATTTGTCATCGCTGGAGGCGGCTTTCTTGAGATTCTGCTTGGGCTCAAGAGCATTGCCCCATCCATTCGACAGAAACTATTGCTCTCCGTTGTTTCGATTTGGCTGATGGCGGGGATTCCTTACTTCATTTACCATAACAATACCCGCCGATATCTCGACTCTCACCCTGAGGCCGTGCGACAAGCAATCGAACGAAAAGAAAAACTGATCCATGATTCCAGCGATTCAAATGACGAGACTTATGAGAGAACTATCCCCAGTTCGAACTCTCGTAATCCCGAGAACGCAACAGTTCCATGAGGAATGATTATGACTCTTCCGTGATAATCGTGTTAGCGACGGTCGAGTCGGGCGGCCGGCGGGCAGGCCGATAGGACGGCGCGGCCGTCAGACTGGGGCGACAACCGCTTGCGGCTTGTCCGCGGGCGGCAAGCGTGTGGTCAGTCTGCGATCGGCTATGCGCTCAATCAGTGGGCGGCGCTGAACGTCTACGTGACGCAAGGCTTCCTCGCCATCGACAACAACGTGAGCGAACGCGCCCTCAAACGAGTCGCCATTGGCCGAAAGAATTGGCTCTTTGCCGGCCACGCCGCCGCCGCCAAACATCACGCGACCCTTTGGTCGCTGATCGCATCCGCCGAGCGACATCAGGTGGATCCGCAGCGATACTTGACCAGCGTGATTGCTAAGATCAGCCAAACACCGGCTGTGGAACTCGACCAGTTCCTGCCGGATGTGTGGAAGGCCGAGGACGCGGCGGACCCGATTAGATCTGCTGATCACGGAATGTGAAGATCGTCTAGCTCAATTGTGAAGCGTTCGCCTTCTTGATGAATCGTCAACTGCAACTCCAAGTCTGAACGTCCTTCCTCTTTCGACCACAACGGCGCTCGAACTGACCAAGTGGGGATTTCAAAGCTAGGAAGAAAAAACGCATCGAAGCCTACATAGCGGTCTTTCGGCGGAACAACAAAGGTCATGCCGTATTCGGCTATCACCTCTCGCAGATCTTCTGCGGAAAGACGTGTAACGCCACAGGCAGCGACAACCTCATCGTACTTGCCGTGCGCTAGCTTAGTCACAAGGTCGAGAGCAACCGACTCCAATTTCTTAACTGACATCGGCCCTCCTTATCTGTTCCCGGGGATACGTGTTGGCGTATCGGCGCGCACTCCCAGGCCGTAGAAGTAATTATCAGCCTCGGCAATCGCTTGTCGAGCGTCCTCGGGCGAGACGCCGGCTCGCCGCAAAGCCTTGTATCCGATTCGACGCTCAGCCGCGTACGTGCCGCCGCCTGACTGCCTCTGGACAAGCGTCGCTGAGTAGTGTGGGGTCCCGCGAACGTTAGAAGGGCCGGGCAATTGTATTCCCGGGGCCTCAAAGTAGTTATAGCCGGGCAGATCTCGCACCGCAGCGTCCTGAATCACATGATGGGCGTCCTTGAGTCCGGCATCCTGAAGGCTTCCAACAGACCGAGTGACTGCGGTTCGCGGCGCGGACACAGCGAACGCGTCGCTTTGATGTACGAGATCTGGTCCGAAACGAGCATAGACATCGACGACGCCACCGACGGCTTCGTCAACCAATCGGCCATACTTGGCGAGCTTGAAGGCATCGCCGACGATGGGAATGACGCCGACGGCGGTCAGGCCGGCATTGCCCCATTCGCCACGTACCGCATACGTGACGGCATGGTAGCCATCCACCAAGCCGGTCGGGTCCGCCGTCCCCAAGGCGTCCAAAGAAGCGTCCATTCCAGTCGTGCCGTACCCTGATCCCGCTCGTTCGGGGCGATGGGCAAAGAGCTGGTTGTGCTCATCGATCATCTGCTGAAAGCGCTGCTGCTGTGCCGCTTCCGCACGTGCCTGATAGCGGAGCATCTCCTCGGCTCGCTGGCGCGGATCCTTCAATTCCTCGCCCGGCAAGCCTGTTTGATCGGGGAAGAGGCTGTAATTGGTCGCCAAGCGATCGACCTCGGCAGGGTCGAGGTCATCAGGCGTCTGCGGGGTCATCGGATCAAGATCGGGGCGACGGCCGACGAAGGACGGATCCTGATCGACATCCCGACTCCCCGGGAAGTTCGGATCCGCATCGAGACTTCCCGAGGCCGATGCAGACCCGCTCGCCAGTGTTGAAGACGAACCGGCGCCGGCCAAGCTCATGCCCGCCAGAGGCACGCCAATAAGAGCCCCGGTCGTTAGGTTGGATGTGGTCGAAGTGGCCAGAGCTCTCCCCAAAGCTTGCGCGGTGGCAGATGCATCAGAACTGGCGGAGATGACATTGGCACTCACGATGATCGGATCCATCTTAAAGGCGATGCCGCCAGGCAAAGCGAAGCTGGATGTGCTCCCCAGTCCAGCACTCGAACCGCCGGCGATACGTCCCGCCGGAGCTTGACGAGCTTTTGCGGCAATGCTTCCCGGATGGCTTCCCCGAGGGGCGGCTTGTACCTGCCCGAGACGTTCCGATGAACCCGAGCCAAATTTCGGAAGTCTTCGGGACGATCGTCCGCCGATCGGCGGTAAGGGTTTCGAGCAATGTCGGCTTTGTGGCCTTGCACGATCTGCGAAGTAATTTTGGAAGCCGATGGGCCGGGCGAGTCCCCGCCCAAGTCTTGCAACGCTTGTTGCGTCACAGTCACATCAAGACGACATTGGATTTCTACGCGGACACCGAACGGGCCGCGTTGAAGGCTATTTCGAGCAACAGCGGGGCGTGTTAGTGTAACCTTTCACGTAACCAAGCGGTTCTTAACCGTGCCGCACTTTTCGTAAGTCGTTACGCTGGAATGGGCAGAGCCGGGGTTGAACCGGCGACACCAGGATTTTCAGTCCTGTGCTCTACCAACTGAGCTATCTGCCCTTGGAAAGTCTGCTTTACAGCGGCAAGCCCTTTAAGGAAAAGGGATTGGGCAATGTGAAGCAGTCTCAATGAAAGCGACTGCCAGCAGCAGAACGCTCGTCATTTGGACAATCTTAGGAGAGCAGCGGTTCATGGCCAGCGATGGAACGAGCGATTGGGAAGATCGGCAAGAGAGGGACCCACATCTGGTCGAAAAGTGAATCTTGCGGAAGATTGACTGAATTGAATTGTTTCGGCGGTCGATGCCCACTACCATGCGAAAAGTCCGGTTGTATCGGTTTGATCGATTCTGACACGAGTCAGAAGACGAGGAGATTGGCGATGCGTTCGATGATGCTCGTGATGGGTTTGGCAGTCGTGGTGTCCGGTTTGGCATTCGCTGCTGAGGAAACGAAATCGTATGGTCTGTGCCCGGTTTCGGGTGGGCCGGCCAAGGAAGATGTATCGACCGATTTTAAAGGGAAGAAGCTGTACTTCTGCTGCGACGGGTGTCCCGATGCGGTTAAGAGCGATCCCGCGAAGTTTGCGGCCAAGATCAATCATCAGCTTGCGGTGACCAAGCAGATTGCTCAAGTCGGTTGCCCTTTCAGCGGTGGCACGGTGAACGACAAGACGGTTGTCGATTTCGCGGGGGCGAAGGTCGGTTTCTGCTGTGAGAAGTGCCAGGCGAAGTTTGAGAAGTCAAGCGATTCTGAAAAGCTCGAGACTGTTTTCGCGAAACTCGCCAAGGGTTTCACGATGCAGGATAAGTGCCCGGTGAGTGGCAAGCCCATCAGTGCTTCTCACAAGACCGAACATGATGGGAAGATGGTTTACTTCTGCTGCGGCGGTTGCCCGGATGCCTTCAAGGCTGATCCCGCAAAGTTCGCCGCCAAGCTTCCGAAGAGCGAATAGCTTCTCCTGTTTGTAGCTCGGGTCAAGCGAGGATGGGCTCGGTCGAAAGGCCGGGCCCCTTCTTTTGGGGGGCTAAGTTCCTGACCTGCCGACCACCGCACATCCGCTTGGTTCTTGACCGGAGGTGCTGGCGCTTTTAGGTTGAACCATGTGCGGGTGTAGCTCAGTGGCTAGAGCGTCGGCTTCCCATGCCGAATGTCGAGGGTTCGAATCCCTTCACCCGCTTTCCAATTCCTCCCCACGATTTCATGACAGGCCCATCAATCGGTAGCAACATCCGATTGAACTTCCGTGACGATTCATCTCTTGGTTGATTCGACAGAACATTTACTTCCCTGATGCAGGACTCGCCGTTGCCATTGGCCGCAAGACGACCCGCCGAAGGTCCATCACCGCGGGGCCTGGTTTGGTTTTCGGCTTGATGGCGAGCGTCTGCGGGCCGGTGGTGAGATTCACTTGCCCGATGGTTTGCTGAATCATGTTTTGAAAGTGCCCCGTTTCCACCACCGTCCAATCAAGCGATTGTCCTGCCACTTCCAGTTGAACGACCGCACCGCCGCTTCCTCGACCGCATCCGACTTGAACCTCGACTTCATAACGACCAGCTTGGTCGACGGTGAAATCCCAGTCTGCCCAGTCGTTGGGACTCGTCCAGTATCCGAGCACGTTCTTGTTTGGCTCTTTCTCGTATCGCATGTTCTTCGAATGCAGCCGAGCTTGGGCGGCAAAGAGGCGAACATCTCCTCGGCTCGGCGTGAGAGCTGCCTTCTTTCCGTCAAGCACCTGATTGAGTTGCTTTCGCCAGTTTTTCCATTGGTCGGCTGTTTGACGAGCGGTCGCGTCGGACACGAGACGAGATGAATCAAGATCAAGATAGATTGATCGGTGCAAAAGAACATCATACTCAGGGTGAGGTGTTGGCATCTGAGCGCCGATACTCTTCTGCCAGGCGTGCAGTTCATCCCTCAAGGCGCTCACACGCTCGGGATGTTTTGAGGCGAGGTTATTCTGTTCGGATGGATCAACGCTGAGGTCAAAGAGTTCGATCGATTCATCTTCCATCTGCTCGATGAGCTTCCAATGTTCCCGGCGAATCGCTGCGGCGGGTCGGCTTCCTTGATTCGTGTAGTGCGGGAAGTGCCAGTGAAGAGAACGATCGTCCGCCGGCGGGGGTTGGCTCAGCGGGATCTCTTTTCCGTCGAGCGGGCCGATGACTCTTGCTGGATCGAGATGAGCCGCCTTCAAGATCGTTGGCATTAGGTCCATCAGTGTCATTGGTATGTCATCGATTGAGCCTGCTGGAATCACGCCTGGCCATCTCATCAAAAGCGGAACACGGATTCCTCCTTCGAAGAGGTATCCCTTCCCGGCCCGATAAGGGGCGTTCGTCGTCGCCGGCGTGCCGGGAGATTCCAAGACGTGGAGCCCGCCGTTATCGCTGGTGAAGATGACGAGCGTTCGAGAAGTTAGACGGAGCCGATCAAGGTTGCTCAGTAGTCGGCCGACCGACTCGTCGAGGGACTCGATCATCGCCCCGTATGTGGGATGAAAACGATCGGAGTATTTGGCGATTTTCTCAGGCAAGGCGACCAATGGAATATGGGGCGAGTGGTGCGCGAGGTAGCAAAAGAACGCCGTATCGCGATGCTGTTCGATGAACTGATTGGCAGCATCGGTGATGGCGTGCTCATTCTTGCTCCCTGCCGACGATGCAGGATTGGCATTTTCAGGGAAGAGTTTGGCGACGTCAAAACCTTGCTTTGCCGGGCCAAAGTCATCATTTCCAAGATGCCATTTTCCAAACATTGCCGTGGCATAGCCGGCGTCGCGCAAAAGCTCTGCCAAGGTGATCTCTTCAAGAGGCAGTTGTCCTTCGATGATCGGTTGGCGAAGCTTCTGGGCCAATGTGTCGAGCCTTCCAGGCAGATAGTTTGTCAGGTGAAGTCGGGCTGGATGTTTCCCCGTCATGATGGCGGCGCGCGATGCCGAGCAGATCGGCTGGGCAGCGTAGGCGGTATTGAATCGCCTTCCATCTCGAGCAAATCTGTCGAGATGAGGCGAGAAGTGAGTGTCGCCGCCGTAACAACCTAGATCGTTGATGCCCAGATCGTCGGCGACAATCAAGATGATGTTGGGTAGGTCGGCACCCTTGGTCTGTTGGGGAGCAGCAATCAAGCCAGCAGTAAGGATGAAGAGAATCCAAGGAATTCGATGGATCATGGTGATGATGGACCTCTTGAGTTGTCATGCGATTGATGGAGAGATTGACGGTGAAGTCGCCCGAGATATGCTCCCAGGCCAGCTGCCAGTAGTGCAAATGGAATGGCGGCAAATAGGACGCGATCCATCGAACCCAACCAGGCTTTGCCCGGCTCGATGAGAAAGCCCGGAAAGACTCCCCCGCCACGGACGAAGACTGTATCGATCAGGTTTTTGGTAGCGAACTTATCCTCGCGAGAAACGCTGGTGAAGAGAACCTCTCGCGCGGGGGCGACCAGCGATAGCCATAAAACTCGAATCAGGATGCCCACAGAGAAGGCGACGGCAAGTGTGTTGAACATTCCCAGCGTTCCGAAGCTGATGGCGTAGACGAGAGGGACCCCGACAAGAATGTACGTGATCCCTAAATGGCGTAAGCACCAAGGTGTGATCAGCCATTGGCCCGCGACAATGGCGATGCTGGAGTAGAGATTGAAACTAGCAAACAAGCTTGTCCGCCGATGCACGTCGGAAATCCCCTTCATGAGACTATTCACGTCGAAGTAGAGAACGATGTCAATGGCCGTCCCCACGAAGAGGAAGATCGCAATCCCAAGCAAATAGGGTGACGTCGTCAAGCTTCGAAAAGCGGTAAAGAGATCGCGCCAAGAGGAGTTCGCCCGGACCACGTCTGTGCGCGTCCATCTTGCTGGTTCGCACACGATATCGAGCAATAGAACGAGAATGGCCGAGATCATCAACGAGCCAGCCGTCACCATCAGTAATCCGCGGTTGCCGATCTGTTTGGAGAGATTAATCGCGACGAGCGATGCGAGGATCGACCCGGCCGTGCCGCCGGCAGCAATGCGGCCGAAGGTTACTTTGGCTTCGCCGGTGGTGAAGACGTCGACCAAAAATGACCAGAAACAGGAGACGGAGAAGAGGCTGAAGAAGCTTGCCCACACGTAGAAGCAGCCGATCAACAAGGTCGATTGCTCGGCTTGCGCCGCGTCCGTGGGGAGCGACCAAGCGAACCAGCTGAAGGCGATCAGGAAGATGGAATAGCTCATCAAGTACAGCGTTCGTCGTGTCAGCTGCCGAGCAATCCAACCGTAGATCGGCGTCACGATCAGCATCAGGGCGAAGGTCGCCGACATCACCCATTTAAGTTGGCTTTCGGGGACCATGGTGGCCAGCGACTCTCGGACGGGCCGAGCACAGTACCACCCGAAGAGCAAAAAGAAGAACCACGCAAAACTGATCAGTGTTCGGCGATCGACATAGGAGATAAGCACGCGGACGTTTCTCCGTTCTTTTTCACCGTCTGGGGTATACGATATCGGGTGGCGGTGTCGCCATGTGAAGGGACTTGTCGATCGACCAAAGGATAATTATTCCTGAAAATCGCCTTGGGTCCAAAGTGTTTTCACTCGCTCACTCGCTCATTCGCGCGACCGTCGGGCCGGGTGATGAGAGTCCTTGCTATGAATGCCAAGGCGAGTGTTTGATCGGACGAACTTGATTGGAAGATCGCTAGACAGGGATGCGTTTTCATGGATTCGGTCGACGAGAAATGTCCTGCTTCTCTGGTCGCCCGCAAGCGATGGCAGTTGCGTTCGAACGATTTTGATCGATCCCGATTTCTCGCCAGCGAGCTCCATGTCCACCCTGTCGTGGCGCACTTGCTGATCAATCGTGGTGCCGACACCCTCGAGCAAGGGCGTCGCTTTCTGGATCGCCGGCTCAAGACGCTGCACGATCCGATGGAACTTCCTGGCATCACGCAAGCGGCCGACCGAATTTACTCGGCCATTACGGCGGGTAAAAAGATCTGCATCTACGGCGACTACGATGTTGATGGGATGTGCGCGACGTCGATCTTGATGGAGTGTCTTCGCTTGGCGGGGGCATCTCCGATTTTCTACATCCCCGATCGCCTTGAAGAGGGTTACGGCGTCAGCCGAGCTTCGCTTGATGCCGTGAGCGCGCTGGGGGCGAACCTTGTCATCACCGTCGACTGCGGTGTCGCCAGCGTGGAGGAGGCCGAGCACGCGCGGGCGATCGGTCTCGAGTACATTGTGACCGATCATCACGAGTTCCACGACACGATCCCGCCGGCCGATGCGGTCGTTCATCCTCGATTGCCTGGCACCAGCTATCCGTTTGGTGATCTTTGTGGAACAGGAGTCGCCTTCAAGTTGGCATGGGAGATCGCGCGACGAGCCAGCGGCGGTGCCACCACCACTCCGACGTTTCGGCAATTCCTGCTGGATGCGACGAGCTTGACCGCGATCGGAACCATCTGTGACATTGTTCCACTGGAAGGAGAGAATCGCGCGCTGGTTCATAATGGATTGAAGAGCCTGAAGGCCTCGCCGCCGATCGGTCTTGCGTATTTGATGCGAGAGGCGGGGCTCGAAAAAAAGACCTGTTTGGAAGCGGAGGATGTTGCCTTTACGATCGGTCCTCGGCTCAATGCGTGCGGTCGGCTCGGACAGGCGAGGCTTGGTGTTGAACTTTTGACCACGCGAGACAACGCCCGTGCTCAAGAGCTCGCGCGTCATCTCGACGATCAGAACAAAGAGCGTCAATCGCTGGAACGGCGAACGTTTTTGGAAGCTCGTGAGATGGTCGAGCAACTGTACTCGGTAGAGGGGGGCTCACTTCCTTTCTCGTTGGTGCTGGCACAGGAGGGATGGCATGCCGGCGTGATCGGCATTGTCGCAAGCCGAATGGTCGAGCGCTACCATCGGCCCTGTGTGATGATTGCGCTGAATAAAGGCGAAGGGACCGGATCGGCTCGCAGTGTGGCGGGAGTTCATCTGCAACAGGCATTGGCGGGATGTGGCGATTTTCTGCGGCAATCGGGTGGGCACGAGATGGCGGCGGGACTTCGGATCAGTCCCGAGAAGATCGATCCTTTTCGCGAAGCGTTTGAAATGGAGGTCCGGACTCGGACGGGCGGCGAATCGGGGAGGGCCGACCTTTCGATCGATTTAGAAGTTCCGCTGCATGCTCTTTCAACGGACCTGGTTCGATCGCTTGAAGTCCTCGAACCATTCGGGTCGCGCAATCCCAAGCCGGTGTTTCTGGCTAACAATGTCTCGCTTCTAGGAGAGCCACGAATCATGGGTGGAGGTGGTCGGCATTTCAGCTTTCAGGTGCAACAAGGGGAGAAGTCTCTTCGCGCGGTCGCTTTCGGTCAAGCAGAAAGACTCCACGAGTTGGCCGACGAGAACGGAAAATGTTCGCTTGTATTCGAGCCGGTCATCAATGATTTTCGAGGCTTTCCTTCCGTCGAATTGAAGGTGAAGGATTTTCGTCCCGGCCCCTTTGTCGGCTGACGATGCAAGGCATGATGGAATGAATTGAGGTGATCGATGGATCCATCGATGCCATCAGCGCGACGAGCGCTGCTCCGAGATTTGTTCGATCAGGGAATCAACGATCTCGATGTTCTGGCCGCGATCCAGAACATACCGCGTGAATGGTTTGTTCCGCCGGACTTGGTTGATCGAGCGTACGACAATACGCCTCTACCGATCGGCATGGGGCAAACGATTTCTCAGCCCATGATCGTGGCCAAGATGACCTCGGCGCTCGCGATCGAGAAAGACTCCCGTGTTCTGGAAGTCGGCACAGGCAGTGGTTATCAAACCGCGATTCTCGCTCGACTCGCGCCCGAGGTCTTTACGATCGAGCGGTTCGATGAGCTTTCGCGTCTAGCAATGGATCGACTCGCTTCGCTGGGAGTGACGAATGTTCGCTCGCGGGTGGGCGACGGGACGCTTGGTTGGCCGGAAGCGGCGCCCTTTGATCGAATCATCCTGACGGCGGCAGGCCCGAGGATTCCGCCTGCCCTGGTGAAACAATTGGCCGAGGGGGGGAGGTTGGTCTTGCCGATCGAGTCGACGCCGGGCGTCCAGACGCTTTATCTTTTCCGCAAACACAATGGGGAACTCGAACCTCAGTCGCTCGGCGGATGTCGATTTGTTCGGCTGATCGGCGAGGAAGGCTGGTCCGAGAACGAGGTCCGCTGAAACGTGCCTGTCTCTTCCCGCGAGAATGGGTCTGGAATTTCCGAAGATTTATAGAATGGTCCCTCGCGGTAGAGGGCGGGTTCCGACAAGCGAGAATTGAGGTTCGCACGATGTCGACACGTACGTTGTTCGAGAAGATTTGGGACGCACACGTGGTGGATGCCGTCCCCGGTCAGCCGGCCCTCCTTTACATTGATCGGCATCTCGTTCATGAAGTCACCTCGCCGCAGGCTTTTGAAGGCCTTCGAATGACAGGCCGAAAGGTTCGTCGACCAGAACTTGCCTTTGCGACCATGGACCACAACGTGCCGACGACCGATCGCTCGTTGCCCATTGTCGACCCGATCTCGAAGACTCAGATGGATACGCTGGCGAACAACTGTCGCGATTTTGGCGTGACCTGTTTCGGACTTGATAGCGAGAACCAAGGGATCGTGCACGTCATCGGTCCGGAACTGGGGATCACGCTTCCGGGAATGACCATCGTTTGCGGCGACAGCCATACCTCGACGCATGGCGCGTTTGGATCGCTCGCCTTTGGTATCGGCACCAGCGAGGTCGAACACGTCCTCGCCACGCAGTGTTTGCTTCAATCGAAGCCCAAGTCGATGGAGATTCGCGTGCTCGGCAACCTCCCGGCTCGCGTGACCGCCAAGGACATGGTGCTGGCGATCATTGGAAAGATCGGAACCAGCGGTGGGACGGGGTATGTCCTCGAATACACAGGGCAAGCGATTCGAGATCTGTCGATCGAGCAGCGAATGACCGTTTGCAACATGTCGATTGAAGCAGGTGCTCGTGCCGGCATGATTGCTCCTGATGAGAAGACGTTCGACTACTTCCGAGGCAGACCCTATTCGCCGAAGAATTATGATCAGGCGGTCGCCGGGTGGAAGAAGCTTCCCTCGGATCCCGGTGCAAGTTACGACCGATTAGTTGAGTTGGATGTCTCGGCACTCGAGCCTCAGGTGACCTGGGGAACGACGCCCGGCATGGTGACCGGTGTCGGGGGGAAAGTCCCTAGGCCGGCCGATCTGTCGGACGAAAACGATCGCAAGGCGGCGAGTTCGGCTCTCGAATACATGGGCCTAAAAGCGGGAACGGCGATCGAATCGATCGTGATCGATTGTGTGTTCATCGGCTCTTGCACCAACTCGCGGATCGAAGATCTTCGGGAGGCGGCCAAGATCGTCGACGGAAAAAAAGTGAACACGAAGGTCCGCGCGATGGTGGTTCCTGGCTCTCACCGCGTGAAGAAACAAGCCGAGGCCGAGGGCCTGTCGGAAGTCTTCAAGGCGGCCGGCTTTGAATGGCGAGAGCCGGGCTGCAGCATGTGCCTCGGAATGAACCCCGATACTCTTTCGCCCGGCGAACGAAGTGCTTCTACTTCCAACCGAAACTTCGAAGGACGACAGGGTCGCGGCGGACGAACGCATCTGGTGAGCCCCTCCATGGCCGCTGCTGCTGCCATCGAAGGACACTTTGTCGATATCCGCACTTGGTAAACCGACCGAGCGGTCCGTTTTCCCTCTCGTGAAAATCGAAGGGGAGCGACCCTTCTTTATTCGAGAGAAATCCCTCCTCCGATTCAGGGAGAACGGGATTTGCATTTGACCCATGATCCTTGTGATTTTCTTTTCGACGTTCTTCTCGCGCTCGGCTAATATCGGACTACTGCGACCTAGCTCCGGTTTGATCCTGCCTCGAGGAGTTTCTCCCCATGCTGTCGATGCTTCTTTCATCCTTGATGTTGACCCTTGGGCAAGATCCTTATTCGCTTCCCGGCTCGTTCGCCTGGGGCGAAAGGCAAGTCTCCGTTCCCAACGCGACGGGCGGCTCGCAGAGTGCCAAGCTGTATTATCCTGCCGTGAGTCAGGGAACGGGAACCGACTTGAGCCCCTCGGGGGGCCCGTTTCCTGTCGTGACTTTCGCGCACGGCTTCTTTGCGACGCCGGCCTTCTATGACAGTTTCTGTCGACAACTGGCCACGCGTGGGTACTTAGTAATCTCGACCGATTCGCAGGGACTAAGTTTCAATCCGAATCGGCTTCAATACATCTCCGATGTCAAAGACACGATCACTTACCTCATTGATCAAAACTCGACCCCGGGCTCCGTTCTTCAGGGGCGAGTTGATACGGCCGCGATTGGTATCTCGGGACATTCGCTCGGGGGCGGGATCGCGTCGGTCGTGGCGGCCGAGGATAGCCGAGTCAAGGCGCTCGCGACGTTCTCGTCGGTGACGCTCCGTTCAAGCGGGCCCTTAGGAACTGCTCCACCTCCGTATGCAGATGATGCGGTCTCGAAGCTTGATATTCCGGTGAGCTTTATCAATGGAAGTCTCGATCAGTTGGTGCCGGTATCGAGTGGGGGACAACCTCTTTTCAATGCCGCCAGTGGTCCCAAGTTATTGCCCAACGTGATCGGAGGATATCATGTCGGTTTCACGGACTTTCCATTTACTCCGCCATTAGGGGATTTTGGCCAACCGGGAAGCATCTCGTTGGAGGAGAATCAAGCGTTCGGCCGGGCGGAGCTGGCAAGCTTTTTTGATCTCTACCTGAAGGGAGATCAATCCGCGTGGAGAAGGCAGTGGGGTCCCGAACGCTTCGCGCTCGCGGGGGTCATCAATCAAGTCGATCCAGGATTCAGCATTACTCTGAATGCCGACAACCTCGTCGGCCTGCCCGGTCAGCAGAAATGGGTCGATATCACGATCCAGAACACTTCCGATCATTCTGACAGCTACTCTCTATTTGCCGAGGATAATCTCTGGTCGCTGAACTTCTCGTTGCCGAGCACCAGTCTGCTCGCACCGGGTCAGCAACAAACTCTTTCCGCGTGGGTAACGATTCCCAGTAGTCCTGCTTCACTCACCGATCTCGCTTTGGTGAGTGCTCGATCGAATCTTGACGGAGGGACGCGGGCGTTCACGTATTTGCGGACGTCAGTCCCCGAGGCGTCGTCGCTGGTGCTTGCGGGTGGGGCGATCCTTGTGGCCGGCGCTAGCGTGATCGGACGACGGAAATCTCGTTAGACTCGGTCTCAGTCCACGCAGAACTCCACTCGCAGGACGTTCAACAGGCGGCGGTTTTTCGACGGTGTCGCGCTTTGGCTCTATTCGGAGCCGTCGATGGCGGATTAACCCGGATCGTAAGCGAGATTGGGAGACAACCAGCGTTCCGCCTCGGCCAATGTCATGCCAGCTCGACCGGCGTACGCTTCCACTTGATCTCGGGTGATTCGATCGACGGCGAAATACCGAGCCTCGGGATGCCCGAAGTACCATCCGCTCACCGAGGCAGCAGGCATCATGGCGAAAGACTCGGTGAGAGTGATGCCGATCTGCTTTTCGACCCCTAACAGGTTCCAAAGCGTTCGTTTGACCGTATGGTCGGGACAAGCGGGATAGCCTGGCGCGGGGCGAATTCCTCGATACTTCTCATCGATGAGCTCTTCAGGCGACAGTTTTTCATCGCTGCCGAAACCCCAATCAAGGCGGGCTTGGGCATGCAGCTTCTCCGCCAAGGCCTCCGCGAAACGATCCGCCAGCGCCTTCGCCATGATCGAACCATAGTCGTCGTGGTCCTTCTCCAGTTCCGCGACGAATTTTTCCAGTCCAATTCCGCCCGTGACCGCAAAGCCGCCGAGGTAATCGTTCTTACCGGTTGCGATAGGGGCGATGTAGTCAGCGAGGCTGCGATAGTTTGTTTGTCCTCGCCGTTCCCACTGCTGACGAAGCATGGGGAATCGGCAACGTTCAACCTTGTACGTGTCATCCGTGTAGACGACGACGTCGTCCCCGTCCGACCGAGCCGGGAAGAAGCCGTAGATCGCGCGGGCCGTGACGAGATTCTCTTTCACCATTCGCGCGAGCATCTTCTGAGCATCGTCAAAGAGTTTTTTCGCCTCGGGGCCGATCATCTTGTCTTCAAAAATCTTCGGATACTTGCCGTGCAATTCCCACGCAGCAAAGAAAGGGGACCAATCGATAAAGGGAGCGATCTCTTTGAGCGGGACCGGATCGATGACGCGAGTCCCTAGAAACGCGGGGGTCGGCAATTCCGTAGTGTTCCAGTCGATGGAGAATCGATGCTTGAATGCGTCGGCATACGAAACGAGCTTCTTTTGCTGCCGTTCCGCATAGGCGGCCCGCTCGCGGTCTTGATTGAGACGGTTCTCGCGATCGAACTCGCTTCGGGCTTCGGTTCGGCTCAATCGATCGACGACGCCGACCGCGCGCGAGGCATCCTTCACATGGATAACTTCTCGCCCATACGCAGGGGCGATCTTGACGGCGGTATGTTTGGAACTGGTGGTTGCGCCGCCGATAAGCAAGGGAAGATCGAAGCCGACTCGCTGCATCTCGCGAGCGACGTGAACCATTTCTTCGAGGGAAGGAGTGATCAGCCCCGATAGCCCGATATGCGTGGCCTGTTCTTTCTTAGCCGCTTCCAGAATCTTTTCGCACGGGACCATCACGCCCAGATCGATCACCTCGTAGTCATTGCAACCGAGCACCACCCCGACAATATTTTTGCCGATATCGTGCACGTCCCCCTTCACAGTCGCCAGCAGCACTCGGCCGCGCGGCTGTCGCGCTTGGCCAGACGCCAATCGCTCGGCTTCCATAAAGGGCATTAAGTACGCAACGGCTTTCTTCATGACGCGGGCGCTTTTGACCACTTGGGGCAGGAACATTTTGCCTGCACCGAAAAGGTCGCCGACGATGTTCATCCCATCCATGAGCGGCCCTTCGATGATGTCGAGAGGCCGAGCGTACTGATGCCTGGCTTCTTCGACATCCTCGTCGACGAAATCGGCAATACCTTTGAGGAGAGCTTGCTTCAGACGTTCTTGGACTGGCTCTTTTCTCCAGGCGAGCTGTTCGTCCTCGCCCTTCTCTTTTTGTTGACTCTTAAAAGACTCAGCAAACTCGATCAATCGATCGGTCGCGTCAGGCCGGCGGTTGAACAGCACATCTTCGATCCGCTCGAGAAGATCCTTGGGGATCTCCTCATAGACAGCGAGTTGGCCCGCATTGACGATCCCCATGTCAAGGCCGGCCGCAATCGCATGGAACAAAAAAGCGGTGTTCATCGACTCGCGAACGGCGTCGTTGCCCCGCAGAGAAAATGAGACATTGCTCACGCCGCCGCTCGTTCGACAGCGAGGGAGTTTTTTCTTCAGGTCGGCGACCGCATCAAAGAAGGCGATGGCATAGTCATTGTGTTCTGCCAAACCGGTCGCGATCGTGAGGATATTGACGTCAAAGATGATCTCTTCATCGCGGAAGCCGACCTGCTGCGTCAATAGTTTGTGGGCTCGAAGGCAGATCGAAACTTTGTGTTCCTTCGTGACCGCTTGCCCGGTTTCGTCAAAGGCCATCACCACGACGGCTGCCCCGTACTGATGAACCAGCCGAGCTTGTTCGAGAAACTTCTCCTCTCCTTCTTTCAGGCTGATCGAGTTGACGATGCCACGCCCTTGCAGGCACTTCAAACCCGCTTCGAGGACAGGCCAACTCGAACTATCGACCATGATGGGCACGCGGGCAATATCAGGCTCGGCCGCCACCAGATTCAAAAACCTCGTCATGGCTTTGACGCCGTCGATCAGCCCTTCATCCATGTTGATGTCGATGATGTTGGCGCCCGACTCAACCTGTTGCCGAGCCACCGACAGAGCTTCGTCGTATTTGTCTTCTCGGATCAATCGAGCAAACTTGCGCGAGCCGGTCACGTTGGTGCGCTCGCCGATCGTGACAAAGCCGGTCGATTGATCGATGTTGAATATGTCGAGCCCCGACAGAGAGCATGCGCTCTTTCGCTTGGAAGGGGTACGGGGTTTTGCCTGGGCGGCTTGCTCGGCAATGAGACGAATGAATTCGGGCGTCGTGCCGCAACATCCGCCGACGATGTTGACCAGCCCGTCCTGCAAGTAGTTTCGGATGATGCTCGCCATCTTCTCGGGCGAATCGTCGAAGCCGCCAAAGCCGTTGGGCATGCCGGCATTCGGGTACGCGCTGATGAAGCAGTCGGCCTGATGGGAAAGAGCCTCGAGGTGCGGGCGAAGCAATTCGCCTCCCAGCGCGCAATTGAAGCCGACTCCTAAGAGGGGATAGTGCGATACCGCCGACCAGAACGCGTCGGCAGTTTGACCGTTGAGCGTTCGGCCCCCTTCGAGAATCGTTCCCGAGCAGATGACCGGGATATCGACACCGTAGGCATTCAGAACTCGCGAGATCGCAAAGAGGCACGCCTTCATGTTCAGCGTGTCGAAGCCGGTTTCGGGCAAGAGGATGTCCACTCCGCCATCGACCAGGCCGCGAACCTGCTCTTCGTACGATGTGACCATCTCGTCCCACGTCACTTCCCGCGCCCCAGGATCTTCGACCCGACGCGAGAGAGAAAGAGTCTTGTTCGTGGGACCGATGCTGCCGGCAGCAAAGCGAGGCTTGCTCGGGTTCCGTTTCGTGTACTCATCACAGATCGCCCGCGCAACCTGAGCCCCGCGCAGGTTCAACTCGTAGGCAATTTCCGCCAGCTCAAAATCGATCAGCGAAACCGTGTTGGCCTGAAAGGTATTCGTCTCGACGATGTCCGCACCCGCGTCGAGGTAAGCGGCATGAATCTGGCGAACAATGTCCGGTTGCGTCAGGCAAAGGGCATCGTGCAGATTCTTAAAGTCGGTCGGATGATTCCGGAATCGCTCTCCCCGTTTTACCGCGTCGTCGACCCCCAGGGCCGACAACATCGTCCCGGTGGCACCGTCGATCACCAAGATCCGCTCGCGGAGCAGTTCTCGCAGTTGCTCTGATTTGGATCCGGTCCGCTTCGGCGGATGTAACTCTATTGTGGACAAGATCTTGTGCCTCCCAGGCATTTGATGAGGAGTCCCTCTATCTTAGGCAGATCCAAGAGAATCGCCAGAGGGGACCCGGACCGGCTGGGTGCTGTTCGCGCGTAAATTTACCCATGGGCTTACGCCAGGACCGCAGAACCCCAAGCTAGATCCGCAGAACCGCCAGGATCGTTGGATTCGTTCAAGTCTGCCTGGCTTCGCATCCGATCCCATTAGAGAGCGAGGAAATCTCGGCCGGTTGCGACGTGGCCCCGAGGCAGGTAGCCAGGCCGATGTTGAGGCAAAACCCCGGGAGTCCCGAGCAAGGCATGGTCCGCTGGGTCGGTTGGAGACTGGTGAAGGTGGTGATGTGGGCCATGGCGATCTGCCTGGTCACTCGCGCCTAGACCGCTTAGATCGCGCCTAGTTCGGGATCGGGCCAACTCGCGTTCCAAAGAACGAGCCAGGAATTCGGAAAAAGAGTCGGCAAGAGGCGAACCTCGATGGAATCAAAGACGGTGGATCAATCGGCATGGGGCCAACACGCCGCCCCCGTGGTGATGCGGGTCAGGCAGCAGACGGGCGGTCCCAGTCCGGCACGCTCTCGCGGTATCCTCTCGGTCCGTCGAATGTCGTCGGCTCGGTGGATGACGCCGATGACGGCGATCCCTTTGCTCCGATCGGATCATCTCATTATCTTGGCGTCTCTTCCGCTGGTGACACTGGTCATCTATCTGAGTTGGCAAGTGGTGAATTCGACCGACGCGGACAATTCGCTTCGGCCTAAAACACTATCGCTTCCCACGCTTTCCGTTCCCGAGATTGCCGGCGAGAAGTCGGCGCCGGCCGATGGTCCGATACGCATTCAACATCAAGAGCGGTCTTCGTCGTCAACGATCCCACAGGAATCGTTACCCGCACAAAATGAAGCGGATTTTCCCATTCTGCCGACCGACGAACCGAACATACAGCCCATGCGAGGGCACTCCTGGAGTACCGAAGAGCCAAGCGTCGAGCATGCCGTGATTCGTCCGAACGATCAACCACTTCGGCTGGGACGAGCTCAGGCGATTCCGACCTATGCCGGGCGAATCAGCAGTGTCGAACCAACGATGTATCCTGGCCACGCGACGCAGCGAGCCATGGACGGCGTGATCCAAGGAGACGGGATGTCGTACGCTCCTGGCATGGAACATGAGATGGATTCGTCCCCCGAGCAGTAAGCGATGCTTGTGGGTTGATGGGATGAAACAGGTTCATTCGGACGGCGAAAGAGGTCGGCGAGGCGATTGATGGGGATCACCATTCGGTTGAACCAGACGCCCGCGGGAACAGCTCGCCCCGAGGCTGGTCGTCCACTGCTCGAGCCTAAAGAACGTCTCAAGCTGCTTCGCTATTGCCTAGCCCGGTTGCGAGCTTGGCGAAGCGAGTATGAACTCTACTCGTCCAAAGCGATGGTGATCGAAACAGAGACGAACATCTCCCCAGGGGCGAAGACGGTCGCTCCGAAGGGGGGGATGGAACCTGCGGAACAATCGACACAAGAATCGGTGCCGGCTAGAGAGGACATGGAAATGTACACTCGGGACATGCGGTGGACGTCGTCGACGACTGGCTTGGTTCAGATGACGACAGGTCCCGCGCCGCACCTGGCGAGTTCGATTGATACCGAAAGCATTCACGGCGAAATGTCGACGATCTATCCCACCATCATTCCCTCATTGGGATCGAAGAAGCCGACGACCCCTGCCACCGAAGCGGGCGGGTACACGATGCAACAAGAAGGGAAGACCCCCTTGCCGATCCGCGAGACCGAGCCAGCCCATACGGTCCGACGAAGTTTTGAACCATTGGCCGGCTTGGCGGAAACAAAGTTGGCTCCGCTGACTCCCTCGGTAGCCAAGTGGCGAACTCCGAAAGTCGTTGGACAGATCCTGGCGGACGGACCCGAACATTGGCAAGGACTCGCCGAGGGTATTGCCGTTCGCGTGAAGGAAGCCGGCTTGCGAACGATGATAATTGCCTCGGCACTGCGAGGCGAAGGGGCAACAACGGTTTCCGTGGCTCTCGCCATGGCGATGACCCAGCATACCGATTTGAAGGTCGTTCTCGTCGACGGCCATTTTGCTCATCCAGGATTGGCGAGCTTACTTCGTGTTCCCGCGCGGGTCGGCATGGAGCATCACCTCCGAGAGAACGTCGCGCTGGCCGACACGCTCATCGGATTCGAAAAATCGAAGCTGATGGTTCTTCCGACGCTTGAAGCGATCGACTTGCCAAGCATCGTTCTGGGCGCGGAGAAAGTGGCCGAGGTGATTGAAAGACTTTCGAACTCTTTCGATCTGGTGATCATCGACCAGGGTTCGCTCTTTGCATCCCGAAAGCCAACGATGATACCGGCGGCGATCGATGCGGCCCTACTGGTTCGGGACCCGGCCAAAAGCAGCCCCGAACTACTCGATCAACTAGATACCTACGTTGCTCGCCATCACGTCAGTTCGCTTGGGGTGATCGAGAACGGCGTCAGCGAGACGTACTAAAAGTCACCGTTCCCGTTGACACGATGTTGCGATCGCTCCATCGCTCCTCTTGTGTCATCGGTCGGTCACATCCTACTTGCTAACTTCGATCCCACCATCGCCAACGAAGCGTCAAACTATTGGCGACCACGCTGATGCTGCTGGCAGCCATGGCCGCCGCCGAGAGAGTAGGCGAGAGATACCCCGCCGCGGCCAGTGGGATCAGAATCGCGTTGTAACCAAAAGCCCAGAAGAGATTTTGCTTGATCTTGGCCACAGTAGCTCGGCACAGAGAAACGGTCCTTACGAGGACCATCAAATCGGGCGATGAAAGGACGATATCACCCGCTTGCTTGGCCACGTCGGTTCCTTGGCCCATGGCGATGCCGACGTTCGCCGCCGCCAGCGCGGGGGCATCATTGATCCCGTCTCCCACCATCGCGACATGTTTTCCAGCGGCTCGGGATTGCTGAACCCTTTGTTCCTTTTCCGCGGGGCTCAGGGAAGCATGGACATGCTCGGCGGGAATTCCAACGAGCTCGGCCACATTCTGCGCGACCGATTCGGAGTCGCCGGTGAGCAACTGCACTTCCATTCCAAGATGATGAAGCTGTTCGATCACCGATCGGCTGGAGGGGCGCGGTTGGTCGGCTAGGAGAATTCTCCCCATCCATTCACGATCGATGGCCAGGAATATCCCATCGTCGTGTCCCATGGGAATGGAATGAATCAGAGATTCGAGAAGTGATCTCTTTCCCACAACGACCTCTTTACCCGCCACCTGGGCGACGACGCCGGCGCCGGCGACCTCGCGACTATGGGTAGGCATCGGGAAGGAAATGCCACGCTCGATGGCGTGGGTGACGATGGCTTGGGCCCAGGGGTGCTGGCTGGTTTGCTCGGCGGCGGCCGACCAGCGGAGAATCTCTTCGATCGAAAGAGACGACGTTCGCTCGATGGCGACCACATGCGGCTTGCCCAGGGTTATCGTGCCGGTCTTGTCAAAAAAAATGGTGTCGACTCGGCTCGCTTCTTCGATCCCTTGCGCATGGCGAAAGAAAGCCCCCATCTTGGCTCCGATACCCGTGGCGACCATCACGGCTGTCGGCGTTGCCAACCCCATGGCGCAGGGACAAGCCACGACCAAGACGCTGACGGCGGCTCGCCAGGCGGAACCGGAATCACCAGACCAAAAGGAATGACCTATCCATGTCATCAGAGAAAGGACAAGGACGATCGGCACGAACCGGGCAGCGACTCGGTCGGCCAAGCGCGCTATCGCTGGCTTGCTTGACTGCGCTTGATCAACCAGCTTGATGATTCCTGCGAGAACCGTGTCACTGCCGACTTTGTCCGCGAGTACATACAGCACGCCCGTCAGATTCACGGTCCCTGCCGAGACTGCTTGGCCGATCGTTCTCTCGACAGGGAGGCTCTCTCCCGTGAGCATCGATTGGTCGACGGTCGAGCTACCATTTACTACCGTTCCATCCACCGGAAACGATTCGCCGGGACGAATGAGGAGAGTATCGCGAACCATAATCTGATCGGCGGAAACCGTTTCGAATTTGTTGCCGACGACGCGAGTTGCCGTGTTCGGAACAAGTCGAAGCAATTCGTGAATCGCTTGGCCCGCGCTATTTCGTGATCGAAGTTCAAGCCATTTTCCCAGCGTGACAAGCCCTAGCACCATGACCGAATCATGAGCATAGCCATGCGAATGGATATCAATGATCGCCGACGCAATGCTGTAGCCCAACGCGGCCGAGGTCCCGACCGCCACGAGCGTATCCATGTCGGCGGAACCTTCCCGCAACCGTCGCCACGCCCCCACATAAAAGGGAAGACCGACCGTCGCTTGCAGAATGATCGCTAAACCAAGAGAGATCATTTCTCCAACGGGGTGACGGTTCCACCATGGGACGAGCATCATGGTCACGGCAATAATGGCGCATAACCCAACGCGCCGACCGTGGAGTGTTGCTTCCTGCCGACGATCCGCTTCCAATTGAGCAAGTTGATCGACCAGCGATTGGGTGTTCAAGAGCGTGGCATGGTAGCCTGCCTTTTCGATGGCGTCTTCGAGTTGAACAGGGTCCTTCACCGTCCCTTTGACCAAGGCTCGGCCGGTGGCGAGATTGACAGACGCTTCATCGACGCCAGGGACAAGGCGAAGAGCTTGCTCGACGTGGGATACGCACGCGGCACATCGCATGCCGTCGACTTTCAAAGAAACGGGCTCTGCTTTTTCCATATCAGTAGTGTACGCTTGGTGCCTCATCACCGTCATCTTCGGGTTACGCTATCGTCTGAGATCTCGAAGGAGCATGGAATGTCCGCTCAACAAGAGAGAGAAGTGGCTGGGGTTCGTCTTCGGCTTTCCGAGCCAATCAATCTCGATCAGCGATGGATTGGCCAGGAGGAGATCTTGGATCAACTCTTAGCGTGTTGGTTGGTGGTGGCAAAGGAGGACTTGCCCCTTTCGCCGCGAATCACTGGGCCGCCAGGAATCGGAAAGACGACGCTGGCGATGGCGGCCGCCCGGAAGAGGAATCAAGATCTGTACGTCTTCCAATGCACAGCAGACACTCGCCCAGAGGACTTATTGGTCACGCCCGTCTTATCGGATCAGGGAAAGATCAGTTACCACGCCTCGGCCCTGGTCACGGCCATGCTCACGGGAAGCATTTGTGTTCTCGATGAAGGGAACCGAATGAACGAGAAGAGTTGGGCTTCGCTGGCACCGCTGCTGGATCATCGGCGCCAGGTCGAATCGATCGTGGCCGGCATCAGCATTCGTGCGGAGCCTGGCTTTCGTACCTGCATCACCATGAATGAAGACGAATCGACCTACGAGATTCCTGATTATATTCTGTCCCGATTGCAGCCGACCTTGAAGTTGGATTTTCCCAATCGGGAAGACGAACTGGCGATCCTCCGTTACCACTTGCCGTTTGTCGAAGCGGATCTGCTCGGGCTGACCGTCGAGTTCCTTCAGCGGAGCCACGATCTCGCGCTTGATTTTTCGCCTCGCGATGGACTGCATATTCTCCAGTACGCGGTGAAGCGATTGGCGCAGGATCGGGCTCATCCTCTGGGAAAGGACGACGCCTGGAAAGAGGCGGTCCTGAAGGTACTTGGCGACGATGCGCTTGACCTTGACACTTTGGCAAGACAGCGCGACCGAACGATGGGCAATGCCCCCGCGGCCATGGGTCTCGGGAGCTTCTTTTTCGGCAGCAATGATGCACTTAATCCCGACCGGGCCGATGATGATGATGAAATCGCCAACGAAGAATTTGATGAAGAGGATTACCTCGACGACACCGAGTAGGAGGCATTACCAGAGAGTCGGTTGGCCGTCGGTCGTTTGCGGGTCCGCTGGGGCGATGCAGTCGGGCCCTTCATGCCGAGCGCTGTTGACAACGGACGAGACCGGGATCGGTACGAAGTGAGGATCGTCCATCGACACCAAGATCTCCTCAGCGGCGCGCCCGGTCAGCCAATCGTCATACCGATCGGGCGGCAGGATGACGGGCATCCGATCGTGCAACGAACGAAGACCGGAACTGGCCGCCGTTGTCAAGATTGTCGCGGTCTCCAGCGACGATCCATCCTTGTTCCATCGATCCCAAAGACCTGCCATCGCGAACAGTCGGCCATCATCAAAGCGAACATAGAAGGGGTTCTTTTTCTTTCCGTCGGCTTTCCATTCGAAAAAGCCATCGGCCGGCACCAGACAACGCCGGCGAGCGAACGAGGATCGAAACGAAGGCTTTTCTCGAGCCGACTCCGAGCGAGCATTAATCGCGCGGGCGGCCCCCGAAGAGTCTTTTGCCCACGATGGAACCAGTCCCCAGCGTCCCCAGACCATCTCGCGGCCGAGGCCTATTTCCTTCTGTCGAACAAGTGCGATCGGCTGCGCAGGGGCGATGTTGTAGCGAGGGACTAGATCGGTCAATGGTTCGATGCCGAAGAGTTCGGCAACGCGCTCGGCAGGAGTCTTGAGGGTGTATCGGCCACACATAATGAAACTACCCCGCAGAGAATCAGGTCGTCCGCCTGCCTCTTGCGACGCGGGGCAACTCGGGGCAAAAGGTTTGGCTATTGTTCCCGTTCACGCTGGTTGCGGGCAATCTCGATCTGGCAAAAAGTGACATAAGAGACAACCTGCTCGAGGCAGGCATCCGGGTCGCGACTCTCGACGGCGAACTCGATTCCGAATAGGGCGTTCTTAATGCCATCCGGTGAGGGAACCGTTCGCCGAACGATCGCTCGGGTGGAGATCGTCTCGGTATTGTGCGGCGTTTGCAGTTTGAGTTGAAGTTCGAGTTGACGCCCTTCCTCGATGTCCTCGGCCAATTTGGGATCAACCAAGATCGCGATTCCTCGGCCACTGATATCCTGAACGGCCGATTTCTCAAAGGGTCGGGACGTGCGAGCGTCTCGGTCGCGCGAGGCCAATCGCCAAGAGCAGCTTGCCTGAGCATTCCCGATCGGCGAGACTCGAAAATGACGTCTTCGGTTTCCGTTCTCTAGGTTCTCTGGGGCTTCCAGACGGAGCATCGGCACGACTTGACCGGTCACGGTCTTAACTTGTTCCCGTTCAATGATGACCGATTCAAATTTGTGAACCTGGCCCGCGCGAATGATGAAAACACGAACGAGGTCGCCCGGACCAACGGCGATGGTTCGGCCTCCCTTGCTGGGGAGATCGATCGTCACACCCGAGGTCACCCGATCGAACGAGCGAATTCGCGTTTTGCCTGACGCTCCGACGCGACCATCCGGGTCCAGCTGTTCGAGTTCGACGACGATATTCTCGTCGGCAAACGCAGTGAGAAGGGCGGCACACTTCGCGCTGACAGTCTTTCGTCCGAAGAGAGGCATGACTATATCCCGCTTTGATCGCCCGGTTCGATCTGCCCGCACCCTTCGCGCGGCAGAAAACGGCGGGACCGATCCACGTAATGCAAACGTAGCATGCGGGCGTCCAAGAGGAATCCTTTGGACAGCGGTGGTTTACGGTCAGGCATAGGGCAGGGGAGCGGAACCCGCCCGCGTCGAGAAAAGAAAGAGCATTCGCATCGAAATGAATCGTGTCGTGCTCACGCGGATTCTGCTTCCATCATCAAGAATACGTAAAATATCAGGGAATTAACCCAGTTTGAAGAAGTCGGAGTCCAACGAGCCCCGGCGCGATCCCTGGCCGACTTTAACGGTCGTCAAAGCGAGAATACCCTGCCCTGGATGTTTCTTTTTCGCTCGCAACACATTTCACAGGCGTCCCGGAGAGCAGAACTGCGAGTTCCGTGATCGGGTCTACGGGGTCTTTGCCGTCGTGGCGGGCTTTTCGCGACCATCGTCCTGACGGTAGATCAGTACACGGTCATGCACCAGAAGGGCAATATCCTCGAGCTTGTCGCCGTCGAGGTCGGCAATGATTGCCTCGCGAGGTTCGATCGAGCCCGCCTGACGCTGGAACGTCTTCTCCTCAAAGACCTGCCAACGGGCCATTCGCTCGAGCTTGCCTGATGCCATCCGTGTCACGATCTCTAGCGTGTGATCCATCGGATCCAGCAACAGAATATCAAGCGAGCCATCGCCGTTGAGATCACCCGGGACCATGTCGAACAGCGTCGCATCCTTGTTGTCGGACTCGTAACTCGCCAACGGCGTCAGAACCAGGTCTTTGCCCCGGGTGTAGACGATCGCCAGCTTGACATTGTCAAAGATGAGCAGGTCGACAAAGCCATCCTGATTAAAGTCGCCGGTCCTCATGCCCCGAACATCGAACGGGCCAACCTTCAGCGATTGCCACGTCCGGTAGAGCCCCGCTTCATCCTTCATGAAAATGATCGACTGCGACGAGCGATCGTAGACGGCAAGTTCCGGCTTGGCATCGCCGACGATATCGAGCGTGACCGCTCCGCGTAGTTTGGCGCTCCCTGTCGTCGGATTGAACTGATCCTTGACGGTCCACTGGCCGGTCGACTCCATTTTCAGCCGACGAACGCTGCTCTCTTGCGTGACGAGAAAAGCTCGTTCGCCGCTCGCGACGGGGCCATCAAAGATGTCGGCCGGCGTAAGATTGCCAAGCGTTCCCTTACCGGCATCGCCGGCGGGTCTGTAAAGGTCGCCTGCTTCTCCCAGCAAAATGGCGGGCGGCTTGAAGGATTGAAATGCCAGCAGGTCGAGGATCCCATCTTGATTGACGTCTGCCGATCGCAGGTCGAGAATCTTTGCTTCCGCTTTGAATTCGATCTCGGTCTTGTCGCCGATCGAATCCGCCACCCAGTCGAGCTCACTTGCTCCCTCGGCCGGCTTTAAGCGACGCAGGACATGGACGTCTGTCTTTTTTCCATCGACCTCGCGCGACTCTTTCGCGATGTAGAGCAGTCGGGCAGTCGGCCCGGTGCCGACCACTTCCATGGCGGCCACATCCCCCAGCGTGCCGATCGGTTTCGGAAACGAGAGTCGGCCATCGGTAAAGTCGCTGGCGGCCAGCGACTTGTCTCTGCTGCTCATCGAGAGGAGGATGCTTTTGCCGTCGCCGTTGGCATCGACCGACCTGATCAATTCGGTGCCGAGCATGCAGGGGAACGTTTGGGCTGTCCGCGCGCTCGCAAAGAATTGAAACTGTGATGAATCAGCATCACTCACCACAATGTCGAGTTTTTTATCCCCGTCGAAGTCCGCAATCGCGATGTCAGGAGATTTGCCCGCTCCTGTAGTGTCGAAGGGGAAGATGACCGCTTGACTGGTCGGTCTATCCTGGTTCGGCTCCACGAACTCAAGTCCGTAGACCATCAGCCGATCGGTCAAAGAGCTGATGGAAAGAACATCTTCTCCGGCCTTCTGGTCGAAACGAGCAAACGAAACGCCGCGAGGTGGATCGATACGAAGCCGACGCTCCGGCCCAAACGAACCGTCCTCATCCTGGAATCGAATCCGAATCGGTAGCTCGGCCGTTTGAGCGAAGTAAACGATGTCGTTTCGTCCGTCATCGTTGAGATCGATCACACGAATCAGGCCCGCTTGTTCGTCGCCGAGCCGATACTTTTTCGCGTCCGCCAATCGCCCACCGGCCTCTTGAAGATGCAGATAAAGGAAGCGGGTGCCGAGATAAACAATGTCCAGCAGGCCGTCTTTGTTGATGTCGGCCACTTCCAGGCACCAGGTCGATGTCTGAGCATCCTGGTTCTCAAAGATTCGCTCCTGGCCGAACGAACCGTCGGATTGTTGATACTCGATGTAGAGACCTTTGGGCTCGCCTAGATAGACGAGGTCTGCCTTTTGATCGTTGTTGACATCCTTGACTTCAAGTGAAGAGACCGGTCGGCGGACCTGAATCTTGCGATGGTCCAGACGCCGATCGTAGGGCAAGTCGTTCGGCTTGCGATCCTTCTTCTCCTCGGCAACCGGTTGGGATCGTTGAGCCAGCACGTCGATGCGGTTCTTGATGTTGTTGACCGCGATGACATCGAGCTTGCCGTCTCCATCGATGTCACGGGCCAGCAAATTGTTGATGCGATAATCGAGCTTGTAGATCTCTGGAGAGAAAAAGCCGTACTGTTCGGGAGTGGGGTCCGCCCATCCTGTCGAGAATAGGAACCCCGTCAGCAACAGTGTGGCCAAGCCGATTCGAATCATGATCGCTCCCCGATCCACGGTAGATCTATCATTGGCACCAGACTTTTGTATCAACTCGACGCGATAACGCTCGGAGGACGAGGCAGCGTGTTATCGGCAAGAATAAGTCACCCCTGGCGATGATTCGTTGGTGCCGATAGAGTGTCATGGTAACTTCAGCGGACAGTGAGATGTGGTTCGCGACACAATTCTGGAAGGTGCCATGATGGTCGAATTCCTTTTCATGACCGCTTTTCTCTCGGGCGTAAATTCAACGGAACCAAAGCTCGAAACGCTTTCCCTCCGCGGCGGGCAAGTCGTGAAGGGAGAGATCCTCAAGGAGAAAGAGGATTCGCTGGTGGTGGATATCGGCGTCGAAGTGGTCGTCATCCCGAAGAATCAGATTTCCGTCCGGACACCCGTCGGCGAGGATGGAAAGTCTGCCATGACTGTAGGCCCGGTTTTCGGGCAATCTCCCTATCTGTTTTCGACGTCGGACTTGCCTGTGGCACCGATCAAAGAACTCGTCAATAAATTTGGTGAAGCGGTCGTCCAGATCCGAACCCCGAGCGGGTCGGGGTCAGGATTCGTCATCGACGGTGCCGGCCATGTCATCACCAATTGTCACGTGATCGAAGGAGAGACGCAGATCACCGTCGACATTTTCGAGCAAGCCGAGGGTTCAATCCGCGAGCGAAGTGTGACCGGCGTCGAGATCGTGGCGCTGACTCCTTTTTTTGATCTCGCGCTGCTCAAACTTCCCCAGGTGGAAGGGAAAAAATATCGGCAGGTCTATCTCGGTCAGATCGAAGAAGTTCGTCAGGGGGACGTCGCTTTTGCGATTGGTAGCCCACTCGGTTTGACCCGTAGCGTGACCGAAGGAATCATCAGCAACACCCAACGAAACGTCGATGGGCAGGTCTACCTGCAGATGACCGCCCAGATCAGCCCGGGGAATTCGGGCGGTCCCCTTTTCAATAGCCGAGGCCAAGTGGTCGGCGTGACAAACATGAAAATCCCGCTGGGCGAGGGGTTGGGATTCGCGATTCCGGTGAACTATATCGTCGATTTTCTTCGAAACAGAGAAGCATTCGCCTTTAACAAAGAGAATCCCAATACGGGGTATCACTATCAGGCGCCGCCGCGCCGCCGAGCCGCATTGGCCGAGGGGCCTAAGACTCCCTGATGCCCCGGGACGTCTTCTTTCGAACATGAACAGGCGTCCCCGAGCCGGGCCCAAAAGGGTCGGCACCCGCATCAGCTTGATGCGGGTGGAAAACCTTGAAACTTTCACGTTTATCAATCGGTACAAACCGCCAGTCGCTTTCCGTACGATGGAATTGCGATGGGGCGAACCAATTAATCTTCCATTGCGTAGTTGACCTCTTCAGCCAAGGAGTGACTTGTGAATACCCTTCTTCCCGCCAGCTTGCTGGGCTGGCTTCGGGCGCGTGCCGTGTTGACGACAGCATTGTTGGTCTCCATGACCGCGTCGGTTCTAGCGGGACCTTTTGAAAACGCGGTGCCAGACGACACCGTCCTTTTCGTCAACCTGCCCAACGTGGCCCTGTTGAAGGAACGCTCGGGCGAAACCAGTCTTGCGAAACTTTTCAAAGACGAAGCGATGAAGCCCTTCGTCGATAACCTCGGCGGCGAAATTCAGCTCCTGCTGGATACGGCCGAGCAAATCACCAGCATCAGCCTGGTCGACATCCTCAATCTTCCGACCGGCCAAGTCTCCATCGCCGTCCGCGCCGATGCCGAGAATTCGTCGGCTCTCCCTTACATCTACTTCATGGCGGATTGCAAGGGGAACGAAGAGAAGCTCAAGGATATCGTCACCAAGATCACCACCGCTCTCGAAGAGAACGGGATGTCGAAGGAAGTCGTCGGCGATCTGTCGGTCTACTCGATCGGCGATGCAGCTGCTCGTCAGCAGGTCGCTTTGGGCGTCAAGGGTAGCATTCTCGCGATCGGCAACGATCCAGAATCGCTGAACAAGGCCATTGCCGGTATCTCCTCGGGCGTAGGCGAAAGCCTCGGCAAGTCAGCTCGATTCGAAGCCTTTCGTCAGCGAGCGGGCGGCGTCGGCCACTTCGAAGTCTACTCTGACCTGGCTCGGACCGTCGATTATGCTTCGGACCTCGGACAGGCTCAGGTTACCACCGCTATCAGCATGCTCGGCCTGAACGCGTTTCAGTCGCTGGGCATCAGCATCTTGGTTGGTGAGAACGACAACGACACCAGCATGCAGGTCATCGTCAATACCGAAGGGTCAAGCCAGATCCTGAATCTCTTCAAAATGCCCACCAAGCCGATCAAGCCGGAACCTTGGGTTCCTGCCGACGTTCTCAGCTACGACAGCTTCAACTGGGATGTCGATCTCTTCTACGAAACCCTTGTCGGCATGGTCAACGCCGTCTATCCCGGCGGGATGGAGCAGGTCGAAGGAATGCTTGCGGGACCAGATCCGGCCAACCCGCTCCTTAACCTCAAGAATGACCTGATCGGGCCTCTGGGCAACCGCATCACGGTCATCACCGACTACATCACCGAAGAGAGCAAGTACAATCCTCGTCTTCTGCTCGCTTGGGAACTCGAGAACAGCCAAAAGCTGACCGAGCTCTTCGATCGACTGATGGCGCTGGCAGGTGGGGCACTGCCGCTGGAGACGCAAAACGTCAACGGCAACACGGTCTACACGTTCCCTCTGGGAGACCTGGTGGAAGCTCAGATGGGCGAAAGCCAAATGCCCTTTAAGTTGGGTGTTTTCGGCTTCACCATCACAAAAACGCACTTGATGCTGACGACCCACGTCGAACTGCTCAACAAGTGCCTCAACACCACCAGCGGATTGCTCGAAAGCGATGCTTACAAGTTGATCGCTTCGAAGATTCCTGCCGAGGTCAGCTTGTTGGGAATGTCGCGTCGCGATGAAGAAGCCAAGGCCGCTTGGCAGTTCATCAAGAGCGGCAAGCTTGCCGAGATGATCCGCAAGGGAATGGAGTCGCAAGAGGAAGTCGGTGCATTCCTGGGCGGCATCATTGATGCCCTCGACGGAAGCAACCTCCCCGAGTTCGACAAAGTCTCGAAGTATTTCACCCCAGCTGGCTCCTATGCCATCATGGATGAAAAGGGTGTCAAGTACATGAGCTTCACCCCGAAGAAGTAACCTGTTCCATATCTCCCTGAAAAGGGTGACGTGAACCGGTGCAAGGCGAGGGGAGGTCCAGGGGCCTCCCCTCCTCGTTTCTGCTCGGCGAAATCTTCCGACCCCCGGGCCATTCTTTCACTTCAAGACGCTGCCCGCTGTGAGACTAATTCGATCATTCCAGTCTAACCTTCGCTTAACGCCACCAGGCGATTCTCACCCCGAACCGAGCCAAGGTTCCCTTGCGTTGACCCGAACTTATCCAGAAACTATCTCCATCAAGGCAGGGCATGGTTTGTCTCTGCGATAGAGAAATTCTTTCTGGCATGGATCGCTCGATGCGCTCGACTCAAAGACTTCATCTCTCGTCGATCCCCTTGGCCCGTACGGCGACAGGGATCCTTCTTGTCATTCTTGCTTCGCCTACGTTCGCTCAGCCCCCAAGGGTCAACTTTCCCAGTGGCGGTTTCGCCGACCTCGAACAAGTCATTCGATCCTGGTATCTCCGGTATTTCGGACGTGAAGCGGAACCTGCCGGGATTCAAGGCTGGGTCAACGCGATCAACAGAGGCCGATCCCTGCGGGATGTGCAGGTCGATCTCCTCGCTTCGGACGAGTTCTACCAACGACAGGGCCAGCGACCGGATCTCTTCGTGCGCGGACTCTACAAGGCGGAACTGGGCCGAATCCCAACGCAAGAGGAGATGAGCACGTGGATACGTCGGCTTCGTCGCGATGGTGATCGACGATCAAAGATGGTACGCGATTTTCTTCAGTGGGCCGAGGGCCAAGCTAAAGTCGCTCCGCCACCCATCGCCCAGCCCACCGATCTTACTCGTCAACTGGTCGATGAAGCCGTTCTATTGCAGGATGCGGCCCGGCGAGAACTGACGGGTACGGTGCAAGGGCAGCAGCTTGGTTTTCGCACGCGCGATTTCATCGATGCGGCCGACCAGATCCACCGAGCTCAATTGCGTCGAGACTTTCAGCCCGGTCAGATCGCGAACCTCTTTTCAAATCTCGATCGCTCACTGTCGGCACTGGAAGAAGCGCTGGCCTGGCCGTCTGGGACGGCACCGGTCACGGTATCGATCGCTCGCCGAGCGCGAACGCATGTCGACAGCTTGCGGCAAAGTCTCGGTATCGTTGAGACAGCCTTGCCTCCTCGGCCCGACATCGGCGGCGCGGTCGACTGGCGCGCGCTCGATAACGAGCTGGGCACTCTTGCCGATGACGTCGAGGCTTCCATCCGCATCCTGAGATTTCCGCTTCGGCCGACATACGTTGATGCGATTGTCCAGCGAGAGATGACGGGCCTGGCTGGCCAAGTGGCGGACCTTCGCAATCAACTCTGGAATGGTTTGGCGCCGGAACAGCTTCGCCAGGCGGTTATGGGATTGCAGAATCGCTCGGCCGGGATTGCCGGCAATATCGCCAGTACGTCCCAGGTTGTTCCATTGACACCCCAGTGGCAGCAAGTCGAGAATCGGCTGGCCGGGATCAGCCGAGTTTTGGGGATCAATGCCTGGCCCGGAACAGGGCCGATTTCGACCTATCCGCCCACTGGGCCGGCCCCCTCGGCGAATAATCTTCTCTACTCGATTGATGCGATCACGGCCGACATCGAGGTCTTCCTAGAGTCGCTGACGCCCATCATCACGCAGTATCCAGAGGCATTCTGGTTGCAGGCAGAGTATCGTCGGCTTCGGGCCAACTTGCTCTTGCTGCGTGAACTGGCGGCGCGCGGGGCCAATCCAGCCCAGGTTCGCGAGCAACTTTCCCGAGTGATCGATGGATATGGGCGAATCCAACAGAAGCTCAACGAGAGATCACTCCGGTCGATGTCGGTGGCCCCACCCAACTTGGACGCACGGATTCGCGACCTTCAACAGGCGATTCGCTGATGAACGTGCGGTCGATCGACATACCTTCCATCCAGGATTCATTCCGATCTATCGAACGATCGGCCAAAGGGAGTTGAACGATGAGATTTCGATGCGTGGTCCTGGGAATAGGTCTTTTCAGTTTCACCGGCAGCGCGGAACCAACCGACGGGAACAACGCTGCCGAGATCATTTCGCCGGCGTCAAGTGAACCGGCTCTGGTTGCCGTGCTGCACCAAGCGGAGGCGTTTCTCGCGAAGCAAAAGTCCATTCACGTGATTGCCCGTTACCGTTGGGAGTCGGGCGTCGAGGGGAAGAAGGAGGCCGGCCAGAAGAGGATCGAGGGTTGGTTAGTTCGCCCAAGCCATTTTCGCTTGATGGTGACGCGGGAAGGAGTCTCGGCATCCGACTTGTTGGTCGTGGGGGATGGCAGGACCGCCTACACTTATCTTCCACCGATGGAGCTATTCTCTGCCTCGCCGCTCGTGGGACCAAAAGCGGGGCTCGAGCGAAATGCCGTTGTCGCGCAAGCACTGGCCGGCTCGGGACTCGAAATGACTTGGCGGCCGGACATGGCTCGCTTTGTCGTGACGCAGGCGCAAAATATTCTCGATCGTGGCGTTGAAAAGAATAACGACGTGGAAGGGAGACATTTCTCCTTCTCATTCGGTGATGTGCGAGTTCAAGTGTGGTTCACGACCGGAGAAGAGCCGATCCTCAAGCGAGTGAAGAGAAGCACCAAATTAGCGACGGCCGGGGGAAGCGATCCTTTCGAGCTCGATATCGTCTCGGACCTCACTTGGGATTTCTCTCCGATCAACGATGACAACCTCTTTCGTTTCAGTCGATCACCATCCGCCAAGCGAGTTCACGATCTGTACGCGGCACTCGCGGGCGAAGACCCGCAGACGCCGGCCCAGACGCTCGACAAGATCACCTTGTTGTTGCCGAGCGGCAAAGAAACGACGCTTCCGAAGGATAAACCGACGCTGATGTTGGTCGGTTTGGCCTGGGATGAATCGATGATTCCGCTGGGCAAGGCGTTGTTGCTAGCGTCTCAAACAAAAGCCGAGCCAGCCCCGCAGGTCGCCGTCGTGGTAGTGGGGGATGAGGTTTCGGACTTGGCTCCGTTCTCGGCCGCATTGCCGACAACAGCCATCATGCTTGATCGGACGGGAACGCTTCCGACGGCTTTATCCCAAGACACACTGCCGATTCTTGTTGCGTGGAACGGAACCGCGACGACGCATGTGGCGGTTGTTTCGGAATCGACGCTGGCCGAGGAAGTCAAGAAAGCGATAAACGCCCCGCAGAAATGAAGGGCGTTCCGCCATTGGACACGATTGTCACGAAACGTTACTTGCTGGTACGGGCGAGCGAAGCATTCTGCTCGGCCTGTTGTTCCTTTGCGTACAGCTTCTTGACAAAGCCTGCCATCTTGCGATCGACAAACCGCGGCGCCAATCGGCTCGCCCACAGCAACAGCTTTCCTTGGAAAGTCAAAACCCGTTCGTTGATTCGGCGTTCGACCCCGTCGAGAATCTGTTGAGCACATTCGCTGGCCGTCATCGACCGCTGAGCATGCAGCGAATGGCGAGCGTTGTTCTCGATCATATTCTGCTCGAAGCTAGACTGTGTCAGGCCAGGCAACACGGTGTGGACTTGAACGTTATCCTTCGAAAGCTCCGCCCGTAGTGCTTCGGTGAATCCCATCAACGCGTACTTGCTCGCGGAGTATTCAGAACGGGAGGCGATCGCACGCCGGCCGGCGACGGAGTTGATCATGAGGATCGCGGGATCGTTGCCGTTTTTAAGCAATGGAATCGCGAGTCGTGTCAATTCGCAGACGGCAAAGAAGTTCACTTCCATGATCTGGCGAAGCCGATCCGGGCCGGCATACTGGAAATGCCCCGTCGCACCGATTCCCGCGTTGTTGATCAGCAGATCGAGCCCGCCGAACCGCTGTTCGACCGCTTGAATGATCCTCTGCCGGTCGGCCGCGTCGGTCAATTCGCCGGTGATGGTTTCGACCCGGCCCCCTTGGCTTCGGGCCTGGGTAGCGATCTCGTTGAGCCGCTCCCCGTTACGGGCTGTTGCCAGGACCAGGGCCCCTCGTTTGGCCGCTTCGATCGTGAGGCCCGCCCCGATACCACTCGAGGCCCCGGTGATGATGATTCGCTTGCCGTTGAGTTCTCGCCGTGCCATTTTCCGTTTCTCCAAAACCAATCGCGTCCCTACTGTTCGACCCTTCCTTTGGACGGGCGGATCGATTCGTTTCCGAAGGATTTCTCGCAGGGACCGACTGTTTCCTTCGAGCCGATTCGTCCTCAGAATCGAGGGATCTCTACCACAATTTCGCGAGGTCGGTACGACATGCGAACACTTTTCCGGTGGGCCACGAAGGAAGTGATATCGCAAAGAGCGTAAGGTTTACCCAGGCGTCATAATCGAGCGAACCAGGTTGGCAAAGGAGGATCGAATGCGAATCGGCGTCGCGATCGCATTCGGTTTGGTGGCTCTCTCGATCGTTTATCTTTCGATCGACGAACCGGGCCTGACCATTGACGAGCCGATCAATACCGGTCATGGCAAAAGGATGGTTTATGCTCTGACGCATGATGTCGCGAGAGAATCTCCCGCGGTATGGATCGATGGGCTTTTCCGGTCGGGGCACGAGCATCCTCCGCTGGCTCGGTTTCTGATCGGGTTAGCACATGCGTCGGTCGATCCTGCCCCTAACGATGCCGATGTCATTGTCCCCTTCGGCGGTCGGCCGGCGTCGGCCATCGCGTTCGGCGTGGTGGTTGGTCTCGCAGCTTGGGAAGCGGGGCGCTGGGCTGGCCTGGCTGGTTCGATCTGGGCGGGTCTCTTTACGCTGCTGTTGCCGAGACTTTTGGGACACGCTTACTTTGCGAGTCCCGAAGTGATCAGCACCGCTTTCATGCTGGCATCACTGATTGCGTGCCGAATCGCGATGGAGCCATCACCCCGTTGGACGGCTCGCGTCCTGGCGTATGTCGTCGCTGGCTTTGCGATCGGTCTGGCGATGTTGACCAAGTTGACGGCCGTCGTCGTGCCGATCACTTTCCTGATCTCTCTATTGCTGACGCATGGACTCCGTTCGCTCGGCCCGCTTCTACTGACGGGGTCGATATCGATGGTCACATTGGTAGGGGGGTGGCCCTGGCTTTGGCCTGTCGATCTGCCGGGCTATTCCGCCGGTTGGCTTGGGACAGGCGAACGACTTGTCGAGTTCTTCCGAGTCGGCCTTGATCGCGCGACGATCTACGTCGATTATCTCGGGACGCAGTATCCCCACGACGGTTTGAATGTCCCCTGGCATTTCGTTTGGTTCTTCTTCGTTTTCACACTCCCTGTGTCGACGCTCCTTTTAGGAGCGATCGGCTGGGGCGAGATGTTTGTTCACAGGAGAACGTCACCGTCGGCGGTTGTCTGGATCATCATGCCGATCCTCTCTCTTAGCTTGTTCACGTTGCCCATCGATCGCTACGACAGCGAACGACTGTTTCTGTTCATCTTTCCAGTGATCAGTCTCTTAGCAGGGACTGCGGTCAAGTGCGCGGGCCGATCTCGAATTGCGCTGACGATTCTTTGGCTGATAGGAAGCGTCGGCATGGCATGGACTCTTCGTTCGCTCGTCCTTTTGCATCCTTTGCCGCTCAGTTATTTCAATGAACTGCTCGGTGGCCTGCGCGGGGCGGAGCGATGTCAGGTCGAACTGACGTATTGGGGGGACACCGTCACGCCCGCGTTCCTGGATGGATGGGCTTCGCAAGCAGACGAAGGCGATCATGCGATCTTGATCCCCACGCTTTATCAGGGGCATCCGCATGCGATGATGACGCCCGCGATGCAGAAGAGAAACTTGCGAATCATTCCGCCTCCTCCTGTCGGGACGGGCGGGGCCCCGTGGGCGATCGTCTTTCGTCGCGAGGGCTATCTCCACGACAAGATCGCGAAAGAGGTCATGCAGAAGGGGACGCTTGTCGCCGAGCAGACGCGCGAAGGGGTTTGGCTCACCCGTCTCTATCGCTTGCCTGCCGAGCATTGAACCATTCGGATTGGCATCCTGTTTCCACTAACGGGAACACGAGCTTTGGAAAATGGCGATCGATCCATCCTCGTTGGCAGGCAACTTCCGGGTCGAATGATCCACTTGTTCCGACCGATTTGAAGAGGATCAAACGGTCGGCGCGAAGCTTGATGGCGATGAAAGCCGCGATCGAATCGCTGGTGACGTCCCAACCGACCGGGACGTCGGCATCGCGCCGGATGTCAGCGCTTACTTCAAGGAATACGACCGATGCTGGCTCGTCGTCGAGTTTCTTCCACGACGAAAGGAGAACGGCGCCGGCGATCGATTTCGCGTAAAGACGAGCATGAAAGTCCATGATGTCGAGAGCGCGCTCGTGAGCGATGTCGTTGGCAAGTTGTCCCGCTTGGCACTGTTGGCGAAGCTCGTCCACCGGCGAGCCACCACCGACGACCACCACGACTTGATATTGATCGGCTAATGAACCGAGCCGATCAACGACGGCGGTCAGAAACGAGTTCCCAATCTTGGGAAGCAAGCTCCCACCCACCTTCACCACGGCCCGGGGTCGGCGGGGATTCATCGGAAGGGCCTACTTGCCCCCTTTTCCGTCTCGGTCGAGAGAGTTGACCGGCTTGGGGCCTTCATCGACAATACCCTTCCTCTTTTTGCCGTACAGGTAGCGGTACTCGTCGCCGGAATTGACGGTGTATTGAGGCTGCTGTTTACCCATGAAAGTCAGCAGATTTCGAACATGGATGATGCCGACGTTGTTTTCCCTCGCCTGCTCGCGCATGAGCTTCTCGGCTTTGCGCAGACTGCTGAGAAATTCCTTTCGCTCTTGCGGGTCGTTCTCTTTTGACTCTGGGATGTCGCCGACCACCAGCCAGTCGGTTTGAACGTCGATCTTCCCTTGAATCTTTTGCGATCCCAAATCGTAGACCGCGTCGATGTTCGTACCGAGCTGCTTGACAAGATTGAGGAACTGATCGTTTTCGTAACTCAGTTCGAGCCCCGTCGTCTCTCCGCCGACTCGATCGTTGAGGTAGACCAGTCCCACCAAGCCGATGCTGATGCGATCGCCCGGAGACCAAAGGGCGTTGTAAAGCTGGTCGCCGGGAATCACGGGATCCGAAAACTTCCAGTTGTCGACACGAGCCAACGCACGGTGCTCGTCGAGAATCCGCGTGACTTCGATGTTCGCCTTCGGAAACTTGTAAGGATTCCCCCCTTGGTCTCGGCCATAAACGCCGAAGGTTGTTCCCGTAGTCAGACCGTCGGCGCTGCCAAGATTGATGTAGGCGACGGTCGTTCCCTTTTGCGGCTTGACCTCGGCAATCTGGCCATCGGAAGAAACAAATTCGATCTGTTCCCGGAGACGGTCTTGTTCACGCAGGTCGGCAATGGTGTTGTCTAACCGTTTGAGGTCGGAATCGGTCTTCTCGCGATAGCGAGAGAAATTCTGCTCGGCATCCTGCTTGGAGTTGAGCGCCCGCAAGCGTTCGTCGGAGATCTGCGCGATCTCGCGGTCCTTCTGGTCGATGGTTGTGCGAAACTTCTCGGTCTCGGCAGCCAGCTCGGCCGTCTTCTCGTCTTTATCTTTGACGGCAACGTCGACTTGTGTCTGGTACGTCTCCTTCAGCGATTCAATCTCAGCACGGAGCTTGGCGATCTCTTTGTTCTGTTCGTCCGTTCGCTGGTCGGCTGTTCCGAGCTCATCATGCAGGAAGTCCAGAGCATCCTTGAAGCTCTTGTATTCCAGCTTGCGATCTTTGTGTGTCGCTCCCAGTCGGGGCGTTTTGAGATCGTTGCGGACTAGTTCCACCACCTTCGCGTGGTCTTCTTCGGTCTGCTCGCCGTAGACTAGTCCCCGAATCTCCTTGTAGTTGTTCTTGGTGGTGGTCTCTTGTTTGCGCGCGGTCTCGGCCGCTTGGTTGGCACTGTTTCGTTCTTGCGTCAGCGTGTCGGTCTGATCATAGAAGTAGAAAGCAAGGACGCCGGTCATGACGGTAAGCACCACGAAGACCACAAGGGCGATCGTCTTGCCCTGACCCTCGGATGATGACGCCGCCATGCCGATACTCTCCTCGAGCACGGATCGAAGGTTAATCTTCGATCGCGTGAAAGACCCTTTGATGAACGAAGGCTTGCCTAGAAAAAGGTTTGGCCCATGCCGATAACCTCTTTCGTCCCATCATCTCCTGCCTATCGACGGTCACCGACCGACGAAAAGTCCCTGCTTACCCTCGACGGAGCGCGGGCCGATCGCTTTCCTCAAGGGTTACTACGATCGTTCCGTCCCTTAAGGTCGCTCAGCACGCTCGCATCCAAGTCGCTTGGCCAGATCGCGGAGATTCTCGAAGGCAGGACAGTTCCAGTTTAAACGTTGGCGTCGAGAGGGTCAACGTAAACGGAATCCCTTCACTGTTTTGAGAAGAGTTCCTCTCCTGCTTGAACCGCTTGATCCGCATCATCGGGAGATTTACCCCAGTCGTTACGACCCGCATCCCGATCAGAAACGCAATCGACTTTGCTCGACCTGTCGGCGAGGATGCAACTTAGTGATGCAGTTTCGCGGGCGGGGCAAGGATCTGGAACAGTTCCCTCCTAGCTAAAGAAACATAAGTAATTCACTTACTACGGTTTCCGATTTCGGTGCAGGAGGGGTCGGAAAGAGCCCCCCGCGGCGCGCCCCTTGCACTCTTGGGTGGCAAATGGGATGTGGACGTTGGCACGGCTGGCTTCCTACGGGGGCCCGGTAACAGGCTGGTCGGCGTCGATTCGGTGAGCCCAGGCAGGTGGCGGGGCATCTCGGCGGAAGTCGATCGATCACGGTCGTCATTTTAAAGGGATAGATCGGGATGAAGTTTAACGGCTACGCCACGGACGATTTCTGGGACGAAATGTTCCTCGGCCGGTCGGAGGAGCATGGCCATGCCATCGCCCGCGAGGCGGCCCGCATGCTCGTCGAGCGGATCGAATCCCTCCCCGAGGGCGAAGTTCAACGACGGCAGGCATCCGCCGAGCGGGCCCTTTTGCAAATGGGAATCACTTTTACCGTTTATGGGGATGATCAGGGGACGGAGAAGATTTTTCCCTTCGACCTCATTCCGCGAATCATCGATGCGGACGAATGGCTGATGATCGAGAAGGGGCTCGTTCAGAGAATCCAAGCCCTGAACATGTTTCTGGATGACATCTATCACGATCAGCGGATCCTCAAGGATCGCGTCATCCCCGAGCACGTCATCTACAGCGGCAAATCCTTCCGCGAACAATGTATCGGCCTGAACCCACCAAAGGGGATCTGGTGTCATATCACCGGGACGGATCTGGTTCGCGATAACCAGGGGCAGATTTATGTCCTTGAAGACAACATGCGCGTCCCCTCGGGCGTGAGTTATGTCCTCGAGAACCGAGAGGTGATGAAGCGGACCTTCCCTCAAATGTTCGAAGCGACCCGAATCGTTCCGGTCGACAAATACCCCAGTCAATTGCGTGAAACGCTCGAACATCTTTCTCCGAATGCGGTGAGCGAGCCCAAAGTGGTCGTGCTGACGCCAGGCATTTACAACTCGGCGTACTTCGAGCATTCCTTCCTCGCTCAACAAATGGGGGTGGAACTCGTCGAGGGTCGCGACCTGGTCGTGGCGGACGGCTTTGTCTTCATGAGGACGACCAAGGGCTTCGAACGAGTCGATGTGATCTATCGTCGGCTGGATGATGACTTCCTCGATCCGAAAACGTTTCGGCCCGATTCGCTCTTAGGTGTGCCGGGCATTTTTGATGTCTATCGTTCGGGTCGTGTGGCGATGGCCAACGCCCCGGGTAACGGGATTGCCGACGACAAAGTGGTTTACGGCTACGTCCCGAAAATCATCAAGTACTACCTCGATCAAGATCCCATTATTCCCAACGTTCCGACGTACATGTGTTGGGACGAGAAAGAACGGGAGTATGTGCTGGCCAATCTCGACAAACTCGTGGTGAAGGCGGCCAACGAGTCCGGCGGCTACGGGATGTTGATTGGTCCCCACTCGACCGCCGAGCAACGCGCCAAGTTTGCCGAGCTGATCAAAGAGAATCCTCGAAACTATATCGGCCAGCCGACCTTGTCGCTCTCGCGCGTCCCCACACTGTGCGAGAATAAATTTGAAGGTCGCCACGTCGATCTGCGTCCCTACATCCTTTACGGAAAGGATATCTGGGTCCTTCCCGGTGGACTGACGCGGGTGGCCCTCAAAAAAGGATCGCTGGTGGTCAATTCATCGCAGGGTGGCGGAAGCAAGGATACTTGGGTCTTACAAGGAAAACGACCATCGGTGGCAAAGGCGTGAACTGTCCCATTCCTTTTGCTTCTGATCTTCAAGGAAAAACCGGACGAGATTGATGAGACGGGGCTGATACGCGAGCGAATGCCCGCTTCTCGATCCCAGGCAAGTGGGCTTCGCTTTCGGAACATCAGGAGAGGTGATGGCAGACGGTCGTGCGTGCGGTCGGAAGCAATGCCGACGCCTACCAATGAGGACAACAGAGGATATCGATGCTTAGTCGAGTGGCCAATCTATCTATTGGATGAGTCGTTATCTTGAACGAGCCGACAATGTCGCCCGCTTCATCGATGTCAATCTCCACATCCTTTTGGACATGGTGGTTGGCTCCGACGCGCAGTGGATGCCCCTTGTCAACACGACCGGCGACGCACGCGAGTTTCAAGAACGATACGGCGAACCCACACGGGAAAACGTGATTCACTTCTTGACCTTCGACGGAAGCTACGCCAGCTCGATCCTTTCCTGTGTCCGTCGGGCCCGAGAGAACGCCCGCAGTGTGCGAGAGATCATCTCGTCGGAAATGTGGGAACAGATCAACTCGTTCTACTTGATGGTGACCGATGCCAGTCGGCGTGGCTGGAATGTCTCATCCCCGCATGATTTTTACGGGGAGATTCGTCGAACCTCGCAGCTCTTCTCGGGCATCACCGATGGGACGATGTCGAGGGAACAAGGTTGGCATTTCTATCGTCTGGGGACCATGCTCGAGCGGGCGGATAAAACGTCCCGTATTGTCGATGTGAAGTACTTCATTTTGCTTCCCAGTGTCTCGCATGTCGGTTCTCCCTACGACGACATTCAATGGTCGGCGCTTCTCAAAAGCACCGGTGGTTTTGAGATGTACCGCAAGCAGTACGGCCTCATTTCGCCGCACAGTGTTGTCGAGTTTCTTATCCTCGACCGCCATTTTCCTCGCTCGGTTCAGTACTGCTTGCAGCGGGCGGAGGAATCGTTGCACGCGATTTCTTCAAGCGAACGAGGAACGTTCATCAACGAGGCAGAACAGAAGCTCGGCTATGTTCGATCGAAGCTAGCCTACACGACGATCAAATCGATCATCGAGAAAGGCCTTCACGAATGCATTGACGGCCTGCAGTCGGATTTCAATGAAGTTGGCGACGCCATATTTCATACGTTCTTCGAGATGCGCCCTTACGCCCAGCCAGGCATGCGGCAATCGCAAAGCATGTCGCCCGAAGAATAGACTCGTCGAGCAATGCCTTGGAGGCTGAACATATCTGTTCTCATCGCGATCAGGGGGAACTTCTTGCCGCGTGTTGTTTCTCGGAAGCGGCATGGACTAAAGGGGGGCTCGCGTGACCTTTTGCTTGGGAATGACCGTGAAGGACGGCATCGTCGGCTTATCCGATACCCGTGTGACAACAGGGAATGAATGTATCACGGCCAAAAAAGTTGTCCGATACGAACGGCATGGTGCCTCCTTTTTCGTCATGACTGCGGGCTTACGCAGTGTGCGGGATAAGACGCTGACCTATTTCGAGGAAGCCGAACAGCATTTCGATCAAACGATCGACCGTCTCTTCAAAGTCGTTAACGCGCTAGCCGAGCAGCTCCGCCGAGTTGAGCGAGAAGACAAAGAAGCTTTGGCCGAGAGTGGATTGCCGTTTCATTTCTCTGCCTTGGTCGGCGGTCAACTTTTGCGCGATACCGAGCACAAACTCTATCTACTCTATTCGCAGGGAAACTGGGTCGAAATCTCGCCCGGCACGCCCTACTCGATCATCGGCGCGACCGGCTATGGAAAGCCTGTGCTCGATCGGACGCTGCACTACACCGACACGCTTCAACACGCGCTTAAGGTCGGATGCCTTGCCTTCGACTCGACGCGTATCAGCGCGGCCGACGTCGATTTTCCGCTCGACGTTGTTATCTATCGGCGCGGCTCGTTTCACTTGGTGGAAAAGCGCTACGACAAAGAGGATCTCCGCAACCTCACCGGTTGGTGGCAAGATCGACTTCGGCAATCGATTCAGCAGCTTCCCGAGGATTCCATCGCCGGCATCTTCGACGAACCATCCTGACCAACGACTTTTTGACTGGGACTGTTTCACCAACGCTTGAGTCCTCGGCGCGAGATCTTTTTTCGGCATGGCGAAGTCCGGTTCCATGGAGAGCGAGTCCGGGAGTCGAGCCGGCTCATCCGCGTCCAAAACGAACCTCCTGTCCAAAAGCACAGTCTATTCTGGTCGATTCGAGCCGGCTCATTCTTGGTCGAGCGGTCGACTGAATGGACGTTTCGGACGCCGCCGATCGGTTTGGCTTGCGGATGTATCGCTTCGCGACCGCCGGCAAATCGCTATAAGTCAAAGCAACCCCTTCATCGGGCGTAGGACAAAAACGAAACAGGAATCGAACCAACGTGGCCTATCAACCCAGCAACAAGTTTGAGCAAGTCCGTGCAGAAAAGTTAGAGCGTCTCGCTGCCCTGGGGATCGATCCTTGGGGGAGCCGATTCGACGATCGCCAGCCGATCGGTCAAGTTCGCGAACTGGCTCCGGAATCGGGCGAAAGTCATATCCGCGTCCGAACGGCCGGCCGGGTTCTTTCGAAGCGGGATAGCGGGAAAGCCTGTTTCTTTGATCTTGCCGACAAGAGTGGCCGGGTTCAGGTCCTCGCAGGTCAAAAGCAAATTGCTGATGACTGGAAAGTCGTCGAACTGTTGGACCTGTGGGATATGGTCGGCGTCGAGGGCATCATTGGAAGAACCCGCACGGGCGAGGTCACAATCTTTGCCCACCGGATCTTTTTTTTGACAAAGACGCTTGCCCATCCTCCCGAAAAGTACCACGGCGCGCAGGATGTCGAGATCCTGCTTCGGCACCGGTACATCGACATGATTCAAGATGCCAGCGTGATCGCGCGATTCGAGCAGCGGGCGAAAATACTTGGCTTCATCCGGCGATTTTTAGCGGGTGAAGGATTCACCGAAGTGGAAACACCCTCGATGCAGGCAATCGCGGGTGGCGCGGCCGCTCGACCCTTCATCACCCATCACAATGCGCTCGACCTACAGCTTTATCTCCGCATCGCGCCGGAACTCTATTTGAAGCGATGCCTGGTCGGTGGGATGGAGAGGGTCTTTGAGATCGCTCGCGTCTTTCGTAACGAAGGGATCGACGCGACGCATAATCCTGAGTTCACGATGATGGAACTCTACGAAGCGTACGGCGACTACAACCGAATGATGGAGATTACCGAGCAGATCGTCGTCGGGGCCATGAAAGAAGTCGGCTTGCCGATGCAGATGACCTACGGCGAGTATCAACTCGATTTCACTCCCCCTTGGCGAAGAGCCACCTACGACGAACTCTTGGCCGAGCATGCCGGCTGCCACATGGACCAGCCCGAGCAGATTCTCGCCGCTGCCAATGCCAGGGGAATCGCGACGGCGGGAAAGGACATCGACCTGATCGTCAGCGAACTCTTCGAAGCAACGGTCGAGGATGTTCTGATCGGGCCGGTATTCGTGATTGACTATCCTGCCTCTCTTTGCCCGCTTACCAAAAGAAAGACCTCCAATCCGAAGGTGGCCGAGCGTTTTGAGCTGTTTGTCGCGGGGATGGAGCTCGCCAACGCGTACACGGAATTGAATGACCCGATTCTTCAGGAAGAGCTTTTCACGAAACAACTTTCCGGGCAAAAGGAAGAGGATTCGATGGCGAAGATGGACCTCGAGTTCATTCTTGCCCTCAAACATGGGATGCCGCCTGCAGGGGGCTTGGGAATCGGGATCGATCGTCTGGTGATGTTGCTCACCTCCAGCGAAACGATTCGGGACGTGGTGATTTTCCCTCTGCTGAGGCCTCGGCCTCTTTCGGCCGGCATCAACCCGATCAGCGACGACCAGAGCGAGCCTGCCTCTTAAGTAGGTTGGCCGGTTCGTCTTGCTCCTGTCATTCGGAGGACGGTCCAGCCGATGTACATCCTGAAGCTCTGCGGCAAATACATGACGACCCGTTACACGGCGCTGGCCAGTGTCGCGAGCATTCTTCTAGGCGTCGCGACGCTCATCGTGGTCAACAGCGTCATGACGGGCTTTCGAACCAAGATGCGCGAGCGATTGCACGGGATTCTCTCGGATGTCGTCGTCGAGGCGCGGGCTCCGCTGACGGGTTTTCCCGAACCCGATTACATCATGAAGCGGATTAGTCAGAGTTCGATCGGCGACAAGATTGCGGGGATGACGCCGGCAATCGAAACGCTGGCGATTCTGACCTACAAACCGAAAGGCTACGCGAATGCGTTGACTCGACCGGTGCAGATCGTTGGGATCGATCCCAAGGGTCGATGCGAGGTGGGCGATTTTGCTTCGCACCTGGTCAACAAAGAGAACAAAGCCCAGCCGTCGTTTGAACTCCGTGCCGATGCCCTCGAATGGCGGCAAGCCAACAGCGACATCATCGATCAGAAAGAATCCTGGCCTGGCGCGATTGTCGGCTATCAGATCGCCACCTTCCGCGCTCAAGGTATGAACTACGACGAGTACCTTGTTTATCCGGGTAACGAAGTCATCATCACGACAGTCGCCAACGGAGACGGCGGACGACCGGAGCCGAAAAGCTACAAGTTCGTTGTTGCCGACCTTTATAAAAGCGACATGAGCGAATACGACGATCGCTACATGTTTGTCCCGCTCGATGCTCTACAGAATGTCTGCGGTATGCAGGGCCGAGCGAATACCATTCAAATCAAGCTCAAGGATTTTGCCGACGCGCCGCTCGTTGTCGAGACCCTGCGAAAGGTCTTGCCTCAGATGGTTTTCGTGGTGAGTACCTGGGAAGAGAAACAGGGCCCACTGATCTATGCGGTTAAGGTGGAAGCATTTCTCATTAACCTGACGTTATTTTTTATCATTGCCGTGGCAGGGTTCGGCATCCTGTCGACGTTTGCCATGATGGTCATCGAAAAGACTCGCGATATCGGCTTGCTAAAGGCGCTCGGGGCATCGTCGACGGGCATTACCAATCTTTTCCTGGTCTATGGATCGGCCCTGGGAATCATTGGAGCAGGGGCGGGGGCGGTAATCGGCATCATCTTAACGTACAAGCTCAACGCGATTGAAGAGACTCTCACGGAGTTGACTGGCTTCGAGATTTTTCCTCGAGATATCTACTACTTCGACGAGATTCCGATTCTGCTCGAACCGTCCATGGTGGTGATGGTGGTGGCAGGATCGTTGTTCATCGCGATCGCTGCCGCGGTCTATCCCGCTCGGCGAGCTGCTCGATTGCAGCCTGTGGAGACCCTTCGTTATGAGTAATCCTTGGCCGACCAGCGAGACGATTCTCCGGGCCGACGGCATCCATAAGAGCTTTCACAAAGGGAGTGAAGTTCCCGTGCTGCGCGGGGTCGATCTGCAAGTTGCGAGGGGGGAGTTCTTAGCCATCGTTGGATCTTCTGGATCGGGCAAGACAACGTTGCTTCACATCTTGGGGACGCTGGATCGGCCCGATCAAGGAGAAGTTCATTGGCGCGGCGAGCGGTTGGATAATCAATCGACGTCGGCCCGCGAGCGATTTCGAAACAAGAGTTGCGGCTTTGTGTTTCAGTTCTACCACCTGTTGCCGGAACTCAACACGCTGGAGAACGTCCTTGTCCCCCGGATGATCGAGCTGGGTCCGATGAGCTACTGGCGACAGAAAAAGAAGCTCGTCCAACGGGCGACAGAGTTGCTCGACCGCGTCGGCCTAAGCCACCGACTCACGCATCGGCCTGCGGAATTGTCGGGAGGGGAGATGCAGCGGACCGCGATTGCCCGCGCGCTTCTTTCGGAGCCGGAGATACTGCTGGCCGACGAGCCGACGGGCAACCTGGATGCCGAGACGGGGCAAAGCATTTTCGGATTACTCAGCGAGCTCCGTGAAGAGGCTCGGCTGACGCTGGTATTGGTGACGCACGATGTCAGTTTGGCCCAACGGGCCGACCGAACGTGTCGTCTGGCACAGGGCGTTCTGGTCACCAGCCATACCGAGTTTCGCCCACGAGCCACGATTTTCGCAGGGTAGTGGCGTAAGGAGAATGGGTGATCGGCACAAGAGAAGCCGTTCCCCGGAGCGGGTGATCGCTCCAAACAAAACGGGTCGTCTTGTTCAAAACGTTTTTGGAACCGATGGATTTATGACGTCAATTTGCGGCCAACGAAGGAGCGAGAACCTGCCGGGATAGATCGAATTCGATCGTTTGGTCGCCGGCGGCTGTTCCCTTGTTCATTGGCGTGCTAAGGTCTGGAAAGGGCAGTCCCCTGATCCTTCACCCAAAGATGCCGGACGAAATGGCCAGTCGTAAAGAGAAACGGCGAGAGACGCTCACACATCGTCTCATTTTACCCGTCGACACAAACCATCATGGGACGTTGTACGCTGGCTCGCTGTTGCGGATGAGTCTCGAAGCGGCCTACGCGGCCGCCCACCGGACCATCGGTCCCAATGCGAACATTGTCCTTCGTCGCGTTCTGAATGTCGAATGCAATGAACCGGTTCCGGTCGGCAGCGTGGTCGAGATTCGTGCCACGCTGCTCCATGCTCGGCGAGCGTACGTGGTGATTGGTCTGTTGGGGTCGCCGATCCAACCTGGCGCGGGCCCGTGGATGGAAGGGTTGATGGCGTTTGTGCAGATCAGCGAGGCCGGCCGGCCGGCACCCTTGCCGATCGATCTCACGCAGACGGATGCTCCGAGCGCCGATTGGCACGTGATCCACGAGCGAATGAAGAAGCTTCTTCGCGTTAAGTGAGATTCTCCTCTCGGCGGTGCGGCGGGAGGACCTTCGGAACTTGATCCGGGAGAGCCCGCTGAACGTCGTCGATCTCTTTAGCCAGCCGAAAGAGGAACGGTTTCATTCCCGTTCCAGAAACCGCCGAGATCACGAGTACTTCTTTTCCGAGAGCCGATTCAAGCTCTTTTTTGACCGCGGTTGAATCACCGACATCCGCCTTCGAAAGAACAATAATCTCCGGCTTCTTCGGAAGCTCGACGCTGTACTGTTCGAGTTCGTTTCGGATCGTGCGGTAGTTATCGAGCGGCGACGATTCATCAATGGGATGAGCATCGATGAGATGAACGAGAATCTTCGTTCTCTCGACATGGCGAAGGAATTCATGCCCCAGGCCAATCCCCTCGTGAGCCCCTTCAATGAGCCCCGGGATATCCGCCACCACACACGTTCGTTCGCTGTCCATAAAACAGATGCCCAGATTGGGATACTTCGTGGTGAAAGGATAGTCAGCGATTTCTGGCGTCGCGTGAGTGATTCGGCTCAGTAGGGTCGATTTGCCCGCGTTCGGCAAGCCGACTAAGCCGACGTCGGCGATGACTTTCAACTCGAGGACGATCCATCGTTGCTCGCCGGGTTGGCCTTCTTCAAACTCGCGAGGTGCTTGATGCGTCGACGTAGCGAAATGAGAGTTCCCTCGACCTCCCTTGCCGCCCCGAGCGATCACAACCTCTTCGCCGGTTGCGGAGAGATCTTTGATGACGAACTGTCGTTCGCGATCCTTGATGATGGTGCCGAGAGGGACTTCAATGAGCAAGTCATCGCCGGACTTCCCGGTGCAGAGTTTCCCTTGTCCCCCTTCGCCGCGAGGTGCTTCCCAGTGACGACGAAAGGAGAGTCCCGCAAGGCTATTGGCATTCGCGACCGCACGAATGATCACGCTTCCACCGGCCCCTCCGTCCCCTCCGTCAGGGCCTCCTTTGGGGACGAACTTTTCACGACGGAAACTCATGCAGCCGTTCCCGCCATCGCCGCCTCTCACGAAGATCTCTGCTCGATCGACAAACACGCTAAGGATCTCCGTCCAAACTTTTGAGCGCTATGCCAGGCCGATTCTTCTGATGCCTCTGGGTCCAAATGGTTATTCTACGCACGCGAGGCCACGCGATAGGTGAACCCACGGTTGGCTCACCGATGAAAAGGTGGGCAAGAAAACAAAATCGGCCAAGAGCACCCCCGCAACGTGGTTCCCTTGGCCGATCGATCGACGGTTACTGAGCGGCGACCTCTTCAAGCTCTTTGAGTTGCTCGGCCGTGAGAGGATCGACGTTGACGCGTCGGCCCGTCTGATCAAATCGAATGAAACCATGCTTGAGCGCGAATAGCGTGTAGTCTCTGCCGACGCCGACGTTCTTGCCCGCGTGCCACTTGGTTCCGCATTGGCGGATGATGATAGAGCCGGCATGTGCAAATTCGCCGGCATACAACTTGACGCCTCGGCTCTGTGCATTGGAATCGCGACCGTTTCGCGACGAGCCTTGTCCCTTTTTATGAGCCATGACGATGCCCCATGTTTTGGGTCGCCCCACTTTTTGAGGGGCTGAACCTTCTCTTACCTATCCCGAGCGAGTTTTTTTACAGAAGAAGCCCCAAGTCGGCCAGCGAGATGTCACGAATCGTATCCGATTTGATGTTCTAACGGTATATCCAAGAGGGACTTCCGCTGATCCTGATCTCCTTGGCGTCGGGGTTGAAGATGTCCCCCGGTTTGGTGAAGGGAAGCCGAAGTGTCTTGCGAAGCATTTCGGGTTCGGTCGCGGTTTTGCCGTCCCCTTCCACCTTCACATACCCGTTGGATAGGCCGGTGACGAAAATCTCGAACGACTTGGCGTTCATCAATTTCTCCCCTCCTTCCCAAAAAGCGATGCCGTGAACCTCGAGGGGGTGTCCTTCGGTCGGCGTGACCGGGACGTTATCCTTGGCGATGGTGACGGAGTTGTGGAGCGGGCGAGTCGGGTCCTCGCGCATCACCACCGCTTTTTGAGCACTGGGCAGGATGATGTCTTCGAAAACATCTCCCTTGTCGGTGACGAGCGTGAACTTTGGGATCACTTGCCGGGGTTTGCCCGAGTTATTGATGATGTAGTAGCGCATGTACCACACCAATCGTCGGCCTTTGCCTGGGATTTCGACCATGATGAATCGGGGGCTTCGATAGTTCAGTGAAAGAGTCCAGATGTCGGGAACCCGTTGATCGCCGTCGGTAGGGTTGGGCTCGACGGTATTGAAGTTAAAAGGACCATCGGCACCGATTACCACCATCAACAAGGCGGATGTCAACATACTTAACATCGAACCAACCCTCGAAATAGAGGATGACCAGGTAGTCTGGGTAGGACCGACCGTTCGCTTCCAAACGTATCGCTAACATAGCAAATCGGTTGGGTCAAGACGCTCTGTTGGCATCCGGACCGGGCGATGGGGTCGATCGGTCCCGTTCATGAACAAACCAATACGCTAAACAGGCGAAGGCCGACAGAACCATCAGGACCATCATGACCTTGAAAAAAGGCTGCCAGCCGGCCATGTCCTTGGACCGAACGAGGTACTTTTGCGATTCCAGACCTACCACTGCTCCGAGAGCGTAACCGACAGCGTCGATGGTGCCGGCCGCGGTCGCGCTCCCTCGTTTGCCACCTAGGTCCATTGAAATAGCCCCGCTCAGGAACGCGTACGGGGCCATCGCCAGAAACCCTACCACACATGTTAAGATGACCGGCCAAAGGGTTCCCTGAATGGACGGGACAAATGCCATCGTGGCTAGAACGGGTACCAGCATCGCTAGCGATACCGCCATTAACCAACCGCGCTTGCCCGCCGCGAAACGATCGGTCATGAATCCGGAAAGAAACACCGCGAGTGCTCCAAAGAGTGGAAAGAACGAACTGTACTCGGCCGCTTTCTGTGGCGAGATCTGACTGGCGACTTGGAGATAATCGTTGTTAAAAAAGTTCATGCTCTCTCGCAGGCATGTCAGCGTGGCCGAGAGGAAGAGGATCAACCAAAAGGCGACACTTGACAGATAGGGGCGAAGCAGGTCCAGGAGATTCTCGGGTCGATCCTCGTCTCCTTTTTTACCGAATAGATTCTTCGGGCAAACGTCGGCCAAGGGGAGTCCTACGTCTGTTGGTTTGGATTTGAGGAGCAGAAAGTTGAGCACGGTGATGACCGTCAGCGTCCCGGCAGCAACGCCGAACATCAACCGCCAACCTCCTCCTTCACCGAGAGTTCGGGAGAGAACTTGCCGAGCGAGAAAATCGCCGAAGAGGTAACTCATGCACAGCACCGACATGACTCGCCCGTAAGACTGGTAGCCGAACCATTGGGTGGAGATCTTCACCAAGCCGCCCCAGCCGGCCGACTGCACGAAGCGGTTCATCGAAAAGAAGAGGATGAATAAAGGCAACAATCCTTGCGATTCCCATCCCTCCGTCATCTCTGGCGCCATTAAGAAAAGCAGCGTGCAAATGATCGAACCAGTGAGACTCGTCAGGAAGATCACTCGCCCGCCGAGAAAGTCCCCGACCGCACCATTGATGACCTTCCCAACCGCGTAAACCATCACACCGATCGAGCCGACCCGTGTCATCGAATCGGTCGTGATGCCGACAGAAGCGAACTCCTTCGCAATCGGTTCTTTGGCCAACGCAAGATTCGATCGGCAAAAGTAGAGCCCGGCATAGCCCGCGAAAAGAAGCGTCACCATGATCGCAGGCCAGACGCTCGAACCGACCGACCGAGGAATAAGCGACGGACGCAGGGCGGCGTCGGCGGAGGTGGCAGAATCCATGAAGCTTCTCTCGACGGACCGATGGGAGATTCGTGTCCGGCTTTTTTACCGAAGCCGAGAACAAAGTAACCCAAAGAAATCATGAGCGATGGATGAAGATGACAAGGCTACACATGCTGTTCGGTGGCCAAGATCGGTTCGTAGTCGGCACGGTATTGTTCGAGAGCCTCTTCCGGCGTCATGTCAAAGAGGGATCTTCCCAATGTCCCCCAATGGCCGTGTTTATAGAGGAAAATCGCGGTCGATTGTCGTCGGGAGCCGACCGGTTGTTGCGGGTCGCTGGGGGCTGATTCGGGGAGTGCAAAATAGATCGTCGCGTCGACGAAGGCGACTAACTCACCCGTTCGTCGGTGGCGAGCGAAACGGGCCTCGCCCTCGAAATCGCCGTCGGCCCAAACCAATCCCTTGGGATGGTCAAGCGATCGGCCCAGTTCGAGAAACTTGGCCTCAAGCATCTCTCGCTGTAAGTGAAAAAGTTCGAGGGCTCGCTCGGTGGTGATGTCGCGAAACATCCGCCGGAGAGCGACGTAGGCAAAAGGCGCGATCAGCAAGACGACTCCGCCTGCGATCCACCAGCCGATCATTCGCTGCCGACTCCTACGCTTGGGTGTCATTGCTGGGTGGGCTCAGCCCGCGCGGAGCCGACAGACCCGCGATGGCCAGGAAGAGCCAACCAACCAGAAATGAAACGCCCCCGATCGGTGTGATCGCCCCCAGCCATTTCATCTTGGTCCACGCGAGAAGATACAGGCTCCCCGAGAACAGGACGATTCCCACCATGAAGGAGATTCCCGCGACGCGGGCGGCCCAACTTCGTGACTGCCACGAGAGAATGCCGACCGCCACCAAGGCCAGCGAATGGTACATCTGATACTTGGAGGCTGTCTCGACCCATTCGAGTCGGCGAGGATCGTCCCCCCAAGCTCGCTCGAGCATGTGGGCCGCGAACGCCCCCGCGACCACGGCTAAGCCCGCAAAGATGGTACCTAGTGTGATCCAGATCGACTTCACTGTTCGTCTCCTGGCCCATGGGGGCGACCACGTTTGGAACGAGGCTCGCGGAATTCTTCGTAGGGGAACAGGAACAAGCCGAAAGGCTCTCGTCCCTTCTTCTCGATCGATTGATGATGAGCCAAATGGGCTCGCCGAACCATCGCCATCCAACGCATCGCAGGCGACATCGGAAAGAAACGTCGATGTGTCATCAAGTCATGCACGACGAAGTAAAGCATGCCGTAAATCGTCATGCCGGTACCGATCGCGAATGCCGGGTTCCCCAGCGGATCCGAAAGACCGACCACGAGAAGAAGGATCGCCAGACCCGTGAAGAAGAAAGAGAAAAGGTCATTGGCTTCGAGCAGGCCGGTCCTTCTCGTGTGGTGCGTGATATGTATCTTCCAAAGAATTCCGTGAAATACCCAGCGATGAAGCAGATACGAAAGGAGTTCCATGCCCATAAAGGCCCCGGCGCTCCAAGCGATAAAGACAAACCAGGCGGGCAACATCGATCGGATCTCCTTTTGTCGCCGACCAACAGTAGCCGATTCAATCGTTCCAGAGCCTGTATTCTAGGATCCTCGTCGGAACGTGGAGCATTCGAGACGACGGGTGCGTTCGTTGTATGCTTGACCATAACGCGCTCATGGCCAGCCAACGTTTGCGGGTGCCCGAAACAACCGCTCGTCCTTGGCCGACATCATAACCTCGCCGCGCTAGAACATCCCCAATGCCGGAATAGGCGAGCCTTGCCGTCTGAATCGCCCAGCCGGAAACTCGATCCAGATAACAAAGCCCCGCATCGCCGGCGCGGTAATGCCGATCCGCCTCTGCAAGAAGCGTTCGGACAGGCTCAGCCAAATCGAGGCGAATGTCTTGAGGAACGGTCGGGAGCGCCGGCCCCTGGAGAATTGTTCGGGCTCGACTCGAAAGCATGGAGGCCGGCAGATAACATCGACCCCGCCGCCAATCCTCGTCCACATCTCGACAAATGTTGGTCAATTGCATCGCGATTCCCAGACGGGCTGCATGAGGCAAAGCGTCGTCCGACGAAACTCCTAGCACATGGCACATCATCAACCCCACCACGCCGGCAACGCGGTGACAGTAAAGCATCAGGTCGGCAAGCGTTTCATATCGGGTCGATTGAACATCCATCTCCATGCCGGCCAGCAATTCTCGAAGATAGCAAGAAGGCAATCCCCTTTCTCGCATCACCACACCGATCGCCCGTAACACCGGATCACTTGACTCACGGCCCGCGTCGAGATCATCGAGCTCATGGCGAAGGCGAGCCAAACGATCCTCGGCCTGAGCACGATCGGTGGCATGATCGACCGCATCGTCGGCACGTCGGCACCAGGCATATGTCGCGACGGCGGCCGACCGCACTTCTTTCGTTAACAGCCGAGACGCAAGCGCGAAACTCTTCGAGTGTCGAGCGATGATCTCTTCGCAGTGACGAGTATCGTCGATGGTCCGCGAGCGGAGCTCGTGTTCGTTGACGGCAAGCGTCATCCAAAATCCTCCAGCACAACGCTGGCCGTCGCTTTGGCCGAGCTCACGACACCGGGCACTCCCGCTCCAGGATGCGTGCCGGCCCCGACAATGTAAAGCCCCGGAATCACCGGATCGCGATTATGGGGCCGAAACCACGCACTCTGACGCAAAAGCGGCGCGACACTGAATGCCGAGCCATGGTGCGCTCGCAACTGCTTCCGAAAATCGAGCGGCGTAAAGAGCCTTTGTGTGACAATATGTTGTCGCAAATGGGGCAAATGACGTTCAAGAGATTGATAGATGCGGTCGGCGTACGGCTGTGCCGCTGAGGTCCAATCGATCTTCGCCTTGCCCAAGTGCGGCACAGGGCTCAGAACGTAAAACGCCTCGCAGCCCGGCGGGGCCATCGATGGATCCGTCACCGTTGGGGCATGTAAGTACAGACTGAAGTCTTCAGGTAGATCCCCGCCATGAAAGATTTCTCGGAGTAAACCCTTGTAGCGCGGTCCGAAAAGGATGGTGTGATGGGCCAGGTCATCATATCGGCGATCGGTCCCGAAATAGGCCACGAACAGCGACATCGACCAACTCATCCGTTCGAGTCGCCGACCCATCTGCTGGCCACGAGGATGGTCTCTGTAAAGCGTCGCATAGGTGTGATGGAGATCGGCATTCGAGACGACCGCGTCGAAGCTATCTGTTTCTTGGCCCGAGAGAATCCGATGTCGAACCGAGCCGTTCTTCCCTTCGATTGTGATTTGTTCGACCGGCGAACGAAGGCGAATCTCGCCGCCGAGATCGGTAAAGAGTTTCACCAATCCCTGCACCAAAGCGCCGGTTCCACCTTTCGGGAAGAAGACACCCCATTGGCGTTCGAGGTAGTGAATCAGCGTGTAGATCGCACTCGTTTCGAATGGATTTCCGCCGACCAAAAGAGAATGAAAACTAAAGGCTTCGCGGAGGTGCTCATCCTTGATGAACCCAGCGACCGTCTGATAAACGCTCCGATCGGCACGCAGCCGAGCCAGGTCGGGCGCGACCTTGATCATGTCCCAGAATCGAAGAAAAGGGACCGCGCCCAGTTCAGTGTAGCCCTTATCGAAGACTTTCTTCGCATAGTCGACGAATCGCAAATAGCCGGCCACATCGCCCGGCGACCGCTCGCGAATCTGATCCACCAGCCGGTCCCCATCCCCGATGTAGTCGAAGCGGTAACCATCCTCCCAGACCAGTCGATAGAAGGGAGAGACCGGCAACAGCGTTACATAGTCCGCCATCGGTTTGCCGGCGACTTCGAAGAGTTCTTCAAGACAGGTCGGCGCCGTGATGACGGTGGGGCCGGCATCAAAAGTGAATCCTTGATCTCGATAGACGTACGCTCTGCCGCCGGGCAGATCGCGAGCTTCGAATATCACGGTCTCGATGCCGGCCGCTTGCAAACGAATGGCGGCGGCCAAGCCACCAAATCCACTCCCGATGACGGCAACGCGTTTATCCTTGATCAACCGATCCATTCCTCTCACTGTCCGTTACTAAACTCGCTCACGAGCCCGCCGTGAACAACAAACTTGTGGATCGCGCCGCGATCGAAACACAAGATCCTGAGAGTCCAGAGATGGCGCGTTTGAAAATCCTCGGGCTCCCAAGACCCTCGCGACTAAGCACTATCCTGGGATGGTAGAAACGACGCTGGCTTGGGGCTCGAAGGAAGGATGTTTCGGACGAAATGGTTCCGCAGGAACGTACGAAAAGAAAAGCCTCGCGGCGGCCGACCACACACGAGCGACTGTTGGTCTCCCTTCGTCAGTTCTAGCCGATAAAACCGCTCGATCAGATCCAGCGGCATCCGGTAAAACCGCTCGAAAACGTGGTATCGTTCTTCGGGAGCGAAGCCCGAAAACAGAAGACGATTGAGAAGACGCGCGAATCGACTCTGAGAGGCATGCTCTTTCATGAGTCGAGCCATCACTTGGTCGATCGGCTCGCGATCATGAGCATCAGCGATCGCCTGTGCCAGTCGGCAAGCGATCGGCAACGAATAGCCTGTCGCGGGATGAAACCAACCTCCGCAATACCCTCCCCGCAATAAGCCGGGCTGATAAACGGGATCTTTCGATCGAGGCAAAACCCAGGGCATGGGCAACACACCTGATTCTTCTCGCAACAGCCGACGCACTTGGTAGCCGTGATCATGGAGCACGTTCATGATAGATTGCCGCATGTCGGTACGACTCAGGTGAGGCGAATCGGAAAAAACGGTATCCTCGATCAAGCCCCGTGTCCTCGTGAAGGGAAGTATGTAGAGGAATCGGTAACCGTCGCGCTGCGCAACGGTGGCGTCCATGATCGTGGGGCTTGTTGGAAGAAGACCTTCGGCGAGTTCGACGTCCCATCCAATGAACTTCTGGTAGCCTGTACCTCGGTGCTGTGCGATCGGCCCGCGTGAATCGACCACCAGCGATGCCGAGATCGTCTCTCCGCTGGCCAAGCGAACGCCATGCGGAAAGACTTCTTTGACTTCGCATGACCGCTTCAATTGACTCTGGGAAGATCGATCGATCGTCTTGGAGACGACCTCGTCAAAGGAACTCGATAAGATGGAAGCGTACCCGCTGGAGTACGTTCGGAAATGATGGGGAAACCGCACCACCACCTTGTCCCAACGAGCGCTGATCAAGGGATCGAACCAAGGACGTGCTGCCGAGGGAACATCGGTTTGGTGGAACGACCACGTATGATCGCCGGCCAATCGAGATTCTTTTTCCACCAGCAGAATTCGAACGTCGGGATTTCGATTCAACAAGGCGAGCGCGATCAATCCATTTTGCAGTCCACCACCGACGAGCAGATAGTCCACATCGGGCGGCATGGCATTCTTCCGAGCAAGGCGAAACGTCGAATCCTGACGTTACTTTATCATGAACGGTCGCCTCGCGTCATCCACAAGATCCTCAGCCCATCGAAGCCGCCCCTGTGGAACGAAGGTTTTCTTTATGTCTCTCTCGTCTCGGCGAGGCCGAGGTGCAGATGAAAGACCTTCTCTATAGGCACTTCTTTTCAAGCTGGGCTGGAATGACGCTGGGAGACTGGTGTTCGCTTCTGGCCGAGCATCAATTTCGAATTAGCTTTCGGTATTGGCCGAGGGCCGCCTTCGTAACCGCATGCGCCAGTGGGCAATCGGTGGCCCGGCGTTGGGAAGAGGCAAGATTTCGCGCACGCTGGGAAGCGGTCTCGGCCCAATCACCTCTCTTTGTTTTGGGACATTGGAGAAGCGGCACGACGTATCTGCATCAACTCTTATCCCTCGATCGTCGTTTTCATTCCCCCACGATGGCCGAGGTTCTCTTTCCGCACAGCATCCTGACCGGCGGGCCGATGAGTTTCTTTATGGCCCCCTTCCTGCCCCGCGATCGTGGCGTGGACCGGGTTCGATTGGGCGTCGACGAACCGTTCGAAGATGAGTTCGCGCTCGCGATACTGAGCCGAGTCTCTCCGTATCTAGGGTGGTCATTTCCATCCCATGATCAGGTCCATGAGAGTCAATTGACGCTGGATGATCCCCACGATCTTGCCCGTTGGAAAGAGGCCTTTCGAACGCTTGTTGGTAAGCTCGCGCTCAAACATGACAAGCCGATACTCCTGAAGTCGCCGCCCCACACTGCCCGCGTTGGACATCTGCTGGATCTTTTTCCCGAGGCAAGATTCGTTCATATTCACCGTCATCCGAAGGATGTTTATCTCTCGACGGTCAAACTCCTGCGCGAGGGAATCGATGGACTCAGGTTGCAGACAAGCGATTCGAGCACGATCTCCCGCCGCGTGATCGCGAGGTATCGTCGGCTTTACGACGCTTACCTGCGCGAACGATCACTCATTCCGTCGGGCCGACTGATCGAGATCGGCTTTAAGGACCTCGAAACTCGTCCGATCGAGACGCTTGCGGATGTTTACGCAAGGCTTGATCTGCCCCATTTCGACGAAGTTCGACTGGTGATTCAGAGATTGGTCAGCGAGTCTGTCCGGTACAAAAAAAACAGGCATCCGCCGCTCGACCCCGAGACCGCAGAGTCGATTCGTCAAGAATGGGAAACGATCTACCAGACGTGGGGTTACGAACTCGATACTTGACGCGGCAGAGAAGGGAGGCTCTTCTCAGCGACACGACCACCGAAGACTTGCTGAGTCTCCGCGGGGAAAATCTCCTCGCGAATCCGAACGACGGTGGCGCCGAAATCAACATCATTCATGAGGGGCGTCCATTCCATCCCATCCAGAAAATACTTCGTGGCAAATCGAAGAGATTTCGATCCATCCCGCACGCCACGTTCGGAAAGTGGGATCTCCGACGCCATTAGCGTGTGCGCGCCCATCGTCATGCACCAGAGGCCGAAACAAACATCCTCGGGAGTCATCCCGTCGCGGAGAACAACATCTCCTTGTCCAACCGCCGTCCGAACGATCTCGGCCACCGTCGATAAACATCGTCGTTCGCAGGCATCAAGCGTTTCATTCCGAAGCGGCGTGACCTTGTCGCGTAGCGACGTCAGGCGAACGATCTGCTCGCTGCGAAAATGGTACGGATAAATCCGCACGAACAGATCCTCCGCCACACCGACGGCCACGATCCGCTCTCTTGTTCGGCCCTGAAAAGTGGAAGCCCGGCGAAAGAATTCCTCTCGCTTGGACATCGTTTGAATCGAAAGGGCCAGGACCAAATCCTCTTTGCACGTGAAGTGCTGATAGATGGTCCCCTTTGAGTACTCGGTGGCGTCGGCAAGCCGATCCATCGACATCCCTGGGTAGCCTCGCTCGACGAGCATTTTTCGCGCGATATCGAGGATCATCTCCTCTCGCTGCTTGATCTGCCGCTTTTTTCGCTCGGATGTTGCCATGCTGTTTTTTAAACGATACGTCGAAAAATGACAAATCGTCATTTTGCGACGATGCTCGTGGGCCAGCCGATTTCATGGTCTCTTTTGATTTATATAAAATGAAAAATGATAATGGCTTGCGTCAATTAATGGAACGTTTCACCGGCCTGAAAGAAAAGTGAGGATTCCATCCATAAAGTCCGGAAGGTCGTCTGGCTTTCGGCTCGAAACGAAGTGCCGATCGACGACGACGCTCGTGTCGGACCACAGGGCGCCGGCGTTGATCAAGTCATCTTTGATGCCGGGCGAGCCGGTGACTCGGACCCCCTGATACACTCCAGCGGAGATCGCCATCCAGCCGCCATGACAGATCGCCGCCACGAGCTTCCCCTTATCGGCAAACTCTTTCGTGAGACGTTTCACGCTGTCGGATCGCCGAAGCTTGTCGGGCATCCACCCGCCGGCGAGGATCACACCATCGAAATCGGCCGACTTCATCGCGTCGATGTTCGCATCGGAAACGCAGGGGTATCCGTTTTTGCCGAGATACTTCTTATTGGCTTCGGGGCCGGCAACGACGACGCGGGCACCTGCTTCGATGAGCCGAAGTTTGGGATACCAGAGTTCGAGATCCTCATAGTCGTCTCCCACGAAAATCAGAATGCTCTTACCGGTCAAGGTGCGGGGCATGCTCATTCCTCTATCGTTTGCCGACCTCGTTCTTCGCCGGCGCGATCAACAACGTCCTATTCCATGGGAAGTGTTACCGAACCAGTCGCCTCGATTCCATGGGGAACGGATCCTCCGCTTCGAGCGGGGCCACGGGCGCAGGGTCAGCCATCCATACAACGTTCGCGTGGGAATCGTCGTTGATTCCCCTCGCCGTGCCAGGAGCTGGTCCAGATGCCGACCAATGTCATGGGAGGGGATGCTTGGTTTCGCGAGCGAGCGACGACGCAGGTGCGTGAGTCGCTGGGGCCGGCCTTGGCGATCTACATGACGGCAGTCATCCTTTTGGTGACGCTTGCCCCTTTCGAACTTCAATGGCCCCCGATGTATCGTTTCACTTGGCCGACCCGCTGGAATCGCGACCTCGTTCTAGACCTCGTGGCCAATGTGCTGCTCTTTATCCCGGTCGGTTTCTTTTATCGGCTCTGTTTGGACCGTTCGAGCCGAAGCTGGCGGTCGCTGATGTGGTCGGCATTTCTGACACTGGGGATCGAGTTCATTCAAACCATGATCCCGCCGCGGGTCGCCAGCCCGCTCGATGTGGCGACGAACTTGCTCGGCGCTCTTATTGGGATCCTTTGCTTCAGTGCCACGGTGCATGTCCTTCGCTATCGGCAAGTCCAGACGCTTTTGCTGGAGTTACCTTTGGCGGGGGTGTTTTATCTGTTGGTGCCGATCCTTTGGTTGAATGCTCTTTTAGAACCGACGGCGCCGCATCGAGTTTGGCTGACGATTCCGCTGGGATTGATGGGGGGACTTCTTCTCGGCTCGATCAGTCATCACCGACTCGGGCTGCCCGGTTCGCTTCGGCCCACGGGCGTTGTGGTGGTCGTGGGGATCTGGATCCTTCTAGCCAATGCACCGTCGCTGGTCGGTAAGCCGCAGCTGCCTTTGTCTCGCGTGGTGGCGGCGACGCTGCTGACGTTGGTACTGGTTTATCTGATGCAGGTCGCTCCCGCGTGGTCCTTCGGCAGCAGTCGGCGATTTGAAACCGCCACGCTTCGGCGGATGATTCCCTTGCTGCTCCTCTATCTGTTGCTGGACGCGGTTCTCCCGTGGGAGGGTCTCTCTCCACCTTGGCGATGGCGTTTGGGTTTCGATGATTTGCAGGTCGCTTCGGGGCCGAGACCGCTGGCGGGTCTCTTTGCGATCATCGAACATCTCACGTCGCATGTCGTTCTTGGTTTTGTGCTGGCGGGTTTGCGCAACCGCATCCCCGAATCGCTAGGGTCGATGCTTGTCAAGGTGACGATGCTAGCGGTGTTTTGGATAGCGGCCACGGAGACCCTTCGTGGCTTTCATCCTCGATTCCATTTCAGCATCGCTCATTTTGCGTTAGGGTTAGGGGCGGCCATCCTCGGGGCCTACATGTACCGAATGCATCAAAAGACCGTTTGGCGGATCCTGGGACGCATGCCGATGGGCGAATCGCCCGGCAGCATGAGAATCGAGACGGAGCCAAGAAGATCGTTTTGATCGTCCCTGTTCTATCCCGGGATGATTTTCATGGATGCATCGCGCCCCAGGGTCGAATCGCTGTCGATACAACAGAAACCAATGAGTGTTGGTTTTGATCGAAGAGCAAGTTCGATTCTCGTTCCCCGATTCATCAATCTCTTAGCCGAAAGGGGCTTATCGAAGCCGTGCATGTCGGAGATGCTCAACTGACCGGGAGCGTACTCGCCGTCGGGGCGTTGGGGGCCCTCGTTGGGGTTGCTCGTTCGTTGCTTCGAATCGATGAGCGATCGATTCCGCGCGTTGCGTTGGTTTCATCGGCGTTCTTTGCGATCAGCCTTTGGCATTTGCCGTTGCCGATACCTGGGACATCAATTCATCTCGTTCTGCTCGGCCTGCTCGGTTTGATGTTGGGAAGGGATACATTTTTGGCAGTGGGGGTTGTCCTCTTCTTTCAGGCGTTTCTGCTTGGGCATGGTGGCGTGACCACGATTGGCGTCAACACGCTGGCCATGTCGCTTCCTGGTCCGATACTCGCCCGGCTGTGTCGCCCGCTGATCTGTTCAAACCTTAGTCGATGCATCGGGCTCGGTGGTTTCTTGCTCGGTTTCGGGTCGGTTCTGTTTGCTTGTCTTCTGATCAGCGCTGCTTATCTGGCGAGTCAGCGGGCGTTTCTCGGATACTTGCCTGCCTATTTCCTGGCGAATCTCCCCCTCATGTTGGTGGAGGGTTGGTTGACCGCGTCAGCCACGCTCTTCCTGTCGCGCGTCCGTCCAGAAACGATCGGTCGCTCGCTCTCGATGACGCCGTTGGAGGAGAGTTGATGATGACCTCTTGCCGGTGGTTGGCTTGTATCGTCGTCGGGATCATTTCGCTATTCGCGATGACGGGCATGGCGCACGAACTTCGCTTGGTGGCGTCGGTAGAGGGAGAACAAGTTGTCGGCCGAGCCTACTTCGAAGGCGCGGGGGGCGTAGCCGGGGCGAGCGTGCTGATGATTGGCGCCGACCAACAAATTCTGGGCGAAGTCGTGACCGGTGCGGAAGGTCGATTCCGTTTTCCGATCCCAAAACATCATCCACTGATTATCCGCGTGAGAACGGTCGACCTGCATGAAGCCGAGACGACCGTTCGGATCGAACAGATGCCTATCCCGCCTACGCGCGATTCTTCTTTGGCCGAGCAGGCTGAGATCGATCGGTTGCGAGAAGAGAACACGCGACTGCGCGAGGAACTTGATCGTGTCCAGCACGAAGTGCGTGGTCGCGATGTGGCGGGTGGTGTTGGTCTCATCCTCGGCTTGTTTGGCTTGCTGGCCCTTTGGCGGAGGGTTCGTCCATGAGAAAGGGTTGGCTCGATCCTCGGTTGGCCTTTGTCACAGCCATGTCAGCAAGTGTTTCGTTGGCTCTTCTGCGCAGTTGGCCTGCGCTCTTGATGGGATGGCTGGTGGGGTTGGTGCTGTTGTCGTTTCGTCGAACCCGGTGGGGCGTGGTTTGGTCTCGCTTATGGCGTCTAGAATTGCTGCTCGGTGTTTTCTTTCTGCTGCTGCCGCTCTCCTGGCAGACGGGGCGAATCATTTGGGACATTGATCAAGTCGAGATACCAGCAAAGATCTTCGTTCGTGCGAACGCCATCTTTTGTTTCGTGATGGCCTTTGTCGAACCGCTCGGTGTCGGCGGACTGCTTCGCGCGATGCAAGGGATCGGCATGCCGGCTCCGCTGGTCCAGATCTCAACGCTGAGCATTCGCTATTTGGGGTTGATGCAGACGGAACTGCGACAGATGCGGCTGGCGATGGTTTCTCGCGGTTATCAGCATCGCTGGTCGCGCGAAAGCTATCAAGCGTGGGCGATGATCCTGGGCATGCTCTTTCTTCGAAGTCTCGATCGCGCAGAGAACCTTCGCCGATCGATGGCCGCACGTAGTTTTGGTTCGACGCTCCGCATCGAAAGCGATCCTCTCTCCTTCACCGACTATGCGTGGGCAGTGGTAGGCATCGTCCTCATGATCGTTCTCATCTGGTTGGAAGTGCAGAACCTCTCTGCCAAGTAAATCTTGTCATCGACGTTACAAAATGGTTCTTCCCGGAATTTCGTGGCTGGTTGTCGGCACCATGGCGTTGGGGCGGCTCAACCGCTGGGGGCCCGAGGCTTCTTCCGGCGGGCCCCGGACGATTCGGCCGTCGCTGCCACGAAAATCCCGAAAGAGCCTACAAAAATGCGAGCGATCCCTGTTCGCGCCGATCATCGTCCGATGGCTTTCCTGGCTATCAGCGAGCGATGAGTTTATCCATGAATGGGATTCGAGACACTCATCATCGGCGGTTCCTTTTTGCTGGCAGGTTCCGAACTTGGTCGGCCGAGATCATTCGAGGTAAGCCCTCGACGAGCCAGCCCCGCCGCCAGTCGAGTGAGGACAAACGAAGCAAACGCCGCCAGCCAAGTCGCGGTGCTGGCCGAGGTGATCAGGAGCAGCGGGGGACAAGCTGCCAGTATCTCGACCGTCGCCAAGCGATGGCCAGGATGATGGTGGGTTCGAGACGCGATCGTCCGGACGGCCGTCAATAACGGCGTTCGTCGAACGCATCGGCTCGAATAAAGAATCACCAGCATCACCAACCCCGTCACCCAAGCAGCAAGCCAAAACGATCGCCGAGCGAGGCTCTCTTCGATGAGTGACGCGGGTGCCAACTCCACCGTCACCATCAATCCCGCGAGCAGCGGCGCCACAAGGAGAATTCGAAGGCATCGACGGAGCCAATGTTTCTCGGTGCCGATGGGGTGAGCCCAGGCGTCGAGAGTCGCACCTGTGCAAAAAAGGATGAGTAGACGAGCGAATGTCGATAGTCCGCTAGCGGGCCAAGGATCGGGATGGCTCCAACTTTGCGTGACTTGCCAGATAAGGACGACGCTCATCACCGAAAGCGCGACCCCGGCAAAAACGATCCGCCAGGAGTTTTGAAGGACCGCGATCAGGAGGGCTCCGCCTAGAAGAGAAGCCACGATCACCAGGCTTGTCGGGTCTTGAAGTTTGTCTGCCGAGGAACAAGCCCACCATCCATACGTCACGATGGCCGCGATCATCCAGCCCACCGAATGGGCCAGTCCAGCGGCCCGGCGAAGATTGTTGATGGCCGACCGATCGACTCGATCACCGTCGAGCAAGATTGTCCCTGCGCGTCGACTGGTCCATTGCCAAGCCACAGCCAAGCCGACGAGCGATATCGCAAAGGGGCTCATCCGCGCGGTCTGGACGAGACCTGCGATCAACAGCCCCAGCAGGCAGAGGTCCCAAAGACCGGCCGGCTGACGGACAAATGCCACCAGATCGCGACGAGCAACAAGTCGCGCGAGCATAGGGATTCAACATCCTTTTCAAGCGACAGCGTTTGATCCAGTGAAGATCGGCTCATCCTCTGAGGGATCGACCCTCGAGCGGCCGGTCCTTCTTGCCGAACTCCAGTCTTCCTACAGACGGGGAAGGCGTCAAGGGCCCGCGAATCTCCCAACAGGGCGTTCGCCGACCGTGCGAGAAGCTTGGATTGGCTCCACGGAGTTCTCGGCAGAAAGAAGGGACGGCGCGTTTCAGAGCCGTTCTTGATGGCTTGAGGGGGGCGATCGGTCGCAGGATGGAAGGACTCTTTCTCGACCACAGGTACAGAATGGGACGTAATCAAGAGGGTCGGAATGTGGGGAAAACGCTCGAAATCGTGGAAAACTTTTTTTGTTTTCTCCTTCGATTGTCAGCAAAACTTCTTCGATTCAGAAGACTCTGATCGCGGTTAAACAAGAGACTTTCAAGGACAGACACGAGCATTTCGGCGATGCTCATCCGCGGGGCCATAACGATCAAGAAGGATCGGTGGCGAGCGTGCCGATTCTCTAGAAAGCCCATTTTCTCAGGTAATATTGGGTTTTTCGAGCGTAGGGAGACTCTCCTTTCGCGACGTGGCGATAAGGTCGGCTTGGCAAAATTGACATGCCTATGTCACCGATGGGCCGTTCGTCGACTTCGTTGATCGTGGCGCAAAAGTCGTCCGGTGTGGGCAAACGAACTAAAGAATTCCCTGAGTTTCTTGACGATTTTTGAGACGGAGGCCATTGAATCCCTGGAAATAAAGCACTACTATTTCGCCCAACCACGCAGGCGCGGGCTGCCCGAGGCAAAGCGTCTGGCAAGATGAAAGGCAGGTGGGGCGGGCCCCCCTGCTTGTCTGCGGGTTTGTTCGTGTATCACTTATAAGGGAGTTTGAGAGCCTCATGGCTAAAACGACAGCTGTCAAGCCGCTCACCAAGTCACAAGTTCTCGCCGGCATTGCCGACGCCACTGGACTGACCAAGAAGCAGGTCCAAGCGGTGTTCGAAGCCATGACCGACCATATCAAGGGTCAGCTCGGCAAGAAGGGGCCGGGAACGTTTGTGATCCCCGGTCTGATCAAGCTTCGCTTGGTCCGCAAGCCGGCCACGAAGGCCCGCGAGGGGATCAATCCGAAGAACGGCGAAAAGATCATGATCAAGGCTAAGCCGGCCACGAACGTCGTGCGCGCTCGCGTGATGAAGGCGCTCAAGGATCTCGTCGTCTAAGAGTCAGACTCGCGAAATAGGGAAAAGGACAAAGCCCACCGACATAGGTCGGCCGTGTCTTGGTTCCTATCTCGGTGGATTACTTGGAACGCGATTCATGATGTTTCACCATCACCAACGAATCTGTCTTGAGTTCGTTCTTTGGAAATGATCAAGGCGAGTCTGCTGGTGGTTCTTGCGGGTGCGGGTGATCGCGGGACTTCGTCAACGTGGCGGTGTTCCGTGAATCCACCGTAAAAAGATGGTGCTTCAGACGGGTGCCAACAGGATGGCAGTACCGAAGCGCAATCAATTGCGGAAGACGCCGCAGGTTCGAGTGACAAAGTTGATCACGCTCTGCGGGGAGATTTCTTCGTGGGGTATAGGGATTGGCTCGGTTTGTCTAACCCAAGGCAAGAGGCTTTGGGCACGGAAGGTGGACAAACATTGGCCTGCCCAGGGCAAATGATCAACTTCTAATGGATCGGTGATGGGCTCCTCCTTCGGGAGGGGCCCTTTTTCATTTCTGGGTACGACCGACCCTCTCGATCGCATCCCCCACTCGATGTCGCGTCGCCCTCAAGTTCGAGTCCATGATCTGTTCTTCCCTCGAAGAAAGAGATGCCACTGGCGCCTACAATGAGAACTGGAGTGCGCGGAACGCGCCACCCAAATGACACACCGATCGAAAGGAAATGACCTCCCATGGGTAACATGGACGCGAATCGACCTTGGACGCTTCCTCCGCTTGGCTTGAATCCGTCGAGCCGACAAGTCGGAACAAGCCCAGGGAGCTTCGCCCAGGTGCCTCGATTTGCGCCCGGGTCGGCAGGGGCCCTGACGTTTGCATCCCCCGACACGCCCGGCATGCCGATGGCTTCCGAGAAAACCGCCTGGGATTACTTGCCCGCCGGGACAGTTGCGGAGAATGGGAAGTGGATCCCGCCCCAGGGATTTCAGCCAGTGACTCAGCTTGAGTTTGCTCGACTGGGGATTGTCACGCCGCAAATGCGACGTGTGGCCGAGCGAGAGCCCCATCTCTCTGCTGAGCAAGTGCGCGACGAAGTTGCTGCTGGCCGAATGGTGATCCCGGCCAACAAAGTTCATCTGGGGTGTCGTCTCGATCCGATGGCGATCGGCCGAGCTTCGAAGACGAAAGTGAACGCGAACATGGGGGCGTCGCCGGTCTCCTCGAGCACGGATCTAGAAGTGGAGAAACTTCGCTGGGCTGAGCGCTGGGGCGCCGACACCGTGATGGATCTCTCGACTGGTGGGAACCTCGATCAGACGCGCGTTGCCATCATTCAAAACAGCACCGTACCGATCGGCACCGTTCCCATCTACTCGATGATCATTGGGCGAAAGATCGAACAGCTCACGCACGAGGACATCCTTCGACAAGTCCGTCTACAAGCCGAGCAGGGGGTAGACTATTTCACGATCCACGCTGGCCTATTACGGCAGCATTTGCCCTTGGTTTCCAAACGGGTGATCGGCATCGTGAGCCGAGGCGGCTCGCTGCTGGCTAAATGGATGATCGTGCATGGCAAGCAGAATCCGATGTACGATCTCTGGGAAGATATCTGCGACATCATGCGTCAATTCGATGTTACCTTCTCGATCGGCGACGGGCTTCGTCCTGGGGGGTTGGCGGATGCCACCGATGAAGCTCAGCTAGCAGAGCTAGCCACGCTGGGGGAATTGACCGAGCGAGCTTGGCGAAAGGGGGTTCAAGTGATGGTCGAAGGGCCTGGCCACGTTCCTTTCGATCAAATCGAGTTCAACATGAAGTTGCAGCGCCGTCTCTGTCACGGAGCTCCCTTTTATGTTCTTGGCCCGCTGGTTACCGATATCTTCCCGGGCTACGACCATATCACCAGTTGCATCGGCGCGACCTCGGCCGCTTACCATGGCGCGAGCATGCTCTGTTACGTTACTCCGAAGGAACATCTCGGGTTGCCGAAGAAGGATGACGTGAAGCAGGGTTGCATCGCCTACAAGATTGCCGCTCATGCCGCCGACGTCGCCCTGGGCATTCCCGGTACCCGCGATCGCGATGATGAGTTGACCAAAGCTCGAGCGGCACTCAACTGGGAGAAGCACTTCGAACTCAGCTTCGATCCCGACACCGCTCGGGCGTATCACGACGAAGATCTCGACGTCGATACCGACTTCTGCGCGATGTGCGGTCACGACTGGTGCAGCGTGCGGATTTCAAAGGAGATTCAGGACTTCGCCTCTGGAAAAGAAGCCGATTATCAGTGGGAGAAAGCGAAGGTCTCCGCGGCGCTCTCCAGCGAACAGAAGGAGATTCTCGAGAAGCGAGGGGTTCTTTCTCCTGACGAGATTCACAAGCTCGCGTCGAAGACGAAGAAGGTGATGGTCAGCGACGAAACGAGCAAGGCAACCTGTCACTCGGACTATGTTGATGACGAGACTGCCCGAGCGATGCAGGATGCGGTGATGGTACAGATTCGTCTTCCGGAGCCGGCCGTCGCCCCTCCCACTTAAACGAATCGAACGCTTTTAATCGTTGGCAAGGTCGACCCGACTTTCGGTCAAATGGTGTGTCGAAGGTGTGTTGATTTGGGTTTGATGTTCGTGGGTCGGGGGATGGGTCATCGGAACTCGGCGGGTTTTGATCAACGCCGCTGCGGCATGATAGCGAGACGCAACGCCTGGTTGAGGAACGAGTCCCCCGCCGAAGATCAATGCCGCCAGGGTCAAGATCGCAAGTTTCTCGCGAAACCGCACGACCAAAGGAATCGTGGTCATGTGCCGGGTACCTGTGAAGAGATGGAAGTAGGCTCTCACAATCGCGATTCCGTTGAGGGCTGCCGCCAAAACGACGGCCATGCCGACCGACGGATAGACACCGATCGCCCCCTCGACCAATAACTCGGACGCGACAAAACCAATCGTCCCAGGAAAACCGACACTCGCCAGACCGGTCAACAAAAAGAAGGCCGCCTGCGTTGGAATGTGCTCAAACAAACCGTTGTATTTCACCAGCGAGAGCCGACCGGTTCGGGCTTCAATCGATCGGAGCGTCAATCCAAATCCACCCAGCGCTAGCCCCACACTCAACCAAACTTGCAGAGCCCCTGTCAGGCCGATCGGAGTTACGGTCTCCAGTCCGACGAAGATGAGCGACGAATGCGACAAGAAGAGAAAGCAGAAAAATCGCCGGGCTTCGGTTTGCACCACCGCCATCCCTGCCGCATAAACCGCCGTCAACAACGATAGTATCGCGATGCTGTGCAACGCCCACGCGGGGGCGATGGGCAACACCAAGCGGACGGCGGCATATGCTCCGACCATCGGGGTCACAAAGAGGAGCGAACTACCAAAGCTTCCGTTCTCGAAGAGATCGGTCATCCAGCAATGGAGCGGAACAACGCCACTGCGAAGCAGCACGGCCGCGGTTAAGAGTCCCCCGCCGAGAATCGATGGATTCTGCGGGTCGCTTCGTTCGACGAGAAGCCAACCAACCACCATTAAAGCGACGCAGGAACCCATGTGAATGGTGAAGATCCTTGTCGATCGTCCGCGAGAGCGAAGCTCCATGAAAGGAGGAATCATTCCTGCCGCCATCAGCACGATGATGCCCCACGGATCTTTACACGAGAGGACGGCCATGCGAATCGATTCTCCCAAGATCGACCAGCCGAAAGAGAATCGGCCAATCTTGGTTCGTGGTGTCGCGAAGATCGTGAGCGCGTAAAGGAGGGCCGTCAGAGGCAATAGCGGAGCGCTCAATTCATCGACCGCAAGGAAATGGTCGCCGAGGATCCGAGCGACAGGACTCCAATTGTCATCAGCTTCAAATGTGTTTAGCGTGCTGAAATCGAGCCAGACCATGGTCGCCAACAACAGCGTTAAAAAAGCGACCGTTGAAGTTTGCCGCCGGGCAGCTTCCGGATCGCGCGTCCGCGCGATGAAAGGGGCGGCGACAAGCGGTAAGAGAATCGCCAGCTCGATCCAGGGGAAGTGGAGCGTGGTCATCGATTCTCCTTCAACACGTTGCCCGTTTCGCTGGTCTTTCCGATGTCAGGTCCCGCAGGCAAGTGCGGCGGATCGCCGGGCAGCGGTTTCTTGTCGCTCAGGAGGAACGACGTCCAGGCTCTTTCGAGTCGATCAAACCATTGGAAAAGTCGAACGAATGGGCGCGCGATGTAGTCGTCCAAAAACGCGTCCAAGTAACCTCGGTTCCACGAAAGGCGATACAGCCAGTCCGTCAGCACGGCAGGCTTTTCGTGCATCGGACGCTCCCGAAGCACCGGCCGCACGCCGAGAGCGTTCTCCATCGCGTTGTAGTCGCGAAGTAGCGACGGAGCTCGAAGAAGCTGAAGCGTTCGCAGACAAGCATGGCCGATGATGTGAGCCAACGGGAGGTATCGCCATCCTAGGCCGATCTCGGCCACGATGATCCCGACTTGAGTAAGCGATGCGAAAGCCAGTGCGCTCTTAATGTCGCTTTGGACCCGACTACAAAGAGTGGCATAGATCGCCGTCAAACCTCCAACAAGAACGATTGTCCATTCGAGAATGTCTGACCGCTCGAGAATCGGGCTCACTCGCAAAAGTAGGAACGCTCCTAAATGGACGGAAAGCGAGCCGTAAAAGACAGCACTCGATGGAGTGGGGCCTTCCATCGCCCTGGGTAACCAACCAGAAAAGGGGATCAAAGCCGACTTGCCCGCGGCGGCGATCAAGAGGAGCGATCCCACAAAGAGTGCTTGATGAGATGAGAGTGTGGCGGTCCCTTCCGGCCAGGCGCCGGTGCCGATCAAGCCCGAGAAATCACCCTCGCCAGTGAGATGATGCATCGAGACAGCAGCGATCAGAAACGCGGCGTCGGCCGCTCGATAAACGATCCAAACGCGAAGTCCGTTTTGGACTGGGTTGATCCGTTCATGAAAGAACGCGACGAGCAACGCCGAGGAAAGGCCGACCAGTTCCCAACCGGCAAAGAGCATTTCAATCGTGCCGGCAAGCGAGGTGACGATCATCCCCAAAAGGAAAATTGTGTAGAGGAGAAAGAATCGACTGTAGCCAGTTTCGCGGTGCAAATAGACACTTCCGAAGGCCGCAATCACGCCGCACAAAACAAAGGAAAGTATCACAAAGGGAACGCTCAACCGATCGAAGACCAGCTTGATCTGAAAATGAAAATGCTCCTCGGGGATAACGACCCAGTTACCCAGGCCGATCGCGACATAGTGCGTACCCCATAACAGCATGATCGCCAAAATCAAAAGAGACGCCACCAACCCGGTGAGAACGGCCGAGGAAATGAACTTGACGGTGGCTTCCTCGGTCAATGGACGATTCGATAGAGAGCAAAGTCCCAAAAACGCCAACAGGGCGATCGGCGAAGCGATCACCATCACTCCCAGGATCGACAAGACACTTTCGATGCTCGGCATCAGGTTCTTGCTCCTGACGAGGGTACGGCCAACGTGCTGTTGCGAGGCAGACCCCGGCGTATCGAGGCAAACCCAAGATGCCCGCGCCAACCCCGATACCAATCGATGGATGACTCGACCTCGGGAAGTTCGGTGGATTCGGGAGTATACGGTTCGTACTTTCCGTCGCGATAGAAGTGGATGTCCCGCGAATCTGGATGAAGAGTGGCGGCCAGTATCCATTCGTTGTTGAACAATCGAGCGAGCGTCGCGTTATTGTCCAGGATTCGGCTGAATCGTTCGGGTGTCGTCTCAATCACAAAAAGGATTCGAACCGGTTCGTGGATTTCGGTCATTTGTTGACTGAGGCCTGGCCGCAAATCGCTGCCGGCTCCATCCATCACGCCTAAAAGTGAAGTGACATTGTGGGGAAGTTTTGTTCCGCATCCCCAACCGGCCGAGTCAACGCAACTGAAGTAGTACTCGAGGTTGATGCCCGCACAGACGGGGCCGACCGCCGACAAAATCCGATTGAGGATCGAGGAGTCGGCATCCTCCTGGGTCGGATCATAAGAGACCAGAAACGATCGGCGGTCGAGAAACAAACCCCGAGTCCGGGTCCGACGACCGACGACACACATCGCATTGGTGGCGTGGTTGTACTCGGGTCGCGTCTGGGCCAAGTCCTCGGCCCGTGCTTCGACGTGATGCAGCGCCGCGGTCGGCGTCAAGTCGAGTGGAGCGAGTTCGAAGCGGCGGGCTCGCTCGTGGGCATTCATCTCGCGAGCCTGTTCGAGGGTCTCTTGCACCCGTTCGAAGTCGGCTTTGTGCGAATCAGGGAGAGTATCCAGATCTTCAAAGACGATCGAATCGTCGCAGGTGTTGTGATAGGCCCCGACGAAAACGGTCTGCTCAGGGATATGCACTCCCTTCGAATCAAGCTGGTGTCGAACTCGGGGATCGTTCGCCATGCGAGCAAAAGCGCGGGCGTTGGGGCCCCCTCGATTCCCTCCGCACGCGCCGCAATGATAGGCCGCCTCGTGCGGGTTATTGAGACTGGATGACCCGTGTCCCATGATCACCACGACGCGAGCAAAATTGTTGGTGAGACCTATGTCCACGAGAAGTCGATCGACGAACGAGGCCATCTCGTCAACGGTGAAGCCTAGGTGTTGTTCTTCGGGACCCGGGGGTTCGCGTCGACGTTCGAGTGTCAATTCGGTGTCGGGGATCGGCCTGACAAACTGGCTGGCGAATTTGCGAACCTGCGAGGTGAAACGTGGAAAGAGAATACGGACGGTCAAAGGAATCGAAGCCAATGGGCCGAACACGGCCGCTAACAATGCCCCGCCCGTGAAGGATCTGCTCCCGAGATGGACCGATTGCGTGGCAGTGCCAAGAAGCTTTCGCGTTCGCTCGCGCCGGCGGTTCTCACCTTCGGCCGAAGCAGCACCGACTTCTTGTACCCAGTGTTGTGGCAAGATCACAATCGGACAAAGAGGGACGAAGTTCGCCTCGGCCGATCCTCGATAATACATTGGCACCGAAAAAAAGCCGGCGGCACCGAAAGTCTCGACTTCCGGCAAGAGTTCTTCGACATGCCGACGAAGCGATTCCTCTCGATCATCGATACACGTGATGAGCTGAAATGCCGGGCAAAGCGGGCGAGCCTGTTTGTGATGACCATGGTTCGATAGAGCATCGAGCGCCCAGACACGATAGCGTCGTTCGAAGCTAAGCTGATAGATGCGCCGTCGTTCTAAACCCGAGAATCTTTCGATCTCGCTGATGAGATCAGACCAAGCTCCTTTGCTCATTTTATAAAGGGCCGGCGGCGTCCAACCGGGAAGCAATTGAGCAAGTTGAAAGAGCGTGAAGCCACGTTGCTCCAGGCCGATCATGTCGCTGTGAGGAGAAAGGCTTCGCAAGCTTCGACGAAGTTCGCTGAGCGGGCCGGTATATCCTAAAGTCTCCTTGGAGAGCCAAGCGACCGCCAAGCGATCGAGCAGAAGTCGAACGGCTAAGAACTCGATCAGACTTCCTTTTTGAACCGGATGAGCAACGCGGTCACCGCGAACTTCCATTTGCCAAATCATCCCGCCCCAGCCACGCAGCGAGAGGAGCGATTGCCGAACGAAATCGCCCCAGGTCTGTACCGGCACGCCGAGCACGTAGAGGGACTCACGAATCGATTCAAGGGGCGAAAGCTTGCCGTGCCCTAAGCGATCGAGTTCTTTGCCCAGCGGCTTCAGCCAACGCTCGAGCGGCTTCACGGTCGATGGGAAGAGATCTTGGAAGCAACCAATGAAACCCTTTCGGCGATCCGCCATCGGCCAAGGAGCAAAGCCCTGATCCAAAAAAGCAGCACAAAAGCGAATCAAAACATCATTCACGAGTTGGTCACTGTCTTGCCCGGTCGCTTGAAGAAGCAGATCACGATGGCGCCTGTACGAATGAAACGAAGCCGACGGGATCTCGACGCCGTGCGCTCCTTGATGGCATACCTGCCACAGAAGATGAAGCGTAAACTTTTCCCAAGTTGTTTCGTCCCAGCGTTCGATCGAACTCTGGGGGAAGAGCTGAAACAACCATTCGAGAAGAGCCTCCGCCCGAGGATCGCTGGGGCCCGACGAAAGTTTTACCGGGCCGCGCCGTAGATCGCGCATCACCCATCGGCGGGTCGCTTCGATCGATCGTTCTTTGACGATAGACGTGCTTTCAGGGACAAAGTGCGTCAGCGCTTCGGTGTCGGCCACGTACCAACGGAGTTCACTGGGGAGCGCTTCGCGAAGGGGGGTGGCGAGCATGGCCATCCGAATCGCCCGTCGCGGCGAAAGACCTGCCACGAGATCTTCTCCCGCCGGACCGAGATCATTCCGCAGAACTTCATCGATGTCCGATTCGCGAATCCGTCCTCGAGCGAGCATCTCCCAATAAGAAGTTTCGGGTAGGTAGGGATGGTTGCCAAAAATCTCCGCGCCGTGGGCGACGGCTTTCTCGAAGGAGTGCTCCTCCAGCGAATGGAGTGTGTTGTGATGGACAAAGACCGTGATCGGGCCCTGAGCGGGAAGATAATGGGTCGCTTCATGAATGAGATGGGCAAGAGATTCCAGGTCGCCTTGAGGCGACGACTTAGAATGATCGCCCGCGGAAGTGGGTGACTCGTCCTTCAACTTCTTCGCCCCTTCCTGGGTTGCGTGCGGCGACGCGTCATTCCTATCCGTGTCGGTTGGGCCAAGTTCACAAAGGACGACGGGTTCGCCTTACCCCGATGAACGCCAGCTCCGGTTGGCCTGTTTGCCGCTGATCAAAGGCATCCTTACGAGACCAATCGCAGGACTGCTCGCGGGCATCGACTCGGCCCGATCCCTCAACGGATCGACAAGTCTCATGCACTTATCCGATTTACGAAAGAGGATTTCGTCTCCACGGATGACAAGCGTTTAACGTGTTGATCCACCCCAGGATGATGGAGTCATCTCGGCCGTGCCGAAGTTCACTTTTCCCGCAAAACCTGTGTCTTCAAAAGTTGCTCCCAAAGCACTATGTATTCATTTGAACACTAATAAAATCCCCTGTTTCCTGGAAATGATTGCATTTATTGTCCTCACTTGGCGTTGAAAAGCGTCTAGTGGAATGTCGGCCAAACAGTTCCAGTTTTACTCGGTCAGGACGAATCGCCCGCGTCCTGACTCGAGTTGCTATCGATTGACTTCGAGAGTCGCCTGAGGGCGATTTTGAACCCGCTTAGGATGGGGTGAGGAGGCTGGCGGCGGCCTTTTTCAGCCGTTCGATCTCGCGGGGAGTGAGTCGGTCGGCCACGGGTCGAAATCGAACATCAGCCAATTCGATGGGGATTGCGCTGGTGCCAATATCAAAGAGGGCTCGAATACAGGGCCAATCTCGATCGAGAACAATTTCAAAGTAGTAGCTCTGCCAGTGAATCGACGCGACGTGATTGAAATAGAGATCGATCGGCGTCCAGGGTGCATCTCCGTCCGAAAGGCCCACGCCAAAGGGTCGATTTTCTTCAGCTCTCGCGCGGAAGGAAAAAGCATAGCGAACACCTTGGAATCCTGGTCCGACCTGTAACTCCCACTCGACGTCATTGTTGTTTCGTTCCGTCGTACCCTGTGGACGAAGGCGAACGGCGGCTTCGTCCTCCACCGGCTCGTGACGGCAGTCAGCCCCCTCTTTCGTCCGAATCGTTCCCAGCGAGATATTGGCTGGCCGAATCGAGACGTGTAGAAGCTCGATCCGCCCCAATTCGTTAGGAATTTCGACGTAGAGTCGAGCTGTTCCACTCTGGGTCGGCACAAATTCCAGCATCACGGGGGATTCGACCGGGCCAACATCGATTTCGCGGTATTCCGAGATCTGATTCCAGGGGTCCGTTGGCAAGCCTAAAGTGATGCCGAATCGGCCCGGTTGACGGGATCGAGACCAGATCCAACAGCGATAAGTCGTCCCCGCTTCGAACCATCCTTGAGTGAGGATCAGTTGGACATCGTCCCGTCTTGCATCGGGTTTCGGTTCCATTTCCACGGCGATACCGCCCGGATGATCGATCAAGCGTTCGATCCGAGCCTTCGAACCCCGGTGACAATGGAGCTCAAACAGGCGACAAAAAAGCGGCCCAGCCGTGACCCGCGAAATCTCGATCTGTTCCACGCCGGCAGAAGCTGTCAAATGGAGCCGGGGCGAGTCAATGTCCTCGTTCGTTGGAAATAGAAATCCGACGTGGGACCATTCGGTGCCGATCAGTACGTGACTGGAGTGACCCAGGTTCTCCCAAGGGGACTTGTTTCGGCTAATCTGGACACTGAGATCGCCCTTCATCTTTCCACGAATCCAAAAGGAAACGACGTACGTCCACCCCCCGGTCATTGATGCCAAAGGGTGATAAAGTTCGATCTCATTCGATTCCAGCAGGTCGATCGTCACATCACGCGGGGCAAAAACTTCTGGAACCACGCGTGCGCCGATGATTTCCCGATGCCAAGTGGGGCGCAACAGGGGTGGTACGAGAGGGACAGATTCTCGAGCGACGCTGACTCGGTGTCGAACCTGGTCCAGGCGAGCGGTAACGTCGCTGGTTCGCTGCCCAATCACGTTTTGGATCTCGGTGAGCAGGCCCCGCCGACCGGTGCGCCGATCGTCTCTCCAGAAGAGATTGTTGCGGTCTTCGACTTCGAGGAATTGGCAGACGTCGCGAAAAACCTCGCGCTGGCTGATCAGATCCTCGTACCGAACGATGAGGAATCGGTCGCGGAGCGGACCTTCCATCGCGGCGAGCAAAGACTCGTTCCCAGCCCGCCATTTCTGGATCCATTCGTCCAGCATGCTTGGTGGAAGATCAAAAGTGGACTTCGCACTCGACCAGACATTGACGGGATCCCGGTAAAGCCAAACCGCCAGTGGATCGTACTCTTCAAACTCACCGACGATGTCCGCAACCGGTTCAAAATCGACGTCTGCTACTGGCTTGAGAACGATTCGGCGACGATAGCTCCACAGAAGCGAACGAATGGTAGGCTCGGCCCGGAGCCGATATTCAAAGTAGAGCTCGTTATCGGGATGTTCGTTCTCGATCTGGACAGAGTCATCCTGTCCCAGCGTTTGGAGCATCGCGGTCGTACCGCTTCGCTGGCTTCCCAGAACAAAAATGAGTTTTCGCCTGACGGCGTAGTTTTCCCTCAAAACGCCCTCGCTGTTCGCTCAAGATCTGTGGTTGCCGGGGGCGTCCTTGCACTCAGCCCAATCAAGTTCCCAAACCGCGTAGATCTCGGGCAGCGATCAGACTTCATGGTAAACAGACTGACGGGCAATGTTTTAACCCGAAGGAGATTCCAAAGTTTCGAGAAAAATGGATCGATTCAAAAATTCTTTAGCCAGCTTCGAGCAAGTTGATTCGACGAAAAAACTTGTCCCGACAACGGGCACCGTTCGAGAATAGTCACATGACGGGATCGGGCCCACTGACGAGAGACGGTTCACTGCTGCAGGATAGCATCACGCTCGATGATTGGCCATTGATACTTCCCATCCGCCACCACAGTCCCGCATGCGCTTATCATGTCCGACAGGTCATCCAACAGGTTCGGCCGACCGACGTTTTGATTGAAGGGCCAGACGACGCGAATCATCTGCTCGACGTCCTTCTCGATCCGCAAACGGTTCCCCCGGTCGCGATATTCGCCTACACGCGCAGCGGATCATCGAAATCCGCTGTAAAAAACGATCCGTCCCTGTCGGCATCGCTGTTCTATCCCTTTTGTGAATACTCGCCGGAATATGTCGCGCTTCGGACGGCTCGAGAGGTGGGGGCGGCGGCCTCTTTTATTGATCTTCCGTCGTGGGGCATGGCCGAGCCTGCTCGTCCGCAAGCCCCGAAGATCAATGGCTACGCTGACCGAGAGCTATCCCATCATCGCTTCATCACGGCACTTTGCAAAAGAACGCGAACCCGGAGCTTTGACGAACTTTGGGATTCGCTCTTCGAGTCGACATCCTGTCAGGAACCCTCCAGCGACTTCTTTAGCAAGGTCGGGACGTATGGGCTTCTGGCCCGAGAGAATGCGTCTGGATCGGCGCCATCCGACGAGCACAACGATCGGCGAGAAGCGGTGATGGCCGGCGCGATTCACCAAGCCGAGGAACGGGGCGGGCGGGTGGTGGTCGTCGTCGGGGCGTATCATCGAGCCGGTCTATTGAAGCAGCTTGCTCATCCGAAGAAGACAGTTTTGCCCAGCCCTCCCAAAGAGCACGGAATCTACGTCACCCTCTACGGGTACGAGCAACTCGATCGCTGGAATGGTTACGAATCGGGGATGCCCGCGCCGGAGTTCTTTCATCGCGTTTGGAAATCGTTCGAACAGCCGATTCGCGAGTCGGTCACATCGCATCTGGCTCGGTTGGCGACGGCGTTTCGTCGCCAGCAGGAATCGATCAGCACCGCCCACCTCATCAGTGCGGTTAGTCACCTTGAAGGCCTGTGTCGACTGCGCGGGCACGAACGACCCACACTGGATGACGTTCGCGACTCGGTCCGATCTGCTTGGTTGAAGTCGCCGCAAGAAGGAGAGGGTGGTCCACTCCTGACTCTTTTGAATAAGGAACTCGTCGGTTCGCGAGTCGGGCAAGTTGCCGAGAGTGCCGGTCGGCCGCCCATCGTCGAGGATTTTTATCGCTCGTTGAAGGAACTCGGATTCATTGGCAGCAAGGGCGTCCGCGAACTCGCTCAACCGAAGGAAGTCACGCTTTCGATCTATCGAGAGGGGCGTCATCGTCACAAAAGCGCGTTTCTTCATCGCCTGGTCGAACTCGGTAGCGCGTTTGCCAGACGGATCAAGGGGCCGGACTTTGTTCAGAATGTCGACGTCGATCGCGCTCAAGAGACCTGGCAACTTCATTGGAAGCCGATGGTCGAATCCAGCATCATGGAAGCGTCCCCTTTGGGGGCAACGATTCTCGAGGCAGCGACCCAGCACTTGCTTCAGCGGTTCTCGGAAAAGGCCAATCCCGATGCCCGCTTCGCCGTCGAACAGTTGACCAGCGCCCTGGTCATGAACCTGGGAGAGTGGACAGATTCGCTTTGGGAGGTGGTCGATCAAGCTCTGACGCGCGAAGCAAGTTTCTCGGCCGCCTGCAGTGGACTGGCTGGATTAATTCACCTCAAGCGTTACCGAACGATTCTCGAGGCCGACCGCGTGTCGGGTCTTGCCGGTTTGATCGGGCGCGCATTTCATCGGGCGATCTGGTTGCTCGATACGCTTCCTGGATTACCCCCCTGCGATCCGCAAGCTCCGCTGGGCAAGGGGCCCGCCGACGATGCCGTCGATTCATTGATTCTGCTTCGGCACGCAGCTCTCGCGCCGGGCGAAGACTCCATCGATCCGTCATTGTTCGTTGAGTCACTCGTGACGCTGGTGGATCGCTTGAATGATCAGCCGCTTCTCGAAGGGGCCGTGCTCGGCATTCTTCGGCGTTGGGACCGCGTTGAAGAAGAGGATCTCCGTCGCGCGATGTCCGACCGAGCCAAGCCCCCTTCGCCGCCGGCCGCGTTAGGGGACTGGGTTCGCGGCTTGATTGCTGTTCGACGTCACGCATTGATCGAAGACACGTCTCTTCTTCCTATTCTGCATGAACAGATCAGCCAGGGATCCGAAGAGGCTTTTCGCCATGGCTTGCCTCATTGGCGACTTGCATTTGCTCGATTGTCTCCGGGCGAACTTCAGCGATTGGCCGAGCATGTTGATCGCTTGGCACTCTCGTCCGATTCGCCGCCCCCCACCGTTCCCATCGATCGGGCTCCCGGTGAGCAGATCGACCGCCAGGTCGCAGAGGTCTTACAAGAGTTAGGTTGGTAATCGTCCCGCAATATTCGCTGTTGGAAGGAGCCGACTCTTTAGGTTAGCCTGAAGGAGTCGCGTCCGTCTGAACCGGTTCGACCCTGTGTGGGCGATGCTGGTTCTCGGTGCCGACGAGTGATCGGGGAACCAGAAAACGACTCGCCCCGGGGGAAAGGGACAAAGTGATGCGATCCAACGAACAACCTGCCGACTCGCTCGGCTCCGGCTGCGGTCCTTCGTGCAATCATGATTTGCCGATCGCTGCTCGGCCCATCTCGCGGCGAATGTTCCTAAGGTCCACGACGGCAGCGCTAGCGGTGACGGGCATCGTTCCGAATCGACTCTTTGCCGGCCAATCTTCTTCCTCCGCGGCCGAGACTAAAGTGAAGGAGCTTTTTGATTCCTTCTCGGCCGACCAGAAGAAAGCTCTTTGCTTTCCTTTCGAACATGAACTGCAACGAAAGGTTTCTGCGAATTGGGCGATCACTCCGTCCAAGATCGAAGACCTTGCCGAGCCGCAGCAAGAGATGATCGAGTCCATCTTGAAGGGACTCACGAGTGAAGATGGTTATGAGAAGTTCCAGGTGCAGATGGAGAAGGATGGCGGCGGACTCAATCAGTATCACATCGCTCTCTTCGGGGAGCCTGGCGATAAAAACTTTGAGTTTGTCATGACCGGTCGGCACATGACGATGCGGGCTGATGGCAATTCCATCGACAAGGTCTGTTTCGGCGGACCGATGTTCTACGGCCACGCAGCCGAGTCCTTTAACGAAGGCCCCAGCCATCGCGGAAACGTCTTCTGGTACCAGGCCGTTCGCGCAAACGAGGTCTTTGCCGCCCTCAATCCTGATCAACGCAAAATCGCATTGGTCGAAAAGTCGCCGAACGAAGACGCCATCGACCACCGAGCGACCGGCTATGCCGGGTTAGCGGTCGGCCAACTCTCTTCGGACCAGAAAGAACTAGTCGATCGCGTGATGGCCGACCTCCTTTCTCCTTACCGAAAGAACGATGTTGATGAGGTGCTCGATGTCTTGAAGGCCAACGGCGGACTCGACAAGATTCATCTCGCGTACTACCAGCTCGATCAAGACGGCAAGAACGGCGACATCGGCAAGGATGGTGTCTGGGACATTTGGCGAATGGAAGGCCCTGGCTTTGTCTGGCACTTCCGGGGCTTTCCGCATGTGCATACCTGGGTGAACATCGCCCGGGTGTGATCGGCCCATCGGAGGCGGAAAAGGGCATCTGTGAATCTAGGATGACCTTGCCGACCTTGTCGATCGAAGCTCGTTTGCCGATCGAAAGGAACGAATCGTTAGTGCGACCAGTGAAATTCATGGGAGTCTGACCTCGTCCCCGCTCGATCTACCAAGAGGAACCAAGCGATCGGGCGAGTGTCGGAGGACTCATGAAGAGTTGGAAGAAATCGGCATGGTTGGTGCCGGGCGTCCTGTTGGTCATGACGGCGACCGCCTCGGCAGATCTCTTTGAACCCCATCATGGCGGAGCCACGACACGAACTTTCTTCGGTCGTCCCGGAACAGGTCCCTACGGTCAGCCCGAACATGGCTTTGGCCATTTCGGTGGTGGCGGCAATCCTTACACTTGCAAAGTGTTCGGGTTTCGCCTCTGTCACACGGCCGAGACTCGTCAGGCGGATTACGAACGCCGAATGGCTCGTGCCGAAGCACGCGCCCAGACCATCATCGCTCGGGCTCAACAACAGTGTCCCCCGTGCAGTAACCTGACCGGCTGCGGGCATTGTGGAAGTCCGCCGGGACCTGGGTGTGGCAATTGCTGGATGTTTGGTATGTGCAAGGGTTCGGGCAATTGCTCGATGCAGGGGGGATGCGGTCATGGCGGCGGCGGAGCAGGTGCCGGTAGCCCACTTCCCGGCATGAACCGAGAAGACGCGGTACGGTACCTCGAGGGGCATCAATACTATCCCCCTTACCACACGCTTCGCAGCCCGCGTGACTTCTACATGTTCGACGAGAAGTACGGCATCGGTCGATAATCGGACGACAAGTCGATCGCACCCGAACAGCAAGCGGAAGAATCGTTCCGCTTGCTATTCGTCGTTTTTCAACCCTTGAACGAAGCAGACGATGAACCGGTGACACTATCATGTCACCAGGAATCTACATCGTCGAGCCGAGCAGGTTCGACGCGCCTTCCGAGAGGAGCCTCTCCGCGAGTTGTTGGCCGATGATCAAAGCGTCGCTGGCCGATCCCGATTCCGTTCCGTCCACATGCTCGGCACCATCGGGGCTAAGGACCACGGCGCGAAGAGTCAATCGATCATCTTCCATCGACGTCAGCGTCCCGACGGGGAGTTGACATCCTCCTTGAATCGTTCGAAGGAATGATCGTTCTGCTTCAACCTGACACCGGGTTGCCGGGTGATTCAATCGCTCGAGAATGGAATAGACCGCGTCGTCACGCTGCCGGCACTCGATGCCGAGCGCTCCCTGGCCGACGGCGGGTAATAGGTAATCGAGGGGAATGTACTCTGTTACTTCCGAATCCAGACCAAGCCGATGAACGCCCGCTTGTGCGAGGATAAGCCCGTCGAGCCCCTCTTCATGGAGCTTTCGGATCCTCGTTTCGACGTTCCCGCGAATGCTTTCAACACAGAGATCGGGCCGATGCCGAAGAAGCTGCGCCCGACGTCGAAGACTGCTGGTCGCGATCCGCGCACCTGGCGGAAGATGCGCGATCGTTCGATGCTTGGGAGAGATGAAAACATCGGCCACGGGGCCACGCTCAGGTACCGCAGCCAACCTTAACTCAGGATGGCTGACCGTAGGCAAATCCTTCAAGCTATGGACCGCGACATCGGCTCGACCGTCGAGAAGAGCATCTTGCACCTCTTTGGTGAAGAGACCTACGCCGCCGAGCTCGTAGAGCGGCCTATCCCGCACAGCATCGCCGGTGGAGATCACCGTCACCAGTTCCACGATAGTCCCGGGCGATGTCTGTTCGATCTGCGTTTTTACATATCGTGCTTGCCAAAGAGCGAGGTTGCTTCCGCGTGTGGCGATCCGCACCGGCTGGCTCATGAGTCCTCCCTCGCATTGATCTTGGGCACGATTTTCTCTTCGACCCATCGCTGTCCACCGCGCGCCAGCACCACCACATGGACCTTTGCCGCGCCTGCCTGGCGAAGGGCTTTCGCAGACTCACTGGCGGTTGACCCGCTGGTGAAGACATCATCCACCAGCAGAATATGACTGCCGGCAATCGATCGCATGCGATTTGCCTGAAAGGCATCTTTCACGTTGCTTCGTCGCGACATTCCACGCAGATGATGTTGCGGGGGTGTCCATCGAGTTCGCCGAAGCGCTCTGGGCCAGAGAGGAATGCTCAGCTCCTCCGCCAGAACCTCAGCCAAGACTTCCGAAGGATTGTAACCTCGACGCCACTCGGTCCAGCGATGATGCGGGACAGGGACTACCGCGGCAACAGGGATTGATCGAAGTTGTTCATGGCGAATCTCCCAAAGGAGTTCCGCGAGCGCTCGGGCCAACCCATAACCGGAAAGCCTCTTCATGCGACGAATCCCCTCGGCCAACAATCCATCATACCGTCCGAGTCGAATGACTCCTTCGAACCAGAAACGGTCATCTCGACACTGATCGCAACCCTTGATCGAAGGAACTAAATGCGGGCCGATGTTCCCACCACAGCGAAGACAAAGATTCTCCTGGGCCGAGAGAAGAAGCTGCTCGCGAATGTCGTCGGCAAAGGTTCCCGATGCGACAGGCGAACCGCTCCACGCGCACATCGGTGGGTAGGCAAGAGAGGCCAATTGCTGAATCATCGATCGTATCGGCCGGGGGATCACGGCTTGTTCGACGTGGACGTCGCCGCGGTTGCTGGAGAAGGAACGGCGAGAAAGCTGATCAAGAGCTCACCACTATCGACGTTGTAGATGCGGATCTGTCCGTCGTAGCTGCCGGCGGCAAGCCTGCTCTCATCCGATGACAACGCCAACGAGTAAACGACGTCGGTCGAGCCGGCGAATTCTCGGACCACCGATCCATCGGTAGGATTCCAAGCGATGATCCGCTTGTCGCCCCCTGCGGTGATCAACAATGGTTTTGTCCTTGCCCACAGAACCTTATGGATGACATCGGCATGGCCGCCGATCTCGCGCACCTGCTCGGCCGAGCCATCAATCTTCCAGATTCTGATGATGCGATCGTTACCAACCGAGCATGCGAGAGTTCCATCCGGCGAACAGGCAACGCCGGTGGCTGCGTCAGTATGTTTCGAGAATGTGACCAATGCTTCTTGTCGTTCTTGGTCCCAAACCTTCACAGACCGATCTCTGCTTGCGGAGAGAAGTTTGTTTCCATCGGGCGTATAGGCGAGTCCTAAAACCCAATCGGCATGGTTCTCGATGGCGGAGATCTCCTTGCCGGTCTCCGTTTCCCAGATGCGAAACAGTCGGTCCGTTCCGCCGGCGGCGACATGCGAGCCATTGGGACGAAAGATCGCTGACAACACCATGTCATTGGACTGGAACAATACCTTCGCCTCGTCGCGAGTGGTTTCATTCACGAGGACAACCTCGCCGAGTCGACCGGGCGTTCCTCCCGCGTACAGAAGACGGGCACCGTCCGGCGTCCACGCTAGCGAATGAATCCTTTCGACACGCGTCGAAAGTCGAGAGAGAAGTTGTCCATCAGCAGGATTCCAGAAGGTGATTTCGTGATAGCCCGAAGCAGCCAAGGCTTTCCCATCGGGCCGATAAGCCAAAGCCGCCAGCGGCGGTGGTTGACGATATTCGGCCTTCGAAGGAGCGACATCGAGCACTAAATTCCGAATCGGCACCGCGGGATCGTTCCCATCGAAGTGTGCACCTTCACGAATCCATTGATCGATCAGCGCGATATCCGAAGCCACGAGAGGATCGGTCTCGAAAGGCATCGTCGGCTCTTCGGTCCCATGCAGCATTTTCGAAAGGATGCTCTCCTCGGGCTTACTAGGCTCGACGGCCGGCCCGCGATCACTTCCCTTCACAAGCTGCTCGAAGGTGGCCATAGAGTAGGTTCCTTCGCTCTTCTTCTCGTTGTGGCAACCGATGCATTGATCCACCAGAATCGGAGCGATCTTTTGCTTGAAGCTGACTTTGGCCGACTCATCTGCCTGGACATCATGATGACTCAATGTGATGCCGGTCAGCGCCAGCAACAACACCGACGGATTCAGTCTCTTTCGCAGCATGCCGAGCAAAGCGAATTCTCCCTGGGTGCGATCGCGGAATGAGGTTGCCGCGGATACGTCACTTCTTCATTGTGTCGGTTTTGGCGCAGGATCGGCAACGATCGAATCGTGATGCCGAAAAAAACCAGCGATTTCGTCTCGAAGCGAGGGGGTCGGCCCCGTGGCGGAAGTCTCAAACCAACGAATTTCTTCCAGATGCCTGAACCATGTCATCTGCCGTTTGCTGAATTGTCGAGTTCGAGTTTGAATCAATTCGATGGCTCGGGCCAAGTCCAGCTTCCCTTCGAGATGATCGATGATTTCCTGATAGCCCACCGCTTGACGAGCGGTTTTGCTGAGCGGGGGAACTCCCGGCAAAAGCAATCGCTTCACCTCGTCGATCCAGCCCGCATCGATCATGCTCAACACTCGCTTGTCGATGGAGGCATGGCGCGACGCACGATCCGGAAGCAAACAGGCCACGGCCGGTCGCGGCGAAGCAGGATGATCGAATTGCTTTTGCCATTCGCTGATTGGTTTACCAGTCGATTGAAAAACCTCGAGGGCCCGAACAATTCGGCGAACATCACTAGGTGAGATGCGACTGGCCGCTCGCGGATCGATCGATTGGAGTTGTTCATGGAGGGACGCGGCCCCATTCTCAGCGGCCCATCGTTCGAGATGATCTCGCTGTTCGGGCGACGCGGGAGGTCCATCGAAGATCCCGCGCAGGCATGCTTTTAAATAGAGTGGGGTCCCCCCCACGAACAACGGTCGATTCCCTCGCGCAAGAATTTCCTGACAAGCGTGATCTGCTTGACGAAGGTAGTGATCTAGACTACTGGTCTCCCAAGGGTCGAGTATGTCGACAAGATGATGAGGCACTCGGCTTCGATCGGCAATGGTTGGTTTCGCGGTGCCGATATCGAGTTGACGGTAGAGCGTCATGGAATCCAGCGAAACGATCTCCGCCCCGAGCATCTCGGCCAGTTCCAGAGCAAGCGAGCTCTTACCGCAAGCCGTCGGGCCGGTGAGAAACCAACTCTGAGAGGTGAAGCGAGGCATATCAGCAGGAAATCTCGCGGAGGAAGGGATATCGAAGGAGAAACGGTTCTCGCTCGATCGGAGCCTTCGGGAGAAAGCCACGACCGGCCGCCCGAGTCGAGCGAAACGCACATTCCTTTTCAATCAAGTAGTGCCGATTGTAGTCGTCGATCAATGCATTGGTGCGAGCAAGATTGATCGCGTGAATCCATTGATGCCAACGCTGGTTGAACTGTTGAATGGAAAGAGACAGATCCGCGAATAGCCGTTTGGGACGGATGGGCCAGAGGAGCGGAATGACACGGATCGGAGGCATGTTGGCCCAAGCATTGGGTAGCTCGGTGATGATTTGTTGATCACTTGTTGTCGGCCAAGTCGCCCAACGAGGATATCGTCGACAAACCTCTTCCCAGCGAGCATGCGAATGACGAACGGGAATCAACATGTCGGTCCTTTGAGCGAGGACCTTCGCGTCGAGGGAACGAATGGCCTCTTCGACCCGAAGTGCTCGGCGGATGTAAGCGGGAACATCGAACAGGCCGAGGATATGCTGCGTAGCGTGATCCAGATCGCCGGCCAGCTGAGCAACAAGATCTGGTGGGGCCGGCTCATTCAAGGCGATGCTCCTTTCCCCAACGTTTTATGGAGATTGAAGCGAAGAATGTTCTTGCCCGAAGAAGGTATCTTCGCGGTCGGCACTGCCGAGGCGACTACCGCGTGGGTTCTCGACGGGTTGTCGCTTTGGCCGATGCATTGATCAATTCGCTCGGGATGTAGGTCGCCCAGGCGGAAACGTAGCGACCTGTTTCATCGAGCCCGATCATTTTGAAGACAACCGAGTCCCCCTCGAATTCGGTCAGGTCGATGGGATCGGAGATCGCTCGGAGAGGATGGCGCTCGTCGATTTCCAAAACCTCGGGGGCGGCGACGATTCTCGCGAGTTTTTCGTTGGCCCGGGCTCGCTCTTGCCGAAGCTTGGCCCGCTCCCACGAAATGCTTTGCCAGCGGACGGGACGACTCGACTGAAGGTCCATTCGAACGCGCGAAGAACCGAGACCGTCCGATACGATTCGGACCTGGGACGCCACTCGATCGGCGGGAATCTCCATGAGGGTCACCTGCAAGTCGGCCGAAGGATCTGCTTGGATACGCAGGGATTCTTTCTGTCCCGCGTCGACACGAACGATCACGCTTGTCCAACTGGTGGGAGAAAGAGACGTCTTTAACGAACGTTCGGTCATGACGGTCGGGCGTGCGCCTGCTAAGAGACGTTCCCCCAGTCGGCCGAACAGCGGGACGGCCGAGGGATGCTCCACCACGGAATGACCCCACGCGCCTCCCGCGGCAAGAGAGATACTCCAATCACGAAACAGCTCGGCAAAGGGCGTTTGAGTGGCCGTTTCAATGTTGGCGATGCCTTCGAGATTCGATCGCGATAACTCTGTCAACAAATCGGGACCAAAGCGATCGACGAGGTATCGAAGAAACAAATACGTCGCACCTCGGCAACCGTGACTTCGCCAGAGCCCGTCTTGAAAATAGTCGGGCACGACCAAACGATAAGAGCCCGTCTCTGAAAGATAAGTGCTCACCCGATAGTCGAGATTTGACCACCCGTCACCGTGAAGATTCTCGGCCAGGTGCGCGATCGCCTCGCTTAACCAAGCCTCTTCGTCTTGCCCGTGTGCACCGGGAAGGTACTCCGTGAAGGTATGCTCCGAGAACGTGACGGCGTGCGTGTACTCATGAGCCAAGACGGTCCGCAGATGTTCACCCGAGGTCAGCGATGCATTTAGGTAAAGCATGTCGCATTGATTGGAGAACGGCGGAGAGACGTCTCGATAGAAGTCCGCTCCGCGGACAAAGCCACTCAGCGCGACCTTGCCGCCTGAGAGCCGATCGAGCCAGCCCGTGACTAAGATCGTGAACTTTCCGTTTCGGTCGACATCGCGATGCTGACCAAATCGCTGACGGGCAGCTGGATAAACGCGTTCGTCGAATGTCCGCACCACCTCATCAAGAAGCTCAGCCGAGACTTTGTCTTGAGCATCCGTGTAGACCAAGCACCACTTACCCGCGCGAGCAAGCGTTGCCGTGACTGGGACATACTTCTTCGCGTCGTAAAGATCATCTTCACCCACGAAGAGATGAAACGTTCGTGAAAGAGGGAATCGCGCGGCCGAGTAGGGGGGAGCGCTATCGCTTGTCTGTCGAACACGATCCATCTGTCGGCGATCGTTCTCAACTCGCCAAGTCCACCAGGCCGGCCGCTCGACCGGGGACAGTATCGGAAGAGGTCGACTCGCCGATGACAAGGACTCGGAATCTCGATCGAGGTAGACCGGCGATGGTTTCCCACGAGGTACCAGCGATCCCATCACCATCAAGTAGCTTTTGCCGTTCTGACCACCTTCGAGACTCAAAGAAGTACGACCATCCAGAACCTCGATCGGCATCACTGCCGCCCGGGGGGGAACATTCTCTGCCTCGGTTGCTGGCATGGCTCCGAAGCTACAAACTACAGAGATTGCCCAAACACCACTTAGCATCGAGAGGATCCTGCCTGGGCTCGGAATCTCGCGTCATCGGCAGGGAAAGGGCAAACCTGGGTATCCTGCCGATACGGGGTGACGCGATAGATTCCGAACAAAGGTAAGAATCGGCAAAATCCGCAGGGAACATGGGGCTTGGGAAAAGACTCAAGTTTCATGAAGAAGAAAAGCATGGCCAATCAAGGGGATGCCATGATTCAGCGAAAAAGAAGAAACGGGGATATCTGGGACAAATAGAGGAATGACTTTTACGCGCGAACGGCGTCGATCGATTCGTTAGCGTTCGTAATCCGAGCGAATCTTCCAGACGTCATCAATCGAGATTCGTTCGGTCCACTCGGCACCGATGTGAAAATTGTCATCGGCGGCTTTGCACCATTTTACCGCGGCTTGAAGGATCCGCCCCGGAGCAACTTCAACGATAAGGACAGCCTCTTGGTCGAGTTCCTGGCCGGCGGTGATTTTCAGGCCGGTCGGCGAGAGGTCCAATAGAGGAACTTCGGTTTGCTTCTCTTGGCCTTCCACCCGGGCCAAGACCGTTCGGTGCGTCGTGGTTCGGTCGCTCGTACGCTTTTGATCGGGGCTGGAAACACGTGGTTTCAGAAGAAGCCGAGCAGGCCGGGACCGGCCGGAACTGTCGGTGCGAAGTGTGTCGTTCATGCCGGTCCTCCTCCGTCGCCGCGGAGTCATCAGGGAGAGAAATTCACTCTCCAACCCTGGCAGGCAATGGGCGAAAGTCAAATTGATTCGACGCCTTGGCTCGATATCTTGTCGACCAATCCCCCTCCTAACCCTCCCGGTGACATGGTCGTGGCACAAGGACCCTCTTTATGGGGTGGGGTTGACGGTGGTCGAGTCCATCAGATGGGGAAGAAGTTTTTCGCGCATCGCGGGCGTGATCGGGATCGAGCGGAGTCGCTCGGCAAACTCGCAGTAGATGGCCAGAATCTCCCCCTCCGCCACCAGATGTTGATCGGTGGAGAAACGGAACCGGTAGCGGATCGTCTTCTCACGGAGTTCTTTGATCTGCACCGCGACTTGCAGGCGATCGCCGTACCGCGCGGGGTGGCGGTAATCGCACGAGGCCGAGAGTCTCGGCAACGAAACATGCTTTCCCTCGATGTCCCCAACCAACGGAACTCCTACGTGGCGAAGGAACGCGTCCTCCGCTTCTTCCATGAAACGAAAGAAGTTCGAGAAATGAACGATGCCTGCCATGTCGGTCTCGACGAACTGGACGAGATGTTGATGGAGGAACGTGGTCGAGGTGGGGTCTTTCATGAGGATCTCATTCCTTCGAAGTAGATCGCGATCGTTCGGATTTGCTAGCCAGAGTCTCCGCGTAAACCTCTCGGATCTTTCGTGTCATGACTTCGTGCCGAAACAAGTCTTGGAATAGAGACTGACCTGTTCGACCGAAACGGGTTCGGCGCGGGGCATCGCGTGCAAGTTCCTCGATCGACCGAGCGAGACCAACAATATCGTGTGGCGCGAGAAGGCAACCGGTTCGATCGGGCAGAACCACCTCGCGAGCACCGTCCACGTCGTAGGAGATAACCGGGCGGCCGGCGATGAGTGACTGTGGCAGAACTCGCGCGAGACCTTCGCGATAACTCGCATGGACAACGATGTCGCTGGCCGACAAAAGACTCGGAATCTCGCCTGATGGAACCAAGCCCGTGAAAATGAATCGATTCGCCAATCCCGCCTGGGCAATCTGTCGCTCGAGCCGATCGCGCCAGGTTCCTCCTCCGACGAAAACAAATCGAATGGAGGGGGCATCGCTTGCCAATAGCTTAGCAGCCTGGATGACATCTTCGTGCCCCTTCCATTCGAATAGCCGAGCGACTTTCATCACCACCACTTCGTTGTCGGCAATACCAAGCCTTTGACGCGTGGTCTTTCGGAATTGATCGCACGCGAGGAAAGGCTCGACCTCCATGCCGCTGTGAATGGTGATGTATTGCTCGGCACGACCGATCTTTTGGGCAAGGGCCTGCTTCGTCATGGCATCAGCGACAGAGATGATTCGGTCGCATCGCCGTGCCGCCCAGCGCTCCGCACGAATGTAGATCGCGTTCTTCCACCAACGTTCATAAGGATGAAACGCCAGGCCATGAATCGTGTGGATGACGGCAGGGACTTTTTCGTTCCATGCGACCGCTCGGCCAAGTATTCCTGCCTTCGAGCTGTGCGTATGAACGACGTCGGGCTGAAAACGCTGAACGATCTCGGTCAATCGTCGAGCTGACCGCAGGTCGGCCAAGGGTCCGATTGCTCGACAAAGATCAGGAACAATCTCGATCGGAACCTGATGACGGCGGGCCCGCTCGAAAAGATCCCCCTCGGGCCCCTCGGCTGGCCCCGTCACGAGCAGAACCTCGTCGGCATGTTCCCCCAGCAGATCCTCGCAATTGTAGAGCGTGTTCTCTTGCGCCCCTCCTAGGATGAGCCGAGTGATGATGTGCATGACTCTCAAAGCCGTGTCGATCCTCTCTCGTTTGCCCAGTCTAAGGGTTCTTACCAGATTGACCTGTCCAATGTTACGCAGTCTTCCTCAGTGCCGCCTTTTACTTGATCGGAACAATCGGCACGACCAGTATTACCGGAGAAATCCTCAACTTCGTCAAATTCGGCCGGACTGAATGATCCAAGTTTGCCGATGGAATGAATGACGGGGGGATTTCTCGCCGCGCGGTTGCTTTGTACCTGCATCGACGAGATGCAGTTTGCACCAGGCGGCCTCGGGGAGAAGTTCCAAAGGTCCCGAAGGCGGAACCGGCGGAGATTGCGGTTCATGATTGCCAAGCAAAAATGGGTTCGATGGACATCGGCACTTCTTTGGATGCCGATGTTGCTTACCGGCTGTCACAAGCCGTACATCATGACCCAGCTTGACTATTCGTACTACAACGCGGTCACGCCAGAGACCAATGCGCCTCGAGAAGAGGATATCTCCCTTCTGACGGCCAACGGCAAGCCTCGAACGGTGGCCGACCCTGCCGAGAGGAAGGACTGGGAACTTTCTCTGGAAGACTGCAAGAGGATCGCGCTTCAGAACAACAAGAGAGTGGCGTATCTCGGCTTCGAACCAGGTGTGGCGGGAACACAGATTCAAACGTCGTTGGCTCGGTTTGATGCGACCGTCGAGCTCGGCAGCCAATGGGCATACGCGGATACCCCGCTGACCAACACGATTCAGGTCTTCGGCACGAGCGCCCGCGCGGTGAATACCAAATCATTCGGAACCTCGGCCGGTGGATTCGGCTCGACCACGACCGATGGCGGAGCGACCAACGATTTGGCGACCACGCTACCTGGTCAGAACTTGATGTCGATCTTCAAACGTCACGCGACCGGCGGATTGACCCGAATCTTCTACGACATCGACTATCAGAAGTTGGACCCGGCCGGTTCGTTCATCGCGATCAACCCGTACTGGCGATCCACCGCAGGTGTTCGTCTGGAACAGCCATTGTTGCAAGGGGCAGGCGTCGAATTCAACCGTGCTCCGGTCCTCATCGCCCGGGCTAACCACGAGCAGTCGATTAAGACATTCGAAGATGAGGTCCAGAAGATGCTTCGGGATGTTGAAGTGGCGTACTGGGATCTTTACTTCAAGTTCCAAGAGCTCTACTCGCGTGAAGCAGGGTTGGAACAGGCTCTCGCCACTTGGCGGATTGAACGGAACAAAGAAATCTACGGCAAGGGGACGGCAGCGGAAGTCGCTCAAGCACGCGAACAGCTCGAGCTCTTCCGGGCCCAACGGCTGGTGTCGCTCAACGATCTTCTCAACAACGAGCGGGAGCTGCGTGAGTTGATGGGGATCGCACCTGATGATGAATACCGTATCATTCCGAAGGACGAGCCGACATTCGCTCGGTATGAACCCGATTGGCAACTAGGCGTCTCTGAAGCGATGCAGTTCAAGCCCGATATTCAGGCGGCTCGCTTCCAAGTCCGAGCGGCGGAGCTCGAAGTGATGCGGCAACGAAATGGTTTGTTGCCCGACTTGTCGGTGGGTGGAAGCTGGTCGCTGGTTGGTCTGGACAATCAATGGGATCAGTCGATCGATCGGCTTACCGATGCAGACTTTGAATCTTGGACGCTCTTCTTTCGAGCACGGCGTCAAGTCGGCGAACGAGCAGCTAATGCCGCGGTTCGACGTTCGCAATTGGTTCTAAGTCAACGACGCGGGGAATTGCGGAATCTCGAACACACGGCCATCCATGCTCTCGCTCTGCAGTACCAGCGAATTATCAGCAATTACCAACTCATTCAGGCTCAGAAAGATCGCCGACAGGCGGCAGCCGATCAGCTTGAGGCTCGCGAAGATATCTATCGCGAAGGTGTCGCGACGATCGACTTACTGTTGCAAGCACAATCTCGTTTTGCCGATGCCCTGCGAGAAGAAAGCCAAGCTGTTGTTGATTACAACAAGGCACTGGCAGAGTGGGAATTCGCTCGCGGACGAACATTGGCCAACGACAATGTTGTCCTTGCCGAGCAAAGGATTTCGCTTTCAGATCCGAAGCTCAAGAGGGACCGCGCCAAATGGTTGGATGGAAGCATACCGCTTAGCATTCATCCCGGAAGTAAGGTCCACGCAGATCCAGGCTGTCCGCCGGACAATCGCCCGCTGTACCCAGCAAACATCAATCAGATCGGCAGCAGCTCGCCGATCAGTTCGTCGGAAGATGAATCGGTGCCGCCGATCGTTGAACCCGCCCCGGACAACGGTACTCCCGAGAAGAGCAAGTCGAATTCTTCAGAAGTGCCAGAACCCGCGCCGCCGAGCAACTCGACCGATCCGCCGTTGCCCCTTCCGTAAGCCGTCGATCATGGCTTATCCGAGAGGTGGCCGTGCATTCGGGAATGCAGCGTTTGCTAATCGAGCGTTCTTCGAACGCGACCGGCGGGAATGTCGAAAGTCAAAAGCCCCTGACATACCTCGTGCGTTCGATCGATGGCGATCTGCAAGAATTTCCGACCTGATTCGGGCGACGCCTTTGACGGATAGCCAATCGCGCCGGGCTCGGTCATCTGCGAAAAATCGCGAGCCAGAGTTAACCCCCGCAGAGAATCAGGCAACGGTCGATGGTCATCGCGGATCCGGTCAGTCCGAACGAGCTTCGGCCGAAGGTGCATGATCATGGCCGTCTCAAACTCACAGGCATGCCCCATTCCCTTGCGTGGTCCGAGAGCATGTTGGCTCCACTCTTTCTCGCATAGATCCCAGTAGCTTGCGCCGCTGAGAATTCGGTCGGGGTAGCGAGGTTGCAGACTGCGGAGTGCTACGCGCATCGTAT